>JARYMB010000010.1 GCA_029907345.1 Methanolinea sp.
GCCGGGAGGTTCCACAACCGGGCAAACCTGATGAACCAGCTCGAAAAGATCCGCAGGGTGATGAACCCCGACCTCATCGTGTACGTGGACGAGGCGGTGGCAGGAAACGATGCCGTCATCAGGGCACACGAGTTTGACAGGACAGTGGGAGCAGACGCGGTGATCCTCACCAAGGCTGACATGGACTCCCGCGGCGGAGCGGCAATCTCCATTGCACACACGATCGGAAAGCCCGTCATGTTTCTCGGTACGGGGCAGGGATACGACGATATCGTCCCGTTCTCCCCGGCAAGGGTCGTCGAGGAACTCCTCGGGGTGAGTGCCTGATGCTCGACCGCCTCGGGACATCGCTGAAGGATGCATTGAAGAAGCTCGCCGGCAAGACGGTCGTTGACCGGGCGGCCGTCGAAGAACTGGTCAGGGACCTGCAGCGGGCTCTCATCCAGGCAGACGTAAACGTCCGGCTCGTGATGCAGCTCTCGGAGGCGATCAAGAAACGTGCCCTCGAGGAACAGCCACCGAAAGGGATGACCGTCCGGGAACACGTCCTCCGCATCGTCTACCAGGAACTTGTCAGGCTGGTCGGTTCTGCCGGAGAAGTCAGGCTCGGGTCCCAGGTCATCCTGATGGCAGGGCTCCAGGGGAGCGGCAAGACCACCACGACAGCAAAACTTGCCCGTTACTTCCAGCGCAAGGGGCTGCGCGTGGCAATCATCTGTGCGGATACGTTCCGGCCGGGTGCATTCGACCAGCTCAACACGCTCTGTTCCCGGATCCATGTCCCGTGCTACGGGAACCCCGCCGAGAAGGATGCACTGAAGATCGTGAGGGAGGGCCTCCGGGCAATGGGATCGGCAGAGGTCATCATCATCGATACCCAGGGGCGGCATGCCCTCGAGAGCGACCTCATCCAGGAGATCATCGATATCCAGGCAATTGCCTCGGCACAGCACCGGTGGCTCGTGATCGATGCGGCCCTCGGGCAGCAGGCTGCGGAACAGGCACGGAAGTTCCACGAGGCAATCAGCATCGACGGTGTCATCATCACGAAGATGGACGGGACTGCCAAGGGGGGAGGTGCCCTCTCGGCAGTGGCAGAGACGCGGTCAGGGATCGTCTTCATCGGGAGCGGTGAGACGATTGATGACCTCGAGAGGTTCGATCCCGACGGGTTCATCTCCCGGCTCCTCGGCATGGGTGACCTGAAAGCCCTCGTGGAGAAGGCAGAGGAGACGCTTGCGGCAGCTGAAGTGGACGTCAATGCCATGCTGCGGGGCAAGTTCTCCCTCCGCGACATGTACAACCAGCTCGAGGCAGTCACGCGTATGGGCCCGCTCAAGCAGATCATGAGCATGCTGCCCCTCGGGAACATGGAGATACCGGAAGATGCCTACGATATCACCAGTACCAAGATGCAGCGTTACCGGATCATCATGGACTCCATGACGGCGGCCGAGATGGACGATCCCTCCGTCATCGGCAGTTCGCGTATCCAGCGGATAGCGAGGGGAGCAGGGGCGTCCCCGGAGGAGGTACGCGAGCTCCTGCGCTACTACAAGATGATGAAGAGGGCACTTAAAGGGGTCAGGGGCGGCCAGGGAAGGTTCAACATGCAGCGGATGCTGAAGAAGTTCGGCGGCGGGACATAGCCGTCCATGATACGCATCGCCGTTATCGGGCACCTTGCCCGGACTGCCGGAGATTTCTCCCTCTCGGACATGCCGGGCGGGGCAGGCAGGATGGACATCATGTGCAGGTGCATCAACTCTGCGTTCTTCCTCTCGCACGGCCTGCGCAGGGACGTCGAGTGTTACCTCCTCCTCCGGGGCCCGCCCGGCCCGGAGAAGATCATCCGTTTTCTGGGTGACCACCTGCGTTCGCTCAACCCGGACGAGAGGAGTGCCGGTGCCCTGATCAAAAAGGCACTGGCCATTCCCGCGGGCACGGAGTTCCGGGAATCCTCACCCGGGGTCGAGGTGAAGAGGGGCGGTCCGGCGGATCTCGTTTCCATGGCCCCCTTCGTGGTCCTCGATGAGGCGGGAGAGGATATCCGGGCATGCGGCAACATTCCGGAGAACTATATCCTCAGCGATCACCTCGATTTTTCCCCCGAAGAAAAGGCACTCCTCGGGGGGCGGGAGAGGTATTCGGTCGGGCCGGCGACACTGCATGCTGACCATGCAATCATCGTCCTTCTCAACGAGATCGACCGCAGGAGGGCAGGATGGACGTAGTGGGCCTTGCATCGCGCATCCTTGCCTACGGCGGGATATGTGACAGCTGCCTTGGCAGGTTCTTTGGGAAACTCTCGCACGGGCTTTCCAACAGGGAGAGGGGCCGTGCCCTCCGCATCGCGGTTTCCCTGCAGGAGAACAGGCCTTACGAGGAACCCGCCGCCTGCTGGATATGCGGGGGGCTCCTCTTGCGCGTTCCCGAGTGGGCGGAAAGGGTGAATACAGCCCTCCGGGGACTCGAGTTCGAGAAATTTGCCATAGGAACACGTGTCCCGCCCCTTCTTGCGGAGAGCGAGGAGATCGTCTGGAGCGATCTTGGTCTTACCCATGCCGAGCCCTTAAAGTCCGAGATGAACCGGGAGGTCGGGAAGGCCGTTGCACGCCTGACGGGAAAGACCGCCGACCCGTCCGGTCCCGACGTCGTTGCGATCCTCGACATTTCGGGGGAGACCGTTGCAGTCCAGGTCAACCCCGTCTTTTTCTGCGGCCGCTACTGCAAGCTGGAGAGGGGGATTCCCCAGACGCACTGGGACTGCCGGGCATGCAGGGGGGCGGGGTGCGAGAAGTGCGGTTTTTCGGGGAAACAGTATCCCGATTCGGTCGAGGAGATCATCGGGAGGCCGTCAATACGCCTCTTTTCTGCTGAAAATGCCATCCTCCACGGGGCAGGGAGGGAAGATATCGATGCCCTCATGGTCGGATCGGGCCGTCCGTTCGTCATGGAGGTCGTCGCACCCCGCATCCGTTCCGTTGACCTCCGGGACCTCGAGGACGGGATCAACAGGGAAGCCGGAGGGAAGGTGACTGTTTCCATCGAACGCTGGGGAAAAAGGGAAGATGTGGAAATTATTAAATCAGCCAAGGGTTATAAAAAATACAGGATCCTGGTCGAGATTGAAGGATCATACACACAGGATGAACTTCAATCTGCAATCAGAGCCCTTAAAGGGGCAAAAGTGAACCAGCGCACCCCGCTGCGGGTCGCACACCGCCGTGCCGACCGCGTGCGGGAGCGACGGGTCATCGATATCCGTGCCCTGGGAGAGGAGAACGGCAGGGTCATCCTGGAGATCACCGGTGAGGCGGGCTTGTACATCAAGGAACTCGTCTCCGGGGACCAGGGGCGCACCCAGCCGAGCCTCTCCGGCATCCTGGGGAGACCTGCCCGGGTTTGCCAGCTGGACGTGGTCTACGTCCAGGGTAACAACGAGGGAGAGTAAGACATGGCACATCACAACGGCCCACGCAAGAAGACACGATACAAGTTCAAGAAGGATATCCGCAGGCAGGGAATCGTCCCTGTAACCTCGCTTATCCAGAAGTTTGACATCGGCCAGAAGGTTCATGTTGTTGTTGAACCCAGTATCCAGAAGGGAATGCCCCACCGCCGGTTCCATGGCATGACAGGAACCGTTGTCGGCCAGAGGGGCAGGGCCTGGCTCCTGTCCATCCGCGATGGTGGAAAGGAAAAGATCGTTATCGCCAGACCACAACATCTAAAAGCCCAAAGGTAAACACTCCACAGGAGTATACCCGGGGGAGGCGTGGCATGAAAGTAAAGGCAATTATCAGGGAGGAGAGGATCACTCTCCCCGAGCTCCGCGAGGTGCTTTCGAAAGTGGAAGCAGAGCGGATAGAGGCAGGCAGGGAGATGTCCTACGAACTGCGCAAGAGTATCGAGCATGCCAACCTCCTGTCAAAGACAACGAGCGAGAAGTCCCGTCTCCTGGTCACCGAACTGCAGAAACTCGAGAAGATGAAACCGGACATCGCGTTCCGCATCGCGAACATCATGCCAAGGACCCGGGACGAGCTGCGGGCGATATACGCAAAGGAAAAATACACGCTCCAGCCCGAGGAACTGGACACCATCATCGAGTTGGTCAAAGCCCATTTCTAAAAGGTGGCCTCATGAAGACGGAAAAGAAGGAGATCTACGCTATAGTCCTCGATGTCCTTATGAAGGGGCATCCGGACGATCCCCGGCCGGTTTTCAAGCGGGAACCCCTTGTCCAGGCTGTCGGTGTTGCTCAGTTCAAGCTCCTCGAACTCGTCCCCAAGACAACGGATATCCAGATCCACGAGAACGTGTACATCGGTGACGGGGAGCGGGAGAAGATAGAGAGGGTCAAGCGCAGGATCAGTTACAGCGATCTGACCCAGACTGCGAAACTCGAACTTCCCTTCGCCGTGGAGAGGATCGTGAAGGAGAAGGAGAGCGAGTTCGTCCAGTTCTTCAACAAGTCAATCTCCATCAGCCCGAAGCTCCACATGCTCCATCTCCTGCCCGGGATAGGCAAGAAGCTCATGTGGGAGATTCTCGGGGAGCGGGAGAAGAAACCCTTCGAGAGCTTTGCCGATATCAGCCAGCGCATCAAGTCGATCCCTCACCCGGATAAGATGATCATTGCACGGGTGATGGAGGAACTGCAGGACCCCAACGTCAAGTATCACCTGTTCACGTCCCGATGAGTGCACGATTCGACCAGCACTTCCTGGTGGACAGAAAGGTAATCGGGCGCATTGCAGGCATCATCAGGGTGGAAGGCAGGACCGTCCTCGAGGTGGGGCCGGGCCGGGGGGCACTCACGGAAGCCCTTCTCGAACGGGGGGCCCGGGTCGTTGCAGTAGAGATCGATCCTGTCCTTGCAGAAAGGCTCTCGATACGTTTCTGCCGCGAAATCGGGGAGGACCGGCTCGTCATCGTCCACGGCGATGCCGTCTCGTGTCCCCTGCCGGGATTCGATGTCGTTGTCTCCAACCTCCCCTATTCGGCTTCTTCGAAGATCACGTTCCGGCTTCTCGAGACCGGCTTTGAAGAAGCGGTCCTGATGTACCAGAGCGAGTTTGCCGACCGGATGCTTGCACCGGCAGGGACCCCGGAGTGCGGGAGGCTCTCCGTGATGGTCCAGACGTACTGTGCCGTGGGGAGGGTGTTTGATGTCTCACCCGAGGCCTTCTCACCGAGGCCCAGGGTCCGGTCAACGGTCCTCCACATCGTCCCCCGCGAACCGCTCTTTCCCATCAGGGACAGGGATCTCTATGCACGGGTGGTCAGGGCACTCTTTTCGCATCGCAGGAAGACCGTGCGGAACTCCCTGAAGAGTGCGGGGTCGATGCTCGAAAGCGGACTTGCAGAGTACCTGGTCAGGAACCTCCCCGGGGAGATCCTCGCGGCAAGGCCGGAGGAACTGTACCTCGAGGATTTCGCGACGATTGCAAACATGGGTGTACCGTGAGTGACTGGCAGGTCTATCCCCCGGACGACGATACGTTCCTCCTCCTCGGTGCAGCCCTCGCCCTCGTTGCACCCGGAGAACGCGTGCTCGAGGTCGGGTGCGGCAGCGGTTTCATTTTGGCAGGACTGGCATCCCGTGCGGAAGTAACAGGGACCGACATCAACCCCCATGCCCTCAGGCAGTCAAGGCAGGCAGGGGTTGCCGATGTCGTCCGGGCCGATCTCCTTTGCGGGATTAGGGGCCCCTTCGACACGGTCATCTTCAACCCCCCGTACCTCCCCACGCGTCCTGACGAGAGGGTAAACGACTGGCTCGAGTACGCCCTCGATGGCGGAGAGGACGGAACGGCAGTCATCAGGAGGTTTGCCGCGCAGGTGGGGCGGGTTCTTGCACCGGGGGGTCGCATCCTCCTCCTCGTCTCCTCGCTTTCGGATCCCTCCCGGGTCCGCGATATCTTCTCCGCGCAGGGTTTTTCCTGTTCGGTCTTTTCGGAATACAGGATGGAGGGAGAGACACTCTCCGTCCTGGTCATATCTCCCGTGGAAGAGGTGCGGAGAGAGACCGGCAGGCAGCAGGGCCCCTCCTGAACGGACGGGCGGGAGTGCGAACAAAAGGCCTACTGTTTGGGACGGAACGTCCGCGAAGGACACCGCTCTGCATCCCTGTCCGGCGGAGCGGGACCGTTGATACGGCACTCACCGTCCTTTCCACCCTTTCCCGGGACGTAGAGGAAGCAGTCACTGCACGTGGGCATGAGGGAGAGTTGCCCGGTACCGAAAGAAAAAAGTTACGGAGGGTGCCGGGAATCGTCCCGTGATACCGGTGACCTGGCCCCCTGCAGCGGGTGGTGGGCAGGGGGGTATTGCCCGAAGGTACCGGGCCGGGGGAACGAACCGGGCCCCCGTGGCCGGAGAGACTCCTACCTTGCCCTGGCCTGGACCCTGGGCTCGATGATTGTCCATATCCAGTCGGCAAGTTCCCTGATGTTCTTGGTCTGGATGAAAACCTCTCCGGGCCCCCGGATCTCCGTGACGAAACCTTCACCGCCCAGGAGAGTCTCCTTGATACCCCCGAACTTCCTGACCTGGTACGTGCAGGTATCACTGAATGCGACGAGGTGGAAATTGTCGACGATGAGGCTTTCACCCTCTTTGAGGGTGTGCCGGTCGATTGCCCCGAACGTATTGATGAAGATGGTCCCCTCCCCGGTCGCCCTGATCATGAAGAGTCCCTGGCCGAACAGGCCCTTTGAAAAGCCCTCCCATTTCACATCGAGATCGACAGTTCCCTGAGAAGCGATGTAAGCAGACTTCTGGAGGATGTAGCCCTTCCCAGGGCTCACCTGGAGGGTCTCGATATCGCCGAGGGGCGCTGCTGAAAAGCCTGCCTCTCCTGCTGCGGTCGTGGCGCAGAACTCGTTGACAAAGAAGCTCTGCCCTCCCACCAGGGCGAGGCCGAGCGAACCGAGAAGGCTCTTTTCCCGTTTCTGCGTCCTGACACTGAGGGTGGGCTGCATGTACGTCATGGACCCTGCCTCGGCAGCAATGCTCTCGCCGGGGGAGAGGGTAACAACGAGCAGCGAGTATGCGGGCCTGTACCGGATCTCGTGTTTCATACGGTAATCTGTTTGAGGTTTTCCCCGATAGATGCTTCCCCTGGAGTGTGAAGAGGAGAGGACCGGGAGAACCAGATTATGACGGGTGATAATGAAAGGAAGGCCTGTTTCAAAACCCCGGTTATCCCGGGATCTGCAGGAGCGTTGCGGCAATGTACGCTGCGAGGGCGAGGCCGAGCACCCCGATAAATACCCTGTCCGGCGTGGTGAGCCGTTCCTCGCGGATCGGCGTTCTTTTCCGGGTCCGGTATCCCCGCATGTCGATGGTAATCCCGAGGATGTTTGCCCGGGAGAGGGCGTTTGAAACGAGCGGGACCATGACGGGGGCCACGCTCCTGATCCTCCCGACAAATCCTTTTCCTGTGGAATACCCCCTGGCGAGCTGGGCTTCATGGATCCTCCTTGCCTCTATCTGGAGGGTCGGGATGAACCGGAGGGCGATCAGGAACATCAGGTTGTATTCAATCGGGACCCGCATCCTCTCCAGGGTGTTGACAAGGTCCCGCGGTTGCGTCGTGATGACAAAGACCTGGAACGCCATGATGAGGATGGCGAACCGGAGCGTGAGGATGATACCCGCGTCCAGGGCTCCGGTCGTCACGGGAAGAAGGCCACCGGGAAGGAGGTGGAAGAGAACGTCTCCTTCCGGCATCGTGACAAGCGCAATGAGGATGAAGATGACGCTCATTGCCAGGATCAGTTTCATCTGGTCCAGCACCTCGCGGAGAATGCGTCCCGCGAGTGCCATCGCGAGAACCACTCCCAGCAGTGCGCAGAGGAACGGGATGGAGAGGGAAAGGATTGCCATTATCCCGATGACCAGGATGAAGAAAATCTTTGTCCCGGGATGCATCCGGTGAAAAAGACCGTCCTTGTGGATGTACTGGAGGATTTCACCCATGGTCTTTCACGCTCCGTTCCGGGTGTCTGATACTATCCTGCCCGCTCTCATGGTCACGACCCGGTCGGCACATTCTCCAGCCATCCCGTGGTTATGCGTGACCATCACGATGGCCCGTCCCTCCGCCTGGAGGCGCCTGAGGATCTCCATGACCTCCCGGGACTCTTTCCCGTCGAGCCCTGTTGTCGGTTCGTCGAGGACGATGACCTTCGGCTGCATCGCAAGGACACAGGCGATCGCAAGGCGCTGGCGTTCCCCGCGGGAGAGCCATCGGGGGTAGAGGTCCCGGGCGCCCGAAAGCCTGCACCGGATAAGGACATCCTCGAGGACTTCTGCGGCGTTCGGGATGCCAAGGTTCGTGATTCCGAACATGATCTCCCCGGCAACGGTATCCGCAAAGAACATGTGGTCAGGGTTCTGGAAGACGAGCCCGACCGAGTGTGCCAGTTCTGACACGGGAGTGACCTTTGCGTCCTTTCCGTCGACGGTGACACTTCCCCTCGTTGCATGCAGGAGGCCGACGAAGTGCTTGATTAAGGTCGTTTTGCCCGAACCGTTCTCACCGACGATGGCAACGAACTCCCCCGGGTACACGTCGAGCGAGACCCCTGCCAGGGCCGGGACATCACCATACAGGAACCCGAGGTCACGAACGGAGATGACCGGATCCACCGACCCCCGTGGCCGACGGGGGACCGACGAACGTATCCCGGAAAAATCGGGTATGACGATCTCGGCGACAGCCCTGTCCGCGATCAGCTCAGAGGGCGTCCCGATCGCCCGGAACCGCCCGCCCTCCATCACCACGAGACGGTCCACGAGATCCCTGAAGTGGGAATACTTGTGCTCTGTGAGGAGTATCGTCTTTCCCTGTGCCTTGAGATCCCCAAGGACCGAGACGATGCTTGCGGTTCCCTCCTCGTCGAGCTCGGCGGTCGGCTCGTCGAGGATGAGGATGTCCGTCCCAAGGGCAAGGGCTGCCGCGAGCGCAACCCTCTGTTTCTGCCCGCCGGAGAGGGCATGGGGCGGCCGGTCTTTCAGGGCTGCAAGCCGGGTAATTTCGAGGATTGATGCAAGCCTCTGCTCGATCCCGGCGGGTGAAAGGCCGCTCCGTTCGAGTGCAGAGAGTATCTCTTCCTCTACGGTGGTGAAGATGAGCTGTGCCTCTGGATCGTCAAAGACGACGCTGACGTGGGACGCAATCCCGGGTAAACCCGGATATTCCCTGACATCCTTCCCGAGGATCGTGACACGCCCTCTCTTCTCGCCCTCGAATTCATGCTCGAGGATGCCTGATGCCGCCATGCACAGGGTCGTCTTCCCGGCTCCCGACGGCCCTGTGATCATGAGGCACTCGCCGGGTGAAACGGCAAGCGAGATATCGGAGACTGCATCCCTCTCGCCTCTCCGGTACCTGTAGCTGACATTCTCGAGCGTAATCATTGCCTATCCCCTGGAGAGAACCCTGGTGGCAGGATAGTAGAGGATCTGGACGATGATTGCATTGAAAAACGCGGTGATAACCACGATGGGGACGAAGACAACGACAAACCCAAAAACGGTCGAGTACTTGTCCAGTATCTTCGGGGCGACGGCGAGGAGTGCGACTGCCGCAAAGGAAAACCCGCTTGCGAGAGTGGTCACGAATGTCGCGACTGCGGGTGTCCCGGCCTTCTCCTTCAGGATGGCATACAGCCCGAAGCAGACCAGCGCACCGACGGGCTCGGAAATCAGGTTCGCCGGGGGGAATATCGAGCTCGAGATGAGCATGGAGAGTATCCCCGCAACGATCCCTATCCCGAGTGCCTCGGGCACCCTGGGCCGGACGAGGATGATCGCGAGGCAGTAGAATGCAATGATCATGTTCGGGGTCAGCGGCGTGTGCAGCATGGCCAGGAAGTAGCGCAGGATGGCACCGATGGCCAGCAATATACCAACAATTGCAATGTCTCTTGATTTCATTGAAAACTCACTTCTCTTTGTTTTGAACGTCTTCTGGAATCTATACAGAACCGGGGGAATTTCCCGTCCACCAGGGACGGGCCCCGGCCGGAATACCCGGGGGGAATACCTGCGCGGGAAAATGATAGAGTGACTGGATCTTTATGCGGGAGGATATGGAATGGCCGAAATAACAATCCAAGGGCTATCACCTTATTTATTCAATGATGTATAATTTTATGCATTCATGTATAAAAAATTACTGAAAAATTCCCCGCGAGTCCTGAAAGAGTCTATCCCGTCCGCAGGTTCCGGAGCATGCGTTCTGCCTCTCTCCGCTGGAGAACGGCTGAGCAGTGGAGGGTGAAGAGGTTGAGGACATCGGTATTTTCAAGGTGGGATCCCCGGGGAAGCAGGAGAACGGTAACCGCATGGGTCCTCCCCCCCCCATACCAGGCCGGAGCCTATGATCCTCCCGAAAGAACCGGTTTCTTCGAGTTTTTTGCAGGTTTCAGCCGGTATCCGGCCAAACGAGAGTTCTTTTATCCCTCCCGTGATATCAACGAATGCCGGTGGAAAGGATAGATCCTGTTCTCTGGCGGGAAGGTCAAATTCAAGTCCCACCAGTGGTCTCCCGATGATCCGCGTTGCCTCTGCGATAATCTCCCCGCCCGCCCTGACGGATTCGAGGCGGATCGCGGGACCGGGCTGCACGGAACTCACGAGTACTGCCGATCCTTCCGGCGCAAGGCGTGCAAACGAGTCTGCAATGAAAGAATAAATGTTTCCATCAAGCGGGAATTCAGCCAGTTCACTTGCCTTTTCCGAGACAAGACGCATGTCCCTGATGTAGGCCTCGAGCCGGGATCGGGTCTCTTTCTGCGAGGTGATGTCTGTAAAGGAAGCGATGAAACCGAGGGGAATACCCGAATCGTCGTGGATGACGTTGACATGGACCTGTGCATCGAACGTTGATCTGTCTTTCCGGAGCGCGACAGCCTGGCCCGACCAGCCCTTCATCATGAGAAGATCGGGGATTGCCCTGGTGTCGATCTCCGGCCGGACGACGAACTCACTCGCATGTTTCCCTATGATTTCTGTATCATCGGAATAACCCCATAACTCCACACTTGCCCTGTTTGCAAACCGGATCCTGCCATAGATATCGCAGAAGCAGAGCGGGTAGGGGGATCCGCGGATTGCAGCCTCCATGACCTTTAACCGCGCGGAGACGTAATCGTGCTTTTTTTCTGCGCGACGGCGCATCACGGACTCGCGTATGGCATGCTCCAGCTGGATGAACTGCGATCTTACGTGGAGTCCCTTGGGGAGGAAAAAGTCAGCGCCGGAGGTGAGGGCATCAATCACAACCTCCTCGTCGTTCTGGTCGGAAAAAATGAGGAAAGGTGTATTCTTGTCTTTTTCCCTGACATATTTCAAAAGATCCAGCCCGCTGCACCCCGGCATGGTATAGTCTGAGACGATTGCATCGTACTCCTGCCGGGAGAGCATCTCGATTGCCGATTCCCCCGATGTTGCGGTGTCCACGGAAAAATCACCTGCCTGTGACAGGAAAAGCCCGGCAAGTTCGAGGATTACCCTGTCGTCGTCGACATGGAGCAGCCGGATCATGAATAAGTGACACCTGTGCGATACCATGAGAGGTAAACGAAGTAATTATATAAAAATTTTTAAATTAATTTCCTCCAAACCAAAAAAGATTCCGGATGATAATTCCCTGCATTCCCATCTTTTCTTCCTCTCCCGCCGGTGGGAAAAGGACCGATTGCATGCTTCCGGGCAATCCGGAAGGAATAACCCTGAATGCAGATGATATCCTGAGGTATGAAGGACGCATCGTCCCAGAAAGAAACGTCTTTTGGCCTCCTCGTTTTTTCCATATCGCTTGCAATCTTCATGTCATCGCTTGACGGCACGATTGTCAATATCGCCCTCCCCACAATATCGGAAGCATTCGGAATATCGTCGAGCACTGTCAGCTGGGTCGCCACGGCATACATGCTCGTAATGGCAGGGTGCATCCTGGTCTTCGGTAAGATGTCAGATGTTATCGGTCTCCGGTCGGTCTTCCTTTCAGGTTTTGCGGTTTTTTCCGCCGGTTCGTTCTTCTGCGGGATGCTTCCGGACCTTTTCCACTCTTTTCCGCTCCTCGTGGGTTCCAGGGTCTTTCAGGCTATCGGCGGGGCCATGATCACGGCAATTGCACCTGCAATGGTCTCGGTCTACGTCCCGGGGGAGAGGCGGGGTGCAGCAATGGGGACGGTCATGACACTTGCCGCGCTCGGGACGGCACTGGGCCCTTCTGTCGGCGGGGTGCTGACCCAGTTCCTCTCATGGAACTGGATCTTTTTCATAAACGTCCCCATTGGTGTCTTGGCAGTCCTGCTCGGTGCACGGGTCATCCCGCCGGGGGACAGGCTTCCCGGGATGAAACGGTTCGATATGTGGGGTGCAATCCTCGTTTTCTGTGGCCTTGCAGCCCTCATCTTTTCTGTTACCGAGGGGCCGGTACTGGGATGGACATCTCCGGTCATAGTGGCAACTGTTGCACTCTCCGGGACAGCCCTTCTTCTCTTCGTCCGGAGGGAGATCTCAACCGATGACCCCATTCTCGATTTACGCCTTTTTTTGAGCCGCAATTTCTCCATGAGCAACCTCGTCCTCGCCCTGGTCTTTCTCAGTTTCGCCGGGATCAACTACCTCCTCCCGTTTTTCCTCGAGTATGTCAAGGGGTTCCCGCCATCCGTATCCGGACTTATCCTGACCGCCTTTTCGGCAGGTATGATGGTCGGCGGTATTGTGTCAGGTTTTCTCCACAGCCGTGCCGGCCCGCGTCCCCTTTCCATTGGTGCGGCGGTCATCCTGCTTGCCGGGTATTACATGATGTGGCACCTGAAGGTCGATACGACGACCCTGTATATCGTTGCATGCCTGATCACCATCGGGCTCGGGATGGGCCTCCTGATCACGCCCCTCACGAACATGATCATGAATGCCGTCCCGCGGAGTTACCAGGGCATGGTTTCGAGCCTCACCAGCCTCGAGCGCTACGTACCCATCACGCTGGGCATCGCCATCTTCAACCTCGTCTTCATCCAGGGAGTCACCTCCATTGCACGGCACCGCGGTGTCACCGCGTCCGCACCGGCAACCCTCACCCTCCCTGTGCTTGCAGCCGGGTTCGACCTTGCGTTCTTTGGGTCTTTTTTGCTCGGGCTGATCATCGTGATCCTGACACTCATCGTCCGGGAGGAAGTTCACCCTGATTTCCGGGAGGGGAGTGGAGGTGATGGTGCAGATCATGCAGAGGAGCGACCGCCATTGCCTGGATTATAGGAACGCAATTACCAAAATATTTTCAAAATTGAGATATTCTACCCCCATTTGAACTTACCGGGAACACTTTCACCCCGCGTGCTCTCCATCCTTATGACATGGGACGTGCCAGTGTAGCAGGCATGGAGTTAGTGCTTGGCCCCTCGGTGACACTGCGGAGCGGGACGTTCTCTGCCGTTGTCGCGCCCGAGGACGTGGTCCTTGCAGGCTTGAACGACAACCCCGTCCTCTCGCGCTTCCTCTTCCTCTTCGTGAGCGGGAACTATTCGCGGCTTCTTTCGGGGATCAACAGGAGGACTGTCAGCATCGAGGTGAGGCGGGCATTCACGGCGTTCCAGCTCCTGCAGATCCTGCGTGAATCGTACCACACGATCGTCTTCGTGGAGCACGACCCCACCCTGTACGACGGGGCAGGGAGTGTGGCACAACAGGTGGGAGAGGATCTCCGGCAGCTCGGCCGGGGTGCACTCGTCGTCCTGTACACCGCGGTTCCCGATCCCTCCTTCGAGGCCATTGCAGGGCTTGCCGACCGCGTCTTCTACCTTGCAAGCCCCGCGGCCGGTCTACCGGCACCCCGTGCGCGGGGACGCGGGAAGATCCGTTTTCCGGGAAAGCTCCCCCGGGGGCAGCAGACACTGGAGGGCGTGTGAGATGGGGAGGAGTTTTTCGAGTGTCAGGCAGGAGGTCAGGGCCCTCACGGAGCGGTGGGAGAGGGCTGCACGCACCCTTCCCGGTCGTGACCGGGAATGTGCCCTGCGCGTGGCCAGGATGGCAGGTGCACACGCGAGCGAGTGTTTTTATGCGTTCGACGACCCCCTGGAGGCCGCGTTCTTCTCGGTCCTTCTGGAGCTGGCAGGGGAGTGCGGGGAGGGAGAGGGCCGTGTGGATCCTTGACTCGTGTTCCCGCGGCGGCCGGGTGGAGTTCTGGGAGAAGGGGAGGGGAGGGCGGCACGTCACCCTGCCCGCACCCCCCTCTTTCCTCCTCCACCTCCCCGATCCTCACTATCACCGTGACCTGGTGGAGGGCCTGGAGAGCCTCTACCGCGTGGAAGAGTGCGCCATCCGTACGATACACGGCGTTCTCGAGGGTTACCGGGTCTGGGCAGGGAAAGACGTTGCAGCCCGGATCGAGGAACAGACACGGTACGAGGCGCAGGTCTACGATGCCGATACCCGCCCCGACCTCGCTCTCATGGCAGAAGGGGGTTTCTTTCCCTGCAGCGAAGAGGGGGAGTCCCGTTTCTCTGTTGACTTCTCCCCTGACCTCTCGGTCGTAGAGATCCTGCCCGGGAAAAACCCTTTCTTCAGCGGCCCCCTCCCTGCCTTTGATCTCGTAGAAGGCGGGAGAAAGGAGAGGCTGGACGGGGACGAGAAGACAATCCTCTCGGACCTCGGCGGGGTCCTCTCTTCTGCCGATCCTGACGTCATCCTCTTTCCCCATGCCGACCTCTGGGTTCCCCGGATGGTTGCACGGGCACGCGATCTTGGCATCGGGACGGGACTCTCGCGGTCGGGCAGGTTCCGCCGGCTCTCCCGGAAGTCGTACTGGAGTTACGGGAGGACGGAGTTCCGCGCGGGGGCCCTCATCCCTGACGGGAGGCTGCTGATCGACACCACCGGGAGCTTCCACTACAGGGAGAGCGGGCTTTTGGGCATTATCCTCGGGTCGCGGCTCTCGTGCCTTCCCCCAAACCTCGTATCGCGTTTTTCTTCCGGGACACTCATCTCCTCCTACGAGGTGTACGAGGCAAAAAGGCGGGGCATTGCGGTCCCGTGGAGGAAGGCAGACGCCGAGAGCGTGCGGGGCCTCCCCGAGCTCCGTGCCGCGGACCGAGGGGGGATGATCTTCCAGCCAGACCCCGGTATCCATGACCGTGTCTTCGAGATCGATTTCACCTCGCTGTACCCCTCCCTCATCGTCCGGGACAACCTCTCTCCCGAGACGCTCACCTGCCCCGGGAGGAGGGGTTTTCTCCCGGATGTCCTCGAACCCCTGCTTACCATGCGACGCAGGACAAAGGAGCTGAAGGCATCCGACCCCCGGTACGCAGGCCGCGACGCCCTCCTCAAGTGGATGCTCGTCACGTGCTTTGGGTACACGGGCTACCGCAACGCCAAGTTCGGGCAGATAGAGGTGCACGAGGCTATCACCGGGAGCGCCCGGGAAGTCCTCATCCGGGCGCGCGACATCGCCGAAGAGATGGGTTTTTCCGTCCTCCACGGGATCGTGGACTGCCTGTGGGTCAGGGGAGGAGACATCCGTGCACTCAGGGAACGCGTCGAACGCGAGACCGGACTCCACGCCGTTACGGGTACCTACGACTGGATCGTCTTTCTCCCCATGGCGGACGGGACCGGCGCGTACAACCGTTACTACGGCAGGCTGCAGGACGGAAGCATGAAGTTCAGGGGTGTTGCGGCGCGGAGGGGCGATACGCCCCCGTACATCAGGGACGTCCAGCACCGGATGCTGCAGATCCTCGGGTCGGCAGCAACGCTGCGCGATATTGCAGGCCTGCGCGACCCGCTCCAGGCACTCTACAGGGAGGCCCGGGATGCCCTTCCCGCTGCAGATCCGGCAGGAATGGCAGTCACCCGGAGGATCAGCACCCTCAGCTACCGCCGTGCCTGTGCCGAGGCATCGGCCGTGGAGGCATGCAGGGCGGAGGAAATCGACATCTTTCCCGGGATGGAGGTGCGGTTCGTGGTTACAGATGCCCGCACGTGGGCAGTGGAACTGGACTGGAAGGCCACCCGCTTCGACGTGGGCTACTACCGTGGTCTCCTCGAAAAGGCGTGGGAAGAGGTCATCTTTGCGGTGGAACAGGCCAGCCTCGCGGTTCACGGGACGGGCCGGACGGCAGCAGACGGGCAGGGGCGGTCACGGCAGGAACCTTCGCCGTCACCCGCGAAGCCGTGAAGAGCCCCTATCCCCAGATGTACGACGAGACCGTCTTTCCGGCCGGATCTTTCAGAACAACCGAATCTGCACTGTTGCCAAGGAGGGGTGATGTCTGGTTCCAGTAAAGGTCGTCTCCCCCCGGCACCCCGGATCCCGTGTGGATAACAAGGGAGTCCCCGGCTTCGAGCGTGAGGGGTGGAAAGCGATACAGTGTCCCGTCTCCCTCACAAAGAGTCCAGCCAGCAAGGTCAGTCCTTTCTTCTGCCACGAGAGAGACGTATTCCCCGTTGAGGTTCTCCCTGTCGTCACCGGGCGCGTCGTACTGCACGTACGCGATCCGCACCGGGCCGTTCCCGGCCTCTCCCGGTACCCGGGCCGTGTTCCAGAGACCTGCTCCCCTCTCCTGTGCGTCCTGCTGGAGTGCCAGGTACTCCTGCTTCCTCCCGAAGTCCTCGCCGGTGTAGACCCGGGCATACCCTTCCCCAAGGAGCAGGGAACCGGCATCTGTGCCTTTGGAGGTGACGTATGCAAGGAGCCTCCCGTACCGGTCCCGTGTACCGGCCCTGCAGTCACCGGAAAGCGTCACCTCCTCTCCGAGAAGGAGATCGCGGGAAAAGGAGGAAGCCCTCTTTCCCCACGAGGTGAGAGAGGAGGGATCCGATATCCCCGGAAAAACGTCTTTCGCGTTTCCCGCGTCGTCAGTCTCCGGGGTATCGATCCCCAGGATGCGGACGGTATCGTCGCTCCCGTCGGGGTAGCGGACGGAAAACGTGTCACCATCGATAACGCGCGTCACGAGGGCATGCGTGGCAAACCCGCAGCCATGTGCGGATCCGTTCCCGCCCGGGTGCAGGTCACTAAACGTGAGCGTGCACCCCGCACAGGTGGCAAGGATTCCCACGAAGAGGAGGGAAAGGATAACCCGATCCGGCATACCTGTCCCGGTTGGTTTTTTCCGGGTATCAGGGTTGCGCGGGACATGGCCGGGCACGAGAGGTGGTACCGGGGTGGACGGTTTTATGAGTCCCTGCGTCCACGAGCGATCATGGAGCCCGACCGGGAAGAGATATACAGGGAGGCACTGGCACTCCACGCGGAGCACCGGGGCAAGCTCGAGATACGATCCAAGGTTCCGCTGGAGACGCGCCGCGACCTCTCCCGCGCCTACACCCCCGGGGTTGCCGGGGTGTGCCGGGCAATCCAGGAGAACCGTGACCTTGCCTACAAGTACACCCTCAAGGGGAACTCGGTGGCAATCGTGACAGACGGGTCTGCCGTCCTCGGCCTTGGCAACATCGGCGGATACGCCGCGATACCCGTGATGGAGGGAAAAGCAATCCTTTTCAAGAAGTTTGCAGGGATCGATGCGTTCCCCATCTGTTTCGAGAGGTACCAGACTGATTTTGTCGACCAGGTCAGGAACATCGCACCGTGTTTCGGGGGGATAAACCTGGAGGATATCGCGGCTCCCCGTTGTTTCGAGGTCGAGGATGCGCTCCAGGACATCGGCATCCCCGTGATGCACGACGACCAGCACGGGACTGCAATCGTTGTCCTCGCAGCCCTCCTGAATGCCTGCAGGGCGACCGGGAAACAATTCGAAGACCTCCGGATCGTCATCTGCGGTGCGGGGGCTGCAGGGTACGCGATAACGAGGCTCCTGCGCTGTATCGGGTACAACCCTGACGTCTGCCGGTCCGTAAAGGACATCGTTGTCTGTGACCGGCAGGGAATCATCCACAGGGCGCGGGAGGGCCTCTACAGGAACAAGTACAAGTTCATCATCGCCGACGAGACCAACCGTTCCGGCAGGACCGGCACGCTTGCGGATGCGATGGAAGGTGCGGACGTCTTCATCGGTGTTTCGGCTCCCGGCATCGTGACGGAAGAGATGGTGCGAAAGATGAACGACGACCCGATCGTCTTTGCCATGGCAAACCCGGTCCCGGAGATTATGCCCGGAGAGGCAAAAAGGGCGGGTGCCGCCGTCGTCGGCACCGGGAGGAGTGATTTCCCGAACCAGATTAACAACGCCCTTGCATTCCCGGGTGTCTTCCGCGGTGCGCTCGATGCATATGCAACGCGGATATCCGACGAAATGAAGGTTGCGGCAGCCCACGCACTCGCCGATTACGTGGAAAACCCCCACAGGGACCACATCCTGCCGACAGTTCTTGACCGGGACGTGACGCGTGCGATGGCAGCGGCGGTCCGCCGGGCCGCAATCGATTCAGGATGTGCCCGCGACCTGTGAGATAAGTGAATGTACCGGGAAGGCGGTGTTCCGGCAAAGTGCCGGTACCGGCGTGGCCGGGGGTTGGGGAATGCAGGGACCGGACGGTTTTTGGGAGTGCGCCCCCCAATATTCCGGGTATGCCTATCGTCACCGTCACAATGGCAAGGGGCCGCAGTTACGAGCAGAAGAAACGAATGGCAGAAGAGATCGCCGGGACCGTATCCCGCGTCCTCGGTGTCCCGCCCGAGCGTGTCACCATCCTCATCCACGAGCTGGAGAAGGAGAATATTGCCATTGCCGGAACCCTCCTTTCCGAACAGCAGAAATGAACTGCACGCCGGACCCGGTCCCCTACCCCCGCCCTGCGGATGCGGCGGGTGAGGGTATCCCTTCCGGCGGGAGGTGATTCCCCTGTTCGAGACCCTGAAAAAGGCAGGATCTTCCATCCTTGCATTTTTTGGCCTGCGCAGGAAAAGTCGTGGACGGATATTCCTCGTCTCTGACCTCCACATCAACCATGCCCGGATTATCGGTTACTGCAACAGGCCGTACAGGTCACTTTCCGAGATGAACCGTGACCTCGTCCGACGCTGGAACTCCGTTGTCGGAGCGGGTGATACCGTCTATTGCCTGGGAGATTTCTGCATGCGGGGAGACCCCGTCCCCTGGATACGGGCACTCCGGGGCAGAAAGGTATTCATCCGCGGAAACCACGACCCCCCGCACCTGAGAGCCAGGCACCATTCCGTCATCTCGCACGGGGGTTACACGTTTTACCTTGTACACGATCCATGTGACGTTCCGGGCTCGTGGAAGGGGTGGGTTGTCCATGGGCACACGCACAACAATCGGATGGATACCCACCCGTTCATCAACGGTACCCGGCGCACCATAAACGTCTCGTGCGAGTGCACGGGTTACACGCCGGTATCCCTGGACCGCATCATCTCCCTTGACCCGGATACCATCGAAAGGATGGAGACCCTGTCCGATCGGCCCGTCCGGAAGGGCTCCCCCGTCCCGGGACAAAAAGGATAACCACTAATAATTCTTCCCGGAGAAGTATTATTATTCTAAACTCTCCCGGAGTCGGGCCTGTCGCGGTGCGAACCAGGGAGGGCCAAAGAAGCCAAAAGACAGTCTCCCCGGGTACCGCGCAGTGGAGGATAGGGATATCGGGTATGCACGTGAAAAAGATTTTTACGGGCAGGCAAGGGGCCTGGAACATCGCCCTCGTCATCTCGACGGTTGCACTGCTCGTTCTCAACGGTATCGGTCTCCTGCTGGGCATCACCGTCGTGCTCCCCCACCTGCTCTATATCCCTGTCGTGATCGGTTCATACAGGTACCCCCGTCCCGGACCTTTCCTTGCCCTCGGGATCGGTCTTGCATACGTTGCCATGGTCATCTCATTCTTTGGAATCAGCGGAACAGCGGCAGAGGCAGCGGTCCGTGCCACCGTCCTCGTTATCATCGGCTGGCTCATCGCCCGCCTCTCGTCCAGGTTGCGCGGGAGTGAAGAACTCTACAGGGGGATCTTCGACAACTCCGAGGCAGGCCAGGTCATCGTTGCAGGGATCACGGGTGATACGGTCATCCAGGAAGCAAACTGGAACGCAGCACGCCTTTTTGGAGCCCGGCCCGAATCTGTTCCGGGAAAACAGCTCTCGGCATTCCTCGGCAGGGAAGCCGTTGCCGATCTCATGCTGCGATTGGAGAGGGAGGGGAGGGTGTACGGGCAGGAACTGGCGCTCTCCCTTCCCGGAGGGGAGACCCGCCAGGCCATCGCATCGGCAGTTCTCCTGCCGGGAAACCGGGCGGCACTCTCGTTTGCAGATATTACAAGGCGGGTGATTGCGGAGGAAGCCGTCCAGACAGCAAACAGGAAGTTACACCTCCTCTCCCGGATCTCTTCGGACCACCTGCACAGGACCGTAGACGAACTGACGGGGCTTGCAAACAGGCTCCCGGCCCAGTGCAGGGACGTTGCCGTCCAGCCTCTCGTCGCAGCGATCCTGGAAAAGGCAGCCACTCTTCTCCGGCAGGTACAGCTTGCAGAGGCATACCAGAACCTTGGGGCATCCCCGCCGGAGTGGATCAGGGTCCAGGAGGTCTTCCGGTCGGCCCGCCCCCAAAAGGGATCGCGGGATGTTTCGGTCCGCCCCTGGGCGGAGCGCCTGGAAATCTTTGCGGATCCCCTTTTCCGGGACGTCCTCCTGCACCTGGTGGAAAACGCGGTTCGTCATGGAGAGAGTACAAGAAACGTTATCATCTCCTACCGGGAGGTGCCTGCCGGGCTCGACCTTTTCGTCGAGGATGACGGGAAGGGTATCCCGGTCGACAAGAAGGAGGCAATCTTTGAGTATGACTCGGGGAAGCACGCCGGCCTCGGCCTCTTCATCTGTCGCCAGATAACTGCCGTGACAGGCATGACGATAGGAGAGACCGGGCAGGAAGGGAAGGGAGCCCGTTTCGTGATCCATGTCCCGGAAGAGAATTACCGCGTAGAGGGGACAGGTGAAGAAGCACCCCCCTTCCCCCTCCCGAAAGAGCCACATGCCATCCGGATGGAGGATCCCGAAGCCAGGGAACTGCTCTCTGCAGAGTTTCCGCTGGCAAACGAGATCTGGCTCGATTACCACCAGACGAAGGGAGACCCGGTCACCGACAGAATTTTTGCAGCCTTTTCGGGCGGAAGGGTCGTTTCCGTTGCACGGTGCCGGAGGCACCCCGACGGGCTCGAGGTTGACGCGGTCTTCACTCCCGTGGAACACAGGGGCAGGGGGTATGCGAACCTGACGGTGGGGGCCCTCGTGGAAGCGTGCGGGCATGACACGCTCTACATGCACTCGGTCCTCAACCTCACCGGTTTTTATCAGAAATTCGGTTTCCGGGAGATCCCGGAGGACGGACTGCCCCCGACAATCAGGGAACGGTTTGCTTTTGCAGGCGGCCAGCTCGAGGGAGCAAACGTCTGTCCCATGAAGAGGGACCCACCCCCCTGAATGCAGGTTCCATGGCCTGCCCCGGCAGCCAGCTACTCCCAGTACTTCGGGCGGGCAGCGTATCCCCACCCGCTTTTTTCATAGAACTGCTGGTGATAATCCTCTGCTTTCCAGAACGGACCGGCAGGGACGATTTCGGTTGCGATCTCTTTTCCCTTCAGCCGCGGGGATTGCCGGGCCCGGTCCCTTGAAGCCAGTGCCTTCTGTTTCTGATCATCGCTGTGGTAGAAGATGGCAGACCGGTAGTTCGTCCCGATATCGGGGCCCTGCCGGTTGACCTGTGTGGGGTCATGGATCTCCCAGAATACCTCGAGGAGCTGGTCATACGAGACGATTCGCGGATCGAAAATGATCCTGACGGCTTCTGCATGGCCGGTCGAGCCGGAACAGACCTGTTCGTACGTCGGATCAGGGACAGTCCCGCCGGTATAGCCCACCTCGGTTTCGACCACACCCTTCACGCGCCGGAATGCAGATTCGACACCCCAGAAGCAACCGGCGGCAAACGTTGCCTGTTCAAGTCCGCTTTCTTCCTGCATGATAAGATCTCACCTGCATGGTTAATACAATAACACCAGCGGGGTGGCAGGGCCTTCCGGATTCAGTATCCCGGGCTTTGGCCGGAGGGAGAAAGGGAGATGGTCCTGTCCGGGAAATCCGCGTCATTCTCCCAAAAGATGGTTTCCTTCCGTTGGCGGTTTACAGGGCGTATGCCTCGACGAGGTCCCTCGCGGTGATGATCCCTGCAATCCTCTTTCTCTTGATGATGAGGAGTCTCCTGATATGGTTCTCGGCCATGATCCGTGCGGCCTTGTGGATGCTGATTCCCGCCGGTGCCGAGATGAGGGGTGAACGGGCGACCTCTCCGACGGGCACATCGAGTGCTGCGCCACGGGCCATGAGAGTCGAGAGGAGATCCCTTTCCGTGAAGATGCCGGAAGGATTTCCCCCTGTCGTGACGATCACGCTTCCTATCCTCTCCGTCCCCATTATCCGGACCACATCGGATATCTTCTCGTCTTCGCCGACGTACACGACATCCTTCGTCATGAAATCGTTGACCGTCATCGAGGTCTCCCTTGCATCCGGCATCTCGCGGATGAGGTCGGATGCCGTGATGATTCCACACAACTCCCCGCACGCAAAAACGGTCAGCCGGCCTTTCTTCCGGATCATTGTGCGGGCAGCCTCCCGAATCTCGATGTCGGGACAGACGCGGATAAGGGGAAATGACATGACATCTTCAACAGACACGTCAGCAGGGTCAAGGTCGGCGGCAAAGACCTTGGAGAGGAGGTCTCTTTCCGTGACGATTGCGACCGGAGTCCCGTAACGGACAACGACAAGGCTTCCTATGCGACGTTCCCCCATTATTCGTGCCGCTTCGATCATGGATGTCTGGGGCGTGATGATCACGACCCCGGAACTCATGATATCGGCCACCTTCCGGTGTCTCTTGTATTCCTGGTAAGCACGGTCCACGACGGTGGGATAGGTAACATTGATCTTTCCTGATGACGTCATCCGGGATCCCCCCACACTGTGGGAGTACTCCTCCTGGTAAAAAAGTTTATCCCCTTCGGTGGTTGCAGGTTTTCCTGCGGGGACAGGTTTACCGGATTCGGTGGAGAGCTTCCTTTGCCATGATCCGGACAAAGCAGTTTTCATCGGCACAGGCCCGGGATAACGGTTCCCGAGCCCGCGGGTCGCCTATCTTCCCGAGGAGCGATGCAGCTACGAACCGGATATCCTTGTCCCCGTCCGATAGGAGGATGATTAATGCATCAACGCACCTGGCATCCCCAACGTCGCACAGGGCGTTTGCAGCAGCGATTCTCACCCGCTTGTCCTCATCCTTTAGTGCCAGCAGGAGATAGTCAACTGCCGGCTGACCTTTCTTCCCCAGATCGTGGATTGAATGGATGATGTCGCACCTGGTCTCTTCCGCCACTCCCTCTGGATGGATGGCCATTAATAAACCCCCGCCAGCCCTCATAAGGGCAAAACATAGTCTTTACCGGCAGGATAAATCCATGTGCCATCCAGTAATGCAAGGCATATATTTTTATACCCGATCTGTCGCGACAGGAGAAGACTCTCCTGTGGGCGGGGTCCGCGAGAAAAGTGTGATGCCACCTTGATTGTCTGATTGCTGCTCTTTTATCTCCGTGTGAGAACGGGGAAAAGGTGAGGTTTATGCGGACTTAGCCGCAAGTTCCACGTCCTCTTCCTTGATGGTCTTTCTCCCTGCGTGGAGGGCGAGGCGGTTTGCCTCCTTTGTCAGGTTTGCAATGTACTCTTCAGCTTTTGCAACGAGGGCTGCGGCAGCATCGCTCCCGACCCTCTCAGCACCATTCTTCTTGGCAATTCTCACAACTGCAGCAATAGGTAAATCTGCCATTTATTTTACCTCAATTCAAAAAATGTATCAGGAAATATTTAAAGATTTCGTGATTTTCGACCTAATCGGGCGTAGTTGTCGCTTTGCGGAGTTCTCATGAATAATTACGAAAAATACTCTTTGTAAGGGTGATAATACTCTCTAATCTCAATAATATCCTTTTTTCCGGAAAAATAACAGTTAATACCGTTTTTTTTCTCCCTTCACGAGGAATTCCGCAAGCCGGATTGCATTTGCATAACCGGGCGAAGCGCGCGAAGTATCGATGAAAATACGGTCGATATTGAGGACAGGTGCGCCGTGTCCCTGCCCGCATCCGAGGAGTGCAAGGGTCCGGAAGACGAGGTTGCCAGAGATCCCGTCGGGGGCGATGATAACGGAGCATTCCTCTGCCGCGTCCTCGATGAGGATCTCGAAGTGGGGAAAACCCGTCAGGCGTGCGACGAGCTCGGCCTGCGCAAGGCTCTCGTCGACCCGCGGGTGCCTTCCCGCATCGGAGAGCCTCCCGCCCGAGAGGATGGCGACGTCACCGTCAAGACCGAGGATCCCTGCCAGGTCTTTGGCTCTCCTTGCAATCGCCACCCTGTCAACGACGGTCCAGCCTTCGTCGATCCCGACAGGAGCAAGCAGGAACCTCCGGCCTTTTCCATCTTCGAGGAGTGCGGCACGTTCGAGATGGTCCACACCTGCCGCCTCCCTCAACGCCCGGAGGGTGGTGCCCGAAGGAAGAGTTCCCCTGACAGCGGCATCTATTGTCCCTGCGTAAAGGTCCCTGACCAGCACATTCCAGGGTTCGTCGTCCTCCTCGATTTCAAGTCCTCCCCGGGAATCCAGCAGTCCCGGCTTGGAATAAAAAATGACGCGTGAATCGATACCGGCCTTCCGGGCACTCTCCTGCACCCTCGCACCATCAGCGGCAACCCCGATCCCGATCCGTCCTACCGGCATGATTCTCCACCGGAGAAGAGGCGCATGACTCCTGCCCGGTCAAGTGAAAAGACCGGGGTCTTCTCGGTATCGAGGGAGATGGAAAGGGTCCTGTCGTCAGTAACAACGCCGACCTCTGCCGCCGTCATGCCGACCCCGGAAAACCTTCGGCAGATCTCGCTGACCGAACCCCTTGGAGCAGTCAGGACAAATCCCATCCCGGGGTAGACCCTGACCCACTGCTCGAATGTCATGCCGTTCCTGCGCAGGTCCGGGGTCGGGAGCCGCTCGAGGGCTATGGTCGCACCCCTGCCGCTCACCTCGAGCAGCATCCCGAGTGTGCCGATGACGCCGGGATTGCTGATGTCCTTTCCTGCAGTGACAAGGTGATCGCGGCCGAGCCCTTCCATGACCCTGACCTGTTCCCGTACCACCCGGGGGCTCTTCATGGTGACAGAGTCCCAGTTGAGACTGCACGAGGGATGCACCCTGCCATCAAGATCGACGGCCACTATCACGGAATCACCGGTCCGTGCGGTGTGGGAATAGATCACTGCATCCTTTTGTGCTGTACCGAGGATTGCCACGTCGATGACACTGTACGGTGTATCCGGGTGCAGGTGCCCGCCCACGATCGGGACCCCGAACTGGAGTGATGCATCGTGCATTCCGGCGATGACCTTTTCCTGAATGGTGGTGTCTGATATGGAGAAGACATCCACCATCGCGACTGGCCGCCCTCCCATTGCCGCAATGTCGTGGATATTGACAAGGACTGCACAGTATCCCGCCCAGTAGGGGTCGGCCTCCATGAGCCGGCTCCATATTCCATCGGCAGCCAGGAGCAGGACCTCGTCTCCATGCTCAATCACGGCGGCGTCCTCGCCAAAGGACGCAAGAACGCCCGGAGACTCGATCCGCAGTGCCCTGACCATCTCGCCGATGGCCTGTTTCCGCCGGACTCCCTCGTACTCCCTGACAGAAAGAGCAATCTCTGCTGTGGATACACCGTTCAATTCCATAGGACCAACAACGGCGGTTGTAATAACTCATTGGAGCATCATCAGTGATAATTTATTTGATTACGGGTCGAATGTCTGGACATGGACTGGGCGGAGAAATACAGGCCCGCTCACCTTGATGAAATCGTTGGAAATACCGCCGTTCTCCACCAGGTACTCGATTGGGCGCGGGACTGGACCTTTGGGAAAAAACCCCTCATCCTCTATGGCAAGCCGGGGACGGGAAAGACGACGAGTGCCCATGCCCTCGCGAACGACATGGGGTGGGAAGCCATCGAGCTGAATGCAAGCGACCAGCGGACGAGGGCCGTAATCGAGAAAGTGGCCGGGAGCGGGAGCACGACCGCAAGTTTTTCAGGGAAAAAGCGGCTCGTCATCATCGATGAGGCGGACAACCTGCACGGGACCGCGGATCGGGGAGGCGCCCGTGCAATCCTCGAACTCCTCCGCGTCGCCCGGCAACCGGTGATCCTCATTGCCAACGATCTCTATGCAGTTCCCGGGGAGATCCGGAACAGGTGCGAGGCGCTCCAGTTCCGGGCGATCCAGGCACGATCAATTATCCCCCGGCTCCGGTTCATCTGCAGTGCGGAAAAGATTTCCTGCAACGAGAACGCGCTCAAAAAGATCGCGGAATCCGCAGGTGGTGACATGAGGGCTGCAATCCACATGCTCCAGGCTGCTGCGGCGGGCAGGGACCGGCTCGACGAGGATATTCCCATTTCTGCAAAGGACACGCGATCGACAATCTTTGATGTCATCGGTGCCCTGTACGGGAGGACCGATCCCGAGTCCCTCCTCCGGCTCGCCTACGATGCCGATGAGCCACCCGACACACTCATCCAGTGGATCGAGGCAAACGTCGCCGGAATGGACCGGATACAGGATCTCGATACTGCATATTCTGCTCTCCTGCGGGCCGACACGTACATCGGCGATACGTACCGCCTCCAGTATTACACGTTATGGCGGTACGCACATGCCCTGATGCTCCTCGGTGTCGCCCGTGTCACGGCAGGGAAGGGTATCCATTCGCGCATCATGCCCCCCGAACGGTGGAAGAGGATATCCTCGTACCAGAAACAGAAAACCGTCAGGGCGTCCTTCCTCCGCAAGCTCGCGTCAGGTCTCCACATGCCGGAACAAACCCTGCTCGAGGAATACATGGATCCTCTCTGCCTTCTCATAGACCATGACCCCCTCACGGCAGCAAGGGAGTTCGGGCTCGATGCCGACGAGCTTGCGCTTGCCATCCATGACCGGTCAAGAGCCGCCTCCGTCGTCAAAACACTTGCAGCTGAGGAGAAGGAAAAGGAGGCCGGGAGGGAGAAGGAAAAGAAGGAAAGATCGGCCCGGCCCCGGAAGACAACTGACGAGGAACCTTCTGTCGAGCCTGCCGGGAGTCCGGGACCGGTCCTCCCGGAGCAGGGCGAAACCCCTGAAAGGTCCCCTTCAAAGAATCAGAAGACACTTTTTGATGGGTTCTGACACCTGTGGTACCTGTGCAGGACGACACCGCAGTCAATGATCTCACCCCCGTCCCCGTAACCCTCGAAACCGAGGTGGTAGACGAGGAGGTCGCAGTCGACCGCCCGGGCGAGGCGGACGAGGGCGGGCACCATCTCCTCGTGGGGCCGTACGGAATAAATGAGGTCGCAGCCCTGATAGTGCCTGATATTGGGTGAGAAAATGTCGTCGCGGATGAACGGGACACCCGGGTCCGGCGGGGGCGATGAGACGTCCGTGCAGAAGACCGACACCCCCTCCTCCTGCAGCAGACGGGCTACGTCCAGGTTCTTCCCTGCTCCGACCTCGGCGGCCCTCCGGTAGTTTTTTGCAATATAGGACGCAATCAGCCTCTCAATACGTTTAAGCCCATCCATTACCATGAATAGTGAGGAATGGAACTCCTTATTTTTTGGGATTCGGGTGCACCCGCCGGTATCCAGGCATCATTCTGCAGGGAACTGGCGGCACTCCTGCCGGTTGTCCCGCGGTTGTGCGAAAATCCCCTCCTTGTGACGGGATTCCGCCCGGACCGGCGGCAGACGGATGCATCTGTCCTCCTCGACTCACTGGATATCTACAGGAGGCGGACGGGGACCTGTGACCTCATCCTCCTCGTCGTTTCCGAGGACCTCTGCCGGGAGGGTGACGAGTTCCTCTTCGGCCTCGCCCGGCCCCAGACAAAAAACGCCGTTGTCTCGACATCGCGCCTGGCCAATGCCCACTACGGGCTCCCCCCTGACGAGGAGGAGTTATTCGACCGGCTTGTCAAGGAAGCAGCCCACGAGGTGGGACATCTCCTCTCCCTTGCACACTGCAGGTGCAGGGAATGCATCATGTATAACCCCCTCACGCTCGAGGATCTCACGCGCCAGAAGAGGTGGTTGTGTCCCGCGTGCAGAAAACAGGTCCGGACTGTGCAGTGAGTCTTCACCGGACCCGGTGCGGGTCATCCACACTTTTTATTCATCCTGAATACATATTCCCTCACGTGCTTTCCATATACCGGAGAGGGGGGAGGGGCACATGGTAAGGGAACGCGAGGGCTGGTCGCGGGGTGTGGGCAGGAACGGGAAGGGTATATCCCCGGATACCATTCCCCTCTCGGATCTGGTGAGAGGGACCTTCACCAAAGTCGGGCCGCGGACACCCCTGCCCTTCTGCATCCACCACATCATTGCAGATCGGTGCAGGGACCTCTACGTGACTGATGACGGGGGACGTTTCCTCGGTGTCATTACGCCGTCTGACATCCTGGCACACCTCGGTCCGGGAATGGGTGTGCGGAGCCGGAAGAAATCGCATCACCTCGGGACACTCCTCTCGCGGGATGACCTGTGTGCAGAAGACATCATGTCGCGGGGGCACATCGCCGTTATGCAGGACACCCCCCTCTCCGAGGCCCTGCGGTTGATGGAGAAACACCACCACCCGGACCTGGTCGTCGTCAACCGGGAAGGAGTACTGGTCGGCATCGTTGATGTCTGCTCGATTCTCTCCTACCTTGCCGGAGAAGGGGTTTCCTGACCGGTCCCGGGGAGAGAAAAACCCCATGCGAGGAGGAACGGTGTCACGAGGACCGTTGCAATGATCACGACCGTCAGCGTGGAAAAGAGCGAGGCTGACAGGATTCCTGCAGCCAGGGATACCTTGACGACCACGAGGGCAACTTCCCCCCGCGGGCAGAGGCCGAGCCCGACAAGGAAGGATTTTTTGTAATTTCTGAATGCGGGAAGCGCTCCGGCCAGTCCCCCGGCAGTCTTTGTTCCAAGGGCGATGAAAAAGAGAGCGGCAAGCAGGATGATGGAGAAACGGGAGATGTCGGAGGGGAACAGGAGCCCGATCGAAGCAAAGAAGATAGTGACAAAGAAGCCGAATGCAAGGTCGAAGAGACTGTCGTAGAGGGTCTGGTCGCTCCTGATGCTGTCCCCGAGAACGAGTCCGGCGAGGAATGCACCGATGGCATAGTGGAGCCCTGCCCAGTTGGACAGGACTGCAGCCAGGAGTCCCAGGACGAGTGCCATCGAATAGGACATCTCGTGGGTATGGGCCTTTTGTGAAATTTTAAATGCCCAGACGATTGCTCTCCTGCCGACTGTGAGGAGGAGTCCGATGAAGAGAGCAGCAAGGAACAGGAGGACTAAAATATTATTGACCCGGCCCTCTCCGAGTGCCAGTGCGGAAAGGGACCCGAGCAGGACGATCCCGATGGCATCATCGATGACTGCGGCACTGACGATTGCGAGGCCGGCATCGGTTTTCAACTGGTTGAGGTCAATGAGGGATCGCACCGAGACTCCAATCGAGGTGATCGAGAGCGTTACCCCGATGACGAGGGATTCGATATAACTGAACCCGAAAACGAGGCCGGCAGCCGTTCCCCCGAGGAGGGGTATGATGACACCCCACAGGGCAACGGAGAACCCCGTCCTGATGGAATTTCGGAAAGAACGCATATTGAGCTGGAGACCGCTCGTAAAAAGGAGCACGATCAGGCCGATATCGGCGAACGTCCCGATTGTGTCATCCATCCTGACGATGCCGAGAAGGGCGGGACCAAGGAGGGCTCCTGCAGCAATTTCACCGACCAGGGCGGGGAACCCTGCCCGCTCGACGAGTTCGCCGAGGACTTTTGCCACGACGAGGACGACAAGCAGGGCAGGGAGCGGGTCCATGAGAAATATGGTTGCAGGAACGCAGATATAAGGAGATTGGTATACGGGACGCAACACCTATCCCGCTACGCGTCCGATCGGCAGTTCTTTGGCACGGCGTGCGTTCGCTGAAGGAAATCGGTTATTCCGAAAGAGTGATGCCCTGCATAGTATCCCTGGAGAAAATGACGAAAAAGCGTTCCTTTGAAACGGGAGGGGAAAAAAGGGTTTTACCCGAACAGGGCGCCGAGCCCTGCCATGCCGCTCTCTTCCTCTTCCTTCTTCTCTTCCTTGCTCGGGGCGGGTGCAGCAGCAGCGGCGGCTGCAGGGGCCGCTGCCGCATGTGCGGGTGCAGCGGCTGCGACCGGCGCGGCGGCGGCCTTTGCAATGGCCTCCTCGATGTTGATTCCCTCGAGGGCGGCGACCATTGCCTTTACCCGTGCATCATCAACGGCGATACCGGCAGCGTTCAGGACTGCCTTCACGTTCTCTTCCTTGACTTCCTTTCCTGCCTTGTGCAGGAGAAGGGCTGCGTAGATATACTCCATCTCAAGTACCTCTTTTCTCTTCTCTTTTTTAGTGCTCTCCGGTTACCCCCCTGAGAGCAACGGATTCTCGGTAGGCTTTACCAATTATCGCATCAATGACGTCCTTGGAGTAGACACCTGCCTCTATTGCCAGGGACCGGGCCTCGCGGGCTGCCTTCTCCACGATCGGGACAGCAGTCTCCTTCGTCGGGATGACTGCGTTGACCGAGAGGTTGAATGCCTGGACTGCAGCGAGCTGCATCTGGCTGTATATCAGGTCTTCGTCAATTGCAAGGACTGATGGCTCGTAGACGGATCCCTCGAAGATCGCTGCCTGGAGGGACAGCCCGACATCCATGGGCTTGATATCGAGCTTGGCGAGGACATCCGCGAGTTTTGCGCTGATGACCTCTCCCTTTTTCACAACGGTCCGGGTCTCCCGTATCTTGACCTTTCCGGCCTCGATTGCGGCGGGTATCCCTGCCTGTTGCAGTTCACCGACGATGGGGCCCGGCTTGAAACTCGTGGGGCCCTTCTCCACAACGATATCGGCAGGGGCTGTCTCACCCGGCTTTGCAGCCATCTTCGTCTTCGTCTTCTCCAGGGTCTTGTAGAGCCTGAAGGGATTCTCATTGGTGAAGATGAGGGCCGAGTGACCGGACAGGTGCGGTTTCAGAAGCGCGACCGGCTCTCCCACTTCGTCGAATGCACAGCGGATGAGGGTGTTGCGGGTCATCTTGATCTTTGCCTTTGACCGCAGGTTACGCCTGATCTGCTGGAGCTGGCTTGCAGGGATGCCGTACATGTCCACGAGGCCGACGAGGGTATACTTCCCGGCATCGGCCTTGATCTCTTCGACTTCCTTCCTCTTCCACGCGGGGAGATGGTGCGTGTACAGGACCATTCTATACCACCCTCTGGGGCGGCCCCATGGTCGTCTTGACGTACACCGACCTGATGTTCATGGGTCCCTGTTCCAGGACGGATTCCACCCTGCGCAGCACGGTGTCAATGTTTTCCGCTATCTGCTCGGGCGGCATTCCCGTCGATCCCACCTTGACGTGGAAGGTCTTCTTGTCTTTTGTCCTGATCTTCACCGAATTGCGGAGACGCTCAATGATTGGCTTGATATCGGTCCCGGCCGGCACAGGCATGGGCATGCGTCCCCTCGGTCCGAGACGCGGACCAAGGAACCGCCCTACCTGCGGCATGACACTGGTATCGGCAATGAAGAAACGGTACATACTCGCTATTTTCCGGGCCTCGCGGGGAGCCCCTCCGAGTCGTTCTATCTCTTCCGGTCCGATGATCAGGTCCGCGCCTGCTTCCCTGGCCCGGGTGGTGATGTCACCCTTCCCGAGGACAGCGATGCCGACTTTTTTGCCGGTACCATGGGGGAGGAGAATCGTCTCATCAATACGATTTTTGGGCTGCGCCATGTCAATGTTCTTGAGATTGACAGTGATATCCACGCTCTCAGCAAACTTGCGTGAAGGCGCCTTTTCGATGGCCGCTTTGACAGCCTCTACTATTTTTGCCCTTTCCACCATCTGTTACCTCCATAGTGCGCGACCATAACTGATCTTCTATGGTTTCTCTCTCGTCTATTCCACGAGGAGCTTGTCGTAGGTGCCAGCGTCGACGGCTTTCTGGGCGTCCTTGGCCCTCTTTCCATCGACGGTGATACCCATACTCACGCAGGTCCCGATAACCTCCTTGACCCCTGATTTCAGGTCATAGGAGAGCATATCGCCCTGCTTCATACGGGCAATCCTGACAGCGGCCTCGATAGGCAGGTCCCCGACGATCTTGACGTTGGGTTCCGGAGATCCCTTCTCGACATTGACCTCCTTCTTGATGAGGGCGGTGGTGGGGGGGACCCCCACGCTTACCGTGAAGTTCTTCTTGTCATCGACCTCGACCCTGACCGGTACCTGCATGCCGTTGAAGCTTGCGGTCCTGGCGTTGATCTCGTCGACGACTGCCTTCACGTTGATGCCGAGTGGCCCCAGGGCTGGTCCCAGGGGTGGACCTGCGGTTGCCTTACCTCCAGCAACTAATACCTCGACCACTTCTGCCATGTGTGTATCACCATGCCGTCCCGTATGGGACCAAGCGTGGGTAAAAAAGGTTTACTCCGGCGGACTTAAAGGTATACCAGGGGACGGGGTGCGGCAGGGTGGTTTACGTACCCTCGCCCCTGTCCACGACCCTGACGTTGTCGCCCCTGACAGTGATGGGAATCGGGAGGACGCTCTCGTACAGCTCGACCGTAATCTCCTCCTTCCCGGTGTCGATACGCTTGACAACGGCTTTTTCTCCCTTGAACGGGCCCGCGATAAGTTCCACGATTGTCCCCTCGGAGATGCCGCTCACGACAGGTTTGGGAACGAGGAAGTGGGCCACTTCCGGGAGCGTGGTCTCGCCACGGACAACAGTACGCGCATGGGCGACTTTCTCTGCGAGCTGCTCGATGCGGGCGAGGCTTTCCGGTGTCTCGACGAGGACGTAACCTTTGAGTTCGTCCGGGACGATGATTGCAACGACCTTGATATCGGTCGCCCCGGTCTCTATGGCCTTCTTGATGTTGTCTGCTACCGTCCTCTCCTGCTTCGAGGTGGTCTTGATTGCAAAAATCCTGTTGACCTGCTCTTCCATGTCAATCAAAGCACGAGGAGCATCAGCTCATAGATGATAAACCCGATAAGCCCCACGATGAGGACCCCGGCAGCTGCCACGAGTGCAATCTTTTGGAACTCCTCGCGGGTGGGCGTCCGGGCGAGCTTGATGACACGCCAGTACTTGCGGAAGAGTTCCTCGTTGATATTGAATTTCACATCCGGCTTGGCAATCTCCATGGTCAATCACTTCAAAAAGTCGATCTCGAATTGCTTCTGGACTTTGGGGGTAATTTTTTCATTCCTACCATATATTTGTGGCGACCGTACCCCGGTCACCACGAGCATCGTCCGCATCTTGTTCTGCATGTTGGGGTCTATCTGCGCGCCCCAGATGATCCGCGCATCCGGCGAGATGCGGTTGTAGACCTCCTGGAGCACTCCTTCTGCCTCTTCCATGGTCATGTCCGGACCACCGACAACGTTGACGAGCGCGGCGTGGGCTCCCGAGATGTCCACGTCGAGCAGGGGGGACCGGATGGCTTTCTTGACAGAGTCCGCTGCCTTCTCCTCGCTCTCGCTCTCGCCAACCCCGATCATGGCAACACCTCCCCGTTCCATGACGGTGCGGACGTCCGCGAAGTCAAGGTTCACGAGGCCGGGCAGGGTGATCAGCTCGGTGATGCCCTTGACAGCCCGCATGAGTACCTCGTCCGCGACTTTGAATGCCGCGTAGAGGGGCAGCTTGGGCACGACCTCGAGGAGGCGGTCGTTGGGGACCACGATGACCGTATCAGCCACGTCCCGGAGGCGTTCGAGACCGGCTTCCGCGTTCTCCATGCGGATGACGCCCTCTGCCGTGAAAGGCAGGGTGACGACGCCGATGGTGAGTGCGCCCTCGTCCCTTGCAGCCTTGGCAACGATCGGGGCGGCTCCTGTCCCTGTCCCACCACCGAGACCAACCGTGATGAAGACCATGTCGCAGCCTGCAACTGCCCTCTTGATCGCCTCTTCGTTTTCGAGTGCAGCCTCTTCCCCGATCTGGGGGATGGATCCCGCCCCGAGGCCGCGTGTCTTCTGCTTCCCGATGAGGATACGCTGGTCGGCAACAGTGCGGGAGAGGTGTTGTGCATCGGTATTGATGGCAATCAGCCTTGCCCCGTGGATCCCCTCCTCCTTCATGCGGGTGATCGTATTCGAACCGCTCCCCCCGCACCCGATGACGGCGATCTCGGTCCTGAGTTCCTTGAGGATCTGGTCGAGATCCTCGTTGTTCTTCCTGGCATCCGGCATTTCCTGGCTTACCCTGGTCAGCGCCTCTTCTACGATAGACCTCATACGAACTTCTCCAGTCCCGGGATGTGAATGCGTCTCTCTGTCTTTGCGGTGACCATATCCGGAGTAATCTCCCTTCCACCCACGAGCACGGTCTCCCCCTTCATCAGCCGGCCGAACAGGGGTCCCCTGGGAACACCAAGGTCCTGTGCCTTTTTCGGGTCAAAAGTCCTCCTCCGGATGGTCAGACAGTCCTTTTCGATGGACGTACTTTCCCCTCTACGTAAGATGTTTACACATAAGCTTATTAAATGATGCAGTACTTCGTCCCTTTGCTCCCGGAGGGTTATGAAACGGGGCAATATCGGTGATGCGGGGGTGGAGATCCGGGCAACCGGGACGAGATCCGCACCCTTCATGAACTCTGCCGTGCTGCACCGCAGGGTTTCTTCGAGGAGGTCCGGGCAGAGATCGATGACGACGGGAGTGCCGTCCGGCCAGTCCCCGCAGAGGACGACACGTCCCCCCGGAAAGAGATCTTTTACAAGGGAGAGAATTTCCCTGTACGAATCCCACGAAAGATTCCCGATGTGGGCGAGGTGATCCTCCGGGACGACCGGGATGCCTTCCCGTGCAAGCATCTCCTGGAGAGTTGCCAGTTCTCCCGAGGGGAGTGACTTCCGGTCGATATAGGCTGCAACGGCCCCGGATTTCTCCCGCATCTGCCGGATCATCCCGGGATCGAGCGAGGGTACCTCCCGGGAATGCGCAATGTGCCCGAATGCCCCCCTTGTCGTGAGTGCGATGTGGGTCTGCCGGGCGGCGTAGTGCGTCCCGCCGAACCCGATCAGGGGGATGCAGTCCGCGGGGTCGGCAGAGAGCACACTCCGTGCAACAGCGAGTCCTGCTGCCTTATCCCTCCATTCCCGCTCCGTGCTCCCGACTTCGGCAAACAGGGAGGGGGTGGAGAGTTCCGTCGGGCCGTGGTGGGTCACCTCGTACGCCACACGGAAAGAGGGCGGGGCGTTTTTCGACAGTCCCCGCAGGATTGCATGCATCCAGGCCGGGGCGGCAGGGGAAAGGGAACGTTCTCTGCCGCCGAAGTCAGCGGATGATATGTTGCCGGTGACGTGGACGGTCAGGACCGGGACGGGGTTGACCGAAGAGTGGCGGGACAGGAAAATGATCAGGTCTCTCTCCATCTCCCTGTCGATATGGTCCTGGTAAATGAGCCGCTCCTTCACCCTGTGGTGCGAAAGATCGTGCCTTTCCAGGGGATACGCCTCGTGGGGTTCCGCGAGAAGCGAGAGGAGGGCATCGTGGATGGTGCAGCCACCGGGATCCCGGAGGGAACTGACGAGGGCGATCTTCATGCCTTGGTACATTCCCGGATGTTATTCCAGTTATAAATAACGATGTGATCGGGGTATTCCTTCTCTTCCCGGCCCCCCGTTTTCATGCAAAATCATGAATGAGATAGTGTGGTGCATTAATTGGGTCGTTACTCGACAAAAATTTTTAAAGAGAGATAAAGATCATTTCCTCAAAAAAGTCGTACAGGAGGTTCTCTGCATGAAGAAGAAGGTGGCTTTCAGTGGAACTTGGGACTCACGAACATTTTCTTTCCTCATTCCGGGATGTATCCTCATTCTTTTCATCTGTATGCCGGTCGCAGCAGAAACATGGACGGTCTGCCCTTCGGGGTGTAACTTCACGAGCATCCAGGAAGCGATCAATGCAGCATCCGCGGGAGATACCATTCTCGTCATGGCAGGCGAGTTCCATGAACTTGTGGTGGTGAACAAGACAATTGTCTTACGCGGTGAGAATGCAAATACAAGTGTGATAAACGGAGACTATTCCGGGAACGTGCTGACAATTACGGCAGACGGGGTGCGTGTTGAGAATATCCAGGTAAAAGGGAGCATCAGAAAAAGCGGAGGCGATATAGGGTTCGGAATAGGAGTTGATACCGCCTGCAATGTCACAATCGATTCATGTATTGTAACGGACAATCAGTTCGGGATTTTTACAAATAATACTTCGGGCCTCGTTATAACGCGAAACGAGGTATTGCAGAACGATCTTCGCGGGATGCTCCTTTACTCCACATCTTTGACAACATGTTCAGAAAATTATGTGCACGACAATGGCTCAGGTATATTTGCAGATGGTTCCAGGGGATTTTCCTGCCTGAACAACAAAATTGTTCATAACAAATACGGAGGTCTGGCTTTTTTTAGTATTTCCAAAGATATTATGGTAGAGGGAAATCTCATACAGGACAATGTGTATGTGGATTTCAAGGCCGAAGACGGGGATGTCGACTCATCAGGGGGTTACTTCGGGGAACTCGACAACGTGACAATCAGGGGCAACCAGTTCATCCACAACGGGGGGATTGGATTTTCAATTTCTGAAATGTCGAATTCTCTTGTCGATGGGAACGTCATGGAGAGAAACTATGCCGGTTTCTCCTACGGGGATAATAATCCATATCCCGGAAATAACGTAACGCTCTCAAACACGGTTGATGGCCTGCCCGTGCTGTATCTTGAAAGGGTCAATGACAGAGATATCACGGGTTCCGGGTATGCGACGATCTACCTTGTCGGCTGCCGGAATATCACCGTTCACGATACGAATATAACGAGCAGGAACGGTTTTGGAATCCTCGCGAGAGGTGGAGAGCGGATCTATGTCAGAAACAATTCAGTCTCGAATTCCATATTCCAGAACATCCTCCTGATGTTTGTCACTGATGCAGAAATCGTTTCAAACCATGTTCAGGATGCAGGATACGGTATCGGCGTACTTGCCTCATCGTCCGTGAACGTAACCAAAAACCATGCGATGGGACATTCAAAAGCAGGTCTTGCGGCGGCATTAACCGGGAGAGATCTGGTGTTTGCACAAAACATCCTCGAGCGGACCGGAGGCGGGCTTGGTTTTGAATATTATAGGAATGGAAGCAATACCTCTGCCTTTTCAAACAGAATCACCGGTTTCAACCCGGAGTATCCCATGAGTCTCGGGACATATATCCTGCGTTCTGACAACATCATGATGTGGAACAACGAGATATCCGGGATGTACGAGGGCGTCTTTGTCGGTGGGGGGCAGTCAAACGTCCTGGAGGAGAATATTGTGGAGGATTGTCGGTTTGGAATTCAGATATCTCCTTTAGGTGGAACTGGAGTGACCATTCCCGCGTGCAATAACCGGGTAATCCATAACGACGTATCAGCAGAGAAGATTGCGTTCTTTATCTCCGGTCTCCATGAATACGTGTATTCCAATCATATATTCCTCAACAATTTCACGTCAATCGAAGAACGTCCATCGGAGGAGGATCCTGAAATAAGTGCAGGATTGCGGAATGCTCACCCAGCGATCCCTGTTGCGTGGGGGCTGTCGCGGTCTTCCGAATTCATGCCGGAGGGGGGTTCCATCGGTACGGAAGCGACAGGGGAGAATGCATTCCACACCGACACACCGGTCATCTACGAGTTTAGGGGCAAAGTTTTCAAGGGATACCTCGGGAACCACTGGAACTGGTACAGGGGGACGGATACGGACGGAAATGGCGTGGGGACCACCCCCTACTCCGTATTCATGGACAATTCAGACAGATACCCCCTTCTCTCACCGGTATCGGAATACCATAGGGATCCCACACCCTCTTTTTACGCAGACTTCGATGCAGATCCCATCTCAGGAGAAGTTCCCCTTTCTGTGGAATTCACAGACTGTTCGAAAGGAAATCCCTCCCGCTACCTTTACAGGTTCGGGGACGGTTTCATGTCGATGAGCAAAAACCCGGTTCACACATACCTAAAACCCGGGAATTACACAGTCAGCCTCACTATCTGGAAGATAGACGGCAGGAATCTCGTGAATGCAACGACAATCCGGGCAGGGTACATCACGGTGGAAAAGAAAACGGAACCCGAAGTCAGGATCGATTTCACCGGGACTCCCCTGACCGGGAAAGCCCCGTTGACAGTCTCGTTCACCGGCACTTCCTCGGTACCCCCGATCCTCTGGAAGTATAGTTTCGGCGATGGTTTCATGGCGACGCAGCAGAATTCCACCCACACATACCGGCGACCCGGGACGTATAACGTCACGCTCACGACCTGGACGATGGGACCCGATAAAATACCGGTTACCCACAAAGTGGAAAAACCAGCCTACATCACAGTCACATAACTTCTCCTTTTTTTCTCTTTTTCAGACAGGTTACCGATTCGACTGGTGGAGACAAGGCTCTTCGCTGTTCCGAGCAGGTCGCGAAGAATTCAAGGGGGAGCCTGCCAACCCCGGGGGGTGCCCCGGCGAATGTTCACGGTGATGTCATGGAAAGTCGACATTTCTTCTTTGGATTATGAACCCAATGAAAACTGAATAAGGCTGTCGTGCACAGATGTAACTTACTTCCTTAAAATGACGAAGAGCCAAAAAATGACATTTTCCTCCATTTTCATTCCGAATCCCTTTTAAACGAAGAGATATCATATATTTTTTACAGGATAAAGTGATCCAGATGGAAATTTCAATGCGATTTCTCATGGCCGTTCTGGTCGCAGGGTTCTTCCTTGCAGTCCTCCCCGCCGGTGCAGAGCCAATTATCGGGGGAGACCAGGCATGGTATGCCGTTCACTGCAACGTAGACGGTGCGAGCGTCTACTTCGATGGTGAATACAAGGGAGAGATCCAGGGTAACGTCCTGAACGTCCCGGTCTATACCACCGGGACACCCTACAAGACGTATTCCGTCCAGAAAGAGGGTTACACGACATTCAGCGACTCGATCCCCGGTGTTCCCGGCAAAGGGGAGACGTTTGACCTGTACGCGACCCTGAATCCCACGCAGCCGACCCAGCCCCCGCTCATCGGCGGTGACATCGGGTGGTTTGCGGTCCACTGCAATGTTGATGGTGCATCCGTCGCGTTCGATAACACTCCCCAGGGAGTCATCACGAACGGCATCCTGACGGTCCAGGTGTACACGACTGCAACGCCGTTCAGGACGTACACCGTGACGATGCCGGGGTACCAGCCATACACGGGAACGATCGACCGGTACCCGGGGAAAGGAGAGACGGTTGACCTGTACGCGACCCTCAACCCTGTACCCACGCCGACTCCCACGAAATCACCCCTGTTGACCATCCTTGTCCTCGTCGCTGTCGGCGCGGCCGGTCTCCTTGCTGTGCGGAGGAAGGAGTAACCGGCGGACACGGCTCCTTTACGGGGCCTGCCCCGCATTTTTTCTCTCCCGGCCTTTCTGAAGTCCGGAATTTACCCGTATCCCATACCGGTACATCCAGTGTCTTTTATCGTTCCCTGCCTTTCCGGACCCGTGCTTCCGGGAAGAGTTAGTTAGGATGATTAGCTTAACATAGCGCCAAATGTCAATTTTTTTTATACCACTCATATCCCATATATGGAATCATGGACGAAGAGAAAGTACGGAAAGCCTTTGAAGCGGAAGGAATCGTCAAGGAGATCACGTGTCCCCAGGCATTTGCCCTCTCGGAGAAGTATGGCATCCTGAAGATGGACATTGCCCGGTACTGCAATACGCACGGCATCAAGATACGGGCATGCCAGCTGGGCTGCTTTAAATGAGCCTTTTTCTGAAGACGATTCCGGTGGGAGAGGCAGTGGGAATCGCGGCGGGTATTGCACGCCCCCTTTCCCCGGAGGAAGTGCCTCTCGAAGAAGCTGTCGGCAGGGTGCTTGCCCGGGACGTATACCCTGACCTCGATATCCCGGGCTTCGATCGCTCCGTTGTCGATGGCTATGCTGTCGTTGCAGCGGATACCGCCGGGGCCGGGGAGTCGATTCCCGCGCTTCTCACGCTCTTTGCCACTGTCAGGATGGGGGAGGAAGCGAAGACCGAACTCAGGGAGGGCTATTGCGTTTACGTCCCGACCGGCGGGGCCGTCCCTCCCGGAGCCGATGCCGTTGTCATGGTTGAGGACTGCGAGGTCATCGGGGACCAGGTTCTCGTCAAAAGACCGGTGGGGAGCGGGGAGAACATCGTCCGCAGGGGAGAGGACTTCTCCCGGGACAGGCCCGCGCTCCGGGCCGGCCGGAGGATCCGGCCTGCCGACTGCGGTGTCCTTGCAGCCATCGGCTGCCCGGCCGTCCCCGTCTTCCGTGTGCCCCGTGTCGGCGTGATCTCCACGGGAAACGAACTTGTCAGTGCCCGCGACGTCCCGGGAGAGGGAAGGGTGAGGGACAGTAACGGGCCGATGATAGCTGCATACCTCCGGAAGAGCGGCTGCCGGGAAAAGACCTATGGCATTGTCCCGGACGATCGCGGGGCCCTATTTTCGGCACTCCGGCAGGCCCTTGCCGAAAACGATGCCGTCATCCTCTCGGGAGGGAGTTCCAAGGACGAGCGCGACCTGACGGCTGACCTCATCGGCGAACTGGGGGAAGTCCTGGTCCACGGTATCGCCATCTCGCCGGGAAAACCTACCATCATCGGCAGGTGCGGGGAAAAACCGGTTATCGGGCTCCCCGGCCACCCGGCTTCCGCACTCGTCGTTCTCGACAGGATAGCCCGCCCCCTCCTATCGGCGCTCTCCGGTGAAACGTCACGCATCGAAAACACGGTTCTTGCAGTCCTTGCAGAGAACATCCCGTCCGCCCGGGGCAGGGAAGACTACGTCAGGGTGCGGCTCGACGGCGGGCGGGCAGTCCCGGTCTTCGGGAAGTCAGGTCTCCTCAACACGCTCGCAGAGTCCGACGGGATGGTCCGTGTTCCGGCAGGGACCGAGGGACTCGAGGCCGGGACGACCGTCGAGGTGTTGCTGTGGTGAAGAGGTACCTCTCGGTTGTCTCGCTCGCGGAAGCGAAGGCGGCCCTTGCCAGGACACCCGTCCCGTGCAGGGAGAAGATCGTGCCCCTCATGGAGGCATGCGGGCGTGTCACGGCACGGCCCCTCTATGCCCCCTACTCCGTCCCCGGGGAACACATTGCGGCAATGGACGGGATTGCCGTCCGGAGCGCCGAGACGGCCGGAGCATCGGAGCAGTCCCCGGTCATCCTGGAAGATGCCGTTTTGGTCAACACGGGAAACGTCGTCCCACCCGGCTACGATGCGGTCATCATGATCGAGGAGGTCTGGAAAGAGGGTGATGCCTTCCTCATCCGGAGACCCGCCAGTCCCTGGCAGCACGTCCGGCCCCCCGGCGAAGACATCGCCGAGTCCGAGATGGTACTCCCTTCCGGCCACCGCGTGCGTCCCCAGGATATCGGGGCGCTCGCGACATACGGGATCACGCAGGTCCCGGTCCGGTACTTCCGTGCCGGGCTCATCCCGACGGGGAGTGAACTCGTCCCCCCGGGGACGAGACCGGGGCCCGGCCAGGTGGTCGAGAGCAACACCCGCCTCGCCGGGGCATGGCTGGCAGGTTATGGCGGCGAATGCACGTGGTATCCCCCGGTGAGGGATGACCCGGCGCTCATACGCGAGGCGATCCTTTCGGCCGCCCGGGAGAACGATCTCGTCATCGTCTCGGCCGGCTCGTCTGCAGGGACAAGGGACTACACGGCGGAAGTCCTCGCGGACGTCGGCAGGGTCGTCGTCCACGGCGTTGCCGTCAAGCCGGGAAAACCGGTCATCATCGGTGCCGTGGGGGAGGTTCCCGTCATCGGGATGCCCGGATACCCGCTCTCGGCACTCACTGTGCTCCGCGAACTCGTCAGTCACCTCCTCTCGGTATCGGGCATACCGGTCTTTGGCTACTCGGAGGTCGATGCCAGGCTGACGACGACTCTCCACTCAGAGGCAGGAGTGGACGAGTTCGTGCTCGTATCCTGCGGGAACGTCGGCGGGCAGTGGGTCGCAACACCCCTCTCCCGGGGGTCGGGGGTCCAGATGAGTGCCGTACGGTCGAACGGGTACATCTGCATACCCGCATCGGTCGAAGGGTTTTCCGCAGGCCAACAGGTCCGGGTCCGGCTCTCGGAGACCATGGACAGGGCGGCATCCGCGCTCGTCGTAACGGGGAGCCACGACCCTGCCCTCGACCTGCTCGCGGACATCCTGAACGCAGGGGGAATCGGCCTCTTCTCGTCCCATGTCGGGAGCATGGGAGGCCTCCTTGCCCTCCGCAAGGGTGACTGCCATGCGGCGCCCATGCACCTGCTCGCCGCAAACAGTGACTACAACGTGCCGTTCATCAGGAAGTACCTTCCGGGAACCGGAATCGAACTGGTCTGCGTTGCCGGGAGGGAACAGGGGATCATGTCGAAAACCGGGCTCTCGCTCGATGACCTGCCCGGAAGAAGATTCATCAACCGGCAGAAGGGCTCGGGCACCCGTATGCTCCTTGACCACGAGCTGCAAAGGAGGGGGATTTCACCGCGGGACATTCCCGGGTATGACAGGGAGGTCCCGACCCACACTGCCGTCGCCCTCGCTGTCCGGAGCGGGGAGGCCGAGGCAGGGATGGGGGTCGCTTCTGCCGCACGGGCGTTTGGCCTCTCCTTTGTCCCCGTGGCAAGCGAGAGGTACGAACTTGCCATCCCGGTCTTTGCCCTGGACGACCCGAGGGTGCAGGCACTCGTGGACGCTGTCTCTTCCCCGGGCTTCCGCACGGCCCTCGAAAAAATGGGGGGCTACAGGACGGAGATCACCGGTTCACGGCGGAGAGTGCCTTAAAACAGGCATCCTGCGGGGTCGGGCATGCAAAGACCCCCGGGATGTCCCAGGTCCGGTACCCGAAGACCGGTTTTCCTGCCTTCAGTGCAAAGGCAATCTCCGACAGGGTCCCGTATCCTCCCCCGACGGCGATGACGGCGTCCGCACTCCCGACCACGAGGTAGTTCCGTGCATGGGACATCCCAGTCCTGACCCGGACGGAGAGGTAAGGGTTTCCGTCCCCCGTGCCCGGGAGAATCCCGACCGTGATCCCGCCGGACGATGCAGCACCGCGGCAGGACGCCTCCATCACCCCCGACATGCCGCCCGAGATGAGGATGGCCCCGTTTTCTGCAAGGGTTCTCCCGATCTCCCCGGCTGCTCTCTCTTCCTCCTCGCTGCAGTCACCTGCCCCGATCACTGCGACCTGCACGGGCCGGGTCCGGCCGGTCACCGGGGACCCCCCTCCGGGTTGAAAGCGAGGAGGCGGAGCACGGTCATCTCTTCGATGGCGTACCGCGGACCCTCCCTCCCGAGTCCCGATGCCTTCTCCCCGCCGTACGGCATGTGGTCCACCCGGAACGTCGGTACGTCATTGACCACGACACCCCCGAACTCTCCCCCGGAAAAGGCCTCCAGGATCCGGTTGATGTCACGGGTAAAAAGCCCCATCTGTAACCCATAGGGAGTGGCATTGGCAAGGGCGAGACCCTCGGAAAAGTCGCGGCAGGAACAGATGGCAACGACCGGGGCAAAAACCTCTTCCCGGAAGAGTCTCATGCCGGGTGTCACCCCGGAAACGACCGTCGGGTACATCAGCGTCCCGTCGGCACGCCCCCCGGTAACGACTTTTGCACCCTGCGCCTCTGCCTCCCGGACCATTCGAAGAGCTTTTTCCACTGCCTCCCTGCTGATCATGGGCCCGACGGTGGTCTCCCCGCGCCGCGGATCGCCGGTGACAAGCCCGCCTGCACCCCGGCTTATCTCCCGGCACGCCTGATCGTAAACCGCCTCGTGAACGAGGACCCTCTGGACGGAAATGCAGACCTGGCCTGCGTTGGAAAACCCGCCCTGGACGATCCGGGATGCGGCGAACGCGACGTCCGCGTCCTCGTGGACGATGACAGGAGCACTTCCCCCGAGCTCGAGAGAGATTCTTTTTCTTCCTGCTTTTTCACGGAGAGCCCACCCGACCTCGGCGCTCCCCGTGAACGAGATGAAGGATACGCGGTCGTCCCGGACAAGCCTCTCCGCACGCCCGCCCGGGCAGGGGACGACACTGAGAGCCGGGGCGGGAAACCCGGCGGAAAGGAGCATTTTTCCAAGCAGGAGAGCGGAGACCGGTGTTGCCGTTGCCGGTTTGAGGACGATCGCATTTCCGGAGGCGACGGCAGGCCCGATCTTGTGGCAGGCAAGGTTCAGGGGGAAGTTGAACGGGACTATCCCCGCCACGACGCCGAGAGGCATGCGCCGCGTTATCCCAAACCTCTTCTCGTTGCCGGGTGTCCAGTCGAGGGGAATTACCTCGCCGCCAAGCCGCTTTGCCTCTTCTGCAGATACACGCAGCGTCTCGATGGCGCGCTGGACCTCTGACCGGGCAAAGGTGATCGTCTTTCCCCCTTCCATGACGAGCACCCGGGCAAGGTTTTCCGATTCCTGCCGGACCAAATCGGAGAGTTCCATGAGGATGCGGTATCTCTCCGCACTGGAGAGTTCGCGGGTCTGGGAAAAACCCCGGACTGCCGATGCAACGGCATCGTCGATATCCTTTTCATGTGCCTCGTGCACGCGTGCAAAGGGCTCTCCCGTGAAAGGGAACCGGACGGTCCTGACATCCCCTGTGAACCGCTCTTCTCCGCCGACGATGCACCCATGGCAGGGGAGTCCCGGCTCCTCCCTGTTCCCCGTGCTTTCCATAGATGAGGATTTCATCCGGCCGGCATTAATGGTCTTTTCGGTGCGCCACGGGACCTGTCGCAAAACCCGGAAGAAACGAGGGGCTTTTTATAGACTGCTGTCCCATGTATATCTTCGTGGTGGAATAATTCCATGACAGATCGTTTTATTCCCTGAAAGGACGTGCACTGTCAATCCCCGCGGGTCCCCGGCCCGTGATGCCGGCTGTTACCCGCGGGAAAACCGATGTATTTTGCGAGTTACTTCCTGCCCGTCACCCCGCGTGGTACACCGGGGGAAGGGACACCATCCCGGGACGCGTCCTGTTCCCGGGGTGCAGCCGGGTTTTTTGGGGGTCTGATCCATGAAGGAGGAAAAGAGCAGTTACCAGGCAGGCGAGATCGAGGAGGCCGTCCAGGCCTTCTGGACGGAGGAAAACATATTCAGACGGGTCGAAGAGATGCGCAAAGGCGGCGAAGACTTTTTCTTCGTCGACGGCCCCCCCTACACGACCGGGCACATCCACCTGGGGACGGCCTGGAACAAGATCATCAAGGACTGCATCCTCCGGTACCACCGGATGTGCGGCAGGAACGTGATCGCGCGGGCAGGCTACGACATGCACGGGCTTCCCATCGAGGTGAGGGTCGAGCAGAAGCTCGGGTTTTCCTCGAAGAAGGATATCGAGCGCTTCGGGATCGGAAAATTCATCGAGCAGTGCAGGGAATTTGCCGCAACGAACAAGGACGTCATGAGCAGGCAGTTCCTCCGCCTCGGGGCATGGCTCGACTTCGATGACCCTTACCAGACGATGCACCCCGGCTACATCGAAGCGGCGTGGTGGACCCTCCGGAGGGCAAACGAGGAAGGGATGCTCGAGCGGGGTTTCCGCGTCGTCAACTGGTGTCCCCGGTGTGCCACTGCGATTGCCGATGCCGAGGTCGAGTACTGGGACGAGACTGATCCCTCCATCTTCGTCAAGTTCCCGGTCGGGGACAGGGAGAACGAGTACATCGTGATATGGACAACGACGCCATGGACGCTGCCTGCCAACGTCGCAGTCGCGGTAAACCCGGAATTCCTGTATGCACGGGTCGAAGCCACGAAGGGCGGAAGAAAGGAGATCCTCTGGATGGCGGAGGGACTCATCGAAAACGTCCTGAAGAAAGGGAGGTACCAGGACTATACCGTCTTGTCGACATGCAGGGGAACGGACATGCAGGCTCTCTCGTACACGTCTCCCCTCAGTGACCAGGTCCCGGTCCAGGGACGGATCCGGCACCGTGTCGTTCCCGCCGATTTCGTTGCGCCCGAGAATACCGGGATCGTGCACATCGCGCCCGGGCACGGGTGGGACGACTACGTGCTCGGGTGCCGCGAGGGACTCGAGATCCTCTGCCCGGTCGACATCCACGGACGTTTCACCGGGCAGGGGGGCAAGTACGCGAACCTCTTTGTCAAGGAGGCGGACCCCGTGATCATGGAGGACCTCGGTTTCCACCTGCTCGCGCACGAGAGCGTTGTCCACCGGTACGGGCACTGCTGGCGCTGCAAGACCCCCATCATCTTCAGGGCAACGGAACAGTGGTTCCTTAAGGCATCCCAGATCCGGGACCGGATGCTCGAAGAGGTCGCGAAGGTGACCTGGTACCCGGACTGGGCCGGGAGCGCACGGTTCCACGACTGGATCAAGGAGGCCCGCGACTGGTGCATCTCGCGGCAGAGGTACTGGGGTATCCCGATACCGATATGGACCTGCGGATCGTGCGGGACGTACCGGGTGATCGGGACATTCCGGGAACTGGAAGAGGCAAGCGGGGCTGCGGTCACCGATCCGCACCGCCCGTGGGTCGACCAGGTGGAGATCCCCTGTTCCTGCGGCGGGGTGATGCGCCGCGTGGAAGACATCTTCGATGTCTGGTTCGACTCTGCCGTTGCCTCGTGGGCGACCCTCGGGTTCCCGGGCAGGAAGGACGATTTCGAGCGCCTGTGGCCGGCGGACTTCATCACGGAGGGGCAGGACCAGACGAGGGGCTGGTTCTACAGCCAGCTCGGGGCAGGCGTGATCGCGTTCGGGAGGGCCCCCTACAGGAGCGTCCTCATGCATGGTTTTGCGCTCGATGCAGAGGGACGGAAGATGAGCAAGAGCCTCGGCAACGTCGTCACACCCGAGGAGGTCATCAGGACACAGGGAGCAGACGTCCTCCGCCTCTACGTCCTTTCGCAGAATGCGCCGTGGGACGACCTCCGGTTCAACTGGGAGGGCGTCAGGAACACCGCACGGGCCGTCAACATCCTCTGGAACGTGTACCGGTTCCCCATCCCCTACATGATCCTGGACAGGTTTGAACCTTTGTCAGAGGACGGGGCCTGGGAGGGGACGTTCGTAAAGGAGAACTTTTCTTCCCTGGAGCCCGTGGACCGGTGGATCGTCTCGAGGGTCAACAACCTTGCAGCCGGGGTGACCGCCGAGATCTCCTCGTGCAACCTCCACCGGGCCTCGCGTGCCATCGTCCAGTTCGTCCTCGAGGACCTCTCGCGGTGGTACGTCCAGCTGGTCCGCGAGAGGATGTGGCTCGAGGGAGAATCCCCGCAAAAGACCGCTGCGTACGAGACGATGTACTACGTGATGCGAATCCTCCTCGCCCTAGCGGCGCCCTTCGTCCCCCACGTCACCGAGGCGATGTACCGGAACCTGAAGCTTCCCAGGGACCCCCAGAGCGTCCACATGCTCTCCTGGCAGAAGGGGGACCCCGCACTCGTCGACCGGAAGCTCGAGGAGATGATGGAGACCGTCCGGTCCTTTGACGAGGCACAGGCGAATGCACGGCAGGCAGGGAAACGGAAACTCCGCTGGCCCGTGAAGGAATGCGTCGTTGTCACTGACAATCCCGATATCGCCGGGGCCATCAGGGCACTTGCCCCCATCTGCCGGGAGAGGGCAAACGCCCGCGAAGTCCGCGCCGTCCTCGGCCGCTGGGACAAGATCGGGTGGAGGGCCGAGCCTGTCATGAAGGCGCTCGGGCCCGCCTTTGGGAAGAAAGCCCCGCGTGTGCGCGATCTCATCCTCGCGGCGGACGGAAATGCCATGAAGGCAGCCCACGAATCCGGCGGAGTCTTTGTCCTTGCCGATGAGAGCGGGAGTTACGAGATTACACCCGGGCAGGTCACGTTTGTCGAGCAGCTGCCCGAGGGTGTCTGTTCCGCACCGATGCAGGGAGCAACAGTGTACGTTGACACCACGCTTTCCCCGGACCTCGAGGCAGAGGGTTACGCCCGCGAGATCATCCGGAGGTTCCAGGAGATGCGGCGGCAGCTGGACCTCCGGGTCGAGGACTTCGTCCGTGCAACGGCCCGCATCCCCGACGGGAGGATCTGCAGGATGGTTGAAGGGACATGGAAGAAGGGGATCATGGACGAGATCAGGGCCGTTTCCCTGGATTTCCAATGCGACCAGTCCCCGGCGGAAAAGGACGCGGATCTCGCGCGGGACTGGGACGTCGAGGGGGTCCCCATGACCCTCTCGCTCTCACGGGCTGCGCAGGATTGAAGAGAGGAGGGCACGCCCTTCCGGCGAGGCAAAGACGGGAAGGTTCCGGTCCGTGACGACCTCGCTCCGGTAGCTCTCCTCGACCTTCCCGGCACGGGGGTTGAAACCTTTTACCTTCCGTTCCTTTTTCCTGACGAGGATGCCCCTTCGCTGCCATGCCGGTGTCTCCGCAAGGTTGACGCCGCGGGAGAAGGCAACCTCGTGCATTTCGCGGGCCGGTTTCCCCTTGAGGAAGGCCGCAGCTTCTTTCCTGGTCATACCCTCCCTGACCAGGAGATACTGGCAGTACGCGTTCATGTGGTTCCGCCATGCCTCGCCCTGCCTGTGGATAAGGTACTCGGGGGCCACCTCGGGTGTGACATGGATGATCCGGGCATCGAAGGACACGGGTTCGGTGCTCTTCATCGCGATCGTGAGGGCACTCGCCGCGAAAGATGCCGTCACGGAGTCGAGCTTTTCCACGCGCCCGTTGAAGGGAAGCCGCGGGAAGTAGAGGTTGATCTCGTCGGAGAACGTGAAGGCAAGGTCGGGAGAAAGACCGCTCTGCGTGATGAGACATTCCCCGACGCGTGCCATTGCACTGGCAAACCTCTCGTCGAAGGGGCGCTCCAGTGCCCAGGACTCTGCGAACCGGTGGAAACTCCGGCCGTCCAGCCTGATGAAGAGCGGCGGGAGTGCCACGAGGTTGCTGTAGAGTTCACGGTGTCGCATAAAAAGGGGGGGAAAAGCGGGTTTTGCCCGGCGGGAAAAGAGCCATCCCTTCTGCTTTTACCGGGGACCCTCTGCCGGGGCACCCGCACCCGTCTTGAATGCACCGGGCAGGTGGCGGATGATCACGATGTCCCCGATACTCCTGATGATGCGGAAGGGGATCTTGAGTCCCTTGTAATTCTTGATGTCCACGAGGTCCTGGTTGAGCTTGCCCACGACAAGGGACTCCATCTTCTTGCCCTCGATGTCCAGGATGACGTCCTCAACCTCACCCACGAAGACACTCTTTTCAGTGTAAATATTCAGTCCAAATAACTCCGTAATCTGGGTTCTCATCCTAATCATGGAAGATATATACCATGATAGTTAAAAACATACTCCTTTAATGAACGGGTCTTTCAAAATAGGTTCCATTTTTGGCATTCCCATCCTGATCCACTGGACCTTTCTGATTATAATCCCGGTGTTTGCGTGGATAATCGGAACCCAAATCCTGCTCACCGTCGACCTGCTCTCGAATACATTCGGAGTCCCGATCGACACGACGTACCTCCTGCCGGGGTTGAACCCGTACATCCTCGGCGCTTTCGTCGCACTCGGCCTCTTTGCCGGAGTCCTTCTCCACGAGATCGCGCACTGCATCGTTGCAAAGAGGAAGGGAGTGCCTATCCACAGTATCACGCTCCTCGTCTTCGGGGGAGTCTCTTCCATGGAGGACAGCTCTCCCGATCCCCGCGTCGAGCTCCCGATGGCGCTCGTTGGTCCCCTGACGAGCCTCGTCATCGGTCTTTCCTTCATCACCCTCATGTATGCCGTCATTGCGGCCGGATTTACCGGGCCCCTCTCCGGCCTGCTGGTCTTTGCGTTCTCGTACCTGGGGCTGCTGAACGTTTTCCTGTTCGCGTTCAACCTCCTGCCTGCATTCCCGATGGACGGCGGGCGCGTGCTCCGGGCATACCTCGCGACACGGATGCCCCTTCCCGACGCGACGAGGATTGCAGCGGACGTGGGGAAGGCGTTTGCGGTCATCTTCGGGATCGTGGGGGTCCTGCTCTTTTCTCCCATCCTGATCCTAATCGCGTTTTTCATCTACATCGGTGCGACGCAGGAATCGACCGCCATCAGGTATTCATTCCTCCTCAAGGACGTCACCGTGGGCGATATCATGGCAAGCCCCGTGATGACGGTCTCCCCCCGGACTCCCGTGCGGGAGGTGATCGACCTCATGTACGCAACAAAGCACCTTGGTTTTCCCGTGGCCGAGAGGGGGCAGCTCGTTGGCATGGTCACCCTTGCCGACCTCCACAGGGTCAGCCCCGTTGACCGTGAGGCAATGCAGGTCCGGGACATCATGACGCGGGATGTCATCACGCTCTCCCCGTCGGCGCCGGTCATCGATGCCCTGCGGACGATGTCCCTAAGAAACATCGGGCGCATCCCCGTCACGGTCAACGACCAGCTGGTCGGGATCGTGACAAAGACAGACATCCTCAAGGTCATCGAGTTACGGGAGATCTAGGAGAACGAAAAGAGGTGCTCGAGGGAAAGCGGCCCGGCAACTGCCCTCAGTCCCTCGATGTCGCGAAAGGGCCTGGCCCCGGCTATCCGGGCGGCACGCTGTTTTCCGACCCCCGGTATCCACGAGAGTGCCCGGACGGGCAGGGTGTTGATAGCGATCGGGACGGGAAGGGCCGAAACGGATCGCATGCCGTGGTCAACCACCACGGCGTCGAGCACAGAGAGCGGCGGCAGCCGGAGGGGTATGCCGGCGAGGATGGGGTACGACCCCATCTGGCGGCCGAACGAAGGCACTCCCTCCTCCTCGATGACAATCCTCCGGAGGATTGTTCCGACCGGAAAAACCCTCTGCAGCATCGGGAGGTCGAATTTTTCGCGGACGCGGGCCTTGAAGGAGGCAAAGAGCGACCTGTGCGCACCGAGCGTGTTCTCGGTATACGCCCGCGTCCCCTCAAACGGCATCAGCTGCCTGATGTTGACCCTCCGTACCAGCAGGCCGGAAGCAAGGACGCGGTCGAGGAAACGGAGGTTCTCACTGTACGTCCGTGCAGTCTCCCCCGCGAGCCCGGCAACGAAGTTGAGGCCGGGGAGCAGGTGGGGGATGCCCTCTTCCCTGTGCCCCCCGGCCTCGTTCACGATGCGGATCGCGAAAAAGACCTGGTCGGGCTGGGCCTTGAGGTTGTTGCGCTCGATGACGACAGGGTCCGCGGTCTCCATGCCGAATGCAGCAACGTCCCCGGGAGTGTGGTGAGAAACGATGACATCGAGTGCAGCACGGCTCGCGTCCGGGTGGCGGGCGATCGTTCCCGGGTTGACGTTGTCGATATGGAGGGTCTCGAGGGCCGGAGCGGCCCTGCGCACGCACGAAAAGAGGTCCTCGATCTTTTCGGGGACCGGAGACGGGAACTCCAGGGACGGCGATGCACCGTACACGAGGAGGTCGGGCTGGCGGCCGAGGCGGAAGTGCCTCGCACCGGCGCGTGAGAGGGCCCCGATCTCGCAGGCTATCCCTTCGACCGTCCGGAAGACGGGTGGGCCGTAGAAGGGTTCCGTGCAGAACGAGCACCCGCCCGAGTGGTACCGCGGGCACCCCCGGGCGGTCTCGATCTCGCACATTACCCAGGGAAAGCGGGGGTGCTTCCTGATGATTTCTGCCCCGGACACGCTCCAGGGGTCTTCCCTCCGGTAATCGAAAATCCCCACGGGCTCTTTACCGGAGAGGTAACTGTCAAGCGCAGATGCAGGGGAACCCGAAAGAACTGCATCGAACCCCGGGACGGTCCCTTTCTGCGCCTTCCTCCCGCCTCCCGGCGAGTACCCGAAGGATATCGGCCCTGCAAGCACTTTCCTGGGCGCAGAGAGGGCCGCTCCGATCTGGTGGATCTCGGTGAGGGTCGCGGGTGTCCCGCCCAGGTACTTTCCGGGGACGGTCACGCCTGCAACCATGACCACGAGGGAACTGTCGTTTACTCCGGAGAGTATCGCCGGGTCCTGCCGCACCTGGTCGATCGTCAGGTATCCGGTATCGAACTCCCACCCGGCGAGCACGCCCGCAAGCGTCCGTATGGACGGGGAGATGTACGGGGAGACGCCGAGGCATGCAGGTTCGTCCACGTAACCGTCGAGGATGAATGCCGTCTTCTTCTTCATGGAAGGATCTGCTGAAGGAGGCGCCGGGCCCAGGCAAGTTTCGCCCTCTTCATCCGGTCAACGCGGGTGTCGTCAGGATCGAACCCGCGCAACGTGATTTTCGAGGCACCGAGGGCCTGCGCCGCAAAGACGGCACGGTCCCCGTCCGTGAATCCCCCGAAATTGTGAACGCGGGGCAGGGGGCGGCTCTGCGTCGTCCCGACAATGGGGCCTGTGAAACGGGGAACCCAGGTGCGGAGGAGCGGGATGTTATCGCCGTGGGCGTGCACGACGATGACGGTGCCCTCCCTGTTCATGTCGATGAATTCCTCCTGTGCACCGTCGAGGTCGGTAAAGATCGCATCCGGCCGGATGCCGTGGGAATAGAGGACAAGTGCTGCAGCGTCAGCGGCAAGCACGCACCCGCTGACGATGGGGATCTCGCGACTGAGGGTAGGGGCGTTTCCGCAGACGCAGACGTCCTTTCCCGCGATCATCCGGGAGAGGAGCGGGAGGTCGTCACGGTCGAGGAGACCTGCGAGGATTCCGGCAGCCCTTTCGTCCTCTTTCCGGTCAAAACCGAAATACCCGACGATCTCCTCGTAAATGGGCTCCCACTCCTCAAATTTCATGGCCCTCCTCTGCCTCGAGCCCGACGAGACCCATGAACCTCCTGATGAGCGGGTCCATGACGAGTGCAAGGAGGCCCTCCTTGTTCCTGACGCGCCGGAAGTAGGAGAGCGGGATGGTGGCGGCTGCCATGTTCGGGTGGCCCCCTGCATCGCCGATGTCGCCGAACGCTTCTTCGAGGACGTTTCCGATGTGGAGCCTGATGTCCCTGTTCCGGGCCGAAATAACGATTGCGTCGTCCGTGATCCCGTAGACGAGAGCCGTGTTGACACCCTCGAGCGAGATTAAGAGGTCCGCTGCCTGGGGCAGGGAGTCGCGGTTGTGGACGTAGCCGACGTTCGAGAAGAGGTACCCGCTCTGGATGTGCCTGTTTTTGATTGCATTCCCCAGCACGTCGAGCGTCTCCTGGGAGAGCGACGGGGACATGATCTGGTCGAGGATGTCACCGTCCGTTAAGGGGAGGAGGAACGCCGCGTTGGAGAGGTCCTGGGGCGTGACGTTCCTCCGGAATTCACGGGTGTCGGACCGGATTCCGTAGAAGAGGCCTGTCGCAACGTTCTTGTCGACCGGGATATCAAGTTCCTGGAGGTACTGGGAGATGATGCTTGCCGTTGCACCCATCCCCGGGCGGATATCGGAAAACGTCGCGCTTTCCTGCCCGTGCCCGTTCTTGTGGTGGTCGATGATGATGGATACGCGCGTCCGGGGCGAGAGGGAGTTGTTCATCCCCGGTCCCGGGCTGTCCACGAGGGCGATGTAGGAGCAGTCCTGAATCGCCTGGGGATCGAGCTTTTCCATTTTGATATCCAGGAGGTTGACCATCGTCCGGTTCTCCTGGTGCCCGATGATGCCGTCGTAGAAGATCCGGCATTTGAGTTTCTGGGGGTTCGCGCTCCTTGCGATGGCGGCGAGTGCCATGGCGCTCCCGATGGCATCCGGGTCAGGGTTGTTGTGGGTGACGATTGCGAGCGTCCCCTCCCACCCGGCGAGGAGGGAGTGCAGTTTCCGGGCGAGGCCGCCGGCATGGGCCTTGTCGGCCTGGTGAATGGCGGCCCTTGCGACCACCTGCTGGGGGTAGAGGACGAGGTCGGCCCCTGCAGCCCCGAGCAGGCCGGCACCGAGGGGGTCCGTTGCACGGGCGATGATGTAAGTCGTCGGGAGGGCCTGGCGGAGGGTCCTGACTGCAGTGGTATTGACCTGGTTGTTGCCGGAGAGGACGAAGGCCACCTCGAAAGCAGGAAGTCCCGCAGGGAAACCGGGATCCGAGATGTCCCTCCGGACTGCGTCGAATTTTTGTTCGCGCAGTTCCCGCACCCGGGACTCGTCGATGTCGCAGACAAGGACGCTCTCTTTCCGTGCAGCCAGTTCCTGGGCGACATGGTACCCCGTGGTCCCGCACCCGAGGACTGCATACCGGACACTCCCCCCGATCCCTGATCCACCGGCCCTTGGCATGCAACAATGTCATTTCGAGAGATAATTAAGGTTACAACCGGGGACACGCCTCAAAGAAGCGATTCCCGTGCATTTCCCGCCAAAGGGATGCGGGAAAACGAAAACATTTATACTTCATTCGGACCCACATTTAAGGGCCAATCGGTCACGGGCTTGTAGCTTAGTTCGGAAGAGCGACGGACTCTTAATCCGTAGGTCAAGGGTTCAAATCCCTTCAGGCCCGCTTTCCTTTTCGTTTTTCTTTCCAGGAGAATATCATTTTGCCGCCCGGGAATAACCCTTTTTTCCCCGGCTCCCGAATCATTACAGGTACAGAAGGACGGGAGAAAGATGGCCGGGCCGGTGCAGGATTCTTGCGATGAAGATGCCGTTTTTTCGCACCAGCTCGACCTTTTTACTGCCTGTTCGACCGAGAAGGGGATCGAACTCGTCGTCCTCGGCGAACTGATCGCCACACTTCCACGCCGGAAAGCATTCCTCGATATCGGTGCGGGGCAGGGGACACTGACCATCCCCGTCTCCCAGTTGTTTGAATCGACCACGGTCGTCGAACCAAACCCGATCATGGCAGCCAAATTCCAAAAGAGGTACCCGGAGTTCCGTGTCTTTGGGTGCGGGTGGGAATCGGCAGACTTAAAAGACGAACGCTTCGACCTCATCCTCTGCTCCCACGTCCTCTACTACATCCCGGCGGGCTCATGGGAGTCCGTCGTCGGCAGGATGTATTCTTTTCTCGCACCGGGTGGATGCCTTGCGATCGTCCTCCAGTCCCCCCTGGGCCAGGTCGCAACGTTCTTTAACCATTTCACGACCTACGACGTGCCCATCCTGGAACTCACGGAGAGGCTGATTGCACGGTACGGAGACAACGCGGTCAGCCTCCGGTACTTCCAGAACCAGATCCGGACCGAAACCCTGGAGGACATGGTGGAGATCGGTCTTTTCCTCCTGATAGACCCGTCGTTCCGCTCGAAAAGGGACGAAATTGCGAGGTACTGCGAGGAGCACCACAGGACAGGGACAGGATATTCCCTCGACCAGGACGAGATCCTGCTCGTGGTACGGAAAAAGAACGGGGAATGACCGGGAGTATGCCGGTCCTCATGCCCCGATCTTCACCAGCATCTCCTCGAGGCTCGGGTAGTGGGACTCCACGCGCTCGACGGCTCCTCCCGCGGCGACGATCTCCTGCGTGACCCGGTTCATCTCGCCGACACTCGGGGCATAAACCCGGAAGTACCCGCCGTCCCGCGAAAAGTCGAGTATCCCCTGGAGCCTTTCCGGATCGCCGATAGTGAAAAATACGGTGTAGTAGACGGATCCAAACATCTCCCGCAGTTCCGAAATTGTCCCGAGGGCCACGGGCTCCCCCCTGCGAAGGATCAGGATATGGTCGCAGATGGCCTCGACCTGGTAGAGGTTGTGGGCCGAGAGGACGATGGTCTTTTTCCGGGATCGCAGGTCACGCAGGAGGTCAATGATGTGGCGGGACGTCATCGGATCGAGGCCCGACGTTGCCTCGTCGTAGATGAGAAGGGAAGGGTCGTGGATGAGTGACCGGGCGATCGCCGCCTTTCTCTTCATGCCCTTCGAAAATTCCCCTATCTTTTTCCCGTTGTCCTCGAGTGCGAGCCAGTCCAGGAGCTCGCGGCTCCGTGCCCGGATCGAACCGCGATCCATCCCGTAGATCTCGCCAAAGAAGGCGAGGTACTCGTTCACCTTCATCGTCTCGTAGAGGCGCGACTCCTCGGGGAGGTACCCGATCTGCTGCCTGATGCCATCCGGGTTGTCGAGGACGTTCTTCCCGTTTATCGCAAGGTGACCGCCCGAGGGCTCGATGAGCCCGGCAAGTATCTTGAGGAGCGTGGTCTTTCCCGCACCGTTGTGCCCGATGATCCCCAGTATCCTGCCCTCGTCAAGGTCAAAGCTGATATTTCTGAGTACCGTCGTCTTCCCGTAAACCTTGGAGAGGTCCCTTGCCGTTATCATGAGAGAGCCGGTCCTGTTGTCCAGATTCCTTGACCTGCAAGGTATTATAGGTACTGAACCTACCATTCACGGGAAAAGAATCGTGGACGTGCGGGCATTCCTCTCCCACGCGGCAACCATGGCGCGGTGGGAGGTGAAAAGGACCTTCGGCGTGATGGGGAAAAATACCCTCCCGGTTGCCATAGTCCTCGTGTTCTGCCTCGTTGCAACCACCGGGCTGACCGCCGAACGCGGTCTCCACATCCAGGACGGAATTTACCGGCTCGGGACGGACAACCCGGCGGTCACGGAGATCCTCGGCGGAGATGCACGGTTCGTCGTCTCGTACGGAAACAGGGACGCCCTCTTTTCGAACCGCGGGTCCCTCGACATCATCATCACCGGCACGGACGTCTACGTCCATGACAGCGATCGGGGGAGATCCGCTCTCCGGACACTCCAGAGGGACTACCAGCATTACCTCGACTCCGTTTACAGCGCCCAGCAGGACCTTTTTGCGGCGTATCCTCTCTGGATTGACGTCCAGGAGATAAAGAGCGAACTCGATTTCTCGGCGACGCAGTCCGGCAGGCAGATATCGGCAGTGGCGACCCCGCGACAGCCCCCCGTCCCCGAAAAGCCGGTGGAACAGGTCCCGACACCCGAACCCGGCATCCCGATCCCGCCCGGGGAGATCCGGCAGGGTCTCCTGCAGTCGCGGGAACAGCTGGGCGAGATTGCCCGGTACTCGGATCTCCTCGGGTCGGAAAGCCCATTCGGGTCCTTCCGGATACCCTCGCAGCTCTCCCCGCCGCTCCCCTTCGATTCGATCATCCTGGTCTTCCTCTTCATATTCCCGCTCTACTTCTCCTCGCAGTTTTACATGATGAGCATCATGCAGGAACGGATCGAGCGGAGGGGGGAAGTCCTCCTCTCGAGCCCGGCAGGCGGCGCTGCCATCGTGGTCGGAAAGGCCCTCCCCTACCTTGCGGGGATGCTTGCCATCTCGACGGGAATCGCGCTTTACATCCGGGCACCCCTCACGATCCTCCTGCCCCTCGTCCCCGTCATCCTCTTCTTCCTGGGAAGCGCCCTCGTGATAGGCATGGTATCCCGGAGTTTCAAGGAACTCTCGTTCATCTCCATCTTTTTCTCGACCATCGCGACTTCGTACCTCTTCTTTCCCAGCATCTTTGCAAACGTCCACGTCATCAGTATCGTCTCTCCGCTCACCCTCATCGTCCTCTCCCTGCAGGGAGAGACCTACACGGCGACCCAGTATATCTACTCGACGTCCCTGTTCTTCCTGACAAGCGTAATCCTCTTTTACGTCGGGATCGTGAATTTCCGCGAGGAGCGGCTTTTTTCCCTCTCAGGCATCGTTGCCCGCATACGGGAATTCGTCTCGGCAGCCCTCTCCGCGCGGCACCCGTACATCTCGGTCTTTGCCGTGAGTGCCCTCCTCGTGCCCTTCGTCTTCATGGTGCAGATGCTCCTCCTCGTCCTCGTCTTCAACCTCCCCATGCCGCTCTCCCTCGTCATCCTCATCGTGACTGCAGCCTGCGTCGAGGAGGTTGCAAAATCGGTCGGCATTGCGACATTCATCCTCGAGGGAGGGTCCGGGGTATCGTGGACGTTCGTCGCACTCGGGTCCCTTGCGACCGCTGCAGGGTTCCTCTTTGCCGAAAAGCTCCTCCTCTTCGTCACGCTGGCCCAGATCACCGAGAGCATCTTCGGGAGCATCCTCTTTCTCACGCTCGGGTCCCTTGCATACCCGTTCCTCCTCCACTTTGCCTGCGTGCTCGTCCTCTCGGTCTTTGTCAGGGTACTGGGCCGGAAGGGGTATCTCCCGGGCCTTGGCCTTGCAACCCTCATCCATTGCCTGTACAATGCCACGATCATCCTGGGGTGGATCTGAATGAAAACGAGGAATATCCTGCTCATCGTGAAAAAGGACCTCGGAAGCCTTGCCCACGAGAGGACGATCCTGCTCGCGATCCTCCTCCAGCTCTTCGTAGCCCTCTTCTCCTCGTTCCTCATGGTCGGGCTCACCTCGATGTACGACCCGTCTGCCCTGGCACGGTTCGAGGGTGTCCGGTACCCTGTCGGGTACGTGGGGGAACAGGGCGATTTGACGAGGCTCCTCCGCGAGTCCCGGCAGTTCGTGGTCTACCCAATGGATCTTTCGACGGCAGTCGCCGCGCTGAAGGAACGCAAGCTCGCGGCGGTGCTGTACGTGCCTCCGACACCCCCCGATGCGGAAGAACCCGTCAAAATTACTCTCTATACGCTCCAGAACGACATCCAGTCCACGATCGTGAGCGTGAAATTAAAGGAGGTCTTCCTCGCCTACGAGGAGGCCCTGCGCACGCTGCGGGCGCAACGCCTCGACGTGATACCTGAAAAGCTCGAGTTCCCGGATGCAGGGCCGGGTCCCGGATTCTACGAGTTCATCTACGGCCTGCTGATACCCCTCCTCCTCTTCATGCCGGCCATCATATCCGCGGCCCTCGTCATCGACCTCATCTGCGAAGAGTTCCAGCACCACACCCTCGAGACCCTCCTCTCGACTCCCCTGACGATGACCGACGTTGCCTGGGGGAAGGTTGCCGCGTGCCTCGTCCTCGTCCCGCTCCAGGCAGGAACGTGGCTCGCACTCCTGTCACTCAACCGGATAGCAATCGCAAACATCCCCTGGATCATCCTGCACGTTGTTGCGGTCTCTCTCGTCCTCATCCTCCTTGCGGCCCTCGTCTCCCTCTTTTACAGGGAGAGGACGTCTGCCCAGTTCATCTTCTCGACGGGCGTCGTCGTCATCATGCTCGCGGCACTTGCGTTCCCGGGAAACCCGCTCAACACCATCGCCCAGCTCGCAACAGGGATAGAGACCCCGCTGCAGTACGCCGTTCTCGGCCTGTCGGCCGGGGCCTGCCTTGTCCTTGCTCTTGTCATGCAGGCGTTTGCAGGCCGGGTCCTGGCAAGGGGTCCGGGAGAGTAGGGGAGGAGCCGGCCCCTGCAGGAGGGTGCACGGGTCCCAAGGACCCATAATATCACCTCTTTTCATGTCTTCCCGGTTGCCGGGAAAGAAAATCCGATAAATTGAAGTTATAACCGTCGATTACTACCTAATCTCTCAGGAGCTGGACTGATGTTGTGTCCCAAGTGCGGGCGGGAGACGGAGACGGGAGGGAGGTACTGCCAGTGGTGTGGTGCAGACCTGAAAGTCGCGCCACCGCGTGCGGTTCTCCGCAAGAAGGTGGGAGAGATCACCACCGAAAAATATGCAGGTCTCCCGAGGAGGATTGGTGCAGGTCTCCTCGATATCGTTTTTCTGCTTTTCCTCGATATCCTGGTCGCAGGCCTGGTCACCATCGTTTCGTGGATTGCCCAGAGGCCAAGCCCGCTCTCAGAGGCAGTCGTCATGCTCTACCAGTATTACCGTCACGTGCCCCGGACCGATGCGTACGGGAACGTGGTCCGTGCTCTCGTCCCCAACCAGGTGATCATATTTTTCGGAATCTTCCTCCTGCTCGTCCCGTGGCTGTACTTTGCCTACCTCGAGAGCTCTTCCAACCAGGCGACACTCGGGAAGATGGTGATGCGCGTCGCTGTCACGGACATGCGGGGGAACCGGATCACGTTTGCCCGGGCGAGCCTCCGGTTCCTGTGCATCTTTCTCTCTGTCCTGACGATCTTCATCGGGTTCCTGATCCCTGCGTTCACGCGGTACAAGCAGGGACTGCACGATATCATTGCAGGAACCCTGATGTTCCTCCAGGAATACTAAAAAAGTCCCTCTTTTTTTTGGCATTCCATCTTTATGTGAAGCTGGCAGGAAAAGGTCCCCCCTCGTCATACCCGCAAATCTCCGCCCGAAGAGGACCGGCCCTTTTTTAAAAACCAACCCCCCCGTTGGTTCGGGAAAACGGTCGCCCCCTCTCCCGGTGATCCGGACGTCAACAGCGGGGAAGGAAAAAGATAATTACTCGTCGTACCGCCCTTTCAGGCCGGCCCATCCCGTGAAACCGCAATAGATGCAGCCGTCTCCGTCGCAGTGCCTGCACCGGCGGGCGGGTGACAGGACGAGGACGTAGCCGGTCTTTTCGCAGTAGATGCAGCCAGCCCCCTCGCAGTGGGTGCAGAGAACCCTTTCGTATTTCGGGGTGGTTTTTTCCGTCATCCGGATCACTCCGTGCGTTCTTTGCCTTCCGGGGAGTTACTGTGTCTTCCGGAGCACGGCACCCCTGTCTGCCTGCCCGACCATCTCCGCGTACCGCGCGAGCACACCCCGGAGGGGTTTTTGCGGTGGCTTCCATTCTTTCCTGCGACGTTTCATCTCTTCAGGGTCAACGAGGAGGTCAAGTCTCCGGGCATGGAGGTCGATTGCGATCGGATCACCCTCCCTGACGAGGCCGATCGGTCCCCCGACGGCGGCTTCCGGTGTCACGTGCCCGACGCAGGGCCCCCGGGTTCCTCCCGAGAACCGGCCGTCCGTGACGAGGGCAACGGACCTGTACCCGAGCCCGACGATGGCAGACGTCGGGGAGAGCATCTCCGGCATCCCGGGCGCTCCTGCCGGACCCTCGTTGCGGATGACGATGACGTCCCCTTCCCTGATCCGGCGGGAAAGGATCGCCTCCATCGCGGCGTCTTCGCCGTCGAAGACGCGGGCAGGACCGGTGTGCGTCCACATCTCCCTTGCGACCGCTGCAGACTTGATAACCGCGCCTCCGGGGGCAAGGTTCCCGAAGAGGATACGGAGGCCGCCCGCGGGGTTGACAGGGTCCTTCACCGGTCGGATGATCCCGCCGGTCCACGGCCGTGCCTCCCGGGCGATCTCGAGGATGCTCCTGCCCGAGACCGTCGGGGCGTCCTCCAGAAAACCGGCAAGCTCGTGGAGCACTGCCGGAATCCCGCCCGACCGATACAGGTCGAGCATCGAGTGGGGTCCCGAGGGCTGCATGTTGCAGATGTGCGGGACCTCTTCCCCGATCTTCTGGAACGACCCGAGCGAGAGGTCGACCCCGGCCTCGGACGCGATTGCCATGAGGTGGAGGACTGTGTTCGTGGACCCTCCGAGTGCCATGTCGACCCGTATGGCGTTCTGGAGGCTCTCCCTCGTGATGATGGTGCGTGGCACCCTCCCTTCCTTAACAAGCCCGACTACCCTCTCCCCCGACATGCGTGCAATCCGGAGTTTTGCGGCGTCGACCGCGGGTGTTGCAGCGCATCCCGGAAGTGACATCCCCATCGCCTCTGTCATGCATGCCATCGTGTTTGCGGTGTAGAGTCCCTGGCAGCTCCCGCACCCCGGCATTGCCGCGCATTCGAGCGCGTGGAGCTCGTCCCCGGACATCGTGCCCGCGGCGACCCTTCCCACACCCTCGAAGACATCGATGAGGGAGAGATCCCTGCCCCCGAGGAACCCGGGGAGCATGGGACCGCCTGTCACGGCAATTGCAGGCACGTTGCACCGTGCCGCAGCCATCAGCATGCCGGGGACGATCTTGTCGCAGGTCCCGAGCAGGACGATCCCGTCGAGGGCATGGGCCTCGACCATCAGTTCGATGGAATCGGCGATGTTCTCGCGCGAAGGGAGCGAGTACCGCATTCCCTCGTGACCCATCGCGATCCCGTCGCAGATCCCTATCACCCCGAACTCGAAGGGCACACCCCCGGCAGCGGTAATGCCCTCCCTCACCTTCGTGGCGAGCATCCGCAGGTGCACGTGTCCCGGGACGATATCGTTCCAGGCATTTGCAATCCCGATGAACGGGAGATCCATCTCGCGGTCTGTCACGCCGAGGGCCCGGAGGAGCGACCTGTTCGGCGCCCTCTGGTACCCTTCCTTCACCTTCCTGCTCCGCATCATGGGCAACCGCCTGTCTTTTCCGGGATAGAGTTCTCTTCTGGGAAGGTATAATGGATTCCCCGGCCCCGGGATGGACGGTGTCTCCGGCAGGACGGTGCCAAAAAGGAAGTGGTTTTAAAAATAGATTTTCCCGGAATGGTACCGGACGCCGCCTTTTTTTCAGGTCCGCTGCCAGTCCCGTGCGGCCCGGACAAAGGACTCTGCAAAGGCAAAAGAAAAGTGGGAGTGGGCGTATGTCCCGACCGACCCGTGCTCGTACAGGCCGTCCATTCCGCTGGAAATTCCCCTGCCCCGGGAGAGCCGGAGTGCAAACCGGGCGTCAGCCCGGCAGGCGACGGCTGAGTAGTGGAACTCGTGGCCCCGCATGGAAGACCCGGAGGGAGCAAGCGGCGCCCCTCCCGACCATACGCCGCTGACGTAGTCGAGGGCCTGGAGCTTTCCCGTCATCTCCGCCGCGGCAGGGAGGACACCTGCCATCGGGAAGGTCCGCTCCACCCCGAGGGACTCGCAGAGGTACAGCAGTCCCCCGCACTCGCCGAGCACAGGCATCCCGTCGCATGCGGCCTTTTGGAGTGCTGCGGTGCATGCCGCCCGGGAGAGTTCCTCCGCGTGAAGTTCCGGGTAGCCGCCGCCGAGGTAGACGGCATCGACCGGCGGCAACGGGTCTTTGAGGGGGGAGAAGAAGACGAGGTCGGCCCCGGCTGCCCGGAGGATGTCGAGGTTCTCCTTGTAGTAAAAGCAGAACGCGGGGTCCATGGCGACCCCTATCCTCACGAAGGGAGGAGTGACACGGCGTTCCACCGGTCCACCGGTCAAGATCGGAGGTGCACTGCCTGCGATCCGGACGATCCCCTCTATATCGCAGTGTTCCTCGATGGTCCGCCCCCACGTCCCGTCGGACCCGGTCTCGTGGGCCATCCAAAGGCCAAGGTGGCGGCTCTCCACGCGGAGCCCGGGGTGCCTCGGGACGAACCCGAGGGATGTGAGCCGCAGACCGGAGGAGATGATATCCCTGTGCCGGTCGCTGCCGACCCTGTTGAAGATGACCCCGGCAACCCGGACCAACGGATCGAACATCGAATACCCGAGCAGCAGGGCATGGACGCTGCGGGACATCCCGTGGACATCGGTGACAAGGATGCAGGGCGAGGAGAGGATGCGCGAGACGTGGGCGGTACTGGCACAGTCCGTGCCGTCGAGACCGTCGAACATGCCCATCACGCCCTCGATGACGGCAATGTCAGCGCCCCTGCAGGCCCGGGAAAAAGTCTCCCTGACCCCTTCTTCGCCCATCATGAAGGTGTCGAGGTTGCGCGAAACCCTCCCGCAGACGGCCGAATGGTGCGTGGGGTCGATGAAATCGGGACCGACCTTGAAGGGCTGGACCGTGTATCCCCGGGAAACGAGGGCTTCCATGATCCCCCGCGTGATCGTCGTCTTCCCGCATCCGCTGTGCGTGCCTGCGATCACGACCCGCGGGATGGTGACCCGGACCCCTCCCGGGCCATCCCCGTCATCCGGAAGACCGTCCCGTGCTGTCACCCGATCCCCCACTGGGCAAGGGTCGTCTTCGAGGGGTCGATGTCGCTCCATGACCACCCCAGTGCCTCGATGATCCGCGAAATGGGCTGCCTGATGGTCTTTTCCATCATCACCTCCCAGTCGACCTGGAATTCCGGCGGGACCTGGTCTCCGTACTCGAAGCAGAGGACATCGGTCCTGGGATATTTCCCCGTCACGTTCCTGATGTAAACGCGTTTCGGCTTGCTCCCGCGGGAAAAGTCCATCCCCAGGTAATCGTTTGCGTACTTCGCCCCCCGGACATGGGCGTCATCGTTCTGGTAGTCCCCCAGTTCCTTGCCTATCCCGCCGGGGATGCCTATCTCGTCGAGCGGGAACTTTCCCGCCCGGAAATCCCTGATGACCTCTCCCAGGTACTTCCGGACGGCATCGTACCCTTCACCCCTGAGGATGAGCTCGATGACCCGGGCCTGGACTGCCTTCGTGATCTGGGGGTAGTCGCTCCTGCGGATCTCGAACCCCACGATATCGATGCCGTCGACGATAGACCCCTCCTTCCATACCAGGTGCCCGGCGTACCGCTTCTTCCTGCCCGCCTGGAAGAACCTGCGGTACACTTTCTCGAACTTGATGGAGAAGTAATGGACATCGGCGTTCAGTTCCTTTTTCGCGAACTCGCCGTAACTGGCATTCAGTACAGCCTCGATCTTTCTCGATTCCGCGATGGTTGCCTCAAGATCGAGGCCCGGGAGTTCCACCATGCAGGAGTCCGTATCGCCGTAGATGACGCGGTAACCGAGACCCTCGATCACCCTGCGCGTGTGCTCGATGATTGCCCTCCCGACGGAGGTCACGGCAGCCCCGATCTCCCTGTCGTAGAGCCGGAACCGCGCATACCCGCTCACCCCGTAGTACGTGTTCATGATGACCTTGATGACGTTCTGCTGCATGTCGTACACGATATACTCAGGTGAACCGATGGGGTACCTGTTCCGCATGGCCTTTTTTTCGTCCCTTTCGGCGAGGAGATCCCGGATGATGCTCCGTGTCAGCCCGTTCGGCTCTTTTTTGAACCGCACGCCGTTTGGTGCCCTCAGTTCTCCCCTCGGGTCCTTGGTCTCGGGAGACGCGTTGATGGTCATCATGGCCATGGGGTAGAGCGACTTGAGGTCGAGGACGACGACGTTCTCCCGGATCCCGCGGCTCGGGTCAAAGACCGTCGCCCCCTCGAACTCCTCCGCCGGTGCGTAGCCCTTCGACGGGAGAACGTACCTCCCGAATGCCTTCCGGAGGACGAAGATATCGATGACGTTCGAGGAGTTGAGCGTCTTTTCCAGCGGGCAGCCGACGTACCGTGCGATCTCCCTGTAGAACTCGATGATCCTGTTCTTTTCGTTGATCCCCACGCAGAGTGCGACGTCCTTGTAATTGTACTCCACGAGGAGGGCAGGGTCGCCCCTCCAGAGGTCCGAGAGCGTTCCCCTGTAGCGGACTTTCGTGTCACCCAGTTCCGCCTCAGCAACCGCATCGAGCCGGTAGGACTCCTTCTGGGTGGCATGCATCTTGCGGTAGGCAGGGAGCAGGTCGAACTGTGCCCTGCCCCGGATGGCGAGCCGTTCCGTCTGTCCCTCGAGGCGCGAGAGGCCTGAAAACGACAGGGAAAGCACCTCCATCCTCCGGGAGAGGTACGGGAGGTCGAACTCGGCGAAGTTCCAGCCCGAGAGGATATCCGGGTCCGTCTTCCGGATGTAGGCTGCAAATGCCTGCAGCATCCCCTGCTCGTCCGGGAATGCAGCGACCTCGTGCCGGGAAGGGTCAAAGCACCCTGACGGCCGGGGAGATACCTTCGTGAGCCACCCGGTGTCCGGGGCTGTCCCGGGAGGGGAGAAGAGGAAGGTGGTGTACTTGTCCTCGTACGAGTCCCAGGCCGTGATGCAGACGATGGCATCCCGCGAGGGCTGCGGGAACCCCCGCTCGTCCTCGCACTCGATGTCCACCATGCAGATGCGGGGAGGGACGTCTGCGTCTGCCGGGGCGATCTCCCTGTAACCGGCCACGGCGGACGGGGAGAACAGGCCCCCGCGTATCCCGCAGTCGATTGCAAACCGCGTCGTGAACGGGATGTCGGCCTCGAAGTGAACCCTGTACCTCTCCCTCTCCTCACGGACATCGGTGGGCTTCTGCGTGTAGATCCTGACCAGTTCCTCGTCCCTGATCGAGGTGTACCTCTTCCCCGCCTCCACCTCCGACCGTGGCGACGGCGGGGCTGCAGCAGCGAGGTCTGCCGGGACGTAGAAGTAGGGGCGGAATCCCGTGACCTGGACGTGGACAGGCTCTTTAGTGCGATCCCGCCCAAAGACGTGGATGACGGGGCCGGAGGGACCGACAGTATACTCGATCTGCATCACGGAGACAAGGAGGCCCCCCTCCTCCCCCGGTCTCCCGTTGCCTTCTTTTTCCAGTCCTGCAGTTTCCCCGGATAATTCCATGAGATGTGTCAGACTCCGAGTTCCCTGCACAGGCCCGTGACGGCATCCTGCGCAGCCGCAAATTTCTCCTGTTCCCACGGGTCCAGCGGCCACTCCTCGATTCTGTGTATTCCTTCCCGCCCGATGACAGCCGGGAGCCCGATGGAACACCCCCGGACGCCGTATTCGCCGTTGGGGATGCAGGAACAGGGGAGGACTTTCCTTTCGTCCTTTAAGATCGTCTTAATCAGCATTGCTATATGGTATGCAGGACCAAAGACGGTCCCTCCCTTGCCCTGGATGATCTCCATGCTCGATCCCCGGAGGCGGCCGAGGATCTCTTCGCGCACGGGAATGTCCACGGTATCATCGAGGTGGCTGAAGAGGGGGACCTGGTTCTCGCCGTGGTCGCCGATGACACACGGCCGGCCCGGAATGCCTCTCTCCCGGAGCAGGAGGCCGAACCGTGCAGAGTCCACCTGGCCCCCGAAACCTATACACCTCCCCGGTTCAAGCCCGTTTTTCCTGCAGAGGTAATAATTGTTTACGTCCATCGGGTTCGTCACGGTGATGAGGATTCCCGAAAACCTCCGGATGGCCTGGCTGCACTCGGATGCAACGGGCAGGTTGGCATGCATGAGGTCCGCACGGGTCCTGACAGCGGGTGTCCGGGGTATCCCGGCCGAAAAGATGCAGATGTCGGTCCCGGCAGCGTCCCTCCAGCTGGTGCTGACCGGCACGTCGAGCCCCGTGTGCAGGAGGTCGAGGACCTGGGCCCGGAGGAAGCCGGGCACTGCATCGTACATGACCAGTTCGTCTGCAAGCCCGAGCACCGCGCAGAGGTATGCGACCTCGCCGCCTATCCTGCCTGTCCCCAGGACCGAAATCCGTGCCATACTCACTATCATTCGCGCGACAAAAGAATAAATAATTACAATCACGGCGACCTCTCTTACGCATGCTCACACTCCGTCCCGGTCCGGTTTCTGCCGGTGGAGTCACCTTAAAGAACCACCTCGTGCTCGCGGCCGGAATCCTCGGAACGACCGGTGCATCCCTCTCGCGCGTCCTCCGCAGCGGTGCCGGCGGAGTCGTGACAAAGTCCATCGGGCCGCTTCCCCTCGAGGGACATCCCGGCCCCTGCCTCGTCCCCCTCGACTGCGGGCTCCTCAACGCCATGGGTCTTCCCAATCCCTCGATGGAGTTTTTGGACGAACTCGTGCCCCTTGCAGGCCAGCCCGTCATCGCCAGCATCTTCGGGGGGTCCCCGGAGGAGTGCGCGACCGTCTGCCGGTGGTTCCGGGACAGGGTTGCAGGCGTGGAACTGAACCTCTCGTGTCCGCATGCCAGAGGGTACGGGGCGGCGCTCGGGACCGACCCGGTCCTCGTCGAGGAGTGCACGAGGGCTGTCGCGTCCGCCGGGCTGCCGACGTGGGTGAAGCTGACCCCGAACGTCACCGATATCCGCGAGATCGGCATGGCCGCGGAACGGGGCGGGGCGTCGGCAATCGTTGCCATCAATACCCTCAAAGCCATGCGGATCTCGGTCGGGCTCCGCCGGCCGGTCCTTGGCAACCGGTACGGCGGCCTGTCGGGAAAGGCCATCTTCCCGGTTGCAGTCCGGTGCGTCTACGAGCTGTACGAGGCCTGTTCCCTGCCCATCATCGGGTGCGGGGGTGTCTCGTCTGCTGCCGATGTCCTGGAGATGATGATGGCAGGGGCAGTTGCAGTCGAGATAGGGTCCGCGGTCATGGAGGATATCTCTCTCTTCTCCCGTATCGGGAGCGAGCTCTACTCCCCGGACGGCACATTCCCGGAAGAGATCGTGGGGTGCGCCCATGAGTGACGGGATGCCTGTCCCCGTCCGGATCACCCGTGTTGCGCGCGAGACCCCGTCGGTTGCAACGTTCGAATTCGACAGGGAGTTTTCTTTTGTTCCCGGGCAGTTCGTGATGGTCTGGGTGCCGGGAGTCGACGAGATCCCGATGGCACTCTCCTCGGCATCGTCGATCACGGTCCAGCGCGTCGGCGATGCGACCGCCGCCCTCTTCCGCCTGGGCCCGGGCGACTGCATCGGCATCAGGGGACCGTTTGGAAACGGCTTCCCGGAAAAAAAGAGGATGCTTGCGGTTGCAGGGGGGGTCGGCGCGGCACCCATCCTCCCGGCCGTCGTGGCAGGAGGGGTGGATAAGGTCCTCCTCGGCGCCCGGTCCCGCGGGGAACTCCTCTTCCGGGAGAGGTTTGAGTCTCTCGCTGACCTTTCGGTTGCGACCGATGACGGGTCACTCGGTTTCCATGGTTTTGTCCCGGAGCTGCTGGCGGACGAGGATATCTCTTCGTTCCACGCCATCCTCGTCTGCGGGCCCGAGAGGATGATGGCCGCGGTTCTCGGCATCCTTTCCGGACGGGGCTGCCCGGAGAAGGGTTATTTCAGCCTGCACCGGTACATGAAGTGCGGTGTCGGCGTCTGCGGTTCCTGCTGCATCGATCCCGGGGGACTCCGGGTGTGCAGGGACGGCCCTGTCTTTTCCGGGGATATCCTCGCAGGGGGCGAGTTCGGGAGGTACTCCCGGGACGCTGCAGGGCGCCGCCGTCCCGTCTGATACCCGCAGGAGAAAGTTTTTGAATGACGAAAAAGTGCCTCTCTCTCATTAATCTGGTTTAAATTATTGCAAAACGCCAATGCAGTGCAAAAATCATTTAGAAAGATTTTAATAAAACCAGAAAGGATTTTAGTTTTGAACCTATACGCAAAGTGAATCAGTGGGTATAGTATAGGTAGACATTCGAGAGGTGTGTAACAAATGGTGTTTCATCCCCCTGTAGCCATCGTCGCGAAAGCAGGCGATGCCGGGAAGTACAAGGTAGGACTGCCAGCCTGGAACATGATCATGCGTGGATTCATGTCCGGAGCCTACATCGCAATGGGTGGCGGTCTTGCAACAGTGTGCAGTACAGGGATACTTGCAACTGACGCCGCACTCCGCTATGGAACGGCGAGCGCAGGGTTTGCTCAGCTCATCACGGGAGCTGTGTTCCCTGTCGGGCTTATCATCACCGTGCTTACCGGTGCAGAACTCTTCACCGGTGACGCGATGCTCGCCCCCATGGCTGCATTCATCCACAAGGTCTCCTGGGCGCAGGTCGCCAATCTCTGGGTCTGGGTCTACATCGGAAACCTGATCGGGTCTATTGTCTATGCCTACATCATGGCGAATGGGCCGTTCGTGACGTTCGATGCAGCAGGAGCCGCGACAGTGACAGCCTTTGGTTCCAGGGCCATTGCCATAGCGTCTGCAAAAGTGAGTTATGTCGGCACGATGGGCATGTGGTCAGCGTTCCTGAAGGGTATCGGTTGTAACTGGCTCGTCAACCTGGCCATCCTCCTCGGTATCTGTGCCGATGATGCTGTGGGTAAGTTCTTTGGGATCTGGTTCCCGATCATGTGCTTCGTTTCCACCGGGTTCGAACACTCGATTGCCAACCAGTACTTCATATCCGCAGGTATCCTCACCCAGGGCTTCATCACTGACCCCGCCAAGATCAACGCAGGTCTGAACTGGGTCACCTTCTGGACGAACAACATGATCATCGTCACGATCGGAAACATCGTGGGTGGCATGTTCTTCGTTGGTGTCATTTACTGGGTTGCATTCAGGAAAGAGATCGCAGCCCTCAAGTAACGGAACTGAATGAAGATCGGAGAGGTAAACGCGAAGGTCTCGATCCTCGCCCTCGTGGTGGTCGGGATCTTCTCCATCCTTTTAATTTACACGTACCTTGTCACAGGGGACCAGGTGTACCTTGTCTGGGGTATCCCGACGGTCATCCTCCTGCTCGTCATCCCCCTCGCCCTCAACTACATGAGCCAGAGCGAGTATGCAAACCTCGAGCCCATGTACCGGGACAAGGCCCGGCCCGTCCGGATCAAGATGATCAACCCCCACATGCTGGGCGAGATCGTCCGGATCGAGGGGGTCGTCGAGAGGGTCTACTTCCAGTTCATCAACCGCCCCCAGTACCTCGTTGCCGACCGGAGCGGGGAGATATCCGTCAAGATGTTCACCACGCCGCGCTACAAGGTGAAGAAGGGGGACGTGGTCGAGGTTTTCGGGCAGGTCATGAAGAGGTACGTGGTCACGGGGGACCCTGTCGTCAACGCCGTCTCCATCGCTCCTGTCGAAAAGACGGTGTCGACCCGCAGGGAAAAGAAGGACGGCGGGTCCTGACCGGACCGCTCAGAAGGTCGTGTCGAGCCCCTCGGAAAGGGGCGTCCTCCTTTTCGACGGGATCATCGCGATGTAATCCTCGAACCGGTGTATCCTCGTGCTCACCGGGAAGGGTATCGAGAACGAGCTGATGATCGCCTCGCCCCGGTCGAGCGTCTGGATCTCGGTGTCCATCCGGGAGAGATCCTGTTTTGCAGAACCCGCGATGGTCTCGCGGTCCCCGCGGTCGCCGAGCCCCATGATGACGAACGTGTTGATCTGGGCAAGGACTTTCGGGTCGATGTTCTTCGGTTGCTGGGTGATGACGCAGAGCCCCGCGCCGAACTTCCTCCCCTCCATGGCGCATTCGCGGAAGACCTGCGTCGACTGGCCCCCTGCCCCGAGCACGCGCTGTGCCTCCTCGATCGCGATCAGGATGGGCTGGAGCGCGGGTGATGCACCCTCGCTGGTGTCGTACCTCTCGGCCTGTTCCTTCTGGTGCTCGAGGATAACACGCGTCAGTACCGATAGGACGAAGAGCTCGCTCCGTTCGCTCATCCCCGGGATATCCACGAGCACGACTTTTTTGTCCATGAGGGCTGCGAGGATATCCGGGATGCACGAGCCCCTCTCCCGGAAGAACTTCCTGTTCCCCTTGACCAGGTTCTCAAGACGCCTCTTGATGACGCGGAGCGGCCCGGGATTCGATGTCCGGAGGCGGAAGGCGATATCCCGGTCGGGTCCCTGGAGGGACTGGTACGTGGCGGGTGTGAACTCTTCCGGGTCGAGGCGCGAGAAAAACCCGATGACCGTGCTCCCCCTGTAGTCACCGAGTGCCTCGAGGATGTCCCTCTGCGGGTCGGAAAGGTCGTACAGGGCGGAGAGGTCCCCCATCCGGATGTCGTCGTACTCGAGGGAGAGGCTGCTTGCGCTGTACTGCCTCCGCTGCTCCTCTGACCGCGTGGTAAACACCGAAAGACCGTCCCGCAGCCCCGGGACGTGGATGAGCCCCTTCGTCGGCTCGCCCGTGGAGCTCCGCCCGCCTGCCAGGTATTCGCCGTGGGGGTCCACGATGAGCAGCCCGAACTGCCTTGCCTGCATGCAGGAGGCGCAGAAGACTTTCATGAAGTTGCTCTTTCCCATGCCCGTCGTTGCAAAGACGCCCATGTGCTGGGGCAGCACGCTGCTGTGGATCCGGACCGGGACGCCCCGGAGCACGTCCTGCCCCGTCCTCATCACGCCCACCTCGATGTCACCCATCACCGTGGAGAGGAACGAGAGGTCGTCCTCCGTCGGGACGCCCACGGGCGAGAACTTGGTCGGGATTGTCCGGGGTTTCCGGAACTTCCCTGCCGTGTCCACGTACCCGAGCGGCACGGCCTCCACCCCGAGGAACACGTCCTCGCCCAGAGTGTAGAACCGGCCCGTGTAGGGACGGGTGTCCCATTTCTCGTCTGCGAAGTTGCTCTCGTGGATGAGGTCGGTTACCCGTGCAAAGAAGACAAGGCCCTTGCTGACGTCCTCGATCTTGATGATGTCTCCGACAAAGACGGTCTCGTCGTGGGGCACGATGAACCGGTAGGAGAGCACGCTCGTCCCGATCAGGCGCCACTTCGAGCGGTCCTGCGTCTCAGTATCGTCTAAACGTATCATGGTAATCACCAAAGAGCTCGCCGATGTCGCGGGCAAGCAGCCCCTCCTCCGCGAACCCGGAGAGCAGGTCGGACCTGATCTGTTCGAGCAGGTCTGCCGTTATCACGACGTTCCGGTGGGCGTCCAGCAGGGGATAGGGGTACCCCTCGGCCCGGGCGTCGTCGGAGAAACCGGAGAGGAGGGAGAAGACGGCATGGGCCGTCACGTCGTCGCAGCCCCGCGGGAGCTCGACTTTCAGGGGCAATGCGTTCCCGCGTGCAAGCGAGCAGACGAATATATCGCCGTGTTCCCACTGGGAGTACCGTGTCCGGTCGAGGATCTCCTCGTCGATCCTTGTCCACCAGGGTGGTGATACGCCCAGGTCACGGGAAAGAGCCCTGACGGCAGGCAGGAGGGGGTACCTCTCCCCCCAGGTTGCGGCGGTCCGTTTCGAAACGGCAGCAAGGCCGACTCCCCGTGACTGGCACTCCCTGATGATCGCAACGAGGACAGGGTCGTGGCTCTCCTCCGAGACCCGGAGTGCGCCGTCGAGCAGGAGGAGCCCGCCCCTCTCCTGCTGTCCTGCGCAGACAGAGGCAACCCAGTACTCGAGCGTGTCCCGCATCGCCGCGGCTGCCCGCGATGTATCGTCCACGCGGAGCGGGCTTCTCGGGGGGGAACCGAAGCACTCCCCGTACTGGACGGAAAACTCGCGTTCGGCGTCACGGCGTCCTGCCTGGAGGAGGAGGAGGGGGGTGAGGCCCCCCGGGAGCCTTTTTTCACCGGAAAAGGATGAAAAGCCGGCCCTCGCAGCGACGACGGCCATGCTGCCCGATTCCATGACCGTTGCATTGCTGCCGTCGACGGCACGGATAACGCCGTCTCTCCGCGGCGAGACCGGGAAAAAGTCACCGCGGGTCATGCCGCTGTGTTCCGCAAAGAGCCTCCCGATGTTTTGCGGGAGACAGTCCCGCACCGCGTGCGCGACTTTCCTGATGGATTCCCGGTACGCATCACCCTGCATTCATGATACCTCCACGATCCTGCTCTTCTGGTCGTCGGCCATCTCGACGAGGAGAGTGTGCGCAAACTCTCCCTGGATCTCGGGAATGTGGGATATCAGGATGATCTGGGGGAAGTGGGATTCCTGGGAACGGAGGGCCTGGAGGAGGTTTGCCCGCCGTTCCTCGTCCTGGCTGCCGAATATCTCGTCAAAGACGAGGAACATGTTCTCCGAAACGCCGTGCAGCCCGGAGAGGCAGCGGGAGAGGGCAATCCGCAGGGCAACCGCGATATCGTCCTGCTCGCCGCCCGAGTACCGCTGGACGGGAAAGTCACCGTCGATGTCCTGTA
>JARYMB010000011.1 GCA_029907345.1 Methanolinea sp.
GGACCAGGGAACTTCCACGAGACGTATCCTGCATTTCTCGCATGTTACCCGCGGAACACGGCAATGAACGTAAGTCTTGTATTGGAAAAAGTCGAGATGTCGCCATTCTTTCTCGACTGTATCATGGATCTCGCAGTTTTCTTCCCCGCAGTCAGGGCATGAAAATTTTGCTCCCCGTTCGAAGTCAACCCAGATATCCAGGCGTTTTTCTTCCTGTTTGAACTCTATGCGTGAAATATACCACGGTTTTTGGATATTCAGTGCCTGACTGAATATCTGATTCTGGAATTCTGGTCCCATGGATGAGTGTGTGTGTTCCTGGTATTTTGAAAGATTGAGCCGCCGCCGGGGCGCCCTTCGGGGGCGGCGGAATCATCCTCATGGGGGGTGTGGGGGCGACCAGTCCCCACATTGGGTTCTCATTACCCACTCAGATTAGCGAAGAGCCAAAACTATTGAGTCCAGACGAAAGGAGTGTCTCCCAAAAAGTGCCTCCTGGTCTTGCAAACCGTCGTGGAGAGACCTCATTAAACGATTTTAGGATGCGAAGGAAATCCTATCCAGAGATGAAATATAAACCATATGATGCTACATAATCAAAAAACGAGAGATGTCCGAGAATTAACATTTTAAAGGGAGCAACGGCATGTCACTTTTGTATCGTTCCGCCCAAGAGAGACGATGTTTTAATCAATATGGGAATACGCACAGTTATCAGGGTGCTGCCAGTCCGGAAAAACTGCCTGACATAAGAACCGGATTTCCTCATCCCTATAGGTTTAAAAAGAATCTACTCGAAGTACTTATATGCCAATCCCGGTCATTATTCCCGATTGGTTGCCTGGAGGGCATTTTTTCCCATGATAACGGTCCTGTTTGTAGATGATGAGCCCGCCCTCCTGGACGTCTCGAAACTCTATCTCGAGAAGACCGGGGATATCAAGATCGATACCTGCTATTCCGCGGAGCAGGCATTGGAATGTCTTGGAAGCCGAACCTACGATGCAATTGTCTCGGACTACGAGATGCCGGGAATGAACGGGATCGCATTTCTGAAAACCGTTCGGAATCTTGGTATTGAGACCCCTTTCATCATTTTTACAGGCAGGGGAAGGGAACAGATCGTCATAGAAGCTCTCAACAGCGGTGCAGATTTTTATCTCCAGAAGGGAGGTGATCCCCGCTCGCAGTTTGCAGAACTCGTCCACAAGATACGACTCGCAGTCGAGAGGTTCCGCAGGGAGGGGGCCCTGGAAGTCACACGTTACTCGGTTGAAAGGGCAGGTATTCCGATATTCTGGTTCGACAGCCGCGGCCGCGTGTTGTACGCAAACTCCTCAGGATGTGCACTCCTTGGATATTCCGTCCAGGAACTCTGCCTCCTCCACATCAGTGACATCGATCCTTTCTTTTCACTTCCCGAATGGTCACAGTTCATAGAAAGGCTTAAGTCACACGAAAAAATGGAGCTCCACCTCATCATGAGGACAAAGGGGCAACAGAACCTGCCGCTGCCGGTCTCCTTTTCCCATGGTGAATTCAGAGGAAAAACCATCATCTTTGCCTATTCATATCCACAAACCGGAAAAGAAAGGAATGATACCTGGAAGAAAAGGATGAGTTCTTACCAGTATATGCTTGCCGATGCAATAGCCGGGATTTACATGGAGGTTACGCCTGCTGGTGAAATTATCTTTCAAAACAGTGCTGCAAGAGCATTTTTTGGTTTCTGCAATCCCGTTGAAACCAGGACGCCTTGCACCCTTTTTGACCTCACCGTGAAGGGACAGCACAGGTCGCTTGCAGAGGTACTTTCACGTATCCGCGTGGCAGGTGAAGAGGAACTCGTTGAGCTCTCCCTTGTTCGCCATGATGGAACCCCCTGTACGTTTCTTTTCAAGACAGGAGTATGCCCGGGTCCCCGCGGGATCGATGGAACTTACTTTATTGAGTTCATCCCCCATACTACTATCCAGAAAGGTTCGCGCTCTTCTTAAAAATCCCGAAATTCCGCTCTGATATTTATTATATGATGAAATATCGAAAAAAATGCGATTATATGATTATTAAAAAAATTGTTGAATAAACCATATAATGCTATATATTAGGAGCATAAACACTAACTGACCCCAATCAGTAAAATTAGGGGCTATGGGAGGTAAGACCCGGAAATGCGAACACATTTCGGACAGGATGATGTGAACAAGTACCGCAAGTTCAAGAAAGTGGATGGAGCCACATACAATAAGGTGAACCAGTTCCTTCGGAAACGAACATACATCACTGCAAGGGAATGGGCAATCGCTCGTCTCTGCACCGATTTCCGCACCCGGAGCGGCGCAGAGATGACTTTCATCGGGCAGAACCTTCCCAGGCTCGTGCCTTTCATGCAGGAGACCTATTCTCCCCAGGCTGTAAACCAGGCCCGTAACTCATTCAAAAAGAAGGTCTACAAGTCCGGTGCAACGTTCTTCTATGGGGCAATGTGTGGCTTTTTTACAAGTGAGGAGCTCGATGACCTCCTCTTCGAGGCGAGCGAAGTTGCCCGTTTCCTCCTCGAGGTTGAGAGGACTTCTCTCGAGATAGATGAGGAAATAGAGATAGAAGACCGCATCACGGAGGTCATGAGAAGTGTCGGGAAAGCGGCAGCCCACATACTCAATACGCGAATGCAGGAATATGAGACTGGTTCACCAACGGAAGAAAGAGGGGCGGGGGCCCTCCCACAGGATACCAACGATAACAAGAACGCGGGGTCAACCCTTCAAGGTGAGAACGTCGACAGGGACGAGGTAAAATCCCCCCTGCAGGAAGGATACGACAAAGAGGGGGACCCTGCATGAAAGTTATCCATGTCTGCGGAGAGTCGGGTTCGGGGAAAACAACCCTTATCCGCAGCCTCATTCCTCTCCTCGCAGACAAAGGGACCGTGGCCGTGGTCAAACACCTCGGGCACCATTCGTTTTCACTTCCGGAAGGGAAGGATACGACATTCTATCTCGAATCAGGCGCTGCAATCTCTGCAGGAATTGATCCCGGAAAAACAGTTCTTGTCGCTGATACAGTTTCCCTCCGGACCGTTCTGGATATTCTTTCTTTTTCCGGCACTTCGTTTGCAATCGTGGAGGGTTTCAAGTCCCTCCCGTTACCCAAAGTTGTGATGGGGACATTAAACTCTGCCCAAAACGTTGTCCTCGATAATCCCCGACCCGGGGATATCATCAATTCCCTGGGGAAATTTCCGGACTACATCACGTACTGCGACCTGGCAAGGGATCTCTGGGCTGACGGACTCATTGCGTTGACCGGTTCCCTCCCGGCTGATTCATCCCTGATGTCTCCCCGGGAAAGAAGAGAGTTTTATGACCGTTTTTTCCCAATGATACATGATATGACAGAGGAGGATTGGGGCGTTCCCAACGCATTCAGGGTGAGAGTCCATCTTTACCAGGGACTCTATTTTGGAGGGGATGACAGGGTGATCTACGCTGCGGGAGGTCCGACACCGGGTGGTGTCCAGTGTGTGGTTCCAAGAGTCCTTGAACGCATAGTACTCATGCTAAAAACTGCTCTGCATGGCGAAGGAGAGATTCATGCAACTGAAAAAAATTGAAAAAAGGCTCTTTGGAACCAACGGTGTAAGGGGTATTGCAGGGACTGAAATGACCCCCGGGTTGGCCCTCAAAATCGGGCTTGCACTGGGAACGATGCGGCCTGGAACGGTTGCCGTTGGGAGGGACACCCGGATTTCCGGGCCGGCGCTTGTCAGTGCCTTGAAGGCAGGTATCCTTGCAGCAGGCTGCGACGTGGTCGACTGTGGTATCCTTCCGACCCCGGCTCTCCAATTCCTTGTCAGGAGACACTTTGATGCAGGAGCCGTCGTGACCGCATCCCACAACCCGCCTGAATACAACGGCATTAAGGTGGTGGAACCTGACGGGACTGAAATGGGCGATGAAGAGAGCATCGCTCTTGAAAAGCACATATTCGAGGAGACTTCACGGATTGTCTCCTGGGAGAGAACCGGACGCGAGCGCTCTGCTCCCTCTCTCGTGGAAGAGTATGTTGACGCTATAGTCCGTGCTTTTCCCCCCTGCATCGGTGAAGGAATGCCCGTTGTTGCAGACCCGGGATGCGGTGCAGCAGCTGCCACTACACCGGAAATACTCAACCGTCTGGGCTGCAGGGTCTTTTCTCTCAACTGCCAGATGGACGGGACATTTCCCGCAAGGCCTCCTGAACCTTCTGCCCAGGGTCTCCTGCCTCTTGCCGATCTCGTGAAAACAACGGGCGCATGTTTTGGTGTTGCCCATGACGGGGATGCAGACCGTGCTGTCTTTGTGGACGAGAAAGGGCGTTTTATCGAAGAGAATGTGGAATTTGGCCTTATTGCCGACCACGTGTGCCAGGGGAGGAAGGGGGTCATTGTCACTCCCGTCAGCACATCCCGGATCATAGAAGTTATCGGAAAGAGACACGGGTGTCGGGTTGTCTACACGCCCGTGGGGAGCATTTACGTGGCAAGGACGATGATTTCCCTTGCTGCACAGGGGATCCCGGTCGTATTCGGAGGAGAGGGGAACGGGGGACTGATTTTTCCCGGTCACCAGCTCTGCAGGGACGGGGGGATGACTGCAGCGACCATGGTCACGCTCCTTGCCCGTAAAGGAGAGCCTCTGTCCTCGCTCGTGAATGCGATGCCGCATTTTGCCCTAATCAAGGACAAGTTCAGGGAAAAAGATCCACGGGGCCTGGTTGGACGACTTGTGGATCATTATTCCGGGGAGAACCTGGACCTGACTGATGGCATAAGGATCAACAGGGGTGACTCATGGGCCCTTGTTCGTCCTTCAGGTACCGAGCCCCTGGTACGCGTGATGGTCGAGTCTGAATCTGAAGAGAGAGCAGAGCAGTTCTACAAGGAAATAATGAGCCTTATTCAGAGATAGAGGCATTTTTTTCGCTTATCCGGAATACACTTATCTCTTCATTATAAACCATATAATGATATACTCCTAATGCTCATCTCGGATGGAAACGCAAATAAAAGATGGCGTGGCAGATACACCAAAGGTCTCTGGTGTAATCGTTCCGGGGAGCCAGCGGTAATGAAGACCATCGAGATACGAATTACCGGAAGAGTTCAAAAAGTGGGTCTACGAAATTGCATCCGGCATATCGCCGGGAAACTCTGCATTAAGGGGGAGGTCATGAATCTTCCCGATGGATCCGTGAAGATCGTGGCAAGTGGCGATCCCCTGACCCTCGACAAGTTCTCTTCCATGATTTACGGGTGCCCGCGGGCCCTTGTCAGGGAGATGGAGATATGCGAGATACCCTTCAGGTCATTCGCTGACTTTTCTGTCGTGCGTTCCATTGAATGAATGCGGCTCTGGTATGTGGATGATAAAATCGGTCTTTTTCATCAGGGATTCCCTGAGAGAGAGAACATGAGAATCAATGATATCCTGTCTGATCGTCCGGACGAGCCTCTGCAGGAGAGAATGCACAAGTTCATCTGACAGGATGCACCGGTCCGGACCACACTCGAACCCCCCGGGTAAAAGCCCCTCCCTCACAAAGGAACAGACGGGGTCATCGATCATTGCCGGTCTGAAGGGGTCACAAAGATCGTGGACGAGTCCGGCCTTACCCCGCGTTAGAAAACCAATTTCGGGGTCGAGGTGTGCCCCGATTACCGCAACGCACATGTTTCCGAAGAGGAGCCCATACCCGAACGAAAGGAGGGTATTGACGACGTCCGTGTGAGGCCGGGATGTCCGGCGGCGGAAACCAAGGTCGGCAGGAATAGTACGGGCAAGGATCTCGTAATACATGTCAGAGATGAGCCTGTGCACCCTCCTGACCTCTTCGAGGCGGACGAGATAATCGAGTTCTGAAACGCTTTTTTCGAGGACTTCAAGCTCCCCCTCGTAAAAGAGGGGATGATCCAGGTCCTCCTGCAACCTGACGAGATAGAGAATCCTGGCATGGGCACTTCCCTTTGCAATTGCAAGTGCAGGAGAGTGAGGAAATGCCCTGACCTGGGCCTCACGGACGTTTTCGTCGTATTGAAAGCCATAAGGTCGGAGGAATCCAAGCGGTTCTCCATCTGCTTCGAAAAAGGAGACTGCACATCCTGCAGAGAGGAGACGGGAAACAACCGATGTATGGAGAGTATGGCCCCCCATGACAAGGAGGTGCCTGATTGCAGACAGAGGAATCTCTTCAGTACAGCCACGCTTCTGCACTATCAGGATCCGGGGCGTTGCCTTGATATGCGCCCCGAATCCAGATACCAGATACCAGGGAATGGTCTCTATAACACTCTTCTCCTTGCTGCTCTGCATCCTGGGAAGACTCTCTATGTTACTCTCTTGCCGGACATAAATACATCAATGCATCGTTTCTCCCAGGAAAAATAGGCGTGTCACCCACACGGGATCCAACCCTTTCCATGCCATGACACAACCTGGCAATATTTTTCATCCTTTGACGCAAGTTTATGAAAAAGGTACCTGGTATTCACCAGATATTACCTCTCGTGTTCATGATGGGGTGGATAAATTCGTGAAAAACGGTGAAAATATGAGAGAAAAATGGGAGACTGTTAATCATGTTTTGGGATGAGAAATACGAGACACTTCCCAAGAAAGACCTTGGACGTCTCCAGCTGAAACGTCTTAAAAAGACGCTCGCCCATGTCCAGAATGTGAATTTTTACAGGAGACTGTTCAAAGATACAGGTATCAGACCGGGGGATATAAAAAGCCTCGATGATGTCAGGAAATTACCCTTTACAAGGAAACAGGACCTCCGCGACGGGTACCCTTTTGGTTTTTTTGCCGTTCCTCTCACCAAGGTTGTTCGCATCCATACCACATCCGGAACGACAGGGAAACCGACCGTCGTCGGTTATACAAAGAAGGATCTCCGTACATGGGCAGGCCTGATAGCGCGGAACATGACCATGGTGGGGCTTTCTGACCAGGATATCTTCCAAAACATGGTCAATTACGGTATGTTCACGGGGGGGCTCGGCTTCCATTACGGTGCAGAACTTATCGGAATGACAGTGATACCAAGTGCCACCGGAAACACCCGCCGGCAGATAGAGATGATCCAGGACTTTGGGGTCACTGTGATCCATTGCACCCCAAGTTATGCCCTTCATCTTGCAGAAGTTGCCGAGGAGATGAATGCACGCCTCGACTCGCTAAAGACAGGATTATTTGGCGCTGAACCCTGGTCCGACTCGATGCGCAGGGAACTGGAGAACAAGCTCAACGTCACTGCATACGACTCTTACGGGCTTTCTGAGTTATTCGGTCCGGGTGTCGCATTCGAGTGTAAAGAGAGGGATGGACTCCACATCTGGCATGATTGTTACCTTGTCGAGATTATCGATCCTGCGACAGGAGAGGTTCTTGGAGAGGGTGAACGCGGGGAGATGGTCGTTACCCCGCTTGTCAAGGAGGCTATGCCACTCATCAGATACCGCACCGGCGATATTACAATGCTCTACGAGGATGGATGCATATGCGGGCGCGGGCAGAAGATCGCACGTATAATGGGAAGAAGTGATGACATGCTGGTTATCAGGGGGATCAATGTGTTTCCATCGCAGATAGAACATGTGCTTTTGGGAATTCCCGAGGTGGGTAACCAGTTCATGGTCTACGTGGACAGGGTTAACCACCTCGATGAGATGACGATAGACGTTGAGATCAACCGGGATTTCTTCTCGGGAGAACTCAAGGATCTTGCCAGAATCCAGAACAAGGTTGTCAAGGCACTTCGTGATGCCCTCGAACTCAGGACAACGGTCCGGCTCGTGGAACCCGGCTCTCTGCCCCGGTTCGAGGGCAAAGCAAAACGGGTTGTGGACAGGAGGAAAGATTGCCTATGACAAGAGCGTGGGACCCGCGGATCGAGGAAATGCCTCTCGAAAACCTGAAAAAGCTCCAGTATACACTGCTTAAGACACTCGTTTACCGCCTGTACAGTTTCTCAGCGTTCTATCACCGGCGTATGGAGGAGGCAAAAGTCCATCCTGATGATATCCGGACGCTCGAAGATATCCAGAAGCTTCCTTTCATGTATAAACGGGATCTCAGGGACAACTACCCTGATAAGCTATTCATTGCATCCCAGGAAGATCTGGTCAGGTACCACGTCTCCTCGGGTACCACCGGAAAGCCCACGGTCGTTGGTTATACCGAACGGGATCTTGAAAACTGGACTGTCTCGCTTGCGCGCGCCCTCGTCTCGTGTGGCCTTGGAAGGGGTGACGTTATCCAGGTGAGCTATGGATATGGTCTTTTTACCGGGGGACTCGGACTCCATTACGGGGCTGAGCGTATCGGAGCAACGGTTCTTCCCACAAGCGTTGGAAACACGGAACGCCAGATCGAGCTCATGCAGGATCTCGGGGCCACGGCCATTGCCTGCACACCATCTTACCTCCTCCATATCGGAGAAGTTGCAGAGAAAATGGGGATCAGCATCAGAAAGGACACGAAACTGAAAACCGGTATCCTGGGAGCAGAACCCTGGTCTGAGAACATGCGCCAGCGTATCCAGGACTGGCTCGGAATAAAGGCATATGACATATACGGAACAAGTGAGCTCTCCGGCCCGATGTTTTGTGAATGTACGGAGCAGAGAGGATTCCATGTCTGGGGAGACCTTGCGTATGTCGAAATCCTCGATACTCAAACACAGGAACCGCTACCGCCAGGAGAACGCGGTGAGATGGTCATCACCATGCTGCAGAAGGAAGCCATGCCTCTGATCAGGTACAGGATCGGTGACATCAGCTCCATCGAGGAGGATGTGTGCCCCTGCGGCAGGACGCATCCCCGTGTCCAGAGGATAACAGGGAGGGTTGACGATATGCTGATTATCCGTGGGATCAACGTCTTCCCGTCCCAGATTGAATATGCCCTCATGACCATTCCCGAGGTCGGCCAGCACTTCCAGATAATCGTCGATCGGAAGGGGGCACTCGATGACATGCTCGTCCAGGTGGAGGTCGCCCAGGAGGCTTTCTCCGACAAGATTACAGATCTCATGGGGATACGGAAAAAGGTCGAGCACAAATTGCGCAACATTCTCAATGTTGGTGTGAACGTGGAACTGGTCGAACCGGGGTCACTCCCGCGGTTCGAAGGGAAAGCAAAGAGGGTTATTGACAGGAGAAAGATCTGACATGGGAGTCAACAGGTTCGTCATCAAGCAGATATCGGTCTTTTCGGAGAACAAACCCGGAAGGTTGGCAGCAATCGCCCGGGCGCTGCAGGAAGAGCAGATTAATATCCTCGCCTTTTCAATTGCCGAGGCAGACGGGTTTGGTGTTGTGAGGGCACTCGTGGACAGCCCGCAGAAAGCACATGAAAAACTTACAAAGATGGGGTTCAACGTCGCTTTCACCGACGTTATTGCCGTCCAGATGAAGGATGAACCCGGTGGTTTATACGAGATTGCAAAAATTCTCGGGCAGGGGGGAATAAACATCGAATATGCCTATGCATACTCAGGTAAGGAAGGCGCCGTTCTCATTCTGCGGGTCGACAATGTCGAGGCAGCAATCGCTGCAGTCCGGAAAGGTGGTGCTAAACTGCTCGAGAGTTCCCTCTTCCAGTAATTTCTCCTATTTTTTTTCCCAGCGGATGAGGTCTGATACACGGGAGAGGGTACTTCCCCTCCGGATCTCCTCCCGGATCCTCTCCTCTGTCTTCTTTACCTCGAGTGCCCTTCGTGCGACCTCTGCGGCACGTTCGCGGGGGATGACGACAACCCCGCTCGCATCTCCCGCAATCCAGTCTCCCGGCCGCACGGTCTGGCCTCCGCACCTGACCTCTGCATTGATCTCCCCAAACCCTTTCGGCTCCCCGGCATTTGGTGTTACTGCCCGCGCAAAAACCGGGAACCCAAGACGCCGGATATCATCGATATCCCGTGCCGCGCCGTCAATAACGACACCGGAAAGGCCGCGTTTCATCGCACTCATCGTGGCGAGTTCTCCCCAGCATGCAACGTGTATCGCGCCATCATTGTTGATTACCAGCACATCACCGGGTTCCGCGATGTCAATTGCTTCAACAGGTTTTGCCCAGTCTCCCGCAAACCCCTGAACCGTGACAGCCCGTCCGGCCATCCTTGCTTCACCGCAAAGGGGGATTATCCCGGCCATCGCCCCCTTCCTGTGCATGGCATCAGAGATGTTGGGGGTCGACACCGATGAGAGTATGTCCCGGACTGTACTTTCCGCCGGAGGTCTTCTCCTTCTGATGAGTGTGGGATCGTCCAGGGCTGCACGTACCTGCCGTGCTGATGCCGTTACATCGGCCGACTTGGTGATCGCACTCCCCACAATCACGATGTCCGCCCCTGCAGCAGCTGCCTGCGGTGCCGTTGTTGCATCGAGGCCCCCGGCTGCGGCAAGGGGTATTGCTATCTCATTTCGTATGGCTGACAGCACGTCCAGGGGGCTCTTTCCTCTCATCTGCTGGTCGATCCCGACATGGGCATTGACGATGTGAACACCCATCTGTTCCAGTTCCCGGGAACGGGCAACAGGGTCAGGTACGCTGATCAGGTCACCCATCAGCCTGACACCATAGAGATCCGCTGCCCTTACCGCTTCAGCTATCACGGCGTCATCCGAACCGGCAAGGATGCAAACAACAGACGCACCTGCTTTTGCTGCCATCTCCACCTCGAGCGCCCCCGTGTCAGCGATCTTCATATCGGCCACGATCTCGCGGCCGGGAAACATGGCGCGGAGAGTCCGGACCGCCGCCATACCTTCGCTTTTGATAAGTGGCGTTCCTGCCTCGAGCCAGTCAACACCTCCTGAAACTGCCTCTGCAGCGATCTGGACTGCCCGATCAATCTCTGTGATATCGAGTGCAACCTGCAGGATTGTCCTCTTCTCGCTCATAAGACTTTTTCCGGTCTCTGTCATTCCCGGTTCACCGGATGGCCCCATCGGAAATTAGTCCCCTGTGCTGGCAGCCCCGCCTTAATCCTCACTGAAGGTGTCAAAAAATGTCACATCACCGAGTATCTTCTTCTTCTGCACTGCAACCTCGGCCGGGTAGCCCGCAGCCACGAGTGAGACAAGTGTATATTTCTCAGGTACGGAAAGGAGCTTCCGTATATCATCTGCATACGGCTTTTTATCACCGGCTACCCAGCAGCTCCCGATTCCATATGCCCACAATCCGAGGATAAGGTTCTCTGTTGCCGCACAACAATCCTCAAGGTAGTATTTTGCGCTCTTTTCTCCGAATATGGCAAAGCAGACCGCTGCATCAGCTATGAACTTCCCGTGATCTGCAATTCCGGCAATCTTTTCGAGAAGAGCCCTGTCGCGGACGACACCAAAAAGCCAGGGTTGCAGGTTCATCGCTGTCGGGGCCTGCCGGGCACACTCGAGTACGTCGCGAATCACGTTCTCCTCGACGGGGTCCGACTTGTATTTCCGCACACTGTGCCGTGACTTGATGATAGTGGTGCCGACGTTCATGGAAATCCCATCGGTGCCAGAGGAAAAAAAAGTGACTCTTCTTATGGCCATCTAAGGGGGGTTGTTTCCCTGGTACTGCCTGCGTTGACGGAAAACGAGGCCCACGCATAATGCAAGGAAAAGGGTTGCCGGAAGGAGGCCGGGCGCCCGCGTTGGTGTCGTTGACTCCGTGGGGGGAACGGTTTCCGCAGTCGACGGAACTGTCGTCATGACTGACGTTTGGATAGCAGTTCCGGTCTCCAAAAGACCAGTCGGCCGAGGGGTTGCTATGACGGGTGTTGCAGTCTCCGTGACCGCCGTTGTTGTTACGGTCGTAATCAGGGGATTGACTTTCTGGAGAAGGAACCGGACCTGCTCGCTCTCCGATTTTCCCTCCACGGGATAATTGTCATGCATCTCGTTTGCCTCGCACCGCACGGATACCGTGTAGTCTCCTGTGGGAAATTCCCCCGAACCCGTCGCCCAGACCGGACCGCTCTCGAATGTGGGGGTGGAGACCACTACGTCTCCAAGTCTGTATTCACCGAGGGAAGAAAATGACAGGCCGCCGGGTCCGGTGATATCTATTGTAAGGGGGACTCCCGCGCAACCCTGGCGGCGGGAGAAGACCCAGAGGTTTGAATCGATCCGAAAACCGATGGTATCACCCTTGGGAACCCAGGTAGCATCCCTGCCGACCACAAACCCGGAGGTATAGTCAATGATACGCACCTGGATCGTGGGATCCCCGACGTAGAAAGCCAGGTTGTTTTCCGGAAGGATGAACCAGGGACCTGTTTTCCCCAAAAAGACAGATGGTGCAACGTAAAAAGAGGACGGATCCGCTATTGTCACCTGCGCGGCAGGCACACTGGATACACTGCCTCCCGGTCCGTAGTAAGCAATCTGCGATCCCGCGGTCAGTCCCGTTCCGGTTACATCGAGGCCCTCTTCACCGATGAAGACCCATTCCCCTGCCGGAATTGTCCCACATGCTGCCATCGCGGGTAATACAAGGGAGAGGAGAATAAGGACAGGAATGCCGGAAAGACGGGCAATATGTACTTTGTTCATACGGTGGAATGGCATGGGGCCTGATTAATACCTTTCTCCTGCTGCCTGGGTGGATGATGGTCATCCCGGGATGAGCCCCGTGATACCATTCCACATGTTCGAGAACCCCTGGGATATGAGGATGGTAGGGTCAATTCCAAGAATCGGGAATATGAAGATGAAGTAGAGGATTGTCCCGAGTGTGCTGCCCAGGTTGGCAAGTGCGGCTACGAGTACGACCCTGAAAATGGGGACCTTCATCATGGCCGAAAAACTTTCGGCCTCGAAAACCTTCCGGAAATCAGCGGGGGTCGGTTTCCGGATTTTCGCCTCCACAATTGCGGCAAACCATCCAGCTGCAATGAGAGGATTCAAGGCCGTGAACCAGGATACCCCAAACCCGGTGAGAGCGGAGAGGGGATGGCCGCGCGCGGCGAGCGTGAAGACAGCGGTTAGAACACCATGGAGGAGAACCCAGTATATCAGAGCAGAAAAGAGGACCTCTATTCCTACGCCGGAAAATGCAATGGCAAGGAGAAGAAGGACGAAGAGTGCTGTCACCCCGGCGCCGAAGATCTTTCCCCATGGACGGGACCTGATATCCGCATCCAGTTCTTGCCTGGAGAGAATCTCCCCGGGAGATGCAAGCAGCCTTTCGACACCGGCCACGTGGCCTGCACCGAGGACAGCAAGTATCCTGGTGTGCCGTTCTTTCAGGATTGCGAGGTTGTGTGCGAGGTACGCGTCCCGTTCATCAATGAGGGCGCGGGCACCGTTGGGAGAAAATTTCCGGAACTCCTCCATCGCCATGCTGACTACATCCTCCTTTTTCAGCTCCTCGACGTCTATCTCCTCGGAATCAACTGTGGCCAGTGAGAGGACAAGGGCATACAGGAGTTTCAGTTTCTCGAAAAAGGAGAGTGTATTCCAGAACCTCCTCAGTGTAATACCGATATCCCTGTCAATGAGGGCAACGGGGATGTTCCTTTTTTCAGCCTCCTCGATTGCTGCCTTCATCTCTGCGCCGGGTTCAACTCCCATATCAAGGCCGATCCGCCTCTGCAGGTATGCGAGTATCCACTGCACAAGGAGCTGGGTGAAGTTCTTTGCTTCGAGAACATCTTTGACAGACGGGTCACGTGCCTGTTTTTTGAGAGCGGCATACCTTGCAGGGTCGAGCTCGACTGCGACGACCTCCGGAGAGAACTCCTCTATTGCAGACCGGACTTCCTCAACACTTTTCGCAGAAACGTGTGCCGTACCAACAATCCGCAGTGTTCCCGTCACTGCATGCACACCCCTTCCCCATCAACGAGATATCTTCCCGGTCCGGGAGGAATCGTGGGAAAAACAGCCTGGATCCGACGGATCTCCTCTTCCTCTTCGGCCCTCCTGGTAAGAAGGTCGCGGGCAATGCGGACGGCGTCCTCTCTTGAAATGGGTTTTCCCAGCCCTCTGCAGGGATAAATCCGCAACTCGCTTCCTTCAAGCATGAAGGGGTACGTCCTGCAGATCGAGGGTCTCACCGGGTAAACCAGGCACGAAGAGCCGGATAAAAAGCGACAATCGCCATAAAAACGCCTCAATGCCCGCCCGAATGTAACGGTGCGGTCGCCCGGAAGCGTTACGGTGTCAGGGTACGGCTCAGCGATATCGGTGGCCTCAAGACCGGAGAATTCCGAAATGGCCCTTATTTCCCGGGGAAAGACCATCACGAGGTTGTCGTCCCCGGCACCGGGCCTGCAGCAGTCCCCGCACCGGGTGCATGAGAAACCTATTCTTTTGATCTCTCTGGCAAGGTTACTCTCTTCATCCCGGCAATCCTCGCGCGTCATATCCCGTACTCCCTGCAAATCATGTCAAAGTTCTGGTATACCCTTTTTCCGTCTTTCGTGTGACTGACTTCGGGGTGCCATTGCAAACCAAAAATATTCCTTTCCGGGCATGCTATGGCTTCATGCGCGCACACACCGGAGCGCGCGAGGAGACGGAATCCCGGGGGTATTTCTGTAACCTCATCGGCGTGCGAAGCCCAAACGAGTATTCTCTCGGGGTAGCCCTCGAGGATTCCCGATCTCTCCACCAGCTCCACCTCGACCGGTCCATATCCCCCCATGCGGCCCGGGGCAACCCGCCCCCCGAACTCCCTTGCAATGATATGAAGGCCAAGGCAAATCCCGAGGACAGGGATCCCAAGATGGAGGAAGAGGGGGGAATTACCGCACTTAGCGATGTCAGGACCACCCCCGAGAACAATGCCCCGGCACGAGCCTGCCACTTCCTCCGGGGAAAGTGTATTCTGGATCATCCGCGCATCGATGCCCAGGTCGCGGAACATCCTCAGGATGAGGTGATTGAATTGCCCGAAATTATTGACGACGAAGATGGGGAGCATGATTCTTCACAAATGTGGCGCTTAATAGGTGAAAATGTCTCTGCTGCAAGTGTTGACCATCCGGAAAAAAGAGGTCAGCATTGCGGACCGAACCCTTGACTTTCACTGGTAGGAGGATACAGTCCCGAGGATCTTTTTCCTGATATCCTGGGGGGAATGACCCATGATAGCAGCAAGGAACATTGCGCCACCTGCCCCCATCCCCTCTTTTACTTCCCCGATGCAGTACCGTGCAAGGCCGGCATGTCCCAGATCCCCGAATCCCGGGTCAACATAGGCAACCGGGACGCCAATGCGATTGGCCACCTCGGAGAAATTGGCAGACGGGTCGTCCCTTACGTAGACAGTCGTGGCAATCACGGGAAGTGGAATTGAGAGAGATTTCATGAGGGCTGCAACGGCGAGCATCTGGGTGCCGCCCGCAAGCACAAGCCTGCTCCCCCTGTTCCCATATCCCATCCCGATACCGGCACAGAGGGGGATCATGGGGTCACCGCATAACCGGGCTGCATCGAGTTGGGAAAGAGGCATGTTGTCAGCTATCCGCCGAAATACTGCTTCCCAGACCGCTTCCTTCATCCCGACCGGGTTGTCCGCGTAACTCGAACTGACCCGGGCAGGATATCCCAGCGCACGGAGCACACAGAGGGCAGTTGTTGTGCCTCCGGGGACGCACTCCCCGATAACGAGCACGTCACACATTCGCGAGAGCATTGCCCCGATGATGCGTCCCTCCTCAAAAAGGTCTGCGGTACGGGGAACGGCATCCGTTGAACGGGGATCCTGTCCTGGTTCCCCATAGACGTCCAGACAGGGCACGGTGGGCCGGTGAACAAGCCCTGCGTTAATAAAGAGGGGGATTATCCCGCACATGTCCATCATCGCCCGCGTGATGGATGCAGGAGTCGGGCATCCTGTCGGAGTATCCGGTCGTGAGGGCATGCTCGTTATCTTTCCCCGGAGAACCAGTTCTGCGTCGAGGATCGGGGTAAAAAGGGTTTTTTCCGGGCTCGGACCTGCACCAGATATCCCGGGAACGACGGAAAGCATTGTATTGGCTAGGACTACTGCGAAAAGAGGTTTTTTGGGTGAAAGTGAAAAGTTGTCTGAAATGAACGTCATGGATAATCTCTCCCTCTTTTTATTTCCTGCGGAATTCCATCAATATAACTGCCGGTGCAGGGACGGTGACGCGGGACAACCATCATATCGGGAAAAAAACATATCAACCCTGCTGACAGGGCACGCCCCTTTATGCACACCCGGACTGGAGAGGATTTTTCCCAGGCCGGAGTGATGCGGGGCTACCGGAATGGTGCAAAGTATGTTTGATATTGCTGACAGATTGCAGGAAAAGGGCATCCGCATCGAGAACATGCTCGATGCCGCAATGGAACTCTACGTTCCGCACGGGCTGCCTCCGGAGGCTGCGCGACCAAGGATTGAACAGATGATGGCCCGATCCATGAAAGACCCCAATATCGCCTCCCTCCTCCTGGCGGCTGTTCTCCTCGAGGACGAACTCTATTGGAAGTTGAAAGATTCCCCGATAAAGGATGACCCCGTGTTCCTGCTCTCGGACGAGATCATTGGGATGGCAATTGCAGAATGCATAGGTGGGACTTATGCCCGGTTCGAGTTTACCCGGTATGACCAGAAGAAGCCGGGTGTGCTCCGATCCTTAGGCCCGTTCCTTGACGATGCCGTGGCCGGCCTCATCGCCGGCTGTACCTCGAGGTTCTACAGCGAATGTGTATAAGCTCCGTTATCGCCCTCCTCCAGTTCACAACGGTTCTTCCCTTGGGCAGGATGAGGGATTTCGAGGATTTTGCGAGGCGATCCTGGCTCTATCCTGTGGCGGGTTACGTTGTCGGAGGGATTGCCGCCGCCGGGGCGTTTTTTATCGGACCATCCCTGCTCGCGGCTGCTGTTGGAATCGGACTTGTCTTCCTCATCTCGGGGTGTAACCACCTGGACGGTCTCATGGACCTTGGCGACGGTCTCATGGCACAAGGGGGATGCGAGAGACGGATTGCCGCCCTCACTGACCGGCAGGTCGGGACAGGCGCTTTTGCACTCGCTATTGTCGTCACGCTCGTTGCGTTTTCGTCGCTCGCGTCAGTGCCATCCGTTGCCATTGCACTCCTGATCGCAGAGGTCGGGGCAAAGTTCTCGATGGCATACCTCTCCACTTTCGGAAAACCCTTCCGGACTGGACTCCACGCGACGATCCAGTCGCAATCAAGGCCCTATTTTCCCCTGCTCGCGGGCATTCTCTGTCTCCCTCTCGTCCTTCTCCCCGTATCCCTGCCAGCTCTTCTCGCGGTTGCTGCTGCCATGATCCTGTGCCCCCTTATACTCCAGATCGTCGCTGGTAGGCTCTTTGGCGGGGTAAACGGCGACGTGGTCGGCTCTGCAAACGAGATTACGAGGGCTGTCATCCTTGCGGTGCTCTGCCTTTCGGGGTAGCAGAACGCGCACATTTTTCCCCGGTCGCGGGAGAGGTATAGTATATGCCCAGGGAGATAGCCCTTCACATGCGCGGTGGTGTCATCACCGAGCGTGACCCCCAATACTGTACAATCCGTACCCGTATTCCGGCAGGTATAGTTAATTCACAGATGCTGAGGGGTCTTGCGGATATTGCGGAAAAATACAGTGCTCCCGGCCTGCACCTCACAACGAGGCAGACTATTGAAATACCGGGTATCGATTCCCGGCACCTCCAGGAGATTGCTGCCGAACTGGACAGGAACGGGACACCCCTCGGTTCCGAGAGGGACGAGGTCGTCAACGTGACGGCGTGTCCCGGCCTTCCGCGTTGTGTTTTTGCTAATATAGATTCCATAAATCTCGCCAAGGCCATTGATAACCGTCTTTTCGGGCGGGAAATGCCTGTCAAGATACGGATATCGATTTCGGCCTGTCCGAATGCCTGCACCAGTCCTATGCTCAACGAAATTGGCATTATAGGCAGGATTTCACCCATAAGAACTCCGGGGCTCTGCACGGGATGTGGCACGTGCGTTGAGTACTGCAAGGAAGGCGCTATTTCTATCAAGAAAGGGGTATCCGTGCTGGACCCGGCCCTTTGTGTCCAGTGCGGCACATGCATCCGTTCCTGTCCTTTCGCTCTCCTCAAGTCGTCCGGCGAACACTACATGATATCCGTCGGTGGGAGGAGGGGCAGGCATCCCCGTGTCGGACGGGAACTTATCGTCGTGCGGACGCCCGAGGCAGTCGTCGATGTCGTCGAGAAAGTTGTCCAGTGGGTATATAGAAGGGCATGGAGCGGCAGGCTTCTTTCAGAACAACTCGAAGATATCCGTTTCGAACAACTCAAAGATGAAATACGGAATATGCTCCCGGCATCTGTCCTTTACGAGGATGTCTGATTACCTGATACGGTACCGTGGAACGAATCCGGTGTTCTTCTCATCCCCACACTCGATGGATTCGCCGTCCCTGATGAGCTGGTTGAACTGGAGCTGTGCATTGAGAAGTGCTTCGTCAGGGACTGCACCCCGTTTCATCTCCTGGAGAACCTTCTCCTGCGGTGCCGGATAGAGCCGTGAACCAACCCTGATACCCTTGCAGTGCTCACAGAATGCACAGTAACGGTAAACTGAGACTTCACCTGTAAAACATGTAACGGTAGCGCGGTTCCCGGTCTTATCCTTATTTATCAGCAGGGTCTTCATGGTTCAGAAGTGGATTTATCCTCCGACAGATATGATTCTGTCGATAATAACCTCCTTTTTCCGTGAAATCTGTCTAAAAACCGTCAATCGAAATGATTAATAGGTATCCCTTTCAAATAAATTATACTCGAATAAATGGGCTGAACTCTGACAGGCTCATTTTTATCGGAGGAATGACATGGCAGCAGAAAAGCCTCACATGAATCTGGCGGTCATCGGACACATCGACCATGGAAAGTCTACCACGGTCGGGAGGCTCATGTTCGAGACCGGGACCGTTCCCGCACACATCATCGAGGGATACCGCAAGGAGGCCGAGGCCAAGGGCAAGGCCACCTTCGAGTTTGCATGGGTCATGGACAACCTGAAAGAAGAGCGCGAGAGGGGCATTACCATCGATATCGCACACAAGCGCTTCGATACACCGAAGTACTACTTCACGGTTGTCGACTGTCCCGGTCACAGGGACTTCGTCAAGAACATGATTACAGGCGCCTCCCAGGCAGATGCAGCAATCCTCGTTGTCGCTGCACCCGACGGTGTCATGGAACAGACGAAGGAACACGTATTCCTTGCAAGGACGCTGGGTATTGGCCAGCTCATTGTTGCAATCAACAAGATGGACATGGCCAAGTACGACCAGAAAAGGTTCGAAGAGGTGAAAAAGGACCTCTCTGCCCTGCTCCAGATGGTTGGCTACAAACCGGCGGAGACCCTCTTCATCCCGATAAGTTCTCTTGCCGGTGTCAACGTCTCCAAGAAGAGTCCCGAAACCCCATGGTACACTGGCCCAACACTCCTCGAGGCACTGGATACCCTGAAAGAACCTGAAAAACCAGTTGACAAACCGTTACGCCTGCCTATCCAGGACGTGTACAGCATCAGTGGTATCGGGACAGTCCCTGTCGGCCGTGTCGAGACCGGTATCATGAAGAAGGGGATGAAAGTGAGCTTCATGCCGGCCAACAAGGAAGGCGAGGTCAAGTCAATCGAGATGCACCACGAGGAGATCCCCCAGGCCCTGCCGGGCGATAACGTTGGATTTAACGTGCGTGGTATTGCCAAGGGTGACCTCCGCCGTGGTGACGTGACCGGACCGGCAGATGCTCCCCCCACGGTTGCCGATGAGTTCACTGCCCAAATCGTTGTTCTCCAGCACCCGAGTGCAATCACGGTAGGTTACACCCCTGTCTTCCACTGTCACACGACCCAGACGGCATGCACGTTCATCGAACTCAAGAAGAAACTCGACCCGAGGACAGGTCAGACCAAGGAAGAGAACCCGACATTCATCAAGACCGGTGATGCGGCAATCGTTCAGGTCAAGCCCACGAAGCCAATGGTCATTGAGAACGTCAAGGAGATTCCCCAGCTCGGCAGGTTTGCCATCCGTGACATGGGCTCCACCATCGCTGCGGGAATGTGCATTGCGATCACTCCCAAGCAGATGCGGTAAGGTAAAGGGGACCCCTCCATCCTTTTTGGTGAGAAAACATGCAAAAAGCCAGAATTCGCCTGACAGGAACTGATTTCAAGAAGATCGAGATGGTCTGCGATCGCATCCGTGAGATAGCGGAGCGCACGGGCGTGAATCTGGCTGGTCCGATTCCGCTGCCGACGAAGCGCCTGGTCATCCCCATTCGCAAGAGCCCTGACGGAGAAGGCACCGCTACGTGGGACCGCTGGCAGATGAGGGTTCACAAGAGACTCATCGATATCGATGCCGATGAGAGAGCACTCCGCCAGCTGATGCGTACACAGGTCCCCAAGGATATCGGTATCGAGATTGTTCTGGAAAGCTGAGGGAGCGGCTTGACCGCAGCCGGCGTTATCCAGAAAATCCGGCCGGTTTTTTCTTTTAACGGACTATTTTTATTGGTTTTTATCATCGCCCTTCTCCTGCGTCTCTTATTTCTTGACTTCAAACTGCTGCACCATGACGAGGCGATCCACGCCTGGTTTTCCTACGAGCTTCTGACAAAGGGGACATATATCTACGACCCGATGTACCATGGTCCTTTGCTCTATTATATTACGGCAGGGATGTTCTTTCTTTTAGGAGGATCAGACACCGTCGCCCGGCTCCTTCCGGCATTCTTCGGAGCTGCAGTCGTCCCGCTTGTCTATGCGATCCATCGCCTGGGTTATCTGGACATGCGGCAGGCACTTGTAGCCGCACTTTTCATTGCCATATCTCCAGACCTCGTTTACTTCTCCCGTTTCCTGCGGCACGATATCTTCCAGCTCTTCTTTTCGGTTCTTCTCCTTGTCGCCCTGCTTGCGTATCTGGAACGGGGTAAAACCGGTTACGCTGTCCTCGCCGGCCTTGCTGCCGGAGGAGGGATGTGTCTCAAGGAGGACATGCCATTGTTCCTTGTCGTTATCATCGTGTTTGGAATCTTCGTCCTCTGGAGACGGGACGTTGCATTCCCCCGCACGTGGATACGGGACGGCTTCGTGGCGATCCTTGTCTCCATCGGCGTCATGGCCCTCTTTTACTCTTCATTCGGGGTTCATCCCGAGATCCTCGAGACAGGCGTGATCAAGGCCTACACACACTGGGCTGCAATGCACGGACAGTGCCGTATCTGTGGTCCATGGTTTTTTTATATCGTGCTTTTCCTTCTCTACGAAGTACCCATCTTCATCCTTGCGCTCTTTGCCATAGTCCAGTTCACTGACCGCCACAACCCGTTCCCCGGTCTGGTCGCATGCGTGAAAAATCATATCAATGACTGGAAAATGCATCGTTTGGGAAATGAACGCTCCAGAGAAGAATTTCATGCCCGGATGACCGGTTTATTCTGGAAAAGATCAAATGATGCTTGCAAAGGCAGACAATTACAAACGGAAAATCACCAACGTATTTTTAACACTAAAAAGGAACTCTTCTTTCTCTTCTGCATTACCTGGTTCGTTGCATCGGTGGCCGCTTATGCCTATATCGGAGAAAAGGTGCCATGGCTTATCATTCACCAGCTCCTGCCTGCTATCCTTGTCTCCACGTACCTGATGAGCGAAAAGAAAGCTGTCTTTGCCCTCGCCGGGTGCGCCTTCCTGATCCTGATGACCCTCCACGTCTCCTTCACCCCCGGAAATATCAACGAGCCCATCGTCCAGGTGCAAAACTCTGAGGACCTCCGCACCGTGATGAAGCTTATCGATGCCTCTGATTCTGTCGTGATCGCTTCTGAAAATTACTGGCCGCTCCCCTGGTATTACCGGGGAGACAGGTGGAACAAGATGCATTTCTACGGAAAGATCGTGGATGAGGCAACGATAGTCAGTGTGGACCCTGACATGGTGATCACCCATGACCAGGCAAGTTATCCAGCCCTCCCGGGCTATGAAAAGAAGACCTACAAACTCTGTTACTGGTTCTCTATCTATGATAACGAGAACCGGATCTTCGAATATTATGTGAAACGTGACGGAAAAATCGGGAGCATCAATATTGACGTTTTCACAAAACCAGGTCTCTATATAAAAGCAGGTCTCCCCGCCCCTGTCTAACAGCCTTGAACTCCTCTTTTCTGACGCATCCAGAGAAGTCTGGAAAGATTTTATCCCGTCTGTGCGGGATGAAAAATCTTACAGTTAAACTCATAAAAGAGACAATTTTCTTCGATCTGATATCACGAAGAAAATAAAAAACGGTCAGTTGAAAAAGAAAAAAGGAGTTCAGCCCAGTTCGTCCCATTTTCGCCGCCTGCGGAAGAGCAGGTATCCCACTATGGCAACAATGGCGATAACGGCAACGGCAACAATAATGACCATGCCACCCACGAGGATTCCTGCTGCCATCGACGCAGCTCCGCCCAGAGGATTGGATTCGACCTGTTGCTTCAGTTCGAGTGCCTCTGCAAGAGCCTCGTCGGCTTTGGCTGCAGCATCGGTGGCTTTGGTACGGGCCTGATCATAATTCTTTGCGGAGAGGGCATCCCTTGCTTCCGACACAAGGCCTGCTGCATTGTCATGAGCCAGCAGGATGGGCGTAAGACGGGGGTCTGACCCCATGCTTTTGTTAACCCGGAAATCCGTGATTAGTGAACTGATCTCACCTATCTTGGCATCAACATCATTGAGAGTCTTCTGGATGGTGAATTCTGAAAGGAGGGTCTGTGCATCCGAAATAGCACTACTCGCTGTATTCAGATAACTCTGAGCCCGGGAATAATCGCTGGTGCTGTCTGCATTCTGGATGGCTGTGTTCGCCTCATTGTATTTTGCCTCAACAGCCGATAAGTCAAGTCCTGGGATCATTGCTGCATCAATCTCGGAACGTAACGAGGCCAGTTTTTCCCTGGCCTGCTGGATTGATTCCTTGACCTGCGACGGGTTGATGACCAGAGCTTTCTTGATTACCTCGGAAGAGGCTATCGCCTTCCCCTTGCTGTCGAGCTCCCTTACCGCGATGACGATTTTCTCGCTCGTTCCGTCCACTACCGGAGCGGTCCCCTCCATCGTCACCTTCATGGACAGTTCCCTTTTTGCCGGGTAAGAGAGAAGCCATCCGTTGATATTGACGTTCTGGCCGACCTCTGTCTTCGAGGGATTTTCAACTTCATCGAGGACCAGTGAATAGGTCCATGTGGGGTTATCCATCTCACTGGACAGCTGGAGAGAATTCGTATCATCGAATGTCTTTCCCCCGCTGGCCGGGAATTCAATGATAAATGTTGACCTGACCTGAGTCTGGCCTGAAATGAGGCTCCCGGATGGAGTAATGGCAATATTTCCCACAGATATGGCTGCTATACCCTGAACAAGGAGGCACAGGAAAAGAACAATAACACACGTCCACACATTCCGCATACTATCACTCGAACAATGGTTCTATCTCTTCATCAAGTGTTATGGGCTTTCTCTCCTGGGACTTTGCCACGTCTTCCTTTGTTGTCCGGGCAATATCCATCAGTTCCCGGATCCTCGGGGCATTGGCAATCGTGGCAAGAACAACAACTGCAGCAACGTAACTGCTGTTGACAGGGTAATCACCTCCCCTGACTTCCACACCCGCGATGTTCTCTTCGACCCAGCTCTTTGCTTTCTCGATTCCCTTCCGGTCGAGTTCATCGGGCGGGCCTGCAACGAGGACGAGTGCTCTCTCGGCAGTGCTGTAATCACAGGGGAGAGTGAGTCTCCCGAGCATGGCTCTTCGCACAAGGGAGATTATCTTTGCCGTCCGATCCTCCCCGAGGAGAACCTCTTCTGTCGCTTCTCTCTTCCGGAGGGTTCCCTTTATCCCCCCGATGAGGCTGCTCACGGATGGTTTTGACTTCTTGGTGACCACTTCGGTGATTGCGTACCCGACCGACGTTATCCCGCCACCCCGGAGCGTGTTGATGATTTCGCTCGAGTCCACGACCATCTCTCCGACGCCCGCGGATCCCACTTCGCCGGCACGGAAGAGGACTCCGAAACGGCGGACAATTTCATCGTTAAGACGGGAGAATGCTGATTTTATACTCTCCCCCTCGTTCTTCCATGCGCTGTTGTCAAAGATGAACGTGTTGTCCGCTTCCTTGATCAGGGTCGTGAGACTCCTGGCGGCATTGTAGGAATAGAGCCGCCCTTCCTCAGGGGCAGGAAGGATCCCAAGGACATAGACAGGTTCCCGGTAAATCTTCTTCAATGCACGGGCAAGAACCGGTGTCCCTCCTGACCCCGTTCCTCCACCGAGACCTGCGACAATCATGAAGGCATCCACGTCATGTGTTCCTCTCCTGTCGATACCACTCACAATGCTGTCGATCTCGTCCAGCGTAATCCGTGCACCGGCGGCATTGTCTGTCCCGACACCATGTCCCTTAACAACGGTCTGACCGATGAGGATACGATCTTTCATATCAATGTGCTTTAACCCCATGAGATCAGTCCGGGCAGTATTAACTGCAATACCCCTGAAACTGTTCCTCCCTATCTTCCTGTCCTGTTCAAGGAACATATCCACAATCTTGCCGCCTGCCTGGCCAAACCCGATGAAAAACATTTTCATGGAACTGAAACACCAGCCCGGTTATAATGAAGGGACCTTTATTTTCTCCAATTATTATGATTTTCTCTCGGAAGTTCAAATACTTTCCTTATTTCGGACAAACCCCAAAACGGATTTAAGAAGATTATTTTCAATGCGGAGCCTTTTTCATCCCCCTTTTCCAAACAGTATCTGGAACCGCACATGAAGATATGTATCGTCGGGGGCGGGCTGACCGGCCTCTGTGCTGCCCTGTTCCTCGGGAGGGAGCATGAGGTTGACATATACGAGAAACGGAGTCACCTTGGTGGGTGCGTCTCCTCCTACGAGGTAGGGAACACGCATATAGAGTCGTTCTATCACCACTGTTTCGCAGGGGACAGCCACCTCTTTTCCCTTCTGGACACACTCGGAATACGCGACAGGCTGGAATGGCTCAGGGGATCTACCGGCTATTACGTTGATGGCAGCATTTATCCCCTCAACACTCCACGTGAAATCCTCTCTTATCCCCACCTCTCATTTCAGGACAAGGCAAAACTTGCACTCCTCACCCTGCGGTCCAGACGAATGGATACCGCGTCCCTCGACGGGATTACCGCCCGTGATTTCATCATCAGTGAACTGGGTGAACGGGCATATACCTCTTTCTTCGAACCACTCCTCGCGAGCAAGTTCGGTAACTTCCGGGACAGGATCTCGGCGGCCTGGCTTGTCAGCAGAATTGCGATCCGATCCAACAGGGGTATCTCGGGCGAGCGTCTCGGATACCTGAAAGGAGGTTTCTATACCCTGATAAAAGCCCTCTCTGATCAGGTCGGAAGGGATTGTGTTGTCCGTCTCGGAGACTCTGTCACGAGAATCACACGTGAAAACTGGGGCTGGAGGGTTAACGAACAGAGATACGATGTTGTCATCTCAACCATCCCTCCCCAGGCATTCCCTGCAGGAACTGTGACGGGAATCGATCCCGTGCCTTACCAGGGAGCCGCCTGCATGCTTCTTGGAATTGAAAGGGACGTGACGGGGGGTATCTACTGGCTGAATATGAAAGACACCGCACCCTATGGTGCGGTCATAAGCCACACGAATTTTGTTCCGCGTGACCGGTATGGCGATCATCTCGTATACTTGGCTTCATATTTCCACGATGATCTCCCCCCAAAGGCAGACGAAAGGATGCTGTCAGACTTCTGCCAGAGATTCGGGGTGAAACAGAACGAGGTGCACTGGCACAGGATGGCAGTCGATCCCTGGGCCGGTCCGCTCTATACCACCGGTTTTGCCAAAAAGATCGTACCTTACAGGGCACGGGGCTTGTACTTTGCAGGAATGTTCTCGGCACCGAACTACCCCGAAAGGAGCATGAACGGTGCCGTTGCCGCCGGGTGGGAAGTCGCTGACCTTGTCAGGAGGGACGCGACCGGATGAATGGGGCAGAAGACATCGTCACCGTGGTCATACCTGTCTACAATGACAGGGAAAGCCTGAGTGTGGCAATCCCCCGGTCCCTAAAAGCAATGGGGTCTGTCGCTTCCACTTTCGAGCTCATCGTTGCAGAAGACGGGAGCACGGACGGGAGTGCCCTTGTCGTGAGGGAATGGGAGAGCCGGGACAACCGCGTCCGCCTCCTCCACAACGATGAGCGCCTCGGCCGTGGAAAAGCACTTTCCCGGGCATTCTCGGCCGCCAGGGGAGACATTGTCTGCTACTATGATGTCGACCTTGCCACAGATCTTGCCCACCTTCCCGACCTGGTCAGGGCCATCAGGGAAGGTTATGACATCGCAACCGGTTCACGGCTCCTTCCGGAAAGCAGGATCGACAGGAGCGGGAGCCGTGAACTGGCAAGCAGGACCTATAATTTTCTCGTCCGGACCATCCTTGGTTCACGGGTGTATGATCACCAGTGCGGTTTCAAAGCGTTCCGGAAAGCGAGGCTGCTCTCTCTCCTCCCCGAGGTGAGGGATACCCACTGGTTCTGGGATACTGAAGTTCTTGTCAGGGCACAAAGAAGAGGATACACGGTCAAGGAATTCCCTGTCAGGTGGCGGGAGGGCAGGGGCACAACTGTGAAACGGAAGGACGTTTACCAGATGGGGAAGGCGATTCTCCGGTTATGGTGGCAGTTGCATGTGGAAAAAGGCTAGCACCATCCTGGTCTCGACCCTGCTTGCCGTGGGTATCGTGGCTTTCATGCTCTACACGATATGGGATGAACTCCTCGTTGCCGCAGAGCATGCTGTGTGGTACTTTCTCGTTCTCGCCGCAGGAGTATGCCTTGCTGCCTGGTGGTTGAGGGGACTCCGTTACAGGAGTATCCTCTCGTCACTGGGAATACCTGCAGGAGTCAGTTTTTCCATTGCCTGCATTTTTGTGAGCCAGACGGCAAACCTGATCGTGCCCGCGCGGCTGGGAGATCTCGTACGGATTTTCATCCTCCGCCATGAGTGTGGGGCAACCGCCTCGCAGGGGGTTTCATCGCTCGTCGTAGAACGTGTCTTTGACATCCTGATGGTGGCCGTCCTCGGGGCTGTTTCGCTCCTGTTCGTGCTCAACGTTCCGGACTGGTTCTACACGATTATCCTCGTCCCCATCGTTGCGGGAATCGTCTTCTTTTTCTTCCTTCTCCTGGCCGGAAAGTTCTCTTCGGAGAACCGCGTAATGCAGGTGGTTCTCGCCGTCATCGGGCAGGTGAGAGAGGCATCCCTCTCCCTTAAGGCTCTCTTTTTCCTTTCGACAAGTTCTATCGTGATTTGGTTGATGGATGTCCTGGTCTGCGTCTTTGTGGTGATGATGTTCCAGGAACAGGTGCCTCTGGCCGTGGTCGTCCTTGCCATCGTGATCGGAAATCTTGTCAAGGCGGTTCCCCTGACACCGGGAGGAGTTGGCACATACGAACTCGCACTGGCACTCACCTTCACCCTTGCGGGTGTTACGGCACCGGATGCAGCAATGATCGCGGTCATTGACCACCTCATCAAAAATCTCATCACACTTGGAGGGGGGATCGTATCCATCTATTTCTTTGGAGGATGGGTCCTCGACAGCATCAGGAATGCAATCCAGGACAGGTTCGGGGGAATGAACTCTGGTTGATTATACATTTCAGATCCTGTCGATTCTCTCCTGGCTGCTCCTCCTTTTCTTCCTCCAGGTCTCGGTCTGGCCCTACTTAAGACGCGCCTTTGCCCGGTATGCCTACCCTGTTTCGTTCCCCGTTTCCCTCCTCCTCTTTTCTCTCATCAGCTGGTACTGCGGTCTCTTCCGGCTCCCCGTTTTCCTTGCTCTCGTGCCTTTCGCGGCCCTTTTTCTCCTTGCGGCTTCCCGGAACGGGTATGCAGGGAGGTTCTGGTCGGCACAGTGGATGTATGCCGCCACTTTCCTCCTCTTCTTTTTCTCGATGGTAAGTGTTCGTTTCACTAATCCAAGCATCTCATATGCTGAAAAGTTCATGGACCATGCATTTCTTGCATCCGTTATGCGGGTCCCGATTGTGCCGCCTCTGGACCCATGGTTTTCTTCCGGCTACCTCAACGTCTATTACTATCTCGGATACTGGATGTTCGGGACACTCTCCCTTATGAGCGGTGTACCGTCACAGGTCGCCTTCAACCTCGTCCTCCCGACCGTTTTTGGACTCTCCGCCGTGTCGCTCTATGCTCTCGGAAAATTGATAGCCCCCCGGTTCCCATGGATGGTTCCCGCAACTCTCCTCATCGTGAACCCCTCCTTCATCCTCCAGGTCATCCAGGGAAAGGCAGCAGGCTCGATACTCTGGGACAGCACGCGGACAATTCCCAACACAATCAATGAATATCCTCTCTTTTCATTCCTGTGGGGTGATGTCCATCCCCACGTTATCGGCATGTTCAATCAGGTTCTCTTTATCTTCCTGCTCGTCTACTCCTTCCTCCGGTTCAAAGATCTGGATGCAGGGAGCCGTGCACTCCTCATCCTTATTTGTGGGTTGTCCCTTGGATCGATGCCGCCCATCAATACATGGGATATTATTGTCTATGCCCCGATCACACTCATCTTTGGCCTCATGATCTGGCATCAGGCAAAGGAATCCCCCCCCTGTGCCGGTCTTTGCAGGGATCTTACCGGGTTCATCCGACGTCTTGGAAAAACTGCAGAATCGGGACTTCATTTCATGCGTCTGCGGTCCGGAAGCGGGATCAGGAGTGTGCCTGCCATGATTCCTGCGGCACCCTGGTCTTTCTTTTTCCTTGTTCCGGTAACAGCGGTATTCTGCTATCTCCCCTTTTACCTCCAGATGAATACAGGAGGCATTCTGGGAGTTGGTCTCGTCCATACACCCACTGCACCTGTCGAGTTCCTGCTCGTCCACGGATTTTTCATCCTCGTGATGGTACTCTACCTGGCCCGTGACATCTGGAAAAGGCCCCTGTTTCTCATCGGTCCCGCAGCCATTGCACTAGCAGGATTCCCTGCAGCAGCCATTGCCACTGTGCCCTTTGTTTACCTGCTGGCAGGAAAGAGGCGTACTCCTGCAGAGATACTTGCCATGCTCGGCCTTGCAATTGTTATCCTCTGCGAATTCCTCTACCTGAAAGACAACATGGGTGAGACCTATTACCGGATGAACACCGTCTTTAAGTTCTACATTGCAGCATGGCTGCTGATGGGGACTGCCTCCTTCTCAATGCTCTCCACATTGGCAGCCAGACGGTTCCCCGCCGGATACTTCCCTGCGTGGTCCGGGAAACTGGCACTGGCAGTCGTATCAGTCATTTTGATTGTTACACCGCTCGCCGTCCCCCTCGATCCCCCGTACACGGGCGGGACTCTGGACGGCCTGGCATACCTCGAGACGGCGCACCCCTGCGATGCTTCTGCCGTCGCTTTTCTCCGGTCTCTCCCGGGGGTGAGAGGTGTTGTCGAGGCAGAGGGTGGGGATTATACCTACTTCGGGAGGGTATCCTCCTTCACCGGGATACCAACGATAATCGGGTGGCCTTTCCACGAGTACATGTGGCGAACAGATACTGACGGGTGGTACGGAAAACGCCTGTCGGACGTAAGGACAATTTACGAGGATCCGGCAATGACAACTGCCCTTATGCGGAAATATAACATGACGCACATCTACGTTGGCGATTCCGAACGGGAGAGGTATATTATCCGCGTGGAAGAGGCCGGTCTTGCCACCATATACAATAACAGCGGTGTCCTGATTTACGCTCTCGATGGTTGAAATTTTCCTGAAAAACCCGTCGGGAGTTGAGGTCTTCCAAACCTTTATGCCTGCATCTGTCGAATTGATATGGCTACATCGTCGATACTGACTGATGAGTGATGAGGGAGAACTACGCAACTCCTGAATGAGGTGAGTCATGGCAAAGTCGTATGTCAAATTTCAGGTTTCTGAAGAGATCCAGAACAAAGCACTTGAGGCTCTGGAGATAGCGAGGGAGACGGGGAAGATAAAGAAGGGGTCGAACGAGGCAACAAAGGCAATTGAACGCAGTATTGCTGCACTCGTTCTCATCGGGGCCGACGTGGAGCCCGAAGAGATCGTCATGCACCTTCCCCCTCTCTGCGAAGAGAAAAAGATACCATTCCTTTTCATCAACAAGCAGAACGATATCGGGACTGCCAGCGGGCTTGACGTGGGATCGGCTGCTGCAGCGATTGTCAAGCCGGGTAAGGCAAAGGAACTGGTTGACGAGATCATCAAGCAGGTCAGTGAACTGAGAGCGTGAGGCGACAATGGCCGATGAAGGAACGCCCGCGGAGGTAATCGAGGTGATCGGCTCCACCGGGATGCATGGAGAGGCCATGCAGGTCAAGTGCAGGATCCTCGACGGGCCGAACAAGGGGCGCATCATCACGCGGAACACGGTCGGTCCCATTCGGGAGGGTGACGTCCTGATGCTCCTCGAGACCGAGCGTGAAGCAAAGAAACTCTCCAGACGGTGAGTGAAACCATGGTCGAACAGAGAAACTGCAGTTTCTGCGGGGATAATATCGAACCTGGCACCGGTAAGATGTTCGTGCGCAAGGACGGGTCTGTCTTTTACTTCTGTAGTACAAAATGCCAGAATAATTTTCGTCTCGGGAGGGCCCCAAGGCGGGTCTCATGGACACAGGCCGGGAGGAAAGCTGCCGGAAAGGAGTGAGTGTCGGTGGAGCGCACGTTCGTAATGGTCAAGCCGGACGGGGTTGCCCGGGGGCTGATCGGCGGTATTGTCCAGAGGTTCGAGAGAAAAGGTCTCAAGCTCGTTGCGGCGCGTTTCGAGAGGATCCCGGAAAAGAGGGTTCTGGAGCAGTACAGGGAACACATCGAGAAGCCGTTCTTTCCTTCACTGCGTCATTTTATTGAGAGCGGTCCCTGTCTCCTGATGGTCTGGGAAGGGAAGAATGCGGTCAGCGTGGTCCGGAAGATGATCGGAACAACAAATCCTGCGGAAGCCGAACCGGGAACCATCCGTGGTGACCTGGCGATTGATACCGGCAGAAACGTCATCCATGCTTCAGATTCCCCTGCCAGTGCAGCCCGCGAGATATCGCTCCATTTCTCTCCAGACGAGATCGTCACCTACAAGCGCGTTGATGAATCCTCGATCTACGAATAGCATTTCCCAAAAAAGACTTTTTTATTCAAAAACATAATTTCAAGCATTTCTGCTCGTCTTCCTGTAACCCGATATTTCTACCGATATAGATCGCCATCCGGATGATCAGGAAACATGATGGTGTTTCCGTGCATTAGTTCCATAAGCATGATCCTGTGCTGCGCACAGATACGGAGTTCGTGGGAAGACCCCGAGGCTACCCTTGCCCGTGCCGAACGCTGCATCGGCCGAGCATCCCGGAATGGTGGAGACCTCATATGTTTTCCCGAACAGTTCGCTACCGGGTGGGATCCTTCCTCACTGCAACACGTCCAGGGCCTGGATGGACCTCTTGTTGCTCACCTCCAGTCCCTCGCAGAAGAGTATTCCATTGCAATCCTCGGATCCCTGCGGAAGAATTCAGTTCCGCGCCCGGAAAACACCTGTATCGCTATCTCTCCGCAGGGCAGAATACTCGCGGAATACTCGAAGTGCCACCTTTTTTCCCCCGCTGGCGAGGATCGCGTCTACCAGAGGGGCGATTCCATTGCATCATTCACTCTCGCTGGAATGACGCTGGGAATTGCCATCTGCTACGATCTCCGGTTTGCATCACTCTTTGCCCTGTATGCCGATGCCGGCGTGGACGCCATTCTCGTCCCGGCGGCCTGGCCTGCATCCCGCCTCTCTCACTGGGAACTCTTCATCAGGGCCCGTGCGGTTGAATACCAAATATACGTTGCCGGTATCAATACAACAGGGATAACACCTGTCGATACCTACGAGGGGGGAACGATGGTTGCAGATCCAACGGGTGCCCCGCTCTTTGCAGCCGGGGCAGGTGAAGGTGTCTATTCCTGTGAAATAAACAGGGAGTTTATCGAGAGAGTGCGCAATGCTCTCCCGGTCAAGAAGGACCGCAATCCGGATCTCGTCCTTTCGGACAAAACGCGCCCGTGAGCCCTTTGGAGGCCGGGAATAAGAGAGGGGACCTCTTTTCCCCCCCTTGACCGGCCACCTCCTATTTACACTTGGAGGGCGATTATCATGGTACATGTACCGTCTCGTGTGCGTCGGGTGTGGAACCAGATACCCCCCCGACGAGGTCATCTACAACTGCACGGTCTGCGGTCACCTGCTGGCAGTCGAGTACGATCTCGATTCCATCACAATCGAGAGGCAGGCATGGGAGAGGAGGCCGCTTTCCGTCTGGCGATACCGCGAGCTCCTTCCCGTCTCAATCCCTCCCGTCACCCTGCAGGAAGGTGGTACCCCGCTCTACCATCTCACCCGTATCGGGGAAGAGATTGGTCTCCCGAACCTCTATGCAAAGCATGAGGGCATGAACCCAACAGGTTCCTTCAAGGACAGGGGAATGACAGTTGGCGTGAGCATGGCACTCCAGCTCAAAAAGACGTCCGTTGCCTGTGCCAGTACGGGGAACACCTCTGCGAGCCTTGCAGCCTATGCAGCAAGGGCAGGAATCCCTGCCGTTGTCCTCCTGCCTGCAGGCAAGGTAGCCCTCGGCAAAGTCGCCCAGGCACTGATGCACGGTGCGCGAGTGCTTTCCATCAGGGGCAACTTCGACCGGGCACTCGAGATGGTCCACGAACTGTGTCTCTCCCATGGCCTTTACCTCCTCAATTCCGTAAACCCGTTCCGGCTCGAGGGACAGAAGACTATCGGGTTCGAGGTCCTCGATCAGCTTGGGAAATCGCCGGACCGCATGGTGCTTCCGGTCGGGAATGCCGGGAACATTTCTGCTGTGTACAAGGGGTTCGTGGAACTTGCGCATCTTGGGGTTCTTGACGGAATGCCCATGATGACCGGAATTCAGGCGGCAGGTTCCGCCCCGGTCGTCCGGGCCATTCAACAGGGACTCGCCGAAGTTGAACCTGAACCACGACCAGAGACGGTTGCGACAGCAATCCGGATCGGGGCACCTGTCAACGCTGAGAAGGCGCTTGCTGCAATCCGGAAGACGGGGGGCTGTGCCGAAGCCGTGACCGATGACGAGATACTGGCGATGCAGCGCGATCTTGCTCAAAAAGAGGGGATCGGCGTGGAACCCGCATCAGCAGCCTCGGTCGCAGGAGTGAAGAAGCTCGTCGAGACCGGTGTTATCGACAGGAATGAGACGATCGTGTGCGTGGTGACCGGGCACCTCCTCAAGGACCCGGAAACGGTGATACGGCAATGCAAAGCACCGCTGGAGATCGACGCGGACCTGCCCTCGTTACTCTCTGCATTGCAGTCCTGCTCGTGATTCTGCCCTGTGCCGCGAGCCGGGCCGATTACCGTATTCTCCCTAATGGAACTGCCTATTCCGCATCCCTCGATCTCACTGATGCCACGGGGTACGGGTTTTTCGAAGCGGGTATCCTCGGGGATCAGGTCCCCGTGAAAGTCGTGGATGTAACGCTTTCAGGAGACTGTTCTCCCTGCACGTTTTCCTGGACAGGAGAGAATACACTAATTTTTCCAAGGGGTAACTATACACTCACCTTCCAGGGACCCGTCCGCGACAACCATTTCATTGCGGTCTATGACAGCCCCCAACGTGTGACCATCGTTCTTCCGGCCGGTTTTGACGTCCGGAACCCCGCACTTGGCATGGTCAGCAGCGGGGCCGCCGTCACAGACCTCCCGGAAGGTTTGACGGAAATCTCGTGGAATGCGACACGTATCGCAGAGATCAGGTTCTACGAGAAGGGGCGCGAGGACCTCCTGTATCTCTTTGCAAATATCTGGGTCATCATTGCAATCGTGATGCTTGTCCCGTTCCTCCTCACCTGGCGGAAAGACGATAGGTCCCTGTGATGCGTCTCACGAGAGGATTTCACGGAGGGTCTCATCCAGTTGCCTGATGTGGAACGGTTTTGGTATTGCCGCAACAAAACCCTGTGCCCGGAAACCTGAAAAAGTTGGATCATCGGTAAAACCCGTCGTGATGACGGCCTTTACCCCGGGATCGATGGATTTCAGCTCCCGGAGTGTCTCGATACCCCCTTTTCCCGTATGTACAGTGAGGTCAAGGATGACGACACGGAAGGGATCCCCTTCCTCCAGTGCATTCCTATAGGATTCTATCACGGTTTCGCCGTCTGCTACGACCTCCACTCGGTATCCGAGACCGGACAGGAACACCCTGACAACATCACGTATACCCTCGTCATCATCCATGAAAAGGACCCGGTGGCCTGCAGGTCGCATCGTTTCTCCTGGATTAAAGTAGATTTACAGGAAAATAAAAAATGTACTTTTTGTTCAAAAATGGATTCTATTTCTTCAGATTGATGTCAATCCCGAATTTTTCCGCGTTCCTGTCCGCTATGGCCTGGATTTTAGCAATCTCTGCATCGTTCCTCTTCGGGCGAAACAGGTGGCGGAACCGGCGTTGTTCTTTCAGATATTCCTCAACAGGTTTTCTGACAACTTTCTTGACCCGGGTAACCACCCCGTTCTCCATCTCGTAGCTGACGAAGAGACCTGTCTCCACTGCAAGCCTTGCGATAGCAAGGGTCTTCTCACCCTCAAAACCCCAGCCCGTGCAACAGGGTGCATGCACCTGCACGTAGCAGGGTCCCTCCGTGTCGAGGGCTTTCCTGACCTTCTTTTTCAGGTCGGGAAGGTAGGCAATTGTAGCGGTGGCGACATAGGGTGCCCCATGGGCTGCAAGGATTGCCGGGAGATCCTTCTTGGGCCGGCGGTTTCCTGTGGAACATTTCCCCGCCGGGCTCGTCGTCGTGCTCGCGTCGTACGGAGTTGCTCCGGAACGCTGGATGCCTGTATTCATGTAGGCTTCGTTGTCGTAACAGATATACACGAAATCGTGGCCACGTTCGAATGCCCCGGATAGGCAGAGCATCCCGATGTCGAAAGTTGCCCCGTCTCCCCCCAGGGCTATTACCTTTTCTTTCCGCCCCTGCTTTTTGAGCGCAGCAGTGATCCCGGATGCAACCGCCGAGTTATTCTCAAAAAGCGAGTGTATCCAGGGGACTTTCCATGCAGTCTCCGGATAAGGCGTCGAAAAGACCTCCATGCACCCCGTAGCAGAGACGATGATCGTGTCCGGTCCGGCGGCATCGAGAATGGCTCGTGCAGCAAGTGCCGCCGCGCAGCCACCGCATGCCCGGTGCCCGGGTTCGAAGAGTGAACACTGCTCATCTGTCATCCCAGCACCTCCCCGCGCAGACCGTAGAACAGGTCACCATTCCCGGCCATTGCCATCTTTACGACTGATTTAATGTCCTTCTTTGCCACGTCTCTGCCCCCGAGTGCAATGATGTAATCGAGGACCGGGATCCCGCTCCCGTACAGGGCATCCCTGACCTCGAGTGCAACTGCACCTTTTGCGCCCAGAGAGATGTTCTTGTCAAGGACAGCAACGCTCGAGACCCCCGCGAGGGCTTTTTTGATTTCGTCTCCAGGGAACGGCCGGAATGTTCTTATCCGGAGGAGTCCGGCCTTCTGCCCATCTCTCCTCATCTCGTCGATGGCATCTTTTACCGTCCCGCAGATGGATCCCATGGCAACAATTGCACATTCTGCATCGTCCATCCGGTACTCCTCCACGAGGTTGGAGTAATCCCTGCCAAACATCTCCCCGAACCGGCGGCCTGCTTCCCTGATCACCTGCGACGAAGCCTTCATCGCACGGTCAATCTCGTACCGGAACTCCATGTAGTAATCAGGTGATGCAAAGAGCCCGATCGAGATGGGATTCTTACTGTCGAGTCGCTGGACAGGACTATAGGGGGGCAGGTAGCTGTCAACCTGTTCCTGCGTGAGCATTTCCACCGGTTCATAGGTATGGGAGAGGATGAATCCATCGAAGCAGACGAATGCCGGGAGGAGGACGCCCTTATCCTCCGCGACCCGGTAGGCGATATAGTGGAGGTCGGTTGCCTCCTGGTTATCCTCGGCATAGAACTGGAGCCACCCGGAGTCACGCAGGGAGATCGAGTCCTGCTGGTCGTTCCAGATGGAAAGCGGGGCACCCAGAGCCCTGTTGACGATGGACATTACAACCGGGAGGCGCATTCCGGCAGTGTTGAAGCACACCTCAAACATCAGGGCGAGACCCTGTGATGTTGTCGCTGAATAGACGCGTGATCCTGCCGCAGACGCCCCAAGGCACGCAGAAAGGGCGGAAAATTCGCTCTCGACCGTGATGTATTCTGCATCCAGGCTGCAGTTGGCAACCATCTCGGCAAGAGCCTCCACGATATGTGTCTGTGGGGTAATCGGGTACGCTGCAATGACCTCAGGCCTGCACATGCGCACCGCGTGGGCCACAGCATGCGATCCCTCCATGATCTCCATCATCCTATTTCTCCTCCTTCTGCATCTCTATGACCTCCGCTGGACATTCCTCCGCGCAGAGCCCGCATCCTTTGCAATAGGTATAATCAGGCACGGGAAAACCCTCACTTTCCTCCATGATGCACCCCTCAGGGCACAACTGGATGCATAACCTGCATTTCGTGCACTTGTCACGCAGGAAGACGGGACGGAACGTCCGCCAGCTTCCCGTCCTGTTCACCCGTGACGTCCCCGGTCGCGATGAACATCCCAGACCAAGGGGCATGATCATGACACCCCCCTGACGAGGGCATATGCCTCGCGTGCTGCTGCCACGTTCTTTTCTGCCATTTCGCCCGTGAACCTTCCGCGGATTGCCTCTTCGAGCGCAGTGAGGTCGATCTCTCCACTGGCAGCGGCAAAAGCCCCCATCAGGGTGGTATTGGTGATGGGGACACCGAGGTGCTTCAGTGCGATACTGGTTGCATCCAGTGTAATGACCTTGACACCGGCCGGGATCTGTGCCGCGAGTGGTTTTTCTGTGTTTACGATAACGACTCCTCCCGGTTTGACACCGTGGAAGACGTTGACATCGCTGATGAGCGTGCTGTCCTGGACAATGATGTAGTCAGGCTCGTAAACCTGGCTTCTCAACCGGATCTTCCTGTCGTCAAACCTGACAAATGCCTGGACGGGCGCACCCCTCCTCTCCACACCGAACGCCGGGAAAGCCTGGGAGTACACACCCCCCGCAAAGGCTGCCACGGCGATCAATTCTGCGGCCGTGACAGAACCCTGCCCGCCTCGACCATGAATGCGCAGCTCACGCAAGGAAATCACGGTATAATTTTACATTATTAATCATAATAAAATGGTGCGATACGAACCTTCACCTGTTCACTGAAAGCCCAAGAATTGTGCCGGCACGCCGGGAGAAAACTTCACGGGCAATGAGGGAGAGCCCGTCTGCAGCGCACCACTCGTCGTAAACCGTTATCTCCCTCCCAAGCAGGGACTGGATGGTCTCCCCCACGGATGCCGCCATACTTCCGGAGAGAGCCACGCGGGCCTGGGGTGCAAGGACAAGAAGCGCAGCGCATTCCATGGCGGCAAAGAGCGCGAGTGCAGACAACCTCTCTCCAGGGGGAAGCGTGTGATTCACACCCGCTGACAGAAATGCCTGGTTTGCGGTGATCTCCCCGCGATCAATCTTCCGGATGGCATCCACATCCAGCGCGCCATGTTCCGTCCCCGGGGCAAAGATGCAGGCATCAAGGGCTCCTGCAAGCCGTCCGTCCTTCACTAGGAGGGTGACCGTGTTCGAACTGATATCAGAAATCACAACGTTCTGCCCGAGGTCCTGTGTTACTTTCAGGGCAATGCCAATCTTTTCAGGACTTGCCTGGTGTGAGTAAACACGGAAGCGGGGGTCCGTGGGTGATCCGCGGTGAAGGCCGGGGACAGCGACAGCAGGTATCGGACTCTCTGCTACCCGGTCAAAGACCCGCGTTCCTCCTCCTATGTGCTTGCCGGCACCTTCCCTGCTTACGAGTCCCCTGTTTGAGAGTTTGCGTACAGGGGTGATTGCCGAGAAATTGTCCCCCATCGAGTAGGAGAGAGCGATACCCTCGATTTCTTCAAGGGGACAGATTTCTTCGAGATCTTCCATCTCGAAACTGACGGCGTCTTCCCTCCGGATTTTAAACCTGTGACCCGGCCCGCCAGAGAACCGCATCGCGGTAGTCCCGTGGTCAATCCCGATGAACATAACACTATTCCTATACATGAACGGCACATATATTAGGGTATGATGGCCTGCGTAGTGACAGGGGGTGCGGGGTTCATCGGCTCACACCTCGTGGACGCGCTCGTGGCACGAGGGAAGACGGTCGTTGTCGTAGATTCCCTACGGAGCGGTTCGGAACAGAACCTGTCCGCCCACCTCTCCCGGGACAGGATCCGATTCATAAGGGCCGACCTTCTTGAAGACGGCTGGCAGGACTCTCTCTCCGGAGCGGGAAGGGTATGGCACCTTGCTGCCGATCCCGACGTCAGGCAGGGAGCGCTCACCCCCGCGTCCCAGGTCCGGCAAAACATCCTCGCAACCTGGCGTGTCCTGGAGGCGATGAGGGCGGCAGGAGTCCCGGAGATCGTCTTCACATCGACCTCTACTGTATACGGTGATGCAAAGGTCATTCCCACGCCAGAAGACTATTCCCCCCTCGAACCCGTCTCGGTCTATGGCGCAACCAAGCTTTCCTGCGAGGCTCTCATTTCTGCGTACTGCCACAGCTACGGGCTGAAGGCCTGGATATTCCGTTTTGCAAATATCATAGGAAAAAGGAGCAACCATGGTGTTATCTGGGACTTCATCCGGAAGCTCTCTGATAATCCGCACAGGCTCGAGATCCTCGGCGACGGGCGCCAGTCCAAGTCGTACCTGGAGGTCGGTGCATGCGTGGACGCCATGCTCTACGCAGCGGACCATGCATCTGGCAGGGTCAATACCTTTAATATCGGGTCAGAGGACTGGATAGATGTCCGATCCATCGCAGACCTCGTTGTGGAGGAGATGGGCCTGTCCGGCGTGAAATACACTTTCACTGGCGGTGAACGCGGCTGGGTCGGCGATGTCCCGAGAATGCAGCTCTCGGTTCAGAAACTGAAGTCGCTTGGATGGAAACCCCCCGTTGGGTCGCGGGAGAGCGTTAAGATGGCGATTGCAGCGATGCTGGGGTAGGCAATGGACATTCCGGCTGCCCTCACTGTAGTCATACTCGGAGCACTCCCGTTCTTCGAGGCGCGGTATGCCATCCCCGCGGCGATTCTCTATGGGTTTCCTCCATTAACGGCGTTCGGACTCGGTATTATCGGGAACCTTCTCCCTGTGATTCCCCTCCTCCTTCTTCTCGAACCCGTTTCAGGCTGGCTCCGGGTCCGATCATCAACCATGGACCGGTTCTTCTCCTGGCTCTTCGAGAGGACAGGGCGGCACGAAGAGCAGATACGGCGATACGGGGCACCTGCGCTCTTCCTCTTCGTCGCAATGCCCATCCCTGTAACAGGGACATGGAGCGGGTGCGCAGCGGCCTTTGTATTCCGGATACGGTTCCGGGAGGCGTTCCTGGCGATCGCATGCGGGGCTTTCGTGGCTGCACTCATCACCACCCTGCCCCTGCTGGGACTGATGAAACTGTTTGGAGGACCATGAAAGAGAGAAAGTTTGTCCTGATCCTGGGTGACGGAATGGCAGATGAGCCCCTCGATGAACTCGGGGGTCAAACACCCCTTGAATATGCAGAAACCCCGAACATGGACCGCATCGCACGCGAAGGGTGCTGCGGCCTCCTCCGCACCATCCCTCCGGGGTGTGAGGCGGGCTCCGACATCGCAAATCTCTCGATCCTCGGGTATGATCCGCGAAAATATTACACCGGAAGGGGACCACTCGAGGCGGCGAGCATGGGGATTGACCTTGCAGAAACAGAGATGGCGTACCGCTGCAACCTGGTGACCATCCGGGACAGGACAATGGCTGATTTCTCTGCTGGGCATATCACAAGTGCTGAAGGGGCGGCGCTCTTATCCGACCTCCAGAAAGTGGTCTTCCCTGTCCGTGTCTTTCCCGGTGTGAGCTACAGGAACGTCCTCGTTCTCCCGGATGCCGGGGGGGCAAAAACGGTTCCGCCCCACGACATCGTGGGCCGGGAGATCGATCGGTACCTTCCGGACGGGAAAGATGCAGAGGTCCTTTCTTCCTGCATCGAGGCGTCCGGACGGGTGTTTGACCACCATCCTGTCAACCTGGCCAGGGTTTCCCGGGGTCTTGTCCCCGCAACCCATGTCTGGCCCTGGAGCGGGGGAAAAACCCCTGCACTCACGCCGTTTGCCGAGAAATATGGAATATCGGGAGGTATGATATCCGCCGTCGATCTCCTCCGCGGCATTGGTCGGTGTGCACGGATGGAGGTGATCAACGTCCCCGGTGCCACCGGTTACCTGGATACTAATTACCAGGCCAAGGCCCGTTATGCCCTGGAGGCGCTTCGTCACCTCGATTTCGTGTATATTCACGTTGAAGCACCCGACGAAGCTGGTCACCTTGGCAGCCTCGTCGAGAAGGTCAGGGCCATCGAGCGTATTGACGGCATGGTCGGGACGATCCTCGATGGGTGCCGGGCCTGTATCGCAGTCCTTCCCGACCACCCTACACCCCTCCGCATTCGCACTCATTCGCATGATCCCGTTCCGTTCGCCATCCTCGGTGGCACCAAAGACGGGTGCAGGTCTTTTTGCGAGCGTGAGGCAGCAGAAGGGTCGCTCGGTGTCCTTGACGGGACACAATTCATGCCCCTTTTCCTGGGTGTTGCACCCGGCTGATGCCATAGGAAAAGGATTGTATGGAGAGAGCACTATGTCCACCTAGGAACATGAAAGAATTCTTCCCGTGCGATGATCTCGAACGGACGGCAGGTCCCCTCTCGCCCCTCCAGCGTGTCCTCCTCGGGACCGATGGTTCCGTAACGCGTATCCTTGAACTTGCATGCGGCGCGCCGGTCGCCGTCACCACGCGGGTGCAGGAAGTTGAAAAAGCTGACCCGTCGGTGGCAGAGAAACTTTCGGTCCAGCCCGGCGAAGAAGTCAACCACAGGATTGTCGAGCTGAAGAATATGCGGTCCGGAGAGACCCTTATTTATGCCGAGTCGTATACTCCACTCTCAAGGCTTTCCCCTTCTTTCCGTGATGACCTCATGCGGGCCGATATTCCTATTGGAAAGATCCTCGAATACCACAGGCTGGAGACCAGGCGGGAGATACTCGGGATGTCGGCCGGGACCCGCGGACCCGATATCGTCCGTGCCTTTGGGCTTTCCGGAAACCCTCTCTTCCTCTCGCGCAGGTACCGGATTATCCACGGTGATTCCCCCCTCATGCATATCGAGGAGGTGTTCCCTGCAGTATCCTTTACAGGCGAACGGCGGGTGCTTGTCCGGGCACCGTCCCGCATTCACCTTGGGCTCCTCGACATGAACGGGAGCCTCGGACGCGTGGACGGGGGGATTGGACTTGCACTCAGGGAGCCCCAAATCGTTCTCTCCGCCCGCCGTAGTGAAGGGTTCACAGTTCATGGGGGTGATGCTGATGCCCGGGAGCGTGTTCTTGCGGCTGCACAGTCTGTTGCCGGGGCACTGTGCCTGCCCGGCGGAGCCGAGTTCACCCTCCAGTCTGTTTACCCGGGTCACGTTGGTCTCGGACGCGGGACCCAGCTTGCCCTCTCGACAGCAACAGCACTCTGCCATCTCTACGGGCAGGCTCAGAACCCCCGTGACCTCGCCCGGATAACGGGTCGGGGCGGGACATCGGGGATTGGTACCGCAACCTTTGCGACCGGCGGATTCATCTGCGATGCAGGCCACTCCTTCGGCGATTCGAAAGACAAGCCCGGATTTCTCCCCTCCTCGGCATCTCGTGGCGTCCGCCCACCCGAAGTTATCCTGCGCCACCCGTTCCCTGTGGGGTGGAAGATTCTCCTTGCTATGCCGAAGACATGCATCGGGGCGAGTGGCACAGGGGAAAAGGACCTCTTTTCCAGCCATTGCCCAGTCCCCCTTGACGAGGTCCGGGAACTCTCCCACCTTGTCCTCGTCTCCCTCCTCCCTGCCCTCATGGAGGAAGACCTTGATCTCTTCGGGCGAGCCGTGAACAAGATGCAGAGCCTCGGGTTCAAGAAAGTCGAGAACATGCTTGCACCTCCCATCACCCAGGAACTCATGGAGACCATGCGGAACGAGGGTGCAGCAGGTGCAGGCCTGAGCTCCTTTGGCCCCGTCGTCTTTGCTTTCAGCGAGCGTGAAACGGGGGATATTGAAAGGGCCTGCAGGAAGACCATGGATCGGGCCGGGGGAGGCGATGTGATTTGTACAACCGCGAGCAACGCGGGTGCGCGTGTAACCATGACCTGATGAATGGAGCCTCCTTCCTGCCCTGATGGCTTGAAGCAGGGAAGACGGTTTTTACATGTTTCTTCCAGGGATTTGTGAGGGGCACTTTCATTAGAAATACATGCTGAATATGATACAATGGAAGGGCAGAGGACACTTGCGATTGGGATCACGGTGAACCTTGAAAACTATGAGAATCTCCGCCTGGAAGTGAACGGCCCTGTCCAAAACGAGGACGATGCAGACGAACTCATCAGTTTCCTCGATTCCATCCTGCAAAAGTTCGGGCAGGGGGATCCCGCCTCGAAAGAGAGTGTGGAGGCATTCCGCCGACGCATCCTCCCCGCAGGACCGGAGAGGGCCAAAAAAGAGACGGTGGTAACACAGGCACGGATGCCTGGTGGACTGGAGGAACAGGCTCCAGTGGTCGCGCAGCGGGTTGCCCCACAACAGGTCGATGGTGGAAAAACATCTCCGGCAGATGCAGGGGATACGGACAGGGTCCCGACGTGCGAGGCGTGCGGTGTTCCCGTCAAACCGGCAGAGCAAAAGATGAGCATGCTCTTTGCAAGCAGGACGCTGTGCAGGAAATGCCTCAAAAACGTGTAGACCTCCCGGAAACAAAGTCCTGGGGAGCCGTGACAGGCAAATGAGCGGGATCAAGAAAGACATTCTCATGTGGGATGAGACTATCTTTCGTGACCCGGAAGTCTTTGAAATAGATTACGTACCTGAACAGTTCAACTTCCGCGAAACCCAGATGAGAGAACTCGCGTTCCAGATCAAACCGGGTATCAAGGGCGGGCGACCACTCAACACGGTCTGCAGGGGACTTCCCGGGACCGGGAAAACAACGAGTGTCAGGAAGCTTTTCGCCGAAATTGAAGATACTACAAAGAAACTGGTCCCCATCCACGTCAACTGCCAGATTGACAATACCAAGTTTGCAGTTTTTACACAGATATACCGGAGACTTGCAGGACACCTTCCCCCCTCTTCAGGAACGTCTTTCAAGCAGGTCTTTGATGCGATCGCAAGGATCCTCCAGAAGGAGGAGCAGGTTCTCCTTGTGGCACTCGACGATGCGAATTATCTTCTCTATGAGAATGAGCTCAACAGGGTCCTCTACATCCTCCTCCGCTCCCACGAGGCTTATCCAGGCACGCGGATTGGCGTAATCGTCATCATCAGCGACATGGATGTTGACATCGCGCGTGTCGTGGATGCCCGTGTGGCCTCTGTTTTCCGGCCAACTGAGATCTACTTTCCGCCTTATACTCACGAGGAGGTGAGGAAAATCATCGGGGAACGCGTCCAGCAGGGCCTGTACATGGGCTGCCTTTCCCCCGAGATGTTTGACCTCGTGGTAGAGCAGACACAAAAGAGCGGAGATCTCCGGGTCGGGATCGATCTGCTCAAGCGCGCAGGGCTCAATGCCGAAAAGAGAGCCAGCCGGAAGATTGAACGGGAAGACATCTGTGGTGCTTACGAAGTTTCCCGCTATCTCCACCTCGCATCGTCCGTAAAGTCTCTCAGGCCGGAAGAAAGGACTGTTCTTGGGATCATCGCAAATCATGCAGAAAACAGGGGAGAGATGAACGCGGGGGACGTGTACAAGGTGGTCAAGGAGAAGACCGAACTCGGATATACACGGTTCTATGAAATTATCAGAAAACTCGATGCCATGCGCCTCTTAAACCTCGAATACCGTGACGGGAAAGGTCGTTCAAGGATGATTTCCCTCCGCTATAACCCTGCCAAAATCTGTGAGTATATCTCCTGAATCCTTTTTATAAAACAATAATTTGGTAACTCTTATCTCTTATTGGGGTATGTTCTATGGTAAAGGGGGTACTCCACGTGCTCAGTGTCAATGAACTTGCCCTTGAAATATTTGAGAATCTGGCGGAATACGCCGAAGAATTCAATGCCACGTACCATGAACTCGATAACGGGGCCCGGATTATCGATTGCGGAGTCAGTACACGCGGCGGGTACGCAGCGGGTCGTGCCTTTACAGAGATTTGCATGGGGGGTCTGGGAGAGGTCAATTTCCGGATGGGATCCATCAGGGACTACCCTCTCCCGTTCATCGATGTGTTCACCGACTTTCCTTCCATAGCCTGTCTCGGTTCGCAAAAGGCGGGGTGGACCATCAAGCATAACAACTACTTTGCAATGGGAAGCGGACCCGCAAGGGCATTGTCACTCAAGCCAAAGCATACGTTCGAGGTCATCGAGTACGAGGATGACTTCGATTCTGCAGTTATTGCCCTCGAGAGCGATCACCTCCCCAATGCGCAGGTCATGGAAAAGATAGCAGAGGACTGTCACGTGGACGTGGCAAACGTCTGTGCCGTGGTCGCCCCCACATCATCAATCGTGGGCTCAATCCAGGTTTCCGGCCGGTGTGTAGAGACAGCAGTATACAAATTGAACGAACTCCACTTTGATACCCGGAAAATTACCGCTGCCATCGGGACTGCCCCGGTACCCCCGGTTCGTGGCCCCAAAATGGCAATGGGTGTCACAAACGATGCAACCATCTATCATGGCCGGATCATGCTGACGATGAAAGCACCCGAGATCCGGGATTACCTCGAAAAAATACCGAGCAACAAGTCAAAGGGTTACGGTAAACCCTTTAACGATATCTTCAAGGAAGCGGGGTACGACTTCTACAAGATCGATACATCGCTGTTTTCTCCTGCAGAAGTCGTCATCAATGAGATCTCCGAGGGAGCAGTCTATCACTGCGGTGCAGTCAACCCGGAAGTGACGCTGAAATCATTCGGCCTCCTCTGATCCATTCCCGGAAGGATTGATCCTTCCTCCCCCTTGCTGGTCTTCTGTTCCATCCATTTTATATGATTATTTTCCCCATCTTTTTTGGTCATTCTCCCGGGGGTTCACCTCGCTTTCGCAGCAGAAATAACTGATATTATGGAAAACCGGTTCCGTCATGCCTGGGACAGGGAATACACGCGGAAAGGGCGCATCTTCGGCAGGACCACACAGGATTATCCCGAAATTTTACCCGGTGAACGTTTCCTTGACGTCGGATGCGGGGACTGCAGGGCATTCCGGGCACTTTGTTCGGCAAAAAGACCCAATATATCCGCGTACTATATTGGTTTGGACCATTCCCGGCCGGCTCTCTCCATCTGCCGTCCTCTCGTTTCCCTGATGCATAACATGCACATTGTCTGCGCTGATGCAACGTCGATGCCATTTCCTGATGAATCGTTTGACATAGTTTTCCTCGTCCACGTTCTCGGCCATGTTCTGCTGAAGGACCGGAAAAGGATGGTACGCGAGGCCGTCCGTGTCGTCAGGCGTGGCGGAAGAATCTACATCCGTGTCTTTTCTCTGTCCGATTTCAGGGCAGGAGACGGGATAGAAGTGGAAGATGGCACATTCATACGGAAAACAGGTATCTGTACCCATTTCTTCTCTCAAGGGGAGGTCCGTGACCTTTTCTCCCCTCTCGAACCCGTTTTTCTGGATACTATCTCCTGGACGATGGGGGCCGGGAATAAACGCCTGATCAGGGAGGAGATACAGGGAATGTTTAAGCCAGGAAAGATTACGTGACGCGGAAACCCCCCTGGAAAGGACTTCCTCCTCTCACTTCCAGTTTTTCCATGGAATCTGATAGGTGCCTTTAATACTCTCACAGCTGAATTTTTCTGGCTGTCCGGGCCCGTGGTCTAGTCGGTCATGACGTCGCCCTTACACGGCGGAGGTCGCCGGTTCGAATCCGGCCGGGCCCATATTGGCTTTAGCACCGGAAAAACCGGACGGAATTGTCAAAAATTATTTAAAGATGTACCTGCGGCACCCCCGTCCCTGGAGGCACGGATTTTACCTTCCATTATGCGATCTCTGTCAGACAGACTGTATCTCTGTTTGTAAAGATGGTATCGGGCAGTTTTCGGGAGGAACTCTTCAATATCCATAATTTTTTAGTATTTTTTCATTTTGAGAGATTATGTCAATTATTCAGAGAGAGATTACTATTATTGTTCCGATTGAAAATTCCGTTCCAGAATGTCTGACGCATGCCAAAATAGACCTGAAAAAACCACTTTCGACCACGGCATTTATATACAAGGAGGTAAAATGGATTTTTTGGTGCACCGTTCAGCGGGCGACGCCTGCCTGAAAAAGCACTATACAATCAAGGTGGCATCAATATAGGCAGTACTCCAGGCTTTGGAAGTGGCGACGCTTCCCGGTACACCAGAATGAGATATCACATTGTGATAAAAAAAGTATCGGATCGCATCGGGAGGCACAACCCCGGTGCCTCCCTCAAACAATTGATAATTGTCTCATTTCCTTAAAATACAAAAAAGGGAAGAATTCTGAAACTTTTGCGCCTTATCATGCACGCTTTCATGCCTTCCTCGTTATCCCAAGGAGCGTGATGGTTGCCTGAAGCTCATGTCCGGCGAGAGGATGGTTCTGGTCGACGGTTGTGGTCTCCGGAGATATATTCGTGAACGTATAGTAAACGACCCTGTTATCATTCAGTTTATACCTGTAAATGACGCCATCAAGGCCTGGAAATGTAATCTGCGTAAAAGTCCCATTCTTTTCAAGGTCATCCAGGATCTTCATGAGGATGGGCGTGCTGACTGACCCCACCATTTTTTCGTCACGCTGACCGTACCCAAGTTCCGGGGGGATGATTACAGTTTTGGTCTCTCCCGGTTTCATCCCTACGATTGCTTGGTCAAAGCCCCTGATCATGACACCGGAGCCGAGGACAAATTCGAGGGGCGTGCTGTTTTCGTTGCTCTCGAAGGGTTCTCCTCCGGGGAATGCCATCCGGTACGTGACCCTGACCGTATCCCCGATTGCAGCTCCCTGCGAGGTTTCGGGCTGGGATGTCGTGCACCCCGTGGCAATAATGCATACGATGATAGCGATACTCATCACCGGAACAAAAAACCGTTCCTTCCCTCTTGAATTTTCTTTCCCTTCAGGTGCCCTCATGGGGAAAAGATGTGTTACTGCCCGGCAATAACCCCTCCGGAACTATTTTTATATCCCGTCCTCCAATGAAGGGAACTGACTCCCAAAAAAACCAATATCCCGTTCCTGAATCGAATTCTATTTAATATCTCAGCTTCTACATTTCCCAGCAGCAGGATAACAATCCCGCTCCGGGGCGAAACTCATGCCGGAAAACGAATACAAGGTAGCCGATGTCGGTGGCAAGAAGGTCCAGTGGGACCCTGAACAGCTTCGCAAGATACGGGAACATCCATGCTTTTCAGAAAAAGCCTGCCATGCTTTCGGGCGCTGCCATTTACCTGTTGCTCCCAGGTGCAACATCCAGTGCAACTATTGTATCAGGGACTTTGACTGCGTCAACGAAAGCCGCCCCGGGGTGACAACCAAGGTCCTCTCCCCCCGTGAAGCCGTCGAGATGGTCAGGAAAGCAATCGATAAGTATCCCTATATTAAAGTCATCGGTATTGCAGGACCCGGGGAGCCCCTTGCAAACGAAGAGACCTTCGAGACCCTCCGACTCCTGCACGAGGAGTTTCCCAATGTCATCAAGTGCATCAGTACAAACGGGCTCCTCCTGCCGGACAAGATTGATCTCCTCCACAAATACGATGTTGGAAATATCACGGTCACACTCAATGCCATCGACCCCGATATCGGGGCAAAGATCTACCAGTTCGTTGATTACAAAGGAAAACGGTACGAGGGGCGGGAAGGAGCGGAAATCCTCCTCAAAAACCAGCTCGAGGGGATTCGGATGGCCGTGGAACGCAAGATGATTGTGAAAGTCAACACGGTCTATATACCAGGAATTAACGAGGACCATATCCCTGAAATAGCAAAAAAAGTCGGAGAGATGGGGGTTTACACTTTCAACGTCATCCCGCTGATTGCCCAGTACCGGTTTTCGCATATTGCCCCTCCCACACCGGAGATGAAACGGAAGATGCAGGACGAATGTGCCAAATATGTCCGCCAGATGCGGCACTGCCAGCGGTGCAGGGCCGATGCAATCGGGAGGCTCGGGCAGGACGTGCAGTCCTGCCTTTACTCCGAATAAGGAAAAGACCCTCCTTTCTTTGGCAGGCATTCAGGGGTGGGAACGGTTTTTTTCAAGAATCTTTCGGAATCGCTCTCTCCACGCCCTTTTTTATGCCCACATTCCATGGTATCATGGTGGAGAGTCAAGAGTCCAAAAAATATGAATGGATTTTTGGGTTCCCTGCCAGGTTTTTGTCTTTCCCGGTTCGGAAAAAATTACAAGTTGTCCCTGTTTGCAGCCAGGATCTCGTCGAGAAAAGAGAGAAGTGGTGCCAGGTCGTCCGGGACGCCGGTAGTCTCTGTCATGATGGTCCGGTTACCAAAGATCAGCGCATAGGAGAAATAATCTGCACCCTGCGATGTGGCCGGGTATGTCCCGTTCAGACCCGAGGCCTCGACGTCGCGGATGAGTCTCTTCAACCTCTCCATGTCCTCCTGGCCAAGGGTGAAGGCTCCGGATTTCTGCCGGGTCTGGTAGACAACCCCCCCGTCACTGTAAATCACCATCCGGTCAGAAAATCCCGCAATACCTCCATTCCGCGAATAATCCATGAGGAGCGCGGGTGGTTCCGTAACAGGTCCCTTGGGCCCGCGTTCATCCGTGCAGCCGGCAGAGAGAACCAGGGCAAGAGTCAGTATACAGAGGATTACAAGCGGGGCATAAATATCGCCTTTTGCATGGAACCGCAGTGAGATCGACCACATAATGATTGCTGCCTTCCAGTTCTACTTTTTCTTCCGCTTGCGATATATCCTTATCCTTCCCAACGTGAACCCATCCAATCAGGACGGGAACATGAGGGGATCGCAAAAATTGGCAATGAAGAAAGGATTGAGGAGTTGTGGTTTTAAAAGACCCGGCCTTTTTCTTTCAGATTACAAGCACGTCGCCTGCACCGCCCTTCTGGTCCTTTTTCCCGGGTGCGACCTCTTCGATGGTCCGGACAAGGGAATCGACCTTTGGGTTTGAGAACAGTTCGCGGAACGCAGAGAGTTCTGTCGCGTTCATGATCATGACTCCCTTCTTCTTCATGGGAGTGCCCTTCTGGTTGACGGGGTTGATCTCGATGGCGAGCGAGGGGGGGCGTGTCCTGGTACCAGGAAGTTTGATGATGGAAACGCCATTCAGGGAAGTATTTTTCCTTTCCCAATCCTCCCCGGTCTCGAGGAATGCCCGCAGGACTTCATTCAGTTCCATGGTGTACCTATCAGAAGGCTTTTGTAGAAAAAACATGTGGTATGAAATGTGAACTGTCTGCGTTTTCCCACCCTTCCCTCTCCGGCATGCTGATATCCCACCAGATCGCATGAATCCTGAGACCTGACCTGCTATGCCATCCGTTATTCTCGAACCGGACCAGCCCTTCGACCTTGATCTCTCCCTCTCGTGCGGGCAGGTCTTTGGCTGGGAGAGGGAGGGGGCTGCATGGTGGGGCGTTGTTGGTCAAAACCTGATTCGAATCGTCCAGAAGGAAGACCGGCTTTCCTTTTCCGGTGCGGACGCCGGATTCATCCGAAATTACTTCGCCCTCGATGTCGACCTCCCGGAGATACTCTCTTCCATCGACCGGGACCCGGTGATCCATTACGCTGTCTCCAGCTGTTCCGGCCTCCGGATTATCCGGCAGCCCCCCTGGGAGTGCCTTGCTTCCTTCATCTGCGCAACGTATTCGAACATTCCCGGGATCAAAAGGAGGGTCTGTCAGCTGTGCCGGAACCTGGGTGAACCTCTTTCCCCAAAATATCCCGGAATCTTCTCATTTCCCTCGTCAACAGCAATTGCAGGAGCGGAAACGTCCATGCTCACCGGCTGCAGCCTCGGGTACAGGGCAGGATATCTCAGGGAGACTGCCCGGGTCCTCGCAGCAGACCCGGGATGGGAGAAAAGGATCGATGCCCTCCCCTTCCGCAAAGCAAGGGCGGACCTTCTGCGACTCAAAGGTGTGGGAAAAAAAGTTGCTGACTGCGTACTCCTCTTTGCATTCGGAAAATGGGAATCTTTTCCTGTTGATGTCTGGATAGAGAGGATCATGACCCGCTGTTACCCGGAATGCAGGGATTTTCGGACTTACGACCAGATCAGCGACTTTGGACGGGCATACTTCGGAAAATACGCAGGATATGCACAGGAGTACCTCTATTGCTGCAGGAATGTCCTTGCGGGAAGGGTTACTGTGGAAAAGGGGAGGAGAAAGGGTAGTTTAAACAATCAGGTCCCGGATTCCCAGCCCGAGAGGTAATTCTTCTGGGACTCGGTCAACTTGTCGATGGAGAGACCAAGCGAGGCAAGTTTTCTTTCTGCAACGGTCTCATCGATTTCGGGGGGAACCTCGTGGACGCCGGGTTCCATTGTCCGGCCCTGGCGGGCAATGTGGAGTGCACAGAGTGCCTGCAGGGAGAAACTCAGGTCCATCACCTCGATGGGATGCCCCATCCCTTTCGGAACGGCGAGGTTGACGAGGCGCCCTTCCGCAAGGACATGGATGTCCTTTCCATCCACCGTATAGGTATCGATACCGTCCCGGCGGGTGATTGCGGTCGCGTTCTTCTCGAGCCACCCAATATCTATTTCCACGTTAAAGTGCCCTGCGTTTGCCAGAACCACACCGGATCTCATACGTGAAAAGTGGGGTGCCGCGATTACGGACGTGTTTCCTGTCGCCGTGATGAATATCTCCCCGGCCCCTGCCGCCTCCTCCATGGGCATGACAGAAAACCCGTCCATGTAGGCCTCAAGAGCCCTCCTTGGGTCGATCTCGGTCACGATTACCCTTGCCCCGAGTCCATGCAGTTTCCGTGCCAGTCCCCGGCCACAAAACCCGTAACCGGCAACGACAACAACCTTTCCGGCCACGAGCATGTTCGTCGTGAGCATGATGCCTGCGATGGCGCTCTCACCCGTCCCATGGACGTTGTCGAAGTGTCGTTTCATGGGAGTGTCATTGACGGCTATCACAGGAAACGCGAGTTTTCCTTCTCGTGCCATCGCCCGCAACCTGTGAACGCCGGTCGTCGTCTCCTCACAGCCACCCACGACGTGGGGGAGGAGCTCTCTTCGCACCGTGTGGAGCCTGTGGATGAGATCCATGCCGTCATCGATGACAACCTGGGGATGCGAGTCAAGCACCCTGTCAATGGCAGCATAGTATTCACCGGCCGTAACTCCCCTCCGGGCATAGCAGTGGACACCCGGTACCTCATTCAGGGCACGCGCCACGTCATCCTGAGTGCTGAGCGGATTGCAACCCGTGATATGCACGTCTGCACCCCCTGCTGCAAGTGTCTCCACGAGGCATGCCGTCTTGGCCTCCACATGGAGTGCCATACCGATGCGGGTTCCCTTCAGCGGCTGGTTCTGCCGGAACTCCCCTCCAATGGAGGCGAGGACCGGCATGTACTGCCGCGCCCACGTGATTTTTTTCTTCCCGGTATCCATGGCAACACATCCCGCCCTGGGACATATGCTGTGTCCCCGGCATTCCCTTATGGAATCAACCGGCAACCATCTTAAAACCCGGCGTAATCATCGTGCATAAGCATGATAATCCCTCCAATCACATCTTCTCTCATGACACTGACCCGCCGGATCATCCCCTGCCTTGATCTCAAGGACGGAAGGGTGGTTAAGGGAACGCATTTCGTCGGCCTCCGCGATGCCGGCGACCCTGTTGCACTTGCCCAGCGTTATAACGAGCAGGGAGCAGACGAGGTCGTCTTCCTGGATATCACGGCATCAGTCGAGGCCCGCGGTACAATCCTCGATGTCATCACACGCGCTGCAGACCAGCTCTTCCTCCCGCTCACCGTCGGCGGTGGTATCCGGTCGGTGGACGACATCCAGCAGATACTCCGTGCCGGCGCAGACAAGGTGAGTATCAACACGAGCGCCGTCAATGACCCCGCTCTCATCAACAGGGGAGCCGAAAAATTCGGGACACAATGTATCGTTCTTGCCGAAGACGTCCGGTGTAATTTCACGCCGAATCCCGATGCGACAATGGTCGCGCTCCCGGACGGCAGGGAGTGCTGGTACGAGGTTGTGACCTATGGCGGGAGCCGCCCGACCGGGATCGATGCTGTCCGGTGGGCCATCGAGGCAGAGGAACGGGGTGCCGGTGAGATCCTCCTGACCAGCATGGAAACTGATGGAACGAAAAACGGGTTTGATATCCCCATTACTGCGGCGATTTCTGACGCAGTCGGCATCCCGGTGATCGCGAGCGGGGGAGTGGGAACCCTTGAACACTTCTACGAGGGGTTCGCGCTGGGCAGGGCAGATGCCTGCCTTGCAGCCAGCGTCTTTCACTACGGGGAGATGACCGTCCGGCAGGTCAAGGAGTACCTTGCTGCCCGGGGTATCCCGGTACGGCTGTAAGGTCAATTTCAACTGCCGCAACAGGGTGCTCAAGCTCCCACGCGTTCAGGACGGCAGGGTGTATTTCTCCAAAGACACCCACGTTCTTCCCCCCGCTGACAAGAGCCCCCCTTCGCCCCGGGATAAACGCGGGGTCGTCCGATTCCTCAACCGACACCGCAACGGCAAGTTCCCGGCAGAGTGCGTCCGCGATGGCATAGGCTTCCGAGAAGTCTGCGGCTGCATGGGTACTGACGCATGCTGCCCTTGGAAGGGTCTGCGTTCCCCCGACAACGTCACCCACGGCATAGAGCCGCTGGGGGAGTTCCCGGTGCCTGTTGAGCTGGCACATCTCCAGGAGGAGGGGGAGAAGGTCGGTCCGGACCATGGTCTGTTCCTCCGAAATGGGATGCATAACCCGGAGAACCGAGTCCTTGAGGGGCCTCTGCATCTTCGTTGCAAGGACTTTCTCGTTCGTGAGTGTGAACGGGAGAACTTCCTGGAACCCGAGACCGGACATAACCTCTCTTGCAACGGCATAGATCGCCATCACCGGATGGGGTGCCCCGACGGTGAACGTCCGCGGCATCTCCGCATCGAAGTTTCCGTATCCGTGTGCAATTGCCGCGTCCTCGAAGATGTCCCAGTCATGCATGATATCTGCCCTGTAGCAGGGAATAAGGACCCTGACGTGGGATGTCCCTGCGGGTTCGGCGCCGTACCTCATTTTTTCCAGCAGTGATGAGAGAGACGGAGGGTCAAGTGATACGCCAAGCAGGGCTGATGCATCGTCTGAACTCACAATCCTCTCGGAGGGAGCGAGGGAGGGGCACTCCCTCTCCCCGATTGTGACACTCTGGACCGTTGCCCCGGTATCGGCAAGGGCTGTACAGATTATGTTGACTGCGGTTGCAACAGCACGCTCGTCTGTTCCGGTTGTATCGAGAAGGAGGTTTCTTGTCTCCTGCGTGACACGTGTGAGTTCCCCGTTGATGATGGGCGGGAAGGAGAGAACCCTGCCCCTGGCATCGATGATCAGGGGGTACCGGGGGAAATCGCTGACGATGTGGGCATAGGCCTTTCCTTTCGGGTGTTCATCCAGGATCTGGTCGAGCGTCATCTCTCGGTCAAAGTCCAGTGGAACGAACGCACGTGACTTCTCAGCGGCAATGTACCGGAACGGAGGGGTCACAGCGTCCAGGTCATGGATACCGATAGCAACCTTGCTCCGGCCCCTGCCGACTGCCCAGTGAAGTGCCTCCTGAAGCCCCATGAGCGACAATATTGACTCCTCGTCGAGATTGACATTCCTTATTACCGCAGAGCCGAGGTATGGCCGGATCGTCGCAAGACCCGGATCGACAGAGAATCCTATCCCTGATGGTGAAACGCTGTACCGCGGAAGTCCTGTCTCCATCCCGAGGAATCCCCTCATGGCACGGGCAACGCCCTCGACAGAGAAAAGGTCAGGGCGATTCGGGAAGAACTCAACGTCCACGTGGTCATCCTCGACCCGTTCGATATCAGAGCCTATCATGGGGAGATTTGCAAGGATGGTCTCCTTATCGGTGCCGACCATCTTCTCCAGGTACCGGTAGTGAAGCCTGATTACCGGCATTGCTGAACCCCCGCATTTTTATCCAGCCCGTGCAGCCAGGATGGTGTCTCCCGGACCCATCCGATATCGCTCTTGTAAAGGAGCCGGAGGTCAGAGAGTCCCAGCCGGAGCATCGCGATGCGGCTTACGCCGAGACCCCACGCGAGCACGGGATGCGTGATGCCAAACGGGGCCGTTACCTCCTGGCGGAAGATGCCCGCGCCCCCCATTTCCACCCATCCAAGGGACGGGACGTAGACTTCCGGTTCAACGCTCGGTTCCGTATACGGGAAGTAGCCGGGGCGGAATCGGACGCCTGAGAATCCCATCCTGTGGTAAAACTCCTTTAAAAACCCGAGGAGATGGCGGAAGGTGACATCCCTATCCATCACGATACCCTCGAGCTGCTCGAACTCGGGCAGGTGAGTAGGATCGATTGCCTCACGACGGTACACCCGGTTGATGCAGAATGCCTTAACCGGCGGTTCCGGGTGTGTCGCGAGGTGCTGGATGGAGAGGCAGGTCGTATGGGTACGGAGAACGCATTGTTCAGCCTTCTCCCGTGACCACCGGCCCCCCCACCCTGTCGAGGATGTGTTTCCCCCAAAGAGGTGCATGTCCCTCACGCGTTCATATCCTTCCGGCAGGGGCAATGTCTCTTTCAGGTAAAACGTGTCCTGCATCTCGCGAGCGGGGTGGTCCTGTGGCTGGAAGAGGGCATCGAAGTTCCAGAACGCGCTCTGGACGATGCCCCCGTAGATCTCTGTAAATCCCATGCAGAGGAGGATTTCCCGCATCTCCTCGATTACGCGCTGGTATGGGTGAATCTTTCCCGGATATACCTTTCTTGGAGGTGCCTTCAGGCTGTACCTGCGTAACTTCAGGCCTTTCCACGAACCAGAGACTATTTGCTCCCGGGTCAGCGTGCCGGCCTCTTCTGACATGTCGAGGCCGCGACGTGCACACTCGAGGCCTTCTGGCGTCACAGAGATTCTGTACTGCGTTTCCAGGTTCTCGGTAACGAGGTTCCTCCTGCGCAGTTCCGCAAGGCCCGGTCCACCCCGCGAAAGATCCCGGAGTGCCAGTTCGTCTTCTCCCGGTGCATCGTTCCCTGTTTTTTCCACCATCCCCCCGCGGACAACCACCCAGCCCTTCCTCTTCATCTGTCCTATTCCGATCCGGGCGAGGGGGTGACGGGTGAGTTCCTGCATGGGTATCTTTTCATTAAAACTCCCGAGGAGCTGCCGCTCGGGGAGCCCCTCGCTTGCGTACCGCTGTCCCTCTTCCGTGAGGGCATAAGTCGTTCTCACTTCTTTTTCTACCCTGCAGAGCCCGCGATCTGCAAGCAGGTAAGCATACTGGATGACTGATTCGGGGGATACACCCATTTCTGTTGCCAGACCTGACGGATCTGCTGTCTTTACCTTCTCGAGGAGAACCAGGAGTCTCTTTTCATTCGGGGAGAGGTCCATCTCATTCCACCTTTACCATGTGCGCTGATGCTTCCATCCTTTCACGGAAGTCACGGATGAAGGCAAGCACACGTTCTGTTGTCTCTTTCTTGCACTGGCCGCACATCAGTTCGCCTCCACGGCAGCGCCGGTGAATCCCGGCCAGTTCAGCGTCGTCTTCCACCATGTGGAAGAGGTTGAGGAGGAAGACCGGGCACTTTTCCGGTTCACCCCCCAGTTCTTTCTGCTCGGCCAGCGTTGCCCGCCCACCCGTAAAGGCTCCCATTACCTTTTTCCTTACCACCTCGTCAGGCTCAAAAAACGTGATCGTGCTCTCTGGTATGCTGCTTGACATCTTCCCTCCCTGGAGACCGGGGATGAACCTGTGGTATGTGGACGAAGGGGTATAGAATCCGTAGCCGCCATGGGCTATCTCTATCCTGCGCACCTCGGCACTCACTTCTGCACAGCCTGCGCGGGGAATGTCAACGTGCCCCTGGTATTTCCGGGAGCCCGGGAACTTCCGGTGCACCTCGGCAAGGGCTTCTTCGGGTGCATTCTTTGACCTGACGCTGATGTAGCCATCCCTTTCCTCGACTGTGAACATCCGGAGCTTATGGGCTATTCCCCTTGTCAGGCGGATGTGCGGATCCTGGTCGATACCCACCGGGACCAGTGTCGGCGCCGGATAACTGTCCACCTGGGGGAAGAGGATGTCGGCAACCTGCGTGATCACGCTCTCCGCGTGTGCAAGGGAGGTCTCGTCCGAAAACCCGTATATTGCCTGGAGTTCGGAGAAGTTCACCCTCGTTGCAGCTTCAAAGGCAAGGTCCTTGAGGGCGTTGTTCCTGCTCTGAAAATAGGTACGTCCCCTGTATCCCAGGGCAAAGAGGCACTGGAGGTACTCCTTGCCAAAATGCTCGCATTGTTGCCATGAAATGTCCCTGACAGCATGAGCTTCCCTGTCGGCAATGGTAATGTACCCCGAACCGCCCTGCTGCACGTGCCAGACCACTTCCTTCATGACCATGAGGTGACCGAGGTGTGGGTGACCCGATGGCATGAACCCCGTCAGGATATGGAAGGGCCTTTTGTCCCTGATGGCCTCGGCAATGACCCTGTAGTCCCGGTGACCGACCACCACACCGCGGGAGATAAACGACGGAACCTTTGGGAGTATTCCTTCGATGGTGCTTATATGTTCGATTCCAAAGAGAGAGAAGAGTTTCTCGATATCATCTGTCTGCTGGGAGGACCAGGGGTTTATCGGTGTTTCCATTATCTTCCTGCCCTAGAGCTTGATGCGGGCAAATTCCACGTAGCGGATTCCCCCGTTATGTATGCATGCAAACAACATCTTCTTTTTGACACTGTGGGCCAGCCGGACTGACCTTGATATACTGCTCATGGGAAGCGCTGCGCTGCCGGGAAGAGCCTGGACGAGCATCTCGGAATGGATCTTTCTCCCGGTGTAGACCCTGAAATGGTGCCCGAACTTGTAACCCGTCCTTGGGACGAGTCCCTTCCTCCTCAGATCTTCGTAGACCTCCATTTTTTCAGGGAACTCAACATCGGACTCCCGGACGGTCCTGGCGAAGGTGTCCGGATCCATCCCCGCGCCCCCGCCCGTGAGCACAAGGTTTCCTGACCTCATCAGGCAGAGGATTTCGAGAGGTGAGAGGACAAGCCTGTCCGCATCCAGCTGCATCCCCCAGCCACCCATGCTGGCTGACCCGTCTGTGTGGACGATTGCATTTCTGCCGACTAGTTCTCCCACCAGATGCGGTATGGTGCCACCTACCATTCCCCCCTCCGGGACCTGGATCTTCACCTCGTAGTAGGTGAGTTCATTCTCATCGTCGACTGCGGCAAGTACATGCTGTTTCCGTATGTTCCGGGAGGCGGAAACTTCTTCGATGACCTTTTGAAAAACGATGAGGTCTCTCTCCGAAACGACGGAGATGCTGTACTGAGACGGTCCCCTTCCAGGCTTCTGGCCCCGGCGGAACACCCGGAAGTCATGGGGGCCTGTCTGGACAGCATACCCGCGTTCCCGGATGTCGCGATAGACGAGAAAAGATCGCATAAAGTTCGTGTTTGCCGCAAATAGTGCGAGCAGGCTGTCGAACGTATGGCCAGGAACCTCGATCCGTCCCCTGTGGAGGAGGTAGAGCGCTTCCTCGGGCGCGAGCCGGAGCCCGTCCCTCTCCGGCCGGCCATATCCGCTCTGCTCATAGAGGCTCTTTCCCTCCGCTCCCAGGCGGACATGCATACCGTCGAAAGTGGCTTTCACGCATGTACCCATGGGCGGGTTTTACTCTTAATATCATGCGGCGAAAAAGGAAACGCACGAATGGTGAGGGGTATGAATACCACGAATCATCCTATCCCGCAAGTTCCCTGACCTTCGCGATATTGCCGCGGTCGTCCCTCCGATCATCGACCGGCGTCTCGCAAATCAAAGGTCGGTTCCGGAAAAAGTCAGTGTGGAGCATGAGAAAAAAGCCTTCCTCGCCTATCGAACCAAGGCCGATGTGCTCGTGGCGGTCGATGCCCGACCCTTTCTCCCCGCGGGAGTCGTTGAGATGAATGAGGCGGACGAGTGGGTGCCCGATGACCTCGTCCAGCATGGCAAGAGTCTCTTCGATGCCTTCCGGCGACCGAAGCTCGTATCCTGCCCCGAATGCATGGCATGTATCGAAACAGACTCCCACATGCGAAGGATACTCAATACCGTCGAGAACGACCCTGATGTCCTCAAAAATGCTTCCAACGCCGTTTTTTTCCCCTGCCGTATTCTCGAGGAGGAGCATGACCCCCGACGGTGCACCGGAAAGGGCGTTGTTAATCGCTTCAACAACCCTCCTTCTCCCGGCATCGGCACCCTCCCCGAGGTGGTGGCCAAGGTGCGTCACGAGGAAGGGAATGGAGAGCTGTCCGCACCGTTCAAGCTCGGCGGTGAGGGCTGCACATGACTTTTCGTAAATATCCTTCTTCGGGGTTGCAAGGTTCGGCAGGTAGGGCATGTGATCAAAGACAGGTTCGATTCCTGACGCGGCAAGGGCCGATCGGAATGCTTCGGCCTCTCCCACCGGGATCTCCTTATACCCCCAGCCTCTCGGGTTCCTCGAGAATATCTGGAAAGTGTCACAGGAGATTGCCTGTGCCCTTCCGACCGACTGTGCAATCGATCCTGCAATTGATATGTGAACGCCGACCCTGACCACCTTGCATCACCTGCCGTATCTCCGGGCTGGAGATTTATCCTGTAAAATATCAATACCCGAAACGGAAATACCCTCCCGTCTAAAGGACGGGAGGAATCGCAAGGCCGGGTAAAAACAGGTCTGTTTCTTTTGGAGGTTTCTTGCGGGGAACGGCCACTTCGCGGGGTCAGGGCTGTTTCCCGGCAAGAACGGTGTTAATCTCATCGAGGACGATATCCTTGTCAAAAGGCTTGATGATGAATCCGGATGCCCCTTTCCTGACAGCCTCCCTGACGGTATACTCCTGGTGGTCGCCCGTGCAGATAACGACGCTTGTCTTCGGGCTCACCTTCTTGATCTCCTCGAGGGTCTGGATACCTTTCATCTGGGGCATGATGAGGTCAAGGATGACGAGATCGGGAGCAGTCTCCCTGACCTTCTCGATTGCTTCGATTCCGTTTGCTGCTTCCCCGACGATCTCGTGCCCTCCTCCGGTAAGGAACCGGGCCAGAAGGAACCGCGCCATCTCTGAGTCATCGACGAGGAGTATTCTGCCCATATGCATCACTTGCAATTATTGAATGCAGTATATATAAAATACCCATATACCCCTGTTGGAAGAAAACAGAAAGGGAACTTATCATGTCCGGTTCATGGACTCCAGTTCCCGGATGACGTGATCCCCAAACTCTGTTGTTGTCGCATTTCCGCCAAGGTCCCGCGTTCGAATCCCCTGCGCAAGGACCCGCACGATCGCATCCTCGATCAACTGCGCGGATACAGGGTCGCGGGCACTGTATGAGAGGAGCATGCCGGCACTCCGGAGTGCTGCAATGGGGTTTGCAACATTTTTTCCGGCAATATCGGGGGCGCTCCCATGCACGGGCTCGAATAGCGCGTGCTGGTCACCGATGTTCCCGCTTGGCAACATACCGAGGCCGCCAACGAGGAATGCAGCAACATCCGAGATAATGTCACCAAACATGTTCTCAGTCAGGATGACGTCGTACCTCTCCGGGTGCTGGAGGACGTCGAGGCAGAGTGCGTCGATGTAACACTCACGGAACGGTACACCAGCCTTCCGGGCCTCTGCCGTGCAGATGTCCCTGAAGAAAGCATCTGCCTTGAGAACATTTGCCTTGTGACCGATGGTGAGCTCCCTGCGTTTTTTTGCGAGCCGGCACGCGCACCGTGCGATCCGCTCGCTCCCCTTCCGCGTGATACAGCGGACCGTGCACGCTGAGTCCTCCTCGATCTTCTCCACGCCGGAGTAGAGCCCCTCCGTATTCTCCCGGACGATGATGATATCGAAACCTTTCCCGGAGACCGGCCTGATGTTTGCATAGAGGTCGAGATTCTTCCTGATCTGCACAATGACACTTCGGTATCCCGGGTCAGGGGGTGTGGTGATCGCACCAAAAAGGATTGCGTCTGCAGAGGAGAGGTCCTCCATGTCCTGTGCCGACATTGCCTCGCCGCAGCGCTGCCACTTCCCGAAACCCACCTCAACGGAGAAGAACTCGAAGTCCGGGCGAAGGACCTCGAGCGCCCTTTTTGCAACCGGGATGACCTCGTGGCCGATCCCGTCCCCTTCGACGACTGCAATTCTCATTCTTCCCCTTTCCCCTGTACCAGGCTGACAACTGCCCCGTATATCTCGGCAGGCCCGGCACCCCAGTGGACAACGATCCCCTTCTTTCCATTGACCGTCCGGAAACCTTCCCTCTCTTTCCTGCAGCAACGCGTAATAAAAGGTTCTTCACGGACCATCCGGAGGGGGCATATATCGATGATCTCTCTCTCTTCGCCGTAGCACTCCCGAACGAGTTGCGACCCGGTCAGGCAACCGGCGACCCTCTCGTGGCGGGTGACCGGGTCCGCGTCAAGTGTCCGCGAAAAACCTGCTGCCCTGCAGGGAAAGACGTCTGCATCGACCTGCGAGATATCCTGGAGGGTATGGATGAAGGTAATATCGAGTTGCCCGAACATCCCTGCCTCCTCGAGTTCGCGGATGGTGGAAGAGAGACTCGGGCGTGGCGGGAGGATATCATATACATGTATCTTCAGGAACGCCGATGGATCAGGGTCAAGAACGAACGTCATGTGCTCGTCGTGCCCGATAAAAACGGTGCATCGTTTCCCGCTTTTGAGCGCAAGCTCAACAAGGCGTGCCCTGTTATGAATCTGGACGCGTTGGGGGTATACGGTCACCTCTTCCGGGACCGCAAGGATGCGTGTCTCCGACACGGGCCGCATCATGCCGGTCGCCAGGGGGTCTGTCGTGACCCCGAGGAGTTCCATACCCCCGTTTGTCTCCCGGAGAAGGTATTTCGTGAGGAAATAGACCCTCTCACCGCAGGGTCTGCCCTTTGCATGACCTACCACCTTGCACTCGGGGGGAAAGATCACCGTTTTTTCCTCCAGTATTCTACAAGACCCCCTGCAGAAAGAATCTCGAGCATCCGCGGGGAAAGGGGGCGTGCAAAGAATACCTGGTCCCCAATTTCTATCCTCCCGGAAGCGGGATCTGCAACGACTTCTTTTCCTTCCATGCAGGGACATTCGCATTCCATGACCGGAAGGCCGGTATTGATGGCGTTTCGGAAGAATATCCTCGCAAAGGATGGTGCAATCACGCACCGGACCCCTGCTTCCCGGAGCGCTATTGCCGCCTGCTCCCGCGATGAGCCACAACCAAAGTTTTTTCCCGCAACGATGACAGTCCCGCGAAGGCGCAGGGCGAGTGCCGGGTCCATGTCCTCGAAGACATGGGTCGCCCATACCGAACGGTCCTTCGTGCGCAGGTACCGGCCTGCGATGATGATGTCTGTGTCGATGTCCGCCCCAAGGCAGACGGCAGGTCCCTCCACCTTCACCGCGGCACCTCCGGGACTGCAAGGGCTCCAGCGAGGGCGCTTGCGGCAGCGGTTGCAGGTGAGGCAAGGTAGATCTCCCCTCCGACACCCATCCTGTTCCTGAAGTTGCGGTTCGCCGTCGAGAGGCATACCTCTCCCTCGCCAAGAACGCCCTGGTGGGCACCAAGACACGGGCCGCAGCCAGGCGGCAGGATGGTACACCCTGCCTCGACCAGCCAGGAAAGAACACCCGTTACGGATGCACGGGCAAGGACGCGCCGGGAGGCAGGTGCAACAAGGGTGCGGACCCTGACCTTTTTTCCCCGCACGATCCGGGCGAACCGCTCCAGGTCACTATACCTGCCGTTCGTGCACGTCCCGACAAAGACCTGGTCGAGCGGGAGGCCTTCCAGGGCCTCTACAGGACGGATGGTATCGACCCGGGGCGGGACTGCCACGACCGGAATGATGTCTGACATATCGATCTCGAGACTCTGCTGGTACGAAGTTTCATCGGGGATTTGCGGGCTGACGGAATGGCCAAAGTCCCTTAAGTATGAGCACGTCGTTCTGTCGGCGTAGAAAAGTCCGGCCTTTGCCCCCGTCTCCACGGCAAGATTCGCCAGTGTCATCCGGGAATCCATGGAGAGTGCCTGCACACCGTCCCCCAGGAACTCGAGGGCCTTGTACGTGGCCCCGTCCATGGAAAGGCGGCTGACGTATGTGAGGGCAAGATCTTTTGCCTCTGCCGGCTCCTTCAGCGAGCCCGAGAAAAAGATCCCGATGGTCTCCGGAACGCGGAACCACGTGCCACCGTCTGCCCATATGGCGGCCATGTCCGTTGCACCGACTCCTGTCGCAAATGCCCCGAACGCACCCAGCGTGCACGTATGCGAGTCTGCGCCCACAATGATCTCGCCAGGCAGTGCGATCCCTTCTCCCATGACCTGGTGGCAGATTCCCTCGCCTATGTCCGTGAAGGGAAGCCCCTGTTCCCGGGCAAACCTGCGCAGCTCCGCCTGGAGTCCTGCGGTCACCGAGTTATTTGCAGGGACGATGTGGTCAAAAAGGACGTATGTTTGATCCTTTCGGGCGATTCTCCCTGCCTGCATGGCTTTATAAGCATCGAGGGTAAGGACACCTGTCCCGTCGTGGACGTAACACCTGTCGACACTGCAGTCCACGTAACTTCCTGCCGGTGCACCGAGGATTCGTTCCGAAAGCGTTGTCACAGCGGTGGCCCCCCCATGACCATCTTGATCAGATCGATCAGGGTCTCGTCCGTGAGATCGACCTTCTTCTCCCCCATGTCCTTGACAAGCTCAAGCACACGGCAGAGATCCTTTTCCGGGAGCGAGTATCCGAGCCGTGCAACTTCGTGCTCAAGCGCTTTCTTCCCGGTATGCTTGCCGAGAGTGAACTTCCGGGTCGCACCGACGAGTCCCGGCGGAAAATACTCATACGTGGAAGGGTCCTCCAGGATCGCGGCGATGTGGATGCCACTCTCGTGGCGGAATGCATGCTCGCCCACGACAGGTTTGAGCTTGTCGACCGGAATCCCCGAGTACTGGGCGACCATGGTCGAGAGTGTCGCAAGGTGCGAAAGGTCGTAGCGCCTGACATTTCCCTTCATGTAAAGGGCGACCAGGACTTCCTCGAGGGCTGCATTCCCTGCCCGTTCGCCGATGCCATTAACCGTTGTGTGGAGCTGGAATGCGCCTGCCTGGGCGGCTGCAATCGTGTTTGCCGTCGCCATTCCCATGTCGTTATGGCAGTGGGCACAGAGTGGCTTTTTCACAGCCCTGACTATTTTTCTCATCGTCCTGTACATTTCGAGGGGGGAAAGGGCTCCCACCGTGTCGGCAAACGAGAGGAGGTCTGCACCATGCTCCTCTCCCTGCCTGTAGACCTCGAGAAGGAAGGGGAGATCTGTCCGCGATGCGTCTTCTGCTGCAAACCGGACCTGGAGACCGTGGTCGCGTGTGTAGTCCACCATCTCGAGGGCATCGGCAAGGACCTTTTCCCGCGGGGCATGGAACTTGTGGCGGACATGGAGCTCCGATGTGGGGATGAAGATACTCACCATATCAACACCTGCATCGATGGCCGCATCAACGTCACCTTTCCGTGCCCGGGCCAGGCAGCAGATACGTGCATCAAGACCCAGTGCCGCAACGCTGCTCACGCACCTCTTCTCGTAACTGGAGGTAGCCGGAAACCCGGCCTCGATCACCTCCACGCCGATCTGATCGAGGACCTCGGCGATCCTGATCTTCTCCTCGCAGGTGAAGGAGACCCCAGGGGTCTGCTCACCGTCGCGAAGAGTCACATCACATATTTCTATACGCCACGATTTCATGGTCCTGCCCCTCCGGGCATTCCCCCCTGATCACAATGACTCCCGGCCGCTGCACAGTCCGGAAGAGTTCGCGGAGCCGCCCCGTCTCCGATGCCCAGGTATAGTGTGGTTGTGCCCACCCGATGTACGGGTCGATGGGTATCGAGGCCTGCTTTCCCGTCATGGCAGCACAGCGGTTGTCCAGCACGACGCAGAGGAGGGGAATCCTCTTTTCGTATACATCGATGAGGGCGTTGATGCCACTGTGGAGGAGCGCGTAGTCTCCCGTGAGTGCGACCCCCGTGCTCTTTGCTGCCACTGCGATCGAAGATCCCATTCCGTAACTTGCCACGCCGACACGGTATGGCGGGTTCATTGCCATGACGACGCATCCCGCATCGCATACGGGTCTCAACCCCTCTTCCTTCATGAGGGCGATTGCCGGCTTGAATGGACAGTCCCGGCAGAATGTCCGGTAGTAACCCCTCCTTTCGAGGGTCTCGGGCTCTTTTTCCACAGGGTTGGGCAAAAACCGGTGATGGCAATGATCCCGCGCAAAGGGGAGACCTTCCTCCCTGATCTCGGTATACTGACCGAGAATCCGCGGGGGCGGGAACACCGTCACGACCCGCGTTTCACCGGGACATGGTCCTATTCCGGCCGCATCACCCTTCCAGGCGTTGAGCGGTGAATGGAGCGCCCATTCCTGCATGCGGGCAAAGAGGCGGCGCGATGCAGTTACCCTCCCGTGCATGGTATAACTCCTGTCCGAAAGGCTGCCCTTCTTGTCCCGGCGGGGAACCGGGCTGCCAGTCACCTCCGCTTCCAGGAGCGTCGGCGTGATCCGCAGCATGGCAACCCGGGAGAACTCCTCCGAAGATTCGAGAGCGGCTTCGACTGCAGTAAAGCAGCTCTCCGGGCCCGGTTCGAGCACAGGTATCTCTGCCAGTTCACCGATGATGCGGGTATCCTGGGACGTCTGTGACCCTGCCGCTGCCGGGTCGTCGCCCGCGACCAGGAGGACCCCCCCGATGAGGCCCTGAGCGGTCGCCTGGACGAGCGGATCCACGCATGCATTGACACCGACGTTCTTGACAATCAGTGCTGCGCGTTTCCCTGACAGGGAATCACCGAGTGCATATTCCAGGCCGGTCTTCTCGTTGACGACCATTTCCGCGTTGCACAGGGTGGAAAGCCCGGTAATGGGATACCCGGGAACGGTGTACCTCCTGTCCGTTGCAGTGAGAATTGCGCGGGCAAGTGCTTCTTCTCCTTTCATGAATCGTCCCTCCCGGGTACGAGATCGCATCCTGTGCAGGCTGCACACATCGAGACAGCCTCCCGCGGGTCGAGGCCGGCATCCCGGAGTGTGTCCGAATGCACCCTGAAGAGGGCAAGGAGCCGTTCTTGTGAGGGTCGGGGGAGATTCATGCATGCCGCTGCGGGAGTGAGTGGCCGGACGACAGGGATGACACCCATGCCGGCCAGTCTCCTGATGCATGATACAGCCTCCCCGTCTGTTTCTCCAAGCCCGATGATGATGTTGGAAAAGACGTGGTTTTTCCCGAAGAGAGGGACGGATCGCGAGAGGGCGTCCCAGATGGCATCCCGTGAGAGCTCCGGGCACATCTCCTCAAAGAGGCTGTCTGTTGCCGTTTCCACGTTGAATTTTACCTCCGTGACACCAAGTGAATGGAGGCGCTCCGGTGTCCTTTCCGTGGGGTAAATCGATACGCCGATGGGAAGTGAAAACTGCTGCCGAAGCTGCCTGACTACCTCAAGGACATACCGTTCTTCCTCTTCTACTGACCCGATCACTCCACTTGTGAGGGAGATGGCATCAACGCGGTCTGCAACCTGCCTGACCAATTCCACGATTTCTCTCACGGACTTCCTCTCCATGGGATTCCCGGGCACGCCGCAGTAACGGCACGAGAAGATGCACCCGCTGCTCACCGTCAGGTAGGCCTGGCGCGGGCAGTGGAGGCCAACCTGCTCGAGCCTGCCCCTGACCTCCCGGCCCCTGTACCCGAGCACGGCTCTCCCTTCGCCGGTGTGGGTGATCAGGACCGGACTTTCCGAATCAAGCGAGAGCCGGACCCTCTTTCCTTCCAGGGAGAAGAAGACAGATCCCGGGCCGCCAGCTCCGGGGCCTGCTGCCGAGCAGGAAACGTATTTCCCGGCAGGTTCACCTGCAAGCCGTGCCGTTCCGACGGAGAGGAGATCCGCCTTCAATTCTTTCCATCGCACAGTCTCAGCGCCTCCTTGTAGCGGGTATAGAAGGGGATGGATGCTGCAGCGCCGATGAGACCCCTGCCCCTCATGATGAACTCGAGGCCCTCCCTTTCGAGGGCATCGAGCCTCTCGCGGCTGACCTCTCCCCGCTTGACGGCCCAGGCGAACTCCCCGAGGAGCAGGCCCGGGTCAAAACCCCGGAAAACGGCCATCCCCGTCTCCGAAGAGAGCGTATGGGTGGCAAGCAGCCTTTGGAAGGCGGATACCAGGCGGTCGGGGTTACGCGATGCAAACTCGCAGACAACTGCAACGCAGTTTTTTGTCCTGTAGGGGACCGGAAAGAGCTGCACGATCGTGTGGGAGAGGTATCGTGAGTCCTCATCCTGGACTGCACGGGCGATGTTGTGGCAGAGAGTCCACGTGGCCCCCTCCTGCGGTGTATCCGTATCGTCAACACCGATGAGGACACGTTCCCTGCGGGGCAGCCAGACCGTGGCCCCTGCTCTTTTACCCCCGCCTGAGGGGTCAGCGCGTGACCTGATGACTCCCCCTGCAAGGGAACGACAGCCAGAAGCACCGACACCTCCGCCGCCAAGACCCACGTACGATATTGCAATCTCGTCTCCCTCAACTGATACTCCTGATATCCCGGCAGGAAAACGGGAACCGACAAGGTCCAGGTCGACAGTCCCCGGTTCAAGGATATACCGTGTACTCGATCCTACCGTGCGCACGGACCGGACGAGAGGACTCTTGGCGTAGTGTTCCTGGACCCACATGGCACCTCCCGTGCACTCAAAGAACTCTACGAGTTCGACCTGTCTGCCCTCCGCGTCCGTTACAGCCACGATCTCGGGGTACCGGATGATGTAGGGGTCCCTGAGGACGGGGACGTCCCTTCCCGTCAATGGAGCACCTCCACGGTCCGAAAAGGAGAGATGAACCCCGTCATTTTGTCACCGAAAATTTCGTGAACAAAATATCCGGCAATGAAGTATTTATATGGTTCGATCCTTTCCCATAAAGGCGGGACCCGGGGATTATCCCTCATCCCGCCACTGAAATGGGTTTTAAGAATGAGGACCCGGTTTTTCCGGGAGAAGATACCCCCTGCATGATGGACGGGACACGGCTCCTCGGATACGGGATAGTGAAGAAAGAAAAAGATCAGAGGATTTTATGGAGTTCAATCTTGTAGGGACCGAGGTTTCCGCCAAAGTTCCCTGCACTGATGAACTTCACGCCGGGTACCCTGACTGCGGCCTTTATACCCTTGGCCATAGCTTCCGCAACCACCTTCTCGTCAAGGCCATCGATGACGATCTCGTAGACCGCATTGACTCCGGCAGGGACCTTACTGTCCGGAACCTTGTCCCTTATCGTGGGACAGTACTTCTCGTTCGTGCTCGCAGGCATGAACTTGTACTTGTTTGAGCCTACCTTCGAGCCGCTTGCGACGATTCCGCCCGGGAAACTCGTTATAACCCCGCGGACCCGGGCAATGGCATCCGAGGCTGCCTGTGCACCCATGAGGGCTGCCATCTGGTTCTCGCCCATCACAAAGAAGTTACCACCGGCAACGCCCTTCACGATGCCAAACTCTTCTTCACCCACGTACTCCCCTTCCATGATGGGTATGACCCAGCATTTCCTGCCACCGACCTCCTTCTGGTACTCGTATCCATCACCGAAGAAGTGGAGTTTGACAGGTATCTTTTCCTCTGTATTCAGGAGACCGTTGAAGACGGCTGTGGTAGGAGATGTCAGGACGCACTCTGCAAGGCGTTCCACGACCTGCTCCTTTAACTTCTTTTTCCCTGCGCAGATGAGAATGGCGACACCGGGGCGCCCGTCCGGCGTCTCGTCAGGGGAGAGTTCGCACTCGATTCCTGCCTCACAGGGGCATCCGATCGCTGATGTCGCAAATCCTGTTGCCTCGGTGGCTGCCTTCCTTGCCCATTCGAGGGTTGCTGCGGTGATGATGACGCGGGCAATCCATGTCGGAAATGCCTCTGCATACGTGTCGTCAATGGTTACTCCATTCAATTGCATGCAAGTATTCTCCTTTTCGTGAAGGGGTACCATGATGATTGCAGAAGAAATTTTCGAAATACTTGTCCCTGATTGACATCCGTCGAGTGACCTCCCCCTACATATCAAGGATGAACGGAAAATGCTCTATAATAATGGTCTGAATTAAAGTTTCTTTACCAATGGTAATTGTCCAAATAAGGATTTTTATTTGATTTTCCTGTCAGACGGGAAAGGAAAAAACGCAGCAAATTTACCGGTTTTTTTATACAGACTATATTAACATATTGTTTTTGTTAACTTTTACATTTTTACATTAAATATTCGCTGCCTGCACGTCCTTTCGGAAAAATCAGACAGGTTTATCTATATACGTTAACCATTGTTTTTTTAGTCGATTTTTCAATCGATTGAAAGCTGGTGCGTGAAAAAAAATGGCATTTGCATTGCACGTGAACATGGACCGGTGTACCGGCTGTAACAACTGTGTGGTGGCATGCCCTGTTGATGCACTCGAACTCTTCACCGTAGATCCGGTGACCAATGAAAAGATCTACAAGGTGAGGCATGGCAAGGCAATGGTTCTTGATTTCAAGCAGGAACTGTGTGCCGGCTGTGGCGTGTGCGTTGAAGCCTGCCCGCACGATGTGATACGGCTGGCAGGCCGTGGAGCAGTGCCCAGTGAGGCCAAGGTATGAACGTGTGACTACAGGAGATTCGTGAGGATACCAAATGACACTGTTTCCAAAATTCAAGAAGATCCGGGATGGC
>JARYMB010000012.1 GCA_029907345.1 Methanolinea sp.
TGAAACTCGGCCTCGCGGGAAAGGATGTCACCTTGGTCGAGAAGGGCGGGCTCGGCGGCCAGTGCCTCCACTATGGCTGCATGGTGGTCTGTGCCCTCAATGACGTCGCCCGCGCCCTGCATACCGCCCGGAACCTCCACACCCTTGGCATTCTCGACCGGGTTCCCTCGTTCTCCTTCCCCCGCACGATCTCCCAGATGGCATCGGTCCAGGAAAAGATCACCGCAATCCTCGATGCCGAGACGAGGGGGTGCGGGGTTGCAATCGTGCGGGGAGAGGGGAGCGTCGAGGAAAGTTCCCTCTCTGTCGATGGAAAACCCCTTCAGACGTCGGCAGTCATCATCGCAACGGGATCCCTCCCCCGTATCCCTTCGATCCCGGGCATCCAGAACCCGGGCGTCTTCCATGCCCATTCCCTCTCCTCGATGCTTGCCGTCCCGGACCATCTCCTGATCATCGGCGGGGGGATCATGGCCGCGGAGTTTGCCTTCATCTTCCATGAGTGGGGGGCCGATGTCGCTATCGCGGTCCGGAGCACGTTCCTCCGCGAGGTTCCGCGGGCATTGCGGGAAGCCGCAAAAAAAGACCTCGAGGGTATCGCGATCCACGAGAACTGCACGGTGACGAGGATCGACGGGGACCCCGCCGTCAGAAGTGCAGTCCTCCGCAGCGAGGACGGGGAGAGGGAAGTCCCCTGCGATGCCGTCTTCCTTGCCGCCGGCCTTGTCCCCAACTCCCGGATGGTCTCGGGTGTAAAGAAGGGGAGGGACGGGAGGATCATCGTGGATCGGCGGATGGCAACGAGTGTCCCCGGCGTATATGCCTGCGGGGACGTCACGGGGTCGCCCTGCCTGACACCGGTCGCCCGACAGGAAGGAATCGTTGCAGCGTCATCCATCCTCGGCGAAGACGTTCTCATGGACTACTCGGCGATTCCCCGGTCCATTGCCCTTTCCCACGAGTACGCCTTCGTGGACGGCGACCCGGCCGATGACGAAGTCGCCTTCTCCTCCCCCGGACCGGCAGGGCCGGGGACGTTCTGGGAGGTCCCCCGGGGAAGGACGGGCATGGCGGAATTGATCGTCTCCCGGGGGGACGGGCGTATCGGGGGCATCTCGGTTGCCGGACCCGCCGGGGGGACGGTTGCTGCCTACTGCGCCTTCCTGATGAAGAGGGGGATCTCGGTCCACGACTTTTCCCGCTTCACCGAAGTCCACCCGTCGAGCGATGGGATCTATCCCCTCGCAAAGTATGCCGCGGGCCGCCTGAAACGCGCGGAAAAAGACCAGCGGAACGATTAAACGGGCAGGAAAAAATGTCATCCGTCTTCCCCCGTGAAAAGACCCTGCTCCTTTCCGTCCGGGACACTTTCCTCCTGCATTCCACCGGCCGCAAAATGCAGGGGGTGGGTTTCGTCCGGACAGCCACGGGAAAACACCCCCGGTTTGCCGATCGCAAATCCTATCTCCTCTCCGGTTTCCATCCCTGTACCAGGGACTGGGCATGGACCGGGAAGAACTGCAGGCAATTTTTGAGAAGATCCAGACCGGCGTCGTGATCATCGACCCATCGACCCACACGATCCTCGACATCAACCCGATCGCCGTCTCCCTCATCGGCCGGAGAAAGGATGAGATCGTCGGGCAGGTCTGCCACCAGTTCATCTGCCCGGCCGAGAGGGGCAAATGCCCTATCACGGATCTGAAGCAGGTAATCGACAACAGCGAGAGGGTCATCATCGCCGGGGACGGCACACGCATCCCGATCCTCAAGACGGCGACCCGTGCCCGCGTGGGAGAGAGGGAGGTCCTCATCGAGAGCTTCATCGACATCCGCGACCGGAAGGTTGCCGAGGACCGCCGGTGTGCCCTGATCGGCTACATCGGGGAGATCGTAATGCGTATCCGCCAGCCCCTCGTCATCGTGCAGCAGAACCTTGCAGACCTCGCGGAAAAAACCTTGAATGGTCAGGGAAACGATGACGAGGTGAGGGCCGGTCTCCTCCTCGAAGCGGCGCGGATCCGCCAGATAGCAGGAAACCTTGCAGAGGTGGAAAGGGCGATAGCCGAAGAGAGGGAAGACATCCCGGCAGCATACAGGGAATTCCTGAAAGGGCAGTAATACGAGGACTCGGTTACCGGAGAAAATTTTGCGGGCGTCCGTGGAGTGATGCCCGCGGGGCTGCGAATACTTTTATTTCTCCACCGGTAACCGCTTGTTTTCGCTGCCCTGCACACCTGCTCCCGGGCCAAGGGAGAGCCCGATCATCCCGCTGATGATATTGACCATGATGCGCATCGCCTCGATCTCTTCACCCGAAAAGTCCCGATCTCCCTTGTCACAGAACGCAACCAGCCCCCACGTCCTGTCATGGATGGTGATGGGCAGGAGAACAACCGTCCGGATGCCGAGTGTTTTGAGAACCCCTTCTGACCCGGGGGACAGATTTTCTGATGACAAGGTCACGGTTTCCCCGGGCCTGACCACGGACTGTTTTCCATCAAGACCGAACGATGCAGGGGGAACGGACAGGACACCTTCCCCGGGACGCAGCGGGGATCTCCCGGGGCTGTACCACTCGGCAACCAGGGACAGGACAGGTGAACTGTTCCACCCATCGTACCGGAATACGGGGATGCGGTCAAGCTCCATTGCAATACCGACATGCTCGAGGATCGGTTCGAGATGGTACCCGAATGTCACGGGTGATCCGCTCAGTAAGGCCCCGTGAGCCTCGTATACCTGGCGCAGGAACCATTCCACTCCGAATCCCAGCGCGAGGAGGATGGCGTCCCTCTTCCTGATCTCCTTCTCGAGCCGGTGCTTGAAGAGGGCAATCTCGATGTTGGATTGGACTTCCCTCTCGTTGAAGGGTTTAACAATGTAGCCGAATGGCTCTGTAACTTTTGCCCTTTCGATGAGCTGGGGGTCAGCGTATGCAGTGACATAAATAACGGGAATATCGTGTTCACTCCGTATCTGATTCGCAGCCGATATGCCATCCATCTTCCCGGACAGCATGATATCCATGAGGATGAGGTCCGGAATTTCTTTCCGGGCAGTCTCTACTGCATCCTCCCCGCTGCTTGTAACCCCGACAACGGAATACCCCATGCTTTCGAGAGTCTGTTTGAGGTCTTCTGCGACGATCTGCTCGTCTTCAACGACCAGTATCCGGACCTTGTCCTTTGTATTCCTCATGCTTCTCCTCCAGGAATGACCAGCCGGAACGTCGTCCCCTTCTCTGTTGGTACCTTCTCGATCTCGCCATTCAGCTGTTTTGCCAGGGTCGTCACGAGGCGAAGCCCGAGGGACCCGCTATCCTCAATGGTAAATCCCGGTGGGAGGCCGACACCATCATCGGATACCGTGCATTCGATCCGATTGTCTTTCCTTTCAACCCGGATGGTCACAGTTCCCTCCCTGTCACCGGGGAATGCATGCTTCAGGGAGTTGCCTGCCAGCTCGTTGATGATCAGCCCGAGCGAGATTGCCCGGTTGATGTCCATGGAGAGACTTTCGCAAGCGATCGATAATGTCACTTTCTGTTTTTTTGTCCCATGGTATGCCGACACCTGGCTTACGAGTGACCGGAGGTAGGATGCGATATCGATGCGGGAGAGATTACCTGACTGGTACAGCTTTTCGTGGACGAGGGCCATGGCCCTGATCCTGCTCTGGGTATCGAGCAGGATATCGGTCGCCCCTGACTTTTCCATCGTCCGTACCTGGAGGTTGATGAGGCTGATGATGACCTGGAGATTGTTCTTGACCCGGTGGTGAATTTCCCGCAGGAGAAGTTCTCTCTCGTGGAGGGCTGCCTCGAGGGACTCGGTCCTGCGACGGACCTGCTCCTCAAGCTCGCTCGTGAACCTCTCCTGCATCCGCTCCCTCAAGACGCGATCTGTGATATCCCTGGCAATCACGAGGGCCCTGTCGCCGGTGAGGGCGACGATGCGGCCCTCGAAGTAACGCTTTTCCCCGCGGATGGTGAGGCTGTAAGTGATAGACTGGATCTTTCCCGTTTCGAGGGCGATATTTACGTGCTGGACGAATTTGTCTGCAGATTCCCTGGGATATCCGACACTGTAGATACTCTTTCCGATATATTCTTCGGGGGGCCGGACGAGCATCCCCTCGTCATGGCAGTGAAATTCATGGAAAATCCCATCGGGCGATATGACAAACAGGAGGTCCGGGAGGGCTTTTAATATTGCCTCCGTCCTGTTCAGGCTCTCTTTCAGGGCCTTTTCCGCTTTTTTGAGGTCTGATATATCGACGTATACTCCAAGGACACCGATGATATTTCCTTTCAGGTCGGAGAGGGGTACCTTCGAGGTCAGGAGTGAAAGTGTCTCTCCTGAGGGCGTTGTCTGCGGCTCTTCGTACAACATGCGGGGAGAGCCGGTCCCGATGACCTGGCGATCATCCGCCCTGTAGCGTTCGGCCTGGTCTTTCCAGGGCATCTGGAAGTCATCCTTGCCGATGACATCCTCCGATCTTTCATATCCTGCATCGCGGGCAAATGATCTGTTGCATCCCATGTAGATGAGGTTCTTGTCTTTCCAAAAGACCCGGACATTGATGGTATCGAGGATCTCTTCCAGGAATCTTTTTGATTCCAGTAGTTCTTCTTCAGCACGTTTGATGGCCGTGATATCTGTGCCTATTGCAACGAATAATTCTTTTTCCCCCGGTTTTCTGCCAAGGGAGCGGGTGTTCCAGAGGATGACTTTTTGCGATCCGTCCCTGCACGTGATGGTGGTCTCCAGGTTCTCGAAATACCGGTTTTTTCCTATGATGTCCCTGATTTTTCCTGTAATTGTCTTGCGGTATTCCCTGTCGGGATAGATCTTCTTCCATATCTCGTTTTGGCCTGTGACCTCGGTTGCACTGTACCCGCTCATTCTCTCGGCAGCGCTGTTCCATTCCTGGACATATCCCCCGGAGTCAAGGAGCATCACCCAGACATTCGCATTCTGGATTATACTCTCCTTGAGTTTTCTGGATTCCTCTGTCTCTTTCTGGACCAGGAGGATCCTCTCGGAGAGAGATGCAATGATTGCCCCGATTGCGATGAAGACCCCCGCCCGGACAAGGGCAGTGACAATAACCGTCGTCTCACCCCGGAAAAATGCCGCGGTTATTGCAAGGTAGGCAAGGACGAGGGCAGCAATCCCTCCCATCCCGCTCCACCGGTACCTGTAGGCAAGGAGCACGACCGGGATATAGTAAATGTGCATGAAGACCGTCGTGATACCCAGGAGAGAGCAATACAGGGTCAGGACGATCGCGCCACCCGAAAAAAGGATGATTGCCGCATCCCATGCTTTCTGCCCCTGTATACACAGCGGCAGGCGGGCTTTAAGAAAAGGTGTCATTTTTCCCCCGATACCCGGAAACAGAGGTACCCCGATATCTCCTGGTCTTTATTCATCTTCGATCCCCATCTCGATTGAGAAGACCGTTCCCTGCCGCCGGTCAAGATCAATTGTCCCCCGTAGTTGCCCGACGAGGGACAGGACGATGCGGAGACCGAGCGTGGGCGGCTCTTTCCAGTTGAAATCCTCCGGGATCCCTGTCCCGTCGTCGCTCACGCGGATGGCAATCGCATGGTCCTTTTTCCGGACCCTGATGCCGATTGAACCTTGTCGTCCCTCGGGGAAAGCGTGCGTGAGCGAATTGGTGACGAGTTCATTGATGATGAGCCCGAGGGGGATTGCTTTGTCGATTGTGACCATGATGTCCCCGACTTCGATTGACTTTGCAATTCTCTGGCTCCTGGTGTCAGTGGAGGAAAAGATCTGGTTCACGAGGAGGGGAATATACTGGGCAAGGTTTATCTCCGAGAGATTTTCGGATTTATAGAGCATCTCGTGGACGAGGGCCATTGCACGGACCCTGTTCTGGGTCTCCTCCATCAGATGCCTGACCGCGGGATCTCCGATTTTCCGGAGCTGGAGATTCATCATGCTGATGATGATCTGCATGTTGTTCTTGACCCTGTGGTAGAGCTCCCGGAGGATTACGGTTCTTTCATCCAAAGTCCTTTTCAAGTCTTCTTCGGCCTTTTTCCTCTGCGCGACCTCTTCTTGGAGCAGGACATTTGCCTTCCGGAGTTCCTCTGTCCTCTCTGCAACCCTCTGTTCGAGATTCCTGTTGAGGGAGAGGATCTCGGACTCCATCAGCTTTTTCTCCGTGACGTCCCGGGCGATACCCTCGATGGCGATGAGCCTCCCCCCTTCGTCGTATACCGGGCGGTTATGCTGCTCGGTCCAGATGACCTGCCCGTCCTTCCTCCTCCACCGGAGGGTGAGGGGTCTTGAGAATACGTCACGGTCTGTAAAGATGGATCCGAGCAGGGGGCGGTCATCCTCGTGCACGATTTTCAGACCGAGATCCGGGTCTCTGTAGTGGTCCTCGGGAGTGTAGCCGGTAATGGAGGTGGCTGAAGGGGAGACGTAGGAAAACCTGCGCACCGGGATAAGTTCGTACCGGTAAATCAGGTCCTTTGCATTTTCTGCAAGGTGCCTGAACTTTGCCTCGCTCTCGCGGAGCGCGATCTCGGCATTTTTCCTCCGGCTGATATTTTCAAATACCGCCACGAAGTGGTCTTTCTTTGGAGAGAAAACAGAGATATGCAACCAGATGGCGAGTGGCTTAAAAAAGATCTCGATTTCTGCCGGTTGTCCCGTTGCTGCGACCCTCCCGTATATCTCGAACAGCTCGGGATTTTTTTCGGAAATATCCGGGATGACTTCAGTAACCCTTTTCCCAACGACGCCTGATAAGCCCGTCAGCTTTTCGAAGGATGGATTAACCTTCAGGTATTCCCAGTCGGTGGGCCTGCCTGCCTCATCGTTAATCATCCTGCAGTAGGCAAAACCCTCGAGCATGTGGTCAAAGAGCGATTGGAAATTTTCCTCGCTTTCGCGAGCCCTGTCCCTTTCCCTGACCAGTTCGCGCCAGAGAAGGTCATACGGTCTCTCTATACCGACAACGAGGAATGCCCGGTACCACAGGAAGACTGCGACGAGGCGGAGGAGGTGGCCAAGCATGTTTGCAAAGCCATAGACGCTCACGTAGGCGGTAAAAGAGAATTCCGCGGCAATTGTGAAGACATTGGCCAGGACGAGGTACGACAGTACCGACGCGTCAAATGCCTCCCTCGCCCGGATGAGAAGGAGGATGGAGAGGATCAGGATCCCCGATATGACATACTCGCTGTATACCTTGAAGGGTGTAAGACCCTGCCCCTCGATGAAACAGTGGGGAAAGAACCCTGCGAAAATGGACCAGAGGAGGAGTGCAAATGCCGTCCCAAAGGCGATGAGGAGAGGAAACATCCGCACCTTTCTCCCGATGGCGAACGGTGCCAGGAGGAGAGAGAAAGCCTGGAGGTAGCGTGCCGCAATCCAGAGCTGGGTCGGCAGGTCCGCCCCGCCAAAGGGAAAGACCCCCATCCCTTTGTACGCCAGGGTATGGACGATGTCAATTCCTCCCGAGAAGAGAAAACCTGCTCCCAGGATTATGAAAAAACCATTATCAATGTACTTCCTGCTATTCCAGATGAGAAAAAAGATGGAGAAGGAGACAATGATAGTGAATATCTCGATGATACTGTGGAACACGAGGTAGTTGTAGGTGCTGATGATGGCAAGGACGAGGAGTACTGCAAAGATCCCGGCCGAGTTCAGGAGAGTGTCCCGATGGCTGCAAATAATGTCTTTTGAGATCGGGTACATTTCTGAAGGCTCCCTGATGACTCCTTGGACGAGCACGGGTATCTTTTTTTCCGCACCTTGGGGCAAGTGAGATGCTGTTGTTCAGTGCCCGCAAGATACGCAGGATATCGCAAGCCTGATGCGTGATTTCGTTATACCCCGCCTGATGAGTGTGGCATGAAGACCATTGCCCCCGACAGGGAGGGTCTGGGGGACCCAACCATTGACGTTTTAAAGTCCCACCGGGAGACAACCTGTTTCCTTCCCGTCTTCCCTTCTCCCCCATCGAAAGGTACGATACCTGCGAAGGAGAACATACCATGGACAATCCGGCCGTGAGAAGATGCTCCAGACCTACCTCCTCGGGCTCGTCATCGGGTTGACAGGGGCGCTCGTGCCAGGCCCGACCCTGGTTGCAACCATCAATACGTCCGTGACAGGAGGCTGGAAGACGGGGGCCCGGGTCTCGGCCGGGCATGCCTTCGTCGAGGCCGTCATCTTTGCCGCGATCATCCTGGGGGTGAGCACGGTCACAGCGGTGTCCGAGTACTCGGGCCTGATCGGGGCCATCGGGGGAACTGCACTCGTTGCATTCGGGATACTCACGATCCGGGGTGCGGGCCCGGGTGTGCCGGAAGGAGGATCCGGCAGCGTGGTGGCAAACCCCTACCTCGCCGGGGCGGTCACGAGTGTCTCGAACCCCTACTTCTGGCTCTGGTGGTTCTCGGTCGGGAGCGCCCTCGTGCTCGCGGCAGCCCAGCAGGCTTTCCTCTTTGCGCTCGCCTTCCTTGCCGGCCACTGGTCAGCAGACTTCGGGTGGTACACCGTCGTCTCGGCAAGCATCCACAGGGGGAGGAGGATCTTCGATGAGCGTGTGTACGCATGGGTCCTCCGGGGGTGCGGGGTATTCCTCGTCCTGTTCGGGATATCTTACCTCGCATTCGCCCTTGAACCTGCCTTCCGGTCCTAAAAAAAGTGGTGTGTCCACCGGAAAAAACTGCATCTCTTTGTCTTGACCGATCCCGGTTGGCCCTCATGGGATGAGAAGGCATCAGGGGAGTATCTTTATTCTCCCTCCTGCCGCCAGGAACCCTTGGGCACGGTGATGACGAAGCGGGCCCCCTTCCCCGGCACGCCGTCCTCCCGGATGGTCATCCCGGTGATGGAGAGGATCTCGCGTGCCAGGAAAAGTCCCCACCCCGTATTCCTCCCGTATCCCCTCTCAAATATCATCTCTTTCTCCCCATCCGGGATGCCGGCGCCATCATCCCCGCAGGAGACAAGGAGGTTTTCCCCCTCTTCAGCGGTCGAGAAACGGATAGATGTCACCTTTCCCCCGTGCCGGACTGCATTGTCAATGAGGTTCGTTATGACTTTTGCCATCATGGAATCGGAAAATACGAGAAGCCCGCGGGGTATCTCGTTTTCAATCGTGAGGGACGGAGAAAGAAAATCCGCTTTCGCGACCTCGACGAGATCATGGATATCCTGCCACTGGGGATCGCTGCCCCCGATTTGCTCATAATCTTTCGTAAACTGGATTGCTGCAAATATCCTGGCAGCCGCCCTGCGGACTTTTTCAAGGAGTGCCGCCCTTTCTGATGGTTCTTTTGAATCCTGCAGGAGATCGAGAAGCCCGGTGAGCACAAGGAGGTGATTACTGATATCGTGTCTTGTGACGCTGTTTAATAGTGCTATCTTCCTGCTTGCCTGCTGAAGCGCCCCTTCTGCACGTTTCCGCTCGGTGATGTCAAAGAGAACGATGAGAGTTGCAGGTTCTCCCTCGAACGTGATCGGTCTCCCGCTGACCCTCACTGTCCTCCGTGACCCGTCCTTGCCGATGACCTCGATATCGTAGTGTTCCGGCGGCTGCCCGGTCGCCCTCTTCCGAATAGTCTCAACGACCTGGGGATGGTATTCCGGGGGGATGAACTCGAGGACATGGCGGTTGATCACCTCTTCAGGGTTATATCCGAGTGTCCTGAAGGTTGCGGGGTTTGCGTACAAAATATGTCCTTCCCGGTGCACGATGACCTGTTCGGGGAGTTTTTCGAGGAGATCCCGGTATTTCTTTTCGCTCTCCCGGAACGCTTTCTCTGCCTTCTTTTGCTCGGTGATATCCTCGATAACCCCGTCAAAGTACTTGATGTTGCCCTTTTCATCCCGTACCGCGACTGCAGAGACACGCCCCCAGAACCGCTCCCCATTCTTTCTCTTAAGATGAAGCTCCCTGCCAAAAACGGAACCGGCCCGCACCAGCTCGTCGGAGAACGCGAGGCGTTCGGAGGGATCTTCGTACAGGTCTGATGCAGGATGGGTGAATAATTCATCGAGAGTCCCGAACCCGTGCAGGCGGGCAACATAGGGGTTTGCCAGGATGTACTCGCCCCGGGGACCGGGAGTGTTCCGGTAAAGACCGACCGGGAGGTTCCCGATGAAACTGTGAAGAATTTCCCTGCTCTCACGGAGCTCCTCCTCGATACGTTTCCGCTCGGTAATATCGAGGTGAGTCCCTGTCATGCGCACCGGTCTTCCCTCCCCGTCCCACTCTGTCACCTTTCCCCGGTCAAGAATCCAGACCCAGTGCCCGTCCTTGTGCCGCATCCGCACTTCGCACTCGTAGAAGGGAATCTCTTGGGCGAAATGCTTCCGGAGCAGGGAATTGGAAACCTCAAGGTCATCGGGATGCACAAGGCGGTTCCATGTCCCGATGCTCAGAGGTGCAAGTTCATCCAGCGTGTACCCTACGATCCCGGCCCACCTCTCGTTGCAGGAGAGTTCCCCGGTCTGCACCTTCCAGTCCCAGAGACCAGCCCCGGACCCCTCGATCGCGAGGGCGAGCTGCTCCTCGCTCCTGCGAAGCTCGTCCTCGGTCTTCTTCCGGACCGTGATATCGGTGATGAACCCTTCCAGATAGAGCAGGGTGCCTTCCTCCGAAAAGATCCCCCTCCCCCGTTCCCAGACCCAGCGGGTCTGGCCACTCCGGGTGGTGATGGGGTACTCGTACTCGAAGACCCGCTGCTCCGCGAGGTTTTTTTGCCAGAGGTTCCACAGGACATCCCGGTAATCGGGGTGGATGATATCATTGAAGGCAAGCGTCGCATTACCGATGAAATCGGACGGCTCGTACCCTGTCACGTCGCGGCACCCGTCGCTGATATATTCCATCGTCCAGTTCCGGTCGTTCCTGCACCGGTAGGCAAAGCCCGGAAGGTTTGCGATCAGCGTGGAGAGGAACCTCCCCCTCTCCTCCATCTCCTTTTCCACGTCCTTCCACTCGCTCACGTCCCGGATGGACTCGATGGCGCCGGCAACCTCTCCCCGCGAATTGTAGAGGGGGGAAGCGAGGAACCAGAGGTGGGCCCCCTTTCCCCCGTTGAGATGGGGGATGAAGATCTCCGAGATGAGGGTCTCCCCCTCCCTCCTGATGTACGGGTATTTTGCCTCGGTTCCGGGATCGGCCTTGAGTACGAGGTCGATGAGGATGGGGCGCCGTTCGTGGTAAAACGGGAGGGCATACTCGTAGTCACCCCTGCCAAGTATTTCGTCGGCAGGAATTCCCGTCATCTTCTCCATTGCACGGTTCCATGCGATCACGGTACCATGAAGGTCGATGGCAAAGGTGGCATCCGGCAAAAAGTTGAGGATGTCTGCCTCGCGGCGTTCCATGTCACGGATGCTTGACTCGATTCTTTTCTGGCGGACAACCTTCTGTATGACGTGGGCAAGCTCGGCAAACTGGGATGCGGGATCACCTCCCTTCTGGAGGTAAAAGTCGGCACCCTCGTTCAGGGCCTGGATGACAATATCTTCCCTGCCTTTCCCGGTGAATATGATGAAAGGAATATCATCCCCGTGCTTGCGAAGAACTCTGAGGAACCCGATCCCATCCATGACGGGCATCTGGTAATCACAGACGACAGCATCGTACGGCGGGTTGCACTGCATCTTTTTCAGTGCTTCGCCTGCAGACGTTGCCGTGTCCACGATAAACCTCTTCTTCTTCTCGAGGTACAGCCGGACTATATCGAGGAGTGCCGGTTCATCGTCAACGTACAGGATGCGATACAGGTTTGTCATTGCTCCTGATCCCGGTTTTCATACACGGAAGGGAATGGATGAAGAAAGATAGGATCAACAGGAGAAAAACTCATCTCTCATGGACCACTGGAAAATAGCGGTGCCTGAAATGGATGGATGAACGGGCATGGAAAAAAGGTCAGCTTGACCGGTGAAGGAACAGTCATTTCCGTCAGCGGGTATCACTCCCGGCAAGCCTCCCAAGAAGGTTTTTCTTCTCTTCCTCTGACCTCTCCAGCCGGGCGGCCTGGTCTTCCACCGTCTGCTCGAGGGCGACGTTTCGCTGACGGATATTATTTTCCCGCAGCTTCCGCCCGGTGATGTCTGCCAGGAGGGCGAGGGTTGCCGTCCGGCGGTTCCAGAGGATCAGGACTGCCGATGCCTGGACCCAGGTGACAAGCCCCGCTTTTCCCACCACGCGGAAATCATAGGTCTTGGGGACCTTCTCTCCCCCCTGCCTCCGGCGGTACCGTTCGGTCACGAGCGGGATGTCCCCGGGATGGACGAAGAGGGCGAAGTTCTTTCCTGTCACCTCACCGGAAGTGGCCTCTACCATTTCCAGGGCCCGTGGATTGGCATACCGGAGGAGTTCATCCTGCACGACCACGATCCCCTCGGTCGCGTTCTCGACGACGGAACGGTATCTCTCTTCGCTCTCCCGGAGTGCAGACTCAGCCTCGTGGATCCGTACCGCCTGCACGATCTTGTGCTCCAGTTCCCGGAACTGTGCTTTCAGGTCTCCCCCTTTCTGGACGTAAAAGTCAGCACCACTGTCATACGCCTGGATAACGACCTCTTCGCGGCCCCTGCCGGTAAAAATGATGAAGGGTGTTGTGTTCCCGGACCCCCGGAGCATCTTCAGGAACTCGATGCCGTCAGTCCGGGGCATCTGGTAGTCCGAGACGATGACATCGTAGGTTCGGTCCTCCATCATCGCGAGGGCATTTTCTGCAGAACTTGCAGTCTCGATCGCGATCTCGCCGGACCTCTCGACCATGCGCTTCGTTATCTCGAGGAAATCGAGGTCGTCATCAACGTAGAGGATATCGATCACGGAGAGCTCCGAGGAAGGGGAGGGGAGGTGAATGAGGAAAGAGTGCCCTTTCCCGCTATTAATACCTGCCGCTATTCCGGGAACCATGGGATGATCACGGCATCGGGAGAAATGGTTTTTGGGGAAAAAGGGTATCGTGCCATCCCCCGGTTGTTCCACTGGATGATGCACCCCGTCACTCCCGCCGCGGGAACAATTCGGGAAAAGGGGGGGCTTTTCCCGCTCTCTGTCGCTGTTCAGGCCTTGCCGAAGTACTTCTTGACGTTCTCCCTGAAGAGGTACCAGAGGATGATGACGGAGATGATTATCCCGATAAGAGCGCTGGCTCCTGACTGGACAAGGTTAATGATTCCCATGATAAGGCCGATGATCGTGAAGATGACCCCGATTGTCCAGACCCATCCCCATGCCTTGAAGCAGCCGATGCCAAGGATGATATCGATTATCCCGATAATCACGAGTACAAAGCCGATAACCAGTCCGAAAGCAGCTCCGAGGGGACCCGCGATAACGCCACCCAGAACGGCGATCCCCAATCCTCCAAGGAGTGCAAGAATTCCGCCGATGATCCAGAGGATACCGATGATGGTGACACCAAGTGGTCTTTCTGCCATGGACGAGTCTGGCATATGTCAGGCAATAAAAGTTTGGTATTCTTCCGCTTTACCGCGCTGTGACGAACGAGACCGTGCAGGTGATCCGGTCCCCGTCACGGGCTGCCGAGAACTCTCCCCCGCAGAGGTGAAACCTCCGTTCGTGTCTCCGGATAAGACGGGGGGACAATATCTCTTCTTTACCCGGACAACCTGCCTCGATGACCAGTTCTATCGCAGTCCCCCTCCGGCGGACGCCAAGGCGTGCGTCCCGGCACCCTGCTGCCTCGAGGTCCTCGAGAAGGGCCATCAGGCTGTCGGAGAGCCGGAACCTGTCGCTTGCAACCGGGGGGAGGTCGACGTTTTCCCGGTCGAGGGCGAGGGAGAGCCCGGGAACAGGGGGAAGGAAGGCGAGCCGGGCAACGAGGGCTTTCCGGAACGCTTCCGCGTCATCCGCGGCAGCGATGATCTCTTCGTCCGGAACCGGCGGGCAGTGGGCGGTGGTGACGAGGGATTCAAGGAGGGCCCACAGGTCCACCTGGTCGGGGGTCTGGTCCCGGGGTATGTCGCGGGCTGTGGCGAGGAATTCGTCAAGGAGCCTCTCGGCCCTCCAGATGGTGGAATGGTCAACAACACAGGAGAGTTCCTCGCAGGAGATGGACCTCCGGAGTTTCCGCAGAACCTGGACTGCCTTGGGGACAAGCTGGACTTCGACTCTCTTCCCCGCACGGACATCGGCGCAGAACTGCTGGAAATCGCAGAGGACAGTGTCGGTCGCGGTGATGTCCATGACTTCCCGGAACTTTTCTGCCTCTGCTTCCTCGCCGAGGGATTCGAGGAGGAACGAGAGTGCGAGGATCCGTCCCCCGATGATGGAAAAGAGTCTCTCTGCCTCGTCGAGGATATCGAGGGCATGGTCCCGGGCCTCCTCGAGTCGGGAGAGATCAAAGGAATGGATGTCCCGGAGGGAGCAAACCTCTTTTTCAAGCTTGAGCAGGGCCTTGACCATGGCAGGGTTCCCGAGCGGATCGCCGTGGCCGGGATACCAGACGGTGACCTCCCCTGTATCCCCGATAGCCCGGAGCGTGCGGATAGAAGAGAGCAGGTCGTCACGGGAAAAACCCCTGATGCCTGCAACGCCGGGTGTCGTTGCGAAGAGGATATCCCCGCAGAAGAGGACGGCCCCGATGCGGATGCAGATGCTGTCCGGCGTATGCCCCGGCGTTGGATAAACCAGGACGCGTGTCCCCGAGGGAAACGTGACCTGCTGCGAGGCGGGGTGGAAAGCCCCCTGCCCGCCGGGCACGTCCATCCCAAGAGAGACAGGACCGAGGCCGGGGACAGGAAGCGTCCTCTCCCCGCCTTTCTCCCGGTCAGCCCTGCACAGGAGGGGGATATGGACGGCGTGGGGTCTCAATTCCTTCCTGAACATCTCCCCGAGTGTCAGGTGCACGTCTCCGGTTGCGATCGCAGCTGCCCCCACTTCCTGGACAGCAACGAAAAGGTTGAGGGTGTCGAGCGGTGACCCGGCAAGGAGGGGGTAGCAGTGATCCACGTGGCAGTGCGTGATAAAGAGGATGACGGGGCGAAAAGATCCGCCCGGGACTTCCCTGACGAGTCGGACGACATCTTCGAGTTGCCGCTCCTTTGTCCCGGAATCGACCATGATAAACTCGCTTCCGGTATCGACCAGGCACAGGTTGGAACTGGTGCAGTCAGGCTTTCCAAAAAAGGGATAGATACGCATTCCCTCTGCCCCGGGCAGGGGCTGCCACCGGTTGGGAAGAAGGGGTGGTGCAGGTCGCATAAGGAAATCATGGGAAAGTGTGTATTCATCGGCAAAAACGACACCGATTTTCCATCCGGATACCGGCAGCGGGATGGGGAGGGCAAGAATAATGTCATAATGGGAGTACCAATACTCCTATGGTAAGTGCTCCCTTCCAGGTCTCGACGAAACAGGACCGCGGTGTCGATATCATCCTTTTTTCCGGGCGGATGGATGCCAACTCAAGTCCGGAGGGAGAGAATGCAATCCAGTCACTGATCCGGTCGGGCCGGACGAAGATCGTCGTCAACGTATCCGGCCTCTCGTACATCAGCAGCTCGGGCCTCCGCGTCCTCCTCGCCGGGTTAAAACAGGTACGGCAGGCGGGGGGCGACCTCCGGCTCTCCTGCCTCCAGCCCCAGGTCCGTGACGTGATCACGATGACCGGGTTCAACCGTATCTTTACCATATTCGAGAAGGAGGACGAGGCCGTCGGGAGCTTCTCCTCCTGAAGGGAAGAGTGCAGGAACATACGAATGGACATCCCCACCGGGTTACTCACTGAATATGCAAAGATAATCCACGTCCTCTTCACGCTCGTCTGCGTCCTTTCCGTTATCGCCTACCTCCTCTCGCGGACGCCAACCTTCCGCGACGTGGTCGCCGGGAAACTGACGTGGAAGCACCAGGCGTTCCTCGTCCTCGTGTTCGGGGCCCTCTCGATCTACGGCACCTGGGGGACCATCGAGATCATGGGTGCTCCCGTCAACGTGCGGGACCTCGGGCCCATGGTCGCGGGTCTCCTCGGCGGGCCTGTCGCCGGTTTGGGAGCCGGCCTCGTGGGAGCCCTCTACAGGTCAGGAATGGGTGGGTTCACGGTTGTTCCCTGCTGCCTCGCGACGGTGACTGCAGGCCTCCTCGGCGGTTTTCTCTGGCTCTCCAACGGCAGGAAGTTTATCGGCATGGGAAAGGCAGTCCTGTTCGCGGGCGGAATGGAAGTCCTGCACATGGGCCTCGTCCTCTTCATGGCAGAACCCCGTTCCATGGCAGAGAGCCTCGTCGCCCAGATAGGCATCCCCATGGTCCTTGCCAACGCCGGCGGGATGTTCATCTTCGCCTTCATCATATCCAATCTCGCAACCGAGCAGAAAACGAAGGGAGAGCGGGACACGTTCCACGCCGAACTCGAGAGGAAGAATGCGGAACTGGCAGTCGCACGCCAGATCCAGGAGAGTTTTCTCCCCGAATCGATCCCCCGGATCGGGGGGTTCGACCTGGCTGCCCGGAGCATACCCGCAAAGGAGGTCGGCGGCGACTTCTACGACATCATCGTCCAGGGCCCCGGCGAACCATTCGGCCTCATCATCGCTGACGTATCGGGCAAGGGAGTCCCTGCCGCCCTCTTCATGGCGCTTTCCCGGACGGTGACGCGGGCGAACGCGATGTGGCACAGATCCCCCCTGCAGTGCATCAGCGATGCGAACAGGATGATCTCTGCCGACGCCCGTTACGGGATGTTTGTCACCCTCTGCTACGGCGTGGTCGACCCTGCATCGCGAACCTTCGGTTATGTCAATGCAGGCCACAACCCTCCCCTCCTCGTCAGGGCGGACGGGACGCGGTCGGATCTCGGCATCACGGGGCCGGCACTCGGCGCCATCGGGGATGCTGAATACACGGACGCGCACGTTACCCTCTCCCCGGGCGATATTCTCGTCTTCTATACCGACGGGGTCACCGAGGCCGTCAATGCGCAGGACGAGGCGTTCGGAGCCGGGCAGCTTGCAGACGTGGTCGTGGATTCCCGGGAACGGACGGCCCGGGATATCCTCGACGCTGTCATGGAAAGTGTCGCCCGGCACGCCCGCGGCATGCCCCAGTTCGATGATATCACACTCCTCGTCCTGAAGGTCGGATTGCCATGACCGGCTGGTCCCACCTCACAATCCGGGCGGACCGCCGGAACCTCGGGGAGGTTTTTGGTTTCCTCCGGCAGGTCCTCGGAGAGGCCGGGATCCATGAACGCCTCCTCCCCGATCTGGAACTTGCCGTGGAGGAGGCGGTTGTCAACATCATGGCCCATGCCTACCCCGGCGGCGAGGGGGATCTCGTCCTCGGTGTGCTGACCGGGCCCGACCACGTCACCATCGAGATCCGGGACAGGGGAGTCCCGTTCAACCCCCTTCTCGTGCCGGAGCCTGATACCTCTGCGCCCCTCTGGGAGAGGGAGATCGGGGGCCTCGGCGTCCACCTCATCCGGTCGCTGATGGACGAGGTCTCCTACGAGTTCCGGGACGGGGAAAACATCCTCACGCTCCGGAAACGGCGGGATTGAGACGGGCCGTTCCGGGCAGGGAAACGGAGTGGGGGGCGATAACCCTCCCCCTCTGCCGGGACGGGGGGAAACCTTCACGTCGGAAGGGTTCCATATTCCCCCTTATTCCACGGAGACCTTTTTCGGGCTCTCCTGCCCCGTGGTGACGACCCGTGCACGCAATAGAGGCAATCTCCCTCGAAAAGAGGTTCGGCACGATCCAGGCACTGGCAGGTATCAGCTTTTCCGTCGAGGAGGGCGAGACGTTTGGGTTCCTCGGCCCGAACGGGGCGGGCAAGACGACGACGATCCGCATCCTGACCGGAATGACCGAGCCGACGGGGGGTTCCGGGCGCATTTTTGGCCGGGACGTCGTGAGGGAAAAGATCCCGGCACGCAGGGAGATTGGAATCGTGCACGAGACCTCCAACATCTACACCGACCTTTCTGCCTGGGAAAACCTCATATTCACCGCAAGGCTCTACAACGTCGGGAAAAGGGAACGCGAGAGCCGGGCCCACGACCTCCTCTCGGTCTTCGGGCTTGCCGGGCGCAAAGACGACAAGACGAAAGGGTTCTCCAAGGGCATGAAACGGCGGCTCACGATCGCCATGGGCCTCATCAACAACCCCCGCCTCCTCTTCCTCGACGAGCCGACCTCCGGCCTGGATGTCCAGAGCAACCTGATCATCCGGGACGTTATCAGGCGTCTCACCGGGGAAGGGGTGACCATATTTCTCACGACCCACAACATCGAGGAAGCAAACATCCTCTGTGACAGGGTGGCGATCATCAACAGGGGCCGGATTGCAGCCATCGACACGCCGGAACGGCTCAAGAAGACGATCCAGAGCGTCCAGTCGATCGAGGTGGCCTTCGATCCTTCCGCCGCAGTCAGGGCTGACGAGCTTGCCGAGATCGACCAGGTCACCGCTATCCGGAAGATGGGCGACAAGTACCGGCTGATTACCGGCGACCCGCCGGCAGTCATCGGGGGTGTCATGGACTATGCCGGGAGGTCCGGCCTCCGCATCATCAGTATCAACACCCTCGGCCCCAGCCTCGAGGACGTGTTCATCCGGCTGACGGGCCTTGACGAAAAAGGAGGTGGAGGTACCCCGTGAGGAACGTGTCGGAGTTCTGCAGCGGGGTCTGCACAGGGTTTTCCGCTGCCTGGGCGATTGCACGAAAAGACATCCTCATCTACTACGCGAAGCCCAACATCATCGTCTCCGGGATGCTCTTTCCCCTCTTCATGTTCCTTGCCTTCGCGGTCGGCCGGCCGGCAGATCCGGCGACGATGGTCCCGGGCCTGATCGCGATCACGATCCTCTTCTCCTCGTCCTCCATCGAACCGGTCTCCATCCCCCTCGAGAGGAGGACGAAGACGTTCGAACGCCTCCTCTCAGCCCCCGTCTCGCTGCACATGGTCGTGCTCGGCGAGAGCATGAGTGGTTTTTTGTACTCCTGCTGCGTCGCTCTCGTCCCCCTCGCTGCAGGCATGGTCCTCTTCCGGATCCCTGTACCCGATTTCCCGGTCCTCGCAGCCGGGATCATTCTCCTCTCTTTCTGCTTTGCGACGATGGGCACCCTCTTTGCAGCCTACCCCACCGAGAGCCCCGGCGACATCATGTCCATGCTCAACCTCGTGCGCCTCCCGCTCATCTTCGTCTCGGGGGTTTTTGTCCCTATCGGGCAGGTTCCGTTCCCCGGCCAGGTCATCGCGTACCTCTCCCCCCTGACGTACGGAAACGATCTTGTCCAGGCAGGGTTTGGAAGGGCCACCCAGTTCCACACCGGAATCGATATCGCCGCCCTCTGCATTGCCATCGGGATCTTCCAGTCCCTGGCAAACAGGCTCTATCGGGCATTCAATGAATGAGAACCGGGAACGAAAAGAAGCGGGGCGAAATTTATCAGGAAAGAGGGTGAATGAGGAATGGTGAAACTCATTTTCAGGCTGGAGAACCGAAAATGGCAAAAATTCTCGTCATCGACGATTCAAGGTTCCAGAGGAAACTCATATCTTCTGTCCTCGAGGAGAAGGGATACCAGGTCCTGACTGCGGGAGATGGACGCGAGGGTTTCGCGGTGGCCCGCCAGGAGTCCCCCGACCTCGTTATCTGCGACCTCCTGATGCCCGGAATCGACGGGTTCAATTTTTTAAGGATGGTCCGGGAAGAAGGTCTTGCCACCCCCGTCCTTGTCTTCACTTCCGATATCCAGAAGACCACCCGGGATATCTGTCTTGAACTTGGAGCCTGTGATGTCCTCAACAAGCCGGTGAAAGGGGAGGCCCTGATCCCTGCCGTCGAGAGAGCGATCGGGAGCGCAAAAAAGTCATGAATGCCGGAGAAGAGTCCATTGACGCGATCCGCGAGTTGATCAACATCGGTGTCGGGCGTGCCGCCGGGCTCCTCAACGACATGACCGGGACGCACATACGGCTCCAGGTTCCGGAAGTCCGGGTGTTGCGGTATTCCGATCTGACACGTGAGCAGCGACTCCTGGACAGCGCCCACCTCTCTGCCGTCACACTCAGGTTTTCGGGGTCTTTTTCGGGCATGAGCATGCTTGTCTTTCCCGAAAAGAGCGCCGCAGTCCTGATCACGGCCCTGACAGGGGAGGAGATCGAGGAGCCTGAACTCGACGCGCTCCGGATCGAGACCTTGAACGAGGTCGGAAATATCGTGAACAACGCCGTGATGGGTTCCATCACGAATGTCCTCGGGGAGCGCCTGACCTACTCGATGCCGGAATACAGGGAGGGTGGAATCGGGGAGATCCTCGGGAAAGAGAGGTCTTCCGACTACGACTGGGTCATCCTCGCCGTATCGCAGTTCATGATCGAAGACCTCCGGGTAGTCGGCAACATCCTGATGATATTCGAAATAGGTGCCCTTGATACCCTCCTTGAAAAGATAACCGCGGTAATGGGCAGCCATTCATGACGATGAGCTCCTTCCTCTCCCGGTGCGAGAACCTTGACATCCTGCCTGCCGGCATCATCATTCTGGAATCCGATTACACGGTCATCTGCTGGAACAGGACGATGGAGGAATGGACAGGAATTCCCCGGGAGAAAGTACTCGGCCGCGATCTCCGCGACCTCTACCCCCACCTTTCGGACAGGAAGTACGCTCTCCGCATTGGCCAGGTCTTCGAGGGCGGTGCTGCTGCGTTTTTCTCGACACAGTTCCACCCCCATTTCATCCCTGCACCCCTGCCGGGAGGAGGGCTCCGTTTCCAGAGGACGACAGTCCATTCCGTTCCGGAGGGGAATAAAACCTATGCACTGGTATTCATCGACGACGTGACCGAACTCATCCAGCAGGTCCGTGCATACCGCGGGATGCGGGACCGGGCACTCCGCGAGGTCAGGGAGAGACTGGAGAAAGAGGCGGCGCTGGAGGAGAGCGAGGCAAAGTTCCGGGAGATCTTTGACTCTGCAAACGATGCCATTCACATCCACGAACTCCGCGGGGATGGTCTCCCGGGCAGGTTCTCCGAGGTGAACGCAGTTGCCTGCGAAATGCTCGGGTACAGCAGGGAGGAGTTCCTTGCGATGACACCGCTTGACCTCGTTCAGGGAGGACACAGCAGGCCCCTTGACGTGATCGGCAGGGAGATCCTCGGGAAAGGCCACGCAATTTTCGAGACGGAGCACCGGAGAAAGGATGGTGGCACCGTCCCGGTCGAGATCCATGCCCACCGCGTGACGATCCGCAACAGGGAGGTTGTCCTCTCTGTCGTGCGTGATATCACGGAGCGCAGGCGCAACGAGGCTGCCCTTCTCGCGTTAACAAAGGAGCTGCAAACCATCTTTGACAACGCCCCGGCCATGATCTGGTACAAGGACACTGAGAACAGGTTCATCCGTGTCAACCCTGCCGCGGCGGCTGCAAAAGGCCTCCCCCGGGAAGAGATCGAGGGAAAAAGTGCGTACGACCTCTTCCCGGAACTGGCCGAGAAGTATTACAGGGATGACCTCGAAGTCATCACGACCCAGAAACCCAAGCTGGGGATCATCGAGCAGATGCCGACACGAGACGGGGGAACCCGGTGGGTGGAGACACACAAGGTGCCCCTCTTTGACCCGGAGGGGAAAGTCTCCGGCATCCTCCTCTTTGTCAATGACATCACGGAGAGGAAGATGGCAGAGGATGCCCTCGCCCTTGCACACCGGAAACTCCACCTCCTCTCCACCATCACACGCCACGACCTCCTCAACCAGGTCTCGGCCCTGAAGTGGTACATCGAACTCGCCAGGGACGAAAAAGAGCCGGCAGCCATCAGGCAATTCCTCGACAAGATGGGGAAGGTCCTGGACACAGCCGAAGAACAGATCACCTTTACGCGGGACTACCAGGAGATCGGTGTCAGGGAACCGGCCTGGCAGAACGTGGCAGAAATCGCCAGGAGAATCGGGGCAGGATTTCCTCCATCGGGTGTCGTTATCCTCCCTGAAGTGGATGACATCGAGATCTACGCGGATCCCCTCTTCGGGAAGGTCATCTTCAACCTCTTTGAAAATGCCTTCCGGTACGGTGGACCATCTCTCTCCTGGATCAGGGTCTCTGCTGCTGAAGGGCCGGGGGGCCTTACCATCGCCGTCGAGGACAACGGCGCGGGAATCCCGGATGAGGATAAAAAGCATCTCTTCAGGAAGGGTTTTGGAAAACATACTGGTCTGGGTCTCTTCCTGTCGCGGGAGATCCTCGCGATCACCGGGCTTTCCATCCGGGAGACCGGTGTACCCGGAAAGGGTGCCCGCTTCGAGATACTCGTCCCGGAAGGCAAGTTCCGGCGGGTATCAGGGGAACGAGCCGGCGGGAAGAGATAAGTTTTAGCCCCTCGCTGTTTCCTGGGAAACGAGCCACGGCTTGCCACTCTCACTCCGGGAGGTATGTCCCCGGACGCCCGATGGGGTAGTTCGTCACCACAACCTCCGATATCCTGCCCCTCCCTGCCCCGTCCGAGTTGATCGCCCGGCGGGCGGAAACGCGGGTAATGGAGAAACCGCTATACAGCTGGTCGAAAAAATCGTCCCCCGGGTCGGTATTCCTGGGGTCGGAATTGGAGAGCATCAGCAGTGCGCCTTTCGTATTGCAGGCCGCAAAAAACCGGGCGAGCCTCTCCTGCTCCGCGTCGGAGAACCCGTCCTGCGAGTACGCCGTGAATCGCGCTGTCCTGCTGATCGGGCGGTAGGGTGGATCAAAATAGGCAAACGTTTCTTCCGACATGAAGGGGAGCGACTGGGCAAAGTCACCGAGATGCACCACCGTGTTCCGGAGGAGGAGAGAATCCTGCCGGAGGAGGGGCTCGTTCACGATCAGGGGGTTCCTGTACCGCCCGGACGGGACGTTGAACTCGCCCCGCGAATTGACCCGGAACAACCCGTTATAGCACGTCCTGTTCAGAAAGATGAGCTGGGCCGCCCGCTCGACCCAGCACGGGTGAAACTGGGCACGGCCGATCGCCTTCCTCCTGCTGTTGAACGTATCCCGGACCTCCCGGTAATATTCCCGGCGGCCTGCCTCGTCCCGGGAGAGATATTCCCCGGCAAATCCCCGCAGGACCTCGATCAGCTCGTCCACGCGGTCCCTGATGACCGTGTAGGCAAGGAAGAGCTCTTCGTTGACGTCGAAGATGTGGCACTCCCTGAAACGGAAACGGCTGTTGAAGTGGAAGTAAACTGCCCCCCCGCCGACGAATGGTTCCACGTACACGGGGATCCTCCCGTCGCGCACCTTGCGCGGGACCCTCTCGGCCAGGGCAGGGAGCAGCTGTCTCTTTCCTCCGGCCCATTTCAGGAAGGGCCCGGGAGACGGGACTTTCATGGGGGTATTCCTCTCTCCTTCTCCCTCCAGGTTGCACCGCAGGGGTCTTCATCGTGATGCAATGGAACGAAAAAAGGGACCCGCAGGATCACGCAGCCGATGCATCCTCTTTCCTCTTTTCGACGAGGGACGAGTACCTGGAAAAGAACCACTTCTTTGCGACCTCCACGAGGATGAAATACGCAGTGATGAGCCCGGCAAGGACGAGGTAGAACGCGGGAGGGAGGTGCACGAACCCGAACACCTCTCCCAGGACCGAGAACGGGAGGAGACAGGCCGCGATCACGATGGAGAGGGTGCTCGCGAGAAGGAGCCTGCTCGGCCTGCTCCTGAAGAAGGGGACCATTCTCGTGCGGATGAGGAAGATGACAAGCGTCTGGGTACAGATCGATTCGATGAACCATGCCGTCTGGAAAAAGGGTGCGTCCGCGGCAAAAACAGAGAGCAGGATGAAAAACGTGAGGAAGTCGAAGAGAGAACTGATCGGGCCGAAGACAAGGATGAACCTCTTGATGAACTCCATGTCCCACCTCTTCGGTGACCGTACCTGCTCTTCGTCGACGTTATCGGTGGGTATCGTCGACTCCGAGAGGTCATACAGGAGGTTGTTGAGGAGGATCTGGATGGGGAGCATGGGGAGGAAGGTGAGAAACAGGGATGCCCCGGCCACGCTGAACATGTTCCCGAAATTGGAACTCGTCCCCATCAGGATGTACTTCAGGGTATTTGCAAACGTCTTTCTCCCTTCCCGGACACCGTCGTGCAGGACGCGGAGGTCGTTTTCGAGCAGGATGATGTCGGCGGACTCCCTCGCGATGTCCACGGCATTCCGGACGGATATCCCGACGTCTGCCTCCCGTATGGCAGGAGCATCGTTGATACCGTCCCCCATGAACCCCACCACGTGACCGTTCTTCCGAAGCGCATTCTGGACCCGGTTCTTCTGGACCGGCGTGAGGCGGCAGAAGAGAGTGACATCCTCGACCACGCGGGAGAGGGTCTCCCTGTCCATCTGTTCGATCTCCCTGCCGGTAAGTACCCCCCTGACCTCAAGACCGATGAGCGAGGCGACCCTCTGCGTGACCAGCTCGTTGTCGCCGGTGAGGATCTTGAGGTCGATTCCCGATTCCACAAGGGCCCGGACCGATTCGCCGGCACTCTCCTTGGGCGGGTCGAGGAACGTGACGAGGCCGAGGAGGGTCATATCCTGCTCGTCTTCCGGGGAAAAGACAGAACGGTCCTTGGAAACCTTCCTTGCACAGACCGCGAGGGCCCGCAAACCCTTCCTGCTCTTCTCCTGGTAGAGGGCCATGACGGATTCCCGGTCCCCGGGAGAGAGGATATCTGTCTTTTCACCGCGTTCGATGGACGTGCAGATAGAAAGGACTTCTTCCGGCGCACCCTTCGTGACAAGGAACCTCCCGTTCCCATCATCGACAACGAGGGAGAGGCGGCGTCGGACGAAGTCAAACGGGATCTCATCGATTTTGCGGAAACGACCTGCGTCCATCGGGCGGAAAGCGATGACCGCCTCGTCCAGGGGATTGGAGATACCGGAATGGAAATAGCTGTTCAGGAACGTGTAGTAGAGGACCTTTTCGCTCGGGACGCCGTCCGGGTCAAGGTACTCGATGAGGGAGATCCGGTTCTCGGTGAGTGTCCCGGTCTTGTCGGTGCACAGGACGTCCATGCTGCCCAGGTTCTGGATCGACGCGAGATGCCGGACGATCACCTTCTTCTCTGCCATGGCAATGGCTCCCTTGGAGAGGTTGAGGGAGAGGATCATGGGCAGGAGTTCCGGGGTCATCCCGACGGCGAGGGCAACGGCAAAAAGGAGAGATTCCAGGGTGCCATGGCGGAAGAGGGCATTGATGAGAAAGACAAAGATGACCAGGATGAAGATGAACCGGGACATGAGGTAGGAAAACTGGGACAGTCCCTTCTCGAAATCGGTCTCGGGGGGCCGTGCCACCAGTGTCCGGGCAATCTTTCCAAACTCTGTCGCCATCCCCGTCCGGGTGACGACCGCGACCGCCGTCCCGCTGACAACCGAAGTCCCGAGGAAGACGTAATTTTTCGCTTCCGTCAGGGGGGTCCCGGCGGGAACGGGGCCTGCGTGTTTTTCCACAGGGAAAGGTTCCCCGGTCAGGGAGGATTCGTTGATAAAGAGGTCGCGCCCGGAGAGGAGACGGGCATCGGCGGGCACGATGTCCCCGGCGGACAGGCGGATGATGTCCCCCGGAACGAGTTCCGTGAGCGGGACCTCGGCTTGTGTCCCTTCCCGGACAACGGTTGCACGGGTGAGGATCTTCTGCCGGAGGAGTCCGACTGCGTTTCCCGCCCTGTACTCCTGGTAGAAATCGAGCAGGACGCTTGCAATGACGATTGCAATGATGATCGCAGCGGAGGGCACGTCCCCGACGAAGAACGAGATCATCGCGGCAAAAAGCAGGATGAGGACGAGGACATTGCCGAAGTGATCGAGGAACTGGAGGAAAACGGAACGTTTGCGCGCCCGGGAGATGTCGTTTGGACCGTATTGCGCCCTTCTCCGGTCCACCTCGGGCAGGGAGAGTCCGTCTGCGGACGTGGCCAGTGCGGACAGTACCTCCTCTTCCGCCAGGGCCACGATATCCTGGCCCCGGAGATCTCCTGCCGGAAGTCCGATCTTTTCCTCCACCGCACTCCTCCCTTCCCTTACGAGATATCTCGTGCTTTCGGAGCAGATGTATGTATGCACAGGCCCGAAAAGGCTATGACGAGGGGGTTCCGATCCCCCTCCCATGCAAAGACCTCTTTATGAACGGGTCACCGTCGTGGAAGGGGACATCACGGAGCAGCACACCGATGCCATCGTCAATGCTGCAAACGAGAGCCTCCTTGGAGGCAGCGGGGTCGACGGGGCGATCCACAGGGCGGCAGGCCCCGGTCTCCTCAGGGAGTGCCGGCGGCTTGGGGGTTGCCAGACGGGGGATGCAAAGATCACGGCAGGATACAACCTGCCTGCCCGATTCGTCATCCACGCCGTCGGTCCCGTGTGGCAGGGGGGAACCCACGGTGAAGACGACCTGCTCGCGTCCTGCTACACACGGGCCCTCGGACTCGCGGAGGCAAACGGTATCAAAACGATTGCCTTCCCTGCAATCAGCACGGGGGCTTACGGCTTTCCCCTCCCCCGGGCGGCTGTCATCGCGGTCCGGACCGTCCTTTCGTTCCTCTCCCGGTCGGACTCCATAGAGCAGGTTATTTTCGTATGCCACGGGAAACGGGCTTTCGACCTGTACGTGGACGCCATCCGTGAACTGGCCGGGGAGTATACCACGCCAGCGGGGCCGGGTGTCTATTTCTCCAAAAAGCGGGGAAACAGGCAGGAAGTCCTCCGGGAACAGGTCCGGGCCCAGCTTGGGACAATCGAAGAGGTCTGGGGAGTTCGGTTCGTCGATAAAGAGCACCTCGCAAGGATAATCATGGTGAGGTGCGGTGACAGGTGGGGGGCAGACAGTGTCACTGCCGGGCTCAACAGCTGGGTTGCGGTCCTCGGGAAGAGGGGAGACATCGAGGTCCCTCCCGGTGTCCTGGACCGCATTCTCGACGAAACCCTGCAGAGGTTTTCCCACCGGTAAAACCTTCGGGCCGGGGGACACGAGCACTGATGGCAACCCCTCCCTTTATCCCGTTGCATGCCGAAGGAAAGAGGGCAGACGGGTGATAAAGATGCCAAAGAACGCACATGCACGGTTCATCGTCCTCGGAGTCGTGGGTACCCGTCCCATGACCGGGAACGGGATCAGGAAATGGATCAAGGATTTCTTCTGCCCGGCCTGGAAAATCGGCCCCGGGACAGTCTCTTCCTCGCTCCGTACCCTCGAAGAAGAAGGACTGGTGAAAAAGGAGCACGCACCGGAAGAACGGGGACAGAAAAAGGACATGTATACCATCACCGGGAAGGGGAAGAAGGAAATGCAGCGGTGGTTGCAGTCACCCGAAGAAAATGATTCCGAGATCCTGCTCAAGTGTCTCTTTGGGTATCACCTCCCGCCCGATGTCCTGAAAGAAAAGGTCCGTGCGTTCCGCAAGCGTCGCGAGGCCGCTATTGCCGAGATAGAGATGCGGGAAAACAGGATTGCGGCGCTGCCGGATACTGCCGTGGAAAAACCGTTTCTCCGGTCAGCTGCCCGGAACGAGATCATGACCTGCATCGCCCAGGTGGACTGGGCGCAGGAGACCCTCTCGCTGCTCGAGACAATCGACGTTCCGGGGAAATCGTAAATACCTAGACCCCGAACCGGAACCGGCAGGAACAGGCCTCCCGGTACGCCTCCTCGATGTCGCTTTCCGGTGGCGTGTACCGGCGCGGCACGTAGGCAAGGATTGCACATATCTCCTTCTTTTTTCGGGCATCCCTCATCCGGACGAGCCATTCCTGGTCGGCAACAGGGAGGGAGGACTCGTGGATGTCCGCGTGACAACGGGCACACAGGACCAGGAGGTGCTCTTCGAGAACCGCGGGTTGCGGGGGGACACTCTGCTTACCGGGGGAGAAGGTATGTATCTCCAGGCCTTCCAGGGGCAGGGATATCCCGCACAGCTCGCAGCAGCACCCGGTTGCGAGCTTGACCTTCTTGGCCCTGATGGGATGGTCGATGAAGAAGCGGTGCGTTGACATGTGCCTCGTTCCGTCTCCCATTTCCACGAGGGGTGAGGTGGGCAATAAAGATGGCTCATGCCTGCACTTCCCACGCGATATCAAGATGCCCCGGTTCGAGAGAGCCGGGAGGACAGGAGATGGGTGTTCCGGCATGGTGAGTGCGCAGTCCCTGCCATGCAGAGTGCGCTCCCCGCGCTTCCCGCACGGGAGCTGGTATGATCCCCTTCCCGTGATCTCTTCCAAGACCTCTCTGATATCAAAAAGACAGGTTCAAAACGGATAAAATGGCAGGCCATTCGGGATAGCGCGAGAGATGGGAACGATGCGCTCCTTTATCAGCTGGTGGGCTCAATGGTATACTACAGTTTTTCGGAACTGTTTGAGTAAAACCATGTATAGATCAAATTTTGGCGGACCGAGGAACTTCGGCCCCCGCGAGATGACAAAGGTAGTCTGTTCAGACTGTGGTAAAGAGTGCGAAGTACCGTTCAAGCCGACCGAGGGCAGGCCAGTCTACTGCAGGGAGTGCCTCCCGAACCACCGGCGGCCACGGCTCTAAACCCCATTTTTTTCGTTGATTCGTCTTTCATCATATCCACGCGTTTCTTCCCGGCACATTCGTCCCGGCGCACGCCCTGCCCTCTTTCCGGGAACGCAAAAAGGGTAAATGGTGTTCCTGGTCCTCAATGCCCTCAACGTGCAGGAATGCGTGATGATGCAAGGTCTCATAACCCCGTACGTCCCATATACTATACGTTCCTCGTTTGAAATGCGGTTTCACCCGTCTCTTTCTTCGCGTGCCTGGGACCCATCCTGAGGAATACCCGCAGGTTCGCTCTCCTGCGGGGACAGACTGAAGAATACGCAAGTGGTCAGGGATTTTTCCCGGAGGAAAATATGGCAAAGAGTTCAGTCAGAGAGACCGTCATTGGGACACGGTCCGGATATGTCATCCGCTTCACGTGCCCCAGCTGTTCCAAGGAAAATTCGATCGTCTTCAACATGCCCAAGGCCTTTTACAAGGAATCGCGGGACGGGAGGTGCTCCCGGTGCAAGAAGCTCTTCACGGTGCTCACACCGGGACAGGGATAAGGGTCCCCCGTTTCTCCGGGATTCGTTAAATTTTCTTTTTTGCCATTTTAGGATCCCTCCGCAGCATCCATGATCATCCTGGCCAGCGCAGCAACCTTCTCTTCGTCCTCTGTATCTTTCTTTGCAAAGACCATCTCCCCGATAACCCTGGTTCCCTTCCCGGCAAGTGCCTCCCTGATCCTGGGGATTGTCTCACCGGGTGAGCCCCCGCATGTGGCAAAGACAATTGCTTTTTTCCCTTCGGCGCCTCTCAGGGCAGCAATTGCTGCATTTGCAGCGGGAGTTGCCCGGAATGCCCATACCGGGGTCCCGATGACGATAAGGTCGTAGCCCGAAACATCGATGACCTCCGGGTCGATGGGATCGCATTCCCCGTTCCGGGCCCTCATGCACCCCAGCGTATACGCGGTCAGGGTATTGTATCTCTGGCGTGGTACGACCTCGACCACATCTCCCCCGCAGTCCGCCTGCACCTTTTTTACAAGTTTTCTCGTGATACCCGAGTAAGAATGGTAAATGAAACATATTTTCATGGTATCTCTCCTTTCAAGGAACTGCTGAATTATTGAGCTGCACCGTGATTTATGAGGTTATAAGTCTCTTTCTCCAAATCCTTTTCCAACCCTTACCAAAGAATACTCATCGCCATCTGCTGGCCTGATGCCATCTTGATAACCGGGATCCGGTATTCCCTTGCAACCTTTTGCTATACGCTCGAGCTCTTCAGGTGAAACCATACCCGGGGGATCCGCGGAACGATTGCGGATGATTTGTCATCCTTCACTCATCCTCGGATCCCCGGATCATCGTCAGGGCCATCTTGAAACGCGTCGTTGCAGAAAGGGCGTGGGGCACGTTTGCAGGAAAGATGATGGTATGGCCCTCCTTCATGGCATGGGTCTCGCCACCGACCCAGACTTCCGCCTCCCCGTCAAGGATGGTAACCACGGCATCGTAGGGTGCCGTATGCTCCGAGAGTCCCTCGTCCTTGTCAAAGGAAAAGACGGTGATGCTCCCGGCCTTGTTGTTGATGATCATCCTGCTCGCAACCGTCCCCGGCTGATACTCGACAAGGTCCTTTAAGGCAAACACCTGCCCCCGGAGGTCTTTCCTGCTCTCTCTTGCCATTGATTCAATCACCTCTCCGTACCTTCCTGTCTTGTCTTTCCCCCATATACCAGTGCGCCTTCGACAGGGCACGCATCCATGCACCGCCTGCAGAGATAACACTCGCCCTTTGTGTCCTCCCGTCCTGCCTCGCTCGTCGGGCAGGCATTCTCGCACTTCCCGCACTCGATGCAGGCATCGGTCCGGCGGATCTTCCAGCGGGCGGGTGTTGCAAAGACCTGGAAGATGGCGCCGAGGGGACAGATGAAGCGGCAAAACGGGCGGTAGAGAAAGAGCGAGATGATGAGCAGGACCGAAAAAACGAGGAACCCGGCGGATACGGTGAGAGTAAAGAACTGCCTAATCCCCAGGTAATGGAGGATGGAAATGGAATAGACAAGCCCGGCACCGAGGATGAGCAGGAATACAGCTGCCCTGACAATCACGGGAAGAACCTTCCAGGGGGGCCGGACTTTTGGTACCGGCACCAGGTACGCGACCTCCTGGACAGCCCCGATGGGGCAGAGGTAACCACAGAAGTGTCTCCCGAAGAGAAACGTCAGCACGAAAAAGAGAACCATCCCGAAGGCTGCCCCCAGGAGAGTGGCACCCACCCGCGAGTCTGCACTCGCGACCAGTTCCCCGAACATGTAGGGGAGCATGGGAGAAAATATCAAAAAACCAAGGAGGATGGTCACAAGGAGCAATGCATACTTCACAGTCCTGGAAAACCTTCCCGATCGCCAGAGGAAGGCACCGACGATCACGAAGAGAATTCCGTAGGCAATTCCCACCAGCTGAATGGTGTTGGGACCTGGTCCCGGCATGTTTTCACCCGGTATGTCAATCTCTCCGGCACCCTCATCAATGTGGTGGTAGACCGGAATCCGGCCCGTATGCATCAGTTCATCTCCCCGGTGAACGCGTGCAGGCCCGCAAACTTTATAAGACGGGGTGTTTACTCCTAACAAGGGAGGAGCCCTCATGAAAATAACAAGGTTAAGCGACGTCACGCCGCAGCCCAACCCCCACCACGTTGACGCACGAAAAGTGTATGACACAGAGCACGCGGTCGCAGTAATCATCACGCTCCAGCCGGGAGAAGCCCTCAAGCGGCACATCACGCCCGTTGATGTGTTCTTCTACGTCCTGCAGGGGGAGGGGACTGTCGAAATCGGGGATGAGAGGGAGACCGTCGGAGAAGGGACTGTCGTGGAGAGCCCGGCAAGGATTCCCCACCAATGGATCAACGAGAGCAACGCGGTCTTCCGTGTCCTCGTAGTGAAAGTTCCACGGCCCACCGAAGAGACGAAGCTCTTATGAAACAGGGGCCAATCACATGCCCGGCCCGTGAAATGACAAGGTCGCTATTCCCGCTGGTGTGAGGGGAGGGGCAGGACGTTTTTCTTTTGGTGAGGAATCCCTCGCAATAATCTGATAAAAATGGGCGGGAATTTTCCTAAATCTGCTGGACCGGCCCGCAGTTCTCGTCTTTGAAGAACCAGTTCCGGTAAATTATCGGTGTAATTAACGTTGTCAGCAGGCTCATCACGATGATTGCCACGAAGACCGCCTGCCCGATATACCCCTGTTCAAGGCCGATAAGGGCGACGATCATCGCCACCTCCCCGCGGGGAGCCATGCCAAACCCGATGATGAGGGAATCTTTCCTGCATGTGCCGGCGATCCGGGCAGGGATCGCACACCCGACGACCTTCGTCGCGATGGCCACGATGGTGAGGACGACAAGGAAAGGCAGAATATCAGGCGTCAGGGTCTTGAAGTCGGCAACGACTCCGAGGGAGACGAAAAATATCGCGGCGAAGATGATCTTGAGGAACTCTGCACCCTCCTTGACATCGAGACTCTTGCGCAGAGTCAGTCTCTCGAAAGATATCCCGGCGATGAACGCACCGACGATGGCGGAAAGTCCGACGATCTCTGCGATCATGGCATAGAGGAAGGCAAACGTCATCGCGAAGATGAAGATGAATTCAGGGTACCTGGCCACGAACGGGGTATTGTCCAGCCTGACAAGGAACCTGCTCACGATAAATATCCCGACAGCCCCTGCCACGAGGAGGAAGACTACAACCTTGAGGAGGATGAAGAAGATAACGGACGGGTGGAATGCTCCCGCCACCACGTCGCCCGTGATCGCAAGGGCAATCAGGCTGAGAACGTCATCGATGACCGCCGCCCCGATGATCGCCCGTGCGGCATCGGTCTGGAGCTTGTTCATCTCCTGGAGGACGTTTGCGGTAATCGCGATACTCGTGGCGGTCAGTGCAGTCCCCACGAAGAGTGCCGTTTGAAATTCCATCCCCGCCCATAACGCGGTTGCATACCCTCCCAGCCATGGGATGATGACACCTACCAGTGCGATGAAGGCATAGGCAGGCCGGACGATGTCCTTGAGCTTGAACTCAAACCCGATGACGAAGAGGAGGACGACGGCCCCGAGGTGGGCAAGACCCCTGACGAACTCGTTGTACGTGACGAGACCAAGAACGCTCGGCCCGATCAGGAGCCCGACCAGGATGATCCCCACCACCGCGGACTGGTTGATACGCGATGCCAGGAGGTACCCCCCCAGTGCCGCAAACAGGAGGAGGCTCACCTGGAACTCGGGCGTTGCAACGATCCCTTCCATCCCTATCAGGTAAGTGTTCTTCCGGGAAAAACACTTCCCGCAGGGGTAGCGGAGGTGAGAGACAGGGGCGGCCTGCGTATATCCCCAATCGGTCTCACTCGCGGGGTGAAAAGAGGGAAATTGCACCCGCGATCTTATCCCTCGTCCCCGTTATGGTAACCTCGTCCCCTGCCCTGATCTCGCAGGTGCCGTCCGGATGGGGGATGATTGCCCCATCCCGCCTCACTCCAAGAACAGTTACGCCGTACCTCTTTTTCAAAAGAACCTCTCCAAGGGTCCTGCCCGCGATGGGTGCACCTTCTGCAACGCGGATGATCCTGACCTCCATACCGGGTATCTCGAGTGCCTGTGCCGGGGGCGGAGAAGCAGGGTTCCGGAGGAACTGGTAGCTCTCGGAACGGATCTCGTGGACGAGGCGCGATATGGTCTCGTCCGGTATCCCGAAATCTGCCAAGACCCGCGAAAAGATCGCGATCGAGGTCTCGAACTCCTCGGGGATTACCTCGTCGGCGCCGATCTCCCGGAGTACAGGGACTTCAACGATGTACCGGGTCCGGACAACGAGGAAGATCCCGGGGTTCATTTCACGGCAGAGCCCGACGATCCTTCTCGTTGCAACAGGGTCGTTGATGGCAACAACGGCCGTCCGGGCCTGCCGGATGCCGGCATGGTCGAGGACACCCTCCGTTGTCGCATCACCGTAGATGATTGCTTCTCCCTCTTTTCGTGCCTGCCGGACGGAATCCGGGTTCATGTCGATGATGACGTGGGGGATTCCGCCGATGCGGGCTGCCCGTGCCAGGTTCCTGCCGTTGACCCCGTACCCGATGATCACGAGGTGCCCGGATCTTGCGACCTTCTTTTCCGTTGCAACCCACTGGCACCGCCCCGGCAGGACCTTCTGGAAGAACCTGCTGGAACAGGCAAACGATGCAAGGGGCTGGCCGGAAGAGATGAGGAAGGGGGTTGCTGCCATGGAAATCAGGGCGACCACGAGGAAGACCTGGTAAGCGTCCCGGGAGAGGAGCCCGAAGTCAAGAGCACTCTTCGTGATGATGAAGGAAAATTCCCCGACCTGCATGAGAGCGGTTCCCGTCAGGATGATGGTCCGGAGCTGGTACCCGAGCACGAACGGGGCCATCGACCCTGCAAGGAACTTGACGGCAAGGACAACGAGGAGTAATGCGAGGACGAGTGCGGGGCGGTCGAGGAGGAAGCCGGCATCGAGGAGCATCCCGATGGAGACAAAGAAGAACGCGGTGAAGATATCCCGGAAAGGGACTATCCTGCTGATTGCCTGGTGGCTGAACTCGGACTGCGAGATGAGCAGGCCTGCAAGGAGGGCCCCCATCGCAAGGGAAAGTCCTGCGAAGGAAGCAAGGGTGGCAACTCCGAAGCAGACGCAGACGACGAAGAGGAGGAAGAGCTCGTTGTTCCGGGTCTTCGCGATCTGGAACAGGACAGCCGGCATGACCCACTTCGCGGTTGCCACAAGGACTGCAACGAAGAGGACATCCTTGAAAATGACGATGAGGAGTGGATCTCCGGTGCCGCCCGCCGCCCCGGCGAGAAACGGCACCGCCATGAGCATCGGGATGGCGATGAGGTCCTGGAATATAAGGATGCCCAGCGTCAGCTTTCCATGCAGCGAATCCAGTTCACCCCGATCATGCAGAATCTTCAGCACAACGGCGGTACTCGAAAGTGAGACGACGAAACCGAGGAGGATTGCCTCGTTCCAGGGACGACCGCCCGCGAGGGCAACAGCCGTTGCAAGGACGGTGGCAAGTCCGACCTGGATGCACCCCCCGGAGAGGACGAGGCTCCTGATCTCCCACAGCTGCCGGAAGGAGAACTCGAGTCCGATCGAGAAGAGCAGGAGGATGATCCCGATCTCTGCAAGGATATCAACCTGTGCGGGACTGCGGATCAGGGAAAGGAGAGACGGTCCTGCGATGATCCCGGCCACGATGTACCCGATCATCGGGGGGATCCTGATGCGATTGACTACGAGGCCGACGACGAGGGAAAGCCCGAATATGATGAGGATATCATACAGGATAGAGAGATCCATTATGCCCTCCGGGGACCGGTACACATCGTATCCGGGCCTGCACACGCGGGGTCAGATTACCGGTTATTTCGCCTTGCTGCAAAATAAATAGTGCTCAGGGAGCGCCGGAAATATTCCGGGATATTCCGCCCTCCCAGTGTCTTCCCCGCCTCTCCTCATACGGGAAATGCTTTATTTCCCGCAGGCCATTGTAAGACCATGAAAGGAATGGCGTTTCGCACCTGCCCCGGGAGAGAACGATGACGCGCCTGCACGAGATTCCGACCTCCGCACGATGGGCACTTGCCTCCCACGTTCTCACGCGGCTTGTTCTTGAGCTGGGCAGGACGGGCGGCGGGCAGCCCGGGGAATCTCCCGACAGAAAACGCCTCTTTTCAATCCTTGGAAAAGAGGCCCGTCGCATTGCCGACGGCAATTCCATGAAGAGGGACAATGCCGCTGACCTTGTCGCGACGCTCGGGGCTGTCTCCGTCATCCTGTTCGGCCGTGCCTTCGAGACCCGCTACATCGAGGGGTTCCCGGAGGAAGGGGTAATCCGGCTCGCGGAGTGCGCAATGTTCCGGGAAGAGAGTGCCCCCGGCATCCCGCCCGCCGAGGTCCACGCCGTCTGCAGTGCCTACGTCAGGGCGGTGGTGGAGGCCCTCAACCCGGAGTTCTCGGTCGGGGTCTCCATGGCCCGCTGCAGGGGTGACGGGTTCTGCGAGATGGTGATTGCCCGGAAAGAAAAACTCTGGGACTAGAATCGGGCAGATTCCCTTGTTCCTGAAACGGCATGATCCCCGAGACCATTCCCCACCACGCGGTCCCCTGGCATGCCATCCCGATCGAGAGGGTCTATGAAATCCTCCGTTCGGGGTCCGGGGGGCTTTCCCGTGGGGAGGTTCTCCACCGGCTCGCTCGTTACGGGAAAAACTCACTGCCTTCCGGGAAGGCTCCCGGTCTTCTCCAGGTCATCATTCACCAGTTCAAAAGCCCGCTTATCTACATCCTGCTTGCGGCGGGAGTCATCTCGATCCTGATCGGGGACTCCAAAGACGCTGCCTTCATCTTTCTGGTTGTCTGCATCAACGCCGCGATTGGGACGGTCCAGGAATGGAAGGCAGAGCAGAGTGCCCAAAAGCTCCAGAATCTCCTCCGTGTCACTGCCCGTGTCCGCCGGGACGGTTCCTGGCAGAACGTTCCTGCCGAAGACCTCGTGATCGGTGACGTCGTTCTCCTCGAGTCCGGCATGAAAGTCCCGGCAGACATGAGGCTCCTGCATGCTTCAAACCTTTCCATTGACGAATCACTCCTCACCGGCGAGTCGGTTGCGGTGCAAAAGACCGTGGGTATCACGGAAGAGCAGGCACCGGTGAGCGACCGCTCCAACATGGCGTTTGCCGGGAGCACGGTCATCTCCGGGAGAGGGTGCGGTATCGTGACGGGGACAGGGACACGCACCGAGGTCGGGCTGATCGCCGAGGCCGTCTCGGGGACTGAGTCTGGAAAACCGCCTCTCCTCCTCCGCATGGAGGTCTTTTCCCGGAACGTGGGCACACTCATCATCCTGGCCAGCGTCGTGATGGCCATTGCTGCATTCTCCCAGGGTGTCCCTCCGGTCGAGGTCTTCTTCCTTGCCGTTGCCCTCGTCGTCTCCGCGATTCCCGAGGGACTGCCTGTTGCCATCACCGTAGCCCTCTCCATCGCGGCTTCCCGCATGGCACGCAGGAACGTCATCGTGAGGAAACTTGCTGCCGTGGAAAGCCTGGGGAGCTGCACGACGATTGCAACCGACAAGACAGGGACACTGACCGTCAACCAGCAGACCGCACAGGCGGTCCTCGTTCCTCCCGGCACGATCGTCGAGGTGACAGGTGGAGGTTACGACCCGGGAGGGGGGACCCTCCGGCTCGCGGGGGCGGACCCCCCCGAAACGGTTGCCCGTGCCGTCCGGGCACTCGCCAAAGGTGCGGTCATCTGCAACGAGGGGACGCTGTACAGGGAAAACGAGACATGGGTCCACAGCGGGGATGCGATGGACGTCGCACTCCTCGCCCTGGGATACAAGGCAGGACTCGTTCCCGACGAGGTCAGGAATAGCATCAGGGTGGTCGCCCACGTACCTTTCGAGTCAGAGAGGATGTACGCCGCAGTCTATTACCGTGAAGGGGAGGACCCGGCAGGGCGCGTGAAAATTGCCGTTAAGGGTGCCGTCGAGGCTGTCTTCCCGTACTGCAGGACAATGGCGACCCCGGGGGGTATCGCCTCCCTCGATTCTCTCCCGGTCGTATCGCAGATGGAGATAATGATGGAGAAGGGCTTTCGGATACTCGCTGTCGCCGAAGGGTCTCTTTCCTCCCCGCCGGGACCGGACCCCGAACTCGAAAAAACAGCACCGGAACTCGCCCTGAACGGTCTCGTGGGTTTCATTGACCCCCTTCGGCCCGACGTAAAAGACGCCGTCCGGGTCGCTCACGGGGCGGGAATCGACGTTGTCATGATCACTGGGGACCATCCCCAAACTGCCTTTGCCATCGCCCGCGAGCTGGATATCGCAAGAGATTACGGGGAGGTCCTGACCGGAAAGGATCTTGCCGCCATGGGTGACCCGACGCTCCCGGCCTGCGGGGAAGTCATTGACAGGACACGGGTTTTTGCACGGGTCACGCCGGTCCAGAAGATGGAGATCGTCGATACTCTCGTCCGGCGGGGCCGCTTTGTTGCGGTGACGGGGGATGGTGTCAATGATGCGCCGGCGCTCCGGCGCGCAAACATCGGTGTCGCCATGGGTTCGGGGACGGACGTGGCAAAGGACACTGCCGCGATGATCGTGACGGATGATAACTTCTCCTCGATAGTTGCGGGTGTCGAGGAGGGGCGGTTTGCCTATGACAACATCCGGAAAGTGACGTACCTCCTCATCTCGACGGGCCTTTCGGAAGTTGTCCTTTTCATACTCGCCCTCCTCGCCGGCCTCCCTGTCCCGCTCCTCGCGGTCCAGCTCCTATGGTTGAACCTCGTGACAAACGGTATCCAGGGAGTAGCCCTTGCCTTCGAAGCCGGCGAAAAGGACGCCATGACGAGGAAGCCACGGCCCCCCGGTGAAGGGATCTTCAACGGTCTCATGGTCAGGGAGACACTGCTCTCGGGTCTGACGATCGGAGTCGTGGCTTTTTTGGCATTCTGGTGGATCACTGCAAGCGGGACAGAGGAGACCCATGCCAGGAACCTGCTCCTCCTGCTCATGGTCCTCTTCGAAAACTTCCATGTGTTCAACTGCAGGTCCGAGTACCGATCGGTATTCCGCGTCCCCCTCCGGAATAACTATTTCCTCATCGGGGGAGTGATCCTCATGCAGGGGCTGCACATCATCTCCCTGCACATTCCCCTCATGCAGGAAATCCTCGCACTTTCCCCGGTCACCCCCGGACAGTGGCTGATCTGCCTTTGCATCGCGGGCACTGTCGTCATGGTCATGGAACTCTTCAAGGTCTTCAACCGGCCGGACGAGGCCCGGGGAACCCGGGAAAACGCAATCGCCCCGTCCGGGAGGTGAGAGAATGACGGGTAAAAAGGAACACTGGTCGTCACGGGGCGGTTTCATCCTTGCCGCCATCGGCTCTGCGGTCGGAATCGGAAACATCTGGCGTTTTTCATCGGTCGTTGGCCAGAACGGCGGCGGGGCCTACCTCATTCCCTACCTGATCGCCGTCTTTGCATGTGCATTTCCCCTGATGGTTTTCGAACTCGCGATGGGGCGGAGTTTCCAGGGGACCGTGGTCAGTGCCTTCCGGGCGATCAGGCCGTCTTTCCGCATTGCCGGGTGGTTCCTGTGCGCAACGATCTTTCTCGTCCTCTGCTACTACCTCGTCATCACCGGTTGGACAGCAGCATATGCACTTTTCTCGCTGACGGGGGCAAGGATGACGTTTGCAGATTTCACGGCATCCTCCCTGCCGGTGATTTTCTTCCTCTTTTCCGCAGCTGTCACAATCGGTGTCATCTCGCGGGGCGTGCAGAAGGGAATAGAACGCGTATCGGTCATCCTCATCCCGGTATCGGTGGCAATCCTGGTCGTGATGGCCCTCTCCGCAGCGACCCTGCCGGGGTTCCTGGAAGGTACCACGTTCCTCTTCTCCCCCGACTTTTCCGTGCTCTTTGACCCCTTCGTCTGGAGTGCCGCCTTCGGGCAGGCATTCTTCTCCCTCTCGGTCGGGACCGGGATCCTCCTCACTTACGGCGCATACATGGAAAAAGGCATATCCATCCCCCGGTCCGCCCTCGTCATCACCCTCGCGGACCTTGGCGTCGCTCTCCTGGCCGGGATCGTCATCTTCCCCCTCGTCTTCACGTTCGGGCTAGAACCAGCGGCAGGGGCGGAACTCGCCTTCTCAACCCTCCCCAAGGCATTTGCCCTGATGCCGGGCGGAGCTTTCTTTGCCGTAGCATTTTTCCTCGTCCTCTTCTTTGCGGCGATCACATCGGCGGTCTCCATGCTCGAGGTGGGGGTCTCCTCGCTCCGGGAGGCGGTCGCATGGTCCCGGGAAAAGACCTCGCTCCTCCTCGGTCTTGTCATGGTTGCCGTGGGCCTGCCCTCAGCGCTCAGCTACAGCGCGGCAAACTGGACCATCGGGAGCGTCAGAGTCCTCGATTTCATGGACGAGACCGTCGGGACACTGGGACTCCCCCTCGCGGCGGTTATCCTTGCCGTGAGCTTTTCCTGGTTTGCTCCCCGGGAAGTCCTCGACCGGGAAATTGGCCGGTCTTTCGCAAGAATCGTCCACCCGCTGTGCAAGTACGTCATACCGGCGGTCCTCCTCGTGACAACGCTGGCCCGGCTCGCCTCCGGGATCGACCTTGCAGATCTCCGCCTTCTCCCCGGGAGCCCGTGGATGGGAACCCTGATGCAGGTAGGCGGGATGGTCCTCATCGGTGCCGGGACTCTCATCGTCGTCTCGCTCCTGTGCCGGTTCGGGAGATGTCCGTTCGGACAGCGCCTGTTCCGGAAGGGGTGACCTCTGCCCCGCCATCACCCCGGCAGGAGGCCGGGGTGGCCCAAAATCTGTTCAGGGAGTTACCGCGATGCCACGCGCAGCATTCCTCTTCCAGAGCTTGAAGACCTCGAACCAGAGCACGCTTGCCACCCCCGCTCCCGCTGCAACCGCGAGGGCACCGGCAGGCACCGGTGCAAATGAGAAGAGATCCCTCATCGGGGGAAGGGAAATGACGAGGGCCAGGCAGAGGACTGTCCCGGAAATGACTATCCAGAGCGCCCTGTTCGGAAGCTTGAGGGTCTCCCAGAAGGGGAGGGTCCACGACCTGTTGATGAGGATGAGGCCCAGGTTTGCCGCAACAACGGTCACGAACGTGAGTGTCCGGGCCTCGTCCTCCCCCATTCCCGACAGGAGTGCCCAGAGGTAGACGAGGAGCACGCCGCCGAATGCAACACCCCCCTGGAGGAGGCCGAACTGCAGTGCCTTTCCCGACAGGATGCCTTCGTCCCTCTTCCGCGGCGGCCTTTTCATGACGTCCTCTTCCTCCCTTTCGGACTCAAAGACGATGGAGCACGCAGGGTCAATGATCAGCTCGAGGAAGACGATGTGAGCCGGGAGGAGGACGAGCGGGGTTGCGAGGAGAACGGGGACAAGGGACATGCCCGCGATGGGGACATGGATCGAGAAGATGTAGGCCATCGCCTTTTTCAGGTTGTCAAAGATCCTCCTCCCCATCCGGACCGCGGCCACGATTGACGTGAAGTTGTCATCGAGCAGGACGAGGGACGCCGACTCCCGTGCAACGTCCGTCCCCCTCCGGCCCATTGCAATGCCGATGTCCGCCGCCCGGAGGGCCGGTGCATCGTTGACGCCGTCCCCCGTCATGGCGACCACCTCGCCGTGCTTCTTGTGTGCCTGGACGATGCGGAGTTTCTGGGCAGGGACGACCCGGGCGAAGATCGACGTCAGTCGCCCCCTCTCTTCCAGTTCCCCGTCCGTCAGCTGGTCGAGTTGTGGGCCCGTGATGATATGGTCGACGTCCGGGAGCCCGATTTCGGCACCCACTGACCGGGCCGTGAGGGGGTAGTCACCGGTGATCATGGCGACCCGGATACCGGCAGCCCGGCATTCCGCGACCCCCTCGCGGACCCCCGGGCGGACGGGGTCTGCAAACCCTATCAGCCCGAGGAACGTAAAGGAAAAATCGTGCTGGTTGTCCGGGAGGGCGACGGGGCGGAAAGATGCCTTTGCAACGCCGAGGATGCGCAGGCCCTGCGAGGCCAGGGCATTGACCTGGAAATCGAGGTCCGTCCGCCGGCCGCGATCGAGGTGGCAGAGGTCCGCGATGGCTTCAGGGGCACCTTTGGCCGCAATCACGAATTCCGATCCGTCGCGGGAACGCCAGACGTTGGACATGGCCATGAGTTCGGGGGAGAGGGGATACTCCTGCACGAGTTCCCAGCTGGCATGGACGTGCTCCGTCTTTCCAAATTCCCCTTCGGCAAGGGAGAGGAGGGCCTTCTCCATCGGGTCGAACGGGTCCTTCTTGCATGCCAGGATGGCAAATTCCGCGAGTTCGTGGCACGAATCAGGGACCGTTTCGTCGCCCCTGCAGCCAAACGGTGTCACTTCCCCGTTACAGCAGAATGCCTTCACCGACATCCTGTTCTCTGTGAGGGTGCCTGTCTTGTCCACGCACAGGACGGTTGCTGCCCCCAGCGTCTCGACGGCGGGAACCTGGCGCGTGAGCACGTTGTACCGGGAGAGTCTCCATGCCCCCAGGGCAAGGAAGACTGTCAGGACGACGGGGAACTCCTCGGGGAGGATCGCCATCGCGAGCGTGATCCCTGCAAGGATGCCATCCACCCAGCTCGCGTGGGAGAGCCCGTATACCACGGCTATGACGGCACACAGGGACATCCCGGCGATGGCAATCTTCCTGACGATACCGGCGACCTCCCTCTTGAGGAGGCTGTCCTCCCTCCCGACTTCCATGAGGGACTTGCCGATCTTTCCCATCTCCGTCTTCTGTCCAATCGCGGTAACCCGGGCAAGACCCTGGCCCTGGACAACGAGGGTGCCCGAGAACACGAAGGGAAGATCGTCTCCTCCCGGGGGTGAGGGTTCCATCCCCTCCCTGCCCGCCGTCTTGCGCACGGGGACCGATTCCCCGGTCAGCAGCGATTCGTCGATGGAGAGCGACTGGGAATAGAGGAGGACGCCGTCAGCCGGGACACGGTCTCCCTCGGAGAGGACAAGGTAATCACCGGGAACGACCTCCCTTCCGGGGATCCGGACCAGGTTTCCGTCCCTGATGACGAGCGCCCGCGGGCTCGAGAGGTTCCGGAGGCTCTCGAGGGCTTTCTCCGTCTTGTTCTCCTGGTACACCGTAATGCCGATGATCACGATGACGAAGGAGAGCATCAGGAGTCCCTCCTGGATATCCCCGAGCAGGAAGTAGATAGCCCCCGTGGCAACGAGGAGGAGGAACATCGGCTCCCGGAATACCCCGAGGACAATCGCGGCAGGGCTGCGGCGCCGGTCGGACGGGATCTCGTTATATCCCTCTTCTTCCCGGATCCGGGAGACTTCGGCACTCGAAAGGCCGGAAAGTGACTCAAAGGAAAATATCTGCATCAAAATCCCCGCATGTGTCCTGCGCAGCAGTCCCCTGGTATGGTTTCTCCGGCCCCTCTGGAAAGAACGGCGGCCTCGTACCAGTGGTTGTGCAGGAACAACCTACCCATGATGCATACAGGATTGAGAACGGATCTATAAAAACCACATCATTCTTTCAAAGCCACACGAGTAAGGAAAGAAAACGGTGGAGGGATTTTCAGGTAAAATGGGACCTGGTGTTCGGTGGAAACGACCTCCCCCTGTTTTTTACTCCCTTTCCCCCTCGTACCACCGCCGCAGGAAGAGGTAGATAATGGCCCCCATGGCCAGTACAGCCAGGGCGACGCCAGCGCCAAGAACAAGGTTTTCCAGGATCAGCCTCCATATGATCTCAGACCCCAGGGCGAACAGAAGGCACTCGGCGGTGCCACCGATCGCAACGGCAAGAAGTATGGAAGAGGGTGAGAGCCCGACAAGCATCCCGACGAGGGTTGCGCCGACTCCCCCGGTCCCCTGGAACGGGAGGAAGACAAAGAATGCCACACCAAGGACTGACCACCGGGCGATCCACGGCCGTTTTTTCATGAATTCTTCCCCGTTGCCAAGAAAAGTGGATATCCAGGGGCCAAGGACGGGGATGCGGAGGGCAAGCCGGAAGTTGAGGATCATGAAGAGGCTCGTGAGGACATCGAGGAGTGCAAGGGAGGTTGCCATGAGCCACCAGGGGATACCAAGGGCGATCCCGAGGGGGAGGAGTGACTCCTTTCCTGACGGGGGAATATAGTAGAGGATCATCAGCCCGCCGAGTATCAGGGCCTTTGGAAGGGGGAGGATGAAAAGGCAGAGAGAGAAATAGAGGAACGCGAGGAGAGGAGCAACAGAGAGCGAGAAGAGAATGGAGAGGGGCGATTCCCCACTTGTCAGGAGCCTCCATAAGGCCCGTGCGTCCCATGCCATGATTCCTGACAGGAAAGCTGGTTTATCGATGTAAATACCTTTCACCGGGCCGGGGGGGTAAAAATACATTAACTAATTGTATCATAATATTGACACGTTACTACCATGAAACAGAACACCTTTTACCTGCTGGTCGGGATCATCGGTCTCGCGGAGGTTGGTCTCTTCTGGCTCTCCGTGGAACTGCGCAGTCCCCTCATCATCACTGCCGGGTTCATCATGGGGGTTGGTCTCCTGTACGTCGCGAGGCTGATGATCACGGATGTCGCCGAAGACGAACGATCCCGGCTCATCACGCAGAAGGCAGGTTTCAGGACTCTGGAGGTCTTCTGGGTCATATTTTTTGCCGTCAGCCTGGGAACCGCCGTCATCGGGTTCTCGACCCCGCTCGGGATTCCCCGTCCCCGGGAGTTCCCCCGGGAATTTCCGCGGGACCAGCCCTACCTTGGATACTTTGGCATCCTCCAGATGATCCTGCTCTGCTGCATTGCATTCCTCTACATCGCATTCCGGGTCTATTATGCCCGCAAGTACGGGGAGTGGGACACCGATGAAGAATAAGATAAAGGTCTACAGGGCGATGCGGGATCTCACCCAGGAGGCACTGGCCCAGGAACTGAAGGTGACCCGCCAGACCATCCTCGCCATCGAGAAGGGGAAATACGACCCGTCTCTCGAACTGGCGTTCAAGATAGCGCGGTTCTTCGGGGTCCCGATTGAAGAGATATTCACCTACGAATAATTTTCCCTCTGCCTTCTTCCCGAAACTCCTCTCTCCGGCCTGCATTGCATGCGATATGTCTGGTTCATTTTCCTATTAGTAAATTATAAATAACACTATGTTAAACCTATTTTACGTCGGCGAGCTGCCGACATTTGAAGACAATAAGAGAAGAAAGGAGGAGAAGGTGAAAAAACTGGCATATACACTGACACTGGGAATACTCCTTGGGTTCCTGCTCCTTGTCACCTTTCCGGTACAGGCCGGGACATCGGTGAGTGCAAACAACAGCGTATCTGCCTGCGGCCTGACAGGATCAGGCCCTTCAGACAGGATGGACAGGCTCCTCGATACCCTCGAGGAGAAGGGCTACGACATGAGCGCCATCCGCACTGCCCTTGAGAGCGGTGACACAGGGACCGCACGGACCCTCCTCCGGCAGTTCATGCAGGAGAACAGGGATGCGCTCCCTGTTCCCCCGGAAAAGCCGGCCAGGGGTGCCAGGGCAGCCTTGGGAGTATCACAAGCGGGAAATGGATGTGGTCCCGCAGACAATAACCTGGCATCCGCCGGAAACCTCACTGCCTCCATGATCCGGCACGGTAAAGGAGGAATAACACAGAAGAGCACCCGGACAGCATAATCGGGCCGACGCAGAGGAAGAAGGGAGATCAAACCTTCTTTCCCATGGCGGCAGGGAGCGTGACCGTGATGACACCATGACGATTCCCCTTATCGCCCGAAAAACGAGGGGAGGAAAGCCCCCGGGCACCAATCCCTATCGTGATTTGACCCCCTTGCCCCCAGGCAGACTGGTTCTTTGAGCCCGGGGCGCCTCTCCACCTTTTTGGGGCTCATCCCTGTCTTCACATTACCCGCGTGGCGGTGTCTTCCGGTAGGCCATGCCCTGGAAGATAGCTATCTTTTCACCTGCATCGTCCGTCACCTCGACGGTATAGGTTGCAAGCCGTGGATTCAGTGCAAATTCCCGTGCTTCAGCCCGGAGACTTCCCGACTTTGCGGCCTTCATGTACGAAATATGGGCATTGATTGCGGCTGCAGGTATACCATGGGAGTTCGAAGCCAGTGCAAATGCACAGTCTGCGAGAGAGAAGATTGCTCCCCCGTGGACTGTCCCATGACTGTTGAGGTGCTTCTCCCTGATGGCCATCCTGACCCCTGCCACACCTTTTCCGACGTGCAGGAGTTCTATCCCGTTTTCCCTTGCGAAGAGATCTTTCTCAAAAAATTCCCTGATTTCATCCATAGTGGAGAGATGGTCAGCGCCGGAAAAAAGGGTTTGGGAACGGACGGGTGCATCATATCATTCTTGATACCAGCAGGGCATGCCTCACCCCTGGCGAAGATCTCATGAGTTCTTTTTTGTTTCCAGCAGCCGTGACTCTATTGTCGCCTCTACATCTCCCGGGCCAGGAATTTTCTCCATGACGAGCTCAAAGCCTCCTTCTCCGGCCGTGTAGATGAAAAGGTCTCCAAAATTGAGGAGACGACCGAAGAACGAATGATCGGGGTGAATGTCCGTGATGCGGTTCATAGGTAGCGTGCTGCTCCTGCGCGAGAACAGGCGTGCCTCCTTCATTATTCTGTGCGAGGTCACAACGTATGCAATCCTCCTTCGCCTGAGTTCCGTGTAGGCAACGTACAGGATTCCTGAAATGGCAGCAACAACCCTTTGCTTCAAAAACAGGCAGCACGATACTGAAAACCGAGGAGAATTAACCCCAGCAGGTAATGCAGGAAATATCTCCGGGTGGAGGGGTGAAGAACAAGGAGTACCTTTTCATCGGGAGCAAGGTTTTTCCGGATATTCCGGGGGACTGTCGGGACTGAGATTCCCATAGGTGAGTGATAGGGTTACCCCGCTCCTATGAACCTTTTCATGACCATAAAAGAACGTGGCAGCAGAGAGGCTGACTTTTTTACGGTATAAATGGAGAACAACTGCACATCGGTCGCTGCAGGGGAAAACGTGATTGAAGGGAAAGGGTTCCCCCTTTAAAAAGGCCATATCACGGATCTTGTTCCCTTTTTATCAGTCACAAATGAACCCCCGCCTCCCGAGAATGGTACATATTTCCACCTCGTCAAGACCCGGATCCCTCCCCATCGCCTCCTCGACCTCCTTCCACGCCTCCCGGAGGGCCGGGTCATCCGTGTGGAGTGCGAGCGTGCCGGTGACACATCCGGCGGGTTTCCCATCGGAAGACCGGATGCGCAAGACCACGCAGCGGTATGCCTTGCACTGCGGCGGACTCGTCTCGTGGATACAGCAGATGACCCGGTCACCGCTCGGCCGCAGGAACGGGCATGCAGACGGGTGCCGATCGATCCATTCCCTGTGCGAGAAGAGTTCCTGCTTGTCTTCGTCAACGCGTGCCAGGAATGTTGTTCCGGTCGAGACCGAGCACGCCTCAAACTCATACGGCCCGACCTGGCGTTCGATGGCGATGTAGTCCCCCAATGCCATGCAGCACTCCCCGCACTGCCTGCATACGAATGCCATTTCACCAGTACTTCTCCATTTCACCCGATAAATACGTGGATGGAATGCGGAGGTGATACGGTAAAGTTATGCAACAGTGGACTGCATACTTCAGGTACAAGTATGGCCGGGATATCGGACCAGGACAGTCCGGGGGAGGAAGAGCATGAAAGGCAGGAAGAATCCTGCTCCCAGTGCGGTCTGTGCTGCAAGGTATTCGGAGACAGGATCTATCCCACCCACGAGAACCTCTATACCTGGATCTCCAGCGGGAGAAAAGAGATCCTCCGGCACTTTTCGGCATGCAGGGCGGACGGTAAGTGGACACGGTGCACGGAACTAACCCCCGACGAGATCGGGGGAATACGTGCAATCGAGATGCGGGACCCGGAAACGGGAGAGTATCCTCCGGTCTGTCCCTTCCTCCGCAGGGTGGGGAAGGCCCGTTACACCTGTTCCATACACGCAGAAAAACCAGACATGTGCAGGAGCTACATGCCCTGGGTCTTTGGGGAGACTTACTTTCCCCGGTGCAGGGCACTGGAAAAGAAAGAGGGGGAGTCGCAGTGGTCCCGGATCCGATAACCGGCAGACCGGATGCCGTGCCGGCCGGGACAGTCCAAGAATGAGCCGGAACGGATCAGGGTGTGTTCCCGGGGGAGGCATAATTCGGCATGAAGGAGATCAGGGTTGTCGTGTCCGGGCGGGTTCAGGGGGTCGGGTACCGGTATTTCGTCAGGGATGCCGCTCTCCGCCGCAACATACGGGGCTTTGTGAAGAACAATCCGGACGGGACAGTGGGCATCGTTGCTGCAGGCGACAGGGACCGGCTTGAACAATTCCTCGAGGATATCCGGGCCAAAGGCGACCCCGTGATCAGGACCGCGGATATCTCTGTGACCTGGGCCGGCGAGGCCACGCAGGAGTGGCAGGGGTTCGAGATACGCCGCTGATCGGGCGCATCCCCACGGGGTCCGGTTGATGTCACTCCTTGTCCTCTTTCTCATCGTTCTTCTCTTCCTTGCCTTCCTGAGCATATACGCAAAGACTCCGCCATTTCTCTCGCTCCTCGCCGGGGCAATCGTCTTTGGCATGGGTGCGGGAATGGACTTCGGGACCGTGCTCGGGGCAGTCATTGCCGGGCTGGGACGCGTCTTTGCGCTCTTTGCGATCATCATCTTCTCCGGCGCCGTCATTGGCCTGACACTCCAGGCACATGGCCACCTGGAGAGGATGGTCTCGGATCTCCGGGCAGGTTTTCCCGGGACCTGGAGCCTCGCGGCAATTGCGGGATACATCTTCTCCCTCCTGACGACCTGCTGCATCACCGCCTTCGTCATGCTTGCGCCCGTCATCGGTCGGATAGAAACTGACCGCCGCCGGAAGAACATGCTCCTCTTCCTCACCGCGACAGGAAGTGTCATCTCTTATACGCTCGTTTTTCCGACACCCGTCATCATCCCTCTCCTCCTGGGATTTGGGTCAGGCCTGTCTCCCCTCCTCTATGACCTCGTTGCCATCCCCCTTTCCCTGGCGCTCCTTGCAGGACTGGTTCTCCTCTTCCGGAACCGTTCAGGTGAGCCGGGTGATATTGCAGGCGCCTCTCCTTCTGCAGGGGGATCGGACGTGATATCTTCCCTCCGGGCATGGGCTCCCTTCATCGCTATCCTGGTCTCGATACCCCTCTGCCTCTTCGTCTTCTCCCTCTCCCACGAGTCGATGATCCAGGCAATAATGCTCGCCGGCCTGGCAACAGCCCTCCTCCTTGCACCCCCAGAAGCACGCTCGACCGGTCTTAAAAAAGGAACGGCGCACGCAGGCCTGGTCATGTTCGATATCTGCGGTGCGGGAGCGCTTGGAAACGTAATCCTGGAAAGCGGATTTGCAGATACGGTCTTCCCCGCAGTGAGCGGGTCGCTCCCTGCTGTGCTAATCCCTTTCGCCTTTACGGCGATCGTCCAGGCGGCACTCGGATCCCGGGTGGCAACATCGGTAATCGCCTCCCAGGTCATGGCAGGAACAGCCCTTGCCAGCGTCCTCGAGCCCCTGCCCCTGGTACTCTCGGTTGCCGCCGGAGTGTGCATCGTCTCCTGGCTGACCGACCCCTTCTTCTGGCTCCTGCACCGCACCACGGGAGCAACCATCAAAGAGGTCTCTCTTGCCTACACACTCCCCCTCGCTGCCTGCGGAGCAGCCGTTCTCTTCCTGGCACTGGGACTGCACTCCGTGCCTTTTCCGGCCTGACAGGTCAGGAAACGATAAAGTCGGAAATATCCCTCCGCGGAGTCTGCGGAACCCGTTTTGCGTACCCGGTGCGGAAGAGCAGCTGGATTGTGTGAGTCCCGGGAATTGCCAGGAGCTCGGAGAGGCGGGCCCTGACCTCTTCCATCTCCCTGTAACCTGCCAACGGGCTCGCGACCGGCTGGAGGGCAAGGGAGAGGGAACAGGCCTTGAGGTGTATCCTCTCAAAGGCCCTTCCGGCCCTCACCTGGTCGATGTAAAAATCGCCCTTCGTGGAGAGCCACCCGATCCCGCCGCACTTCTCCAGTATCTTCCCAAGATCGGATACGGCTCTCCGCGAGAATGCCTCCGGGTTACGGAGAACAGATTCCCGGGAAAAGAGGAACGCACCGGTGAAGAATCGAATAATCTTCCCTTGCCCGGACTGTGCAAGCCCGTACCCGTCCCTGTGCCGGGCCGCTTCTGCGTCCGTAAACCGGAAGTACTCGCAGTATTCCCTGAATCTTTCCCTGTCTGACAGTTCCCGGGCGAGCGCCTCCGTTACAAGGTCCCTTATCTCGCGGATCAGGTTCCTGTCGTTTGTAAACCCAAACGGGACCAGCTCCCCATCGCCGGCTGCCGCAAGCTCACCGGCAACGGAGAGAGGGACTGCCTTACCGGAATAGGGACGACGGTTGGTTTGGCGGATGGGGATTGCATGAAAGAGGGGATCCGGCTGGACCCTTTCGTCCCTTTCGAGATCGATGCTGGCCACGGGATCGTGAAGTGGCTTTCCGGGGTCCGGCCAGCCGGCCGGGAAAAGGTCGATATCGGCACGGTAACCCGACGCACGGGCAGCAATATCGAGGTTCTCGAGGAACGTCCCGCAGGAGAGGAAGGCCTGTCGGCCGGAAGGATCCAGCGCACGTGCGACCCGGGAATGGTCGATAGACAAAACAATCCTCCCGGTCCCCCGGAGGGCGACTTTCCAGGGCTGGGAGTTCCGGTGACTGGGGGCCCGGATGGCATACCCGATGAGGGAGAGGCGTATATCTTCCTCTCTCTGTTCCTGCTCATGCGGATCTTTTTTATCCCGGAAAGGCCGGGAACTTTCGCTTTCTGTTTGCATGCGGCTTTCTAGTCACTTTCCTTCCGGGGTCGCAGATAAAAATGGAGAGAGACGGCAACGACGAGGGTCCCGAGCGTGACAATGTTTGCGAGCAGGACGATCATGTCGCCGATGTGTGCACCGTAGAGGGTCCAGAGGCTTACCCCTGCCATGAACTGGACGAAGGTCAGGGGACTGACATCATCGACAGACCGTGTCCGGACCATCTTGTGGATCTGGGGGACGAACCCAAACGTTGTCAGCATGGCGGCAATTCCTCCCACGATTAGCCAGGGGTCCATGAATTACACCATGACAGGATCGTTATGTTCCGGGGGATGAGAAACATTACCATGGCTGTCTCCCCTTGCTGCAGGACCTCCTCCAGGAAACAAATTACAAACGCGAGGGAGGAGGATCCCTTACCCCCTTTTCGTGGATGGCACCCGCTGAAACACAGGCCATCTCCCTAGATGACCAGCCGCCTCTTCATGAGGTGGATCGAGACGAAGAAAAGGACCGTGCAAACGGACGCGATCCACGCCAGGCTGTAAAGGAACAAAACCGGGGACAATTCCGCCAGGGTGAGCGAACGTGTGACCGTCACCACCTGGGCGAGGGGGAGGACTGCCATCGCAAAGACCTGGATCGGCCCCGGTAAAACCGAGAGGGGAAAGAAAGTTCCGGAGAAGAGGAACATCGGCGTGATGAAAAGGAACGCGGGATAGTTGAGGGTATCGATGGTGGGACTGACTGCCGTAAAGCACATGGCAATACCGGAGAAGAGGAGTCCTGCAAGGAACGAGAAGGGAATCACGAGGAGCGACGAGGGAAGGGCGACAACGCCGAATGCCACGAGCACGACGAGCATTGCCGATGAATAGATCAGGCTCCGGGTCGCACCCCACAGGAGTTCACCGGCAATCACATCCTCGATGGAAAGCGGAGTTGCGACCATCGCATCGTAGGTCTTCTGGTAGTACATCCGGACGAACGACGAGTAGGTGCACTCGAAGAACGATGCGTTCATCATGGAGATGGCAAGCAGGGCCGGGGCAATGAACGAGACGTAGGGCACTCCCCCGATATCTCCAACGAACATCCCGAGCCCGTACCCGAGGGCAAGGAGGTAGAGGACCGGCTCTATGAAGGGCGGCAGAAAATTGACCCTGTAGGTCTTGAAAAAGACGTCCCGGTTCCGGCGCCATACCTTCCACGCCAGCCGGGTCGGCACGGGGAAATAACGCCTCATTCCCGGAGATCCCTCCCTGTGAGGCTCAAAAAGACGTCCTCGAGTGTTCCCCTCCGGACAAAGACACGGCCCGGGTTGCAGGTATCGAGGATGCGCTTTGCCAGGACTCTCGGCTGGTCGGAAAACGCCTGGACCATGTCGCCGTGGACCTCGTAGCGACACCCCGTCTCCTCCAGGCACGCGATGACCTGCGGGCTTCCTTCCGATTCGACGATCTCATCCCCGGCATACCTCCTGACAAGGTCCATGGGTTCTCCCTCGACGAGGATCTTTCCCCTGTCCATGATGACGAGCCGGTTGCAGAGCCTCTCGGCCTCTTCGAGGTAATGGGTCGTCAGGAGGATCGTATTCCCCATCCCCTGGAGTGCCTTCAGCTTCTCCCACATCAGGTGACGGGCCTGCGGGTCAAGCCCGATGGTGGGTTCGTCGAGAACGAGGAGCCGGGGGTTATTGATGAGCGCCCGGGCAAGGATGAGCCTCCTCTTCATCCCGCCCGACAGGCCATCAATAGGGACATCGGCTTTCTCCTCGAGCTGCATGAATGCAAGGAGTTTTTCTGCCCTCTGCCGGGCCTCTTTTGCGGGGATGTCGAAGTACCGGGCATAGACAAGCAGGTTCTCGATGCAGGTGAAGTCAGGGTCAAGGTTCGTCTCCTGGGGAACAATGCCGAGCCACTTCTTGATATCTGCCGGGTGGTCCCTCACATCCAGGCCAAACACTGAGAGGGTCCCTCCGGTCGGGGGAGAAACGCACTGGATCATCCTCATCGTGGTGGTCTTTCCGGCGCCGTTTGGTCCGAGGAAACCAAAGACCTCTCCAGGCATGACCTCGAAACTGATGGTATCCACCGCACGGACATTCCCGTAGTTCTTCACGAGGTCCCGGGCCCGGATGATGGGAGAGCGGGTGCTTTTGTCTTCCCCCTCCACCCCCGTGGTCTCCTCACTTCCCTGCATCGGTACGTCTTTAGGGTATGCGCTCCGGCAAACCAACACCCTTTCGGTCAGGCGGAAAGGTCGATCCGGGCAGGAGATACCGGGCACCGCCTATTTCCCTTCTGAGATCCAAGTGATTGCACGTGACCGGTCCCGCGTCTCTCGTGCGGCGGCTCCTCGGTGTCGAAGAGATCCGTCGCCACGCACTCCTTTCCTTCCTTGCGAGCACAGGCGTTACGGCAGTCGGCTACCTCTCGACCGTCTACATCGCCCACGTCGCCGGGGCGGGGGTGCTTGGAGCATACTATCTCTTTTCCGCCTATTACAGCATCGCGGCCCTCGTGTCCGACGGGGGTTTGGGGGGTGCTGCGGTGAGGAAGATAAGCGGGGGAGGAGATGAGGGTGCATTTTTCACTGCGCAGGCCGTGGCAAGGTTGTTCCTGACATGCCTCTGCATGACCGGGATACTCGTTCTTGCCGCACCTTTCATGCACGATGCCCGGTCTGCCGGCCTCATCCCCTGGCTGGTTGCAGCCCTCGCCATCGGTTCGGTATCAGGCATCCTTGCCTCCGGGATTTACGGCCACGGGAGCGTGGGTATCCTGCAGGCCGGGGAGTTCATCAGCACTGTGACCCGTGTCACCGTCCAGATCCTCGCCGTCGGGGCAGGTTTCGCTGTGGCCGGTATGGCAGGCGGATTCATCGCCGGACTGCTCGCGGCGGTCGCAATCAACGCCCGTTTTCTCCGTATCAGGCCGGCCGCATTCGGCCTGCACCACCTAAAAGAGCTGATCCCTGACGCGGCATGGGGTTTTTCCTCGTCGCTTGCATCGGTCCTTGCACTGTATGCAGACACTGTCATTGTCGGGTACTTCCTGGATCCCACCGGTGTCGGATACTACAGGACACCGCTCCAGCTTGCCACGCTCTCCCTCTTCGTGGCAACATCGCTCTCCGTCTCCCTCTTTCCCAGGCTGAGCAGCTGGTATGGACAGGGAGGGACGGCTGCCATCCGCCATGCCCTGGAGAGGGCTCTTTCCTATTCACTCGTGCTCGCGGTCCCCGTGATATGCGGCGGGCTCGTCCTCGGGGAACGCCTCCTCTATTTCCTGTACGGGTCGCCGTTTATCGTTGCAACGCATGCATTCACCCTCCTCCTCCTGGCCCAGATAGGGGCTGTCATCTTTGTGCTTGACAGCATGGCGCTCTCCGCGGTGGGGAAATCCAGGACGGTCTTTCTCATCAACGCCCTCTCCTGCGCATCCCTGATCCTCCTGGAAATGATCATGGTCCCGGCTTATGGCATCACCGGCGCTGCAGCAGCAGTCCTCCTCGTCAGCATCTTTCGGGCCTTCTCGTCCCGGCTGGCCCTGTTCCGGTTCACGGGTGTACGTGCAGAGAGAGCGACAGTCGGACATATCGCTCTCGCCGGGCTGCTCATGGGAGGATTCGTATCCGTGCTCCAGTGGCTATTCTTCCCGACACACATCGCGGTGCTCGCCGGGATTGTCCTTTCGGGTGCCCTCTTCTACTTCGTTCTCCTCTTCCGGCTGGAACGGGAACTCCGAAAGGAAGTTATGGAACTGGCAGAACACCTCGGACTTGCAGGTCTCCCCTTCCCCTGACACGCGACAGTCCTTTTCCAGGCACAAATACCATATGCCCCGGCGATGCACTCTCTCTCATGCCGATCCGCAAGCTCACCGTCAGAAACTTCAAGAGCTTTTCGCACCTCGATGTGGAGCCCGATAACTTCACCGTAATTATCGGGTCAAACGCATCCGGCAAGTCAAACTTCATCCAGGTGATCAAGTTCCTGCGGGACATTGCCAAGTATGGTCTGGCCAATGCCGTTTCGCTCCAGGGAGGAGTCGAGTACCTCCGCAACACGCTCATCGGTGCAGCCGAACCCTTTTCGTTCCGGATCGATTATGTGCTTGACGAGAGGCGTTCCGATATCGTGGCCCTGAAATCCGGCTCCCCTGTCTTCTTCCGCCCCCGGGAGATTTCCTATGCTTTTTCACTCTCCTTTCACGAAAGGGGGGAGAACTACGAGATATCATCCGATACTCTCACGGTGAGCGGTGAGTTCCTGCGGCTGGAGGGACAGGAGAAGAAGGAAACCGGGATCGGGACGATTCGCCTTGCACGGGAGGGGCGGGTTATCCATTACACCATCACTCCCCCGGACGGCCTCGAACTGCGCAATGAGGAACTCCTTCCCTTCTCGTTCCGGACGACAGAAGCTGACAGGAAGAAGCTGATCATGACGGTCCCCCTCTTCATCCCCGGCGTTCCATCGCTCGAGTGGATCTTCCGCGGGATGAAGGTCTACGACTTCGATCCCCGGCTCCTCAAGAGGGCTGTCCCGATCATGGGAAAAACCGACCTCGAAAAGGACGGGAGCAACCTTGCCATCGTGATCAAGAAGATCATCGATGATCCGGCACGCAGGACCCTGTTTTCGCAGCTTCTCCACGAAGTTCTCCCCTTCGTGGACGACGTGGAAGTCGAAAAGTTCATGGACATGTCGATGTTTTTAAAACTGAAAGAGGTCTACAACAGGGAAAAATACCTCCCGGCATCGATGGTCTCGGACGGGACCATCAACATATGTGCCATCATAATCGCCCTCTACTTCGAGGAGCGGCCGGTCACCATCATCGAGGAGCCGGAAAGGAACATCCACCCTTACCTCATATCCAAGCTCGTGGAGATGCTCAAAGACGCATCGCGGAACAAGCAGGTGATTGTCACGACGCATAACCCCGAGATGCTGAAACATGTCAGTATCGATGATCTCCTGCTCATAACCCGCGACCGGGATGGTTTTTCGAACGTGAGCCGGCCCGCAAACAGGCAGGAGATACAGGAGTTCCTCGAACAGGAGATCGGAATCGAGGATCTCTTCATCCAGAATCTCCTCGGACTGGAATGACAAGGCGCAGACTCTTCCTCTTCGTCGAGGGAAACGACGACGAGAGGTTCTTCGCAAAAGTCATCGTTCCCCTGCTCGAACCCCGGTACCGGTCAGTCCACATCGTCAAGTTTGCCTGCATGAAGAGGGCCGGCGTCTGCCGCCTCATAACGGGTATCCACCGGATGAAAGATGACTACCTCGTATTTGCAGACATCGATAACGAACCGGGAGTGAAAGCCAAGAAACACCTCCTGATGGAGCGGTTCTGCGCCCTCGACAGCCGTGATATCATCGTGATCATCAGGGAAATAGAGAGCTGGTACCTTGCCGGCCTCGACGAGGCGGCGGAACGGGATCTCTCTTTACCCCACCACCATGCAACAGATGCCCTGTCGAAGGAATACTTCAATTCCCGTATTCCCCGCCGCTTCGCTTCACGGATCGCTTTCATGCTGGAAATACTCGCCCGGTTCTCGGCAACGGTGGCATGCCGGAAGAACGGGTCCTTTCACTATTTTGCCAGCCGGTACCACCTGGTGCCCTGCGATGCCGCCCCCGATGACAGGAAGGAGGGGGCGGGAACTGAAATACCCCCGGAGCATCTGTCACAAACACGGTGAAATCACAGAGGAGAGTGCCTTGGGTTACACCTTTTATAGGGAGAGGCGCCATTCATTTTAGGTGCAGGGGCGGGTGAGATAAATGGGAACACTGACAAGAACGATTCCTTCACTCCTCGAAAAGAGAAGTTTCTGGATTGCCGTTCTAATCCTGTCCACTCTGTTTGCGTTCTTTTTGAACTATTACGGCATGCAAAGGGGCCTCCTTTCCATCACGTCACACCTGTTCTACATCCCCATCGTTATCGCCGCCTACTGGTTTACCAGGAACGGGGTCACACTCACCGTCGTTATAGCGATGGGATACATGGCGATGGTCTATTTTTTCATGTATCCCGAGGTCGGGAGCCTCGCCCAGGCAACTGCATACTTCTACGTTTTTGTCGCGATCGGTTTGATCGTCGCATCCCTTTCCGGGACGCAGAAAGAGCAGGAGAAGCGGTACCACGGGATCTTTGATTACTCGGAGGCCGGGGTATTCCTCGTTATCAACCTGCGGTCAGGACCCGTGATCGAGGAGGTCAACCCCAAGGGCGCACAGCTCCTCGGATACCG
>JARYMB010000013.1 GCA_029907345.1 Methanolinea sp.
AATTCCCGGATTCAGGCCCTGGCCATGATTATGGTGCTCTGTCTGTTCATTTATTCAATGGTTGAATTCCAGCTGAGGCGGGCACTGGAACGTACTGGGAAGACGGTGATCAGCCAGACGAAGAAACAGACTCAACGACCGACGTTGAAGTGGATCTTTTTCCTGTTCCGGAGGGTGAGGGAGTACTCGGTTCTTGTGGATAGGAGAAGAGTACCGAAAATCGCGAATTTAACTGATGATTTGCGGAGAATACTCGGTCTGCTGGGGCCGCCGTATGAAAAATATTATTTTTGAAATTCGACCTGCGGAATATGGGTTTAAGGAAAAAGACGACTATTTTTATTTACGTGAATTCCTACTATTCAGAATTACTCGGAGAATAATAAAAAAATTTATGAATAGAGATGAGAACGAATAACTCCTTTTCTTTGGGAATCCACCGCATTTCCTATTAGAAGGAGGGCACTTCTTTCTATACCTGCTTCATGAGCTTTTTCTACTATATCTGAAACGGTTCCGCGGATACACAATTCATCACCCCATGTTGCATGATATACAATTGCTGCTGGTGTATCAGGAGGATAATCCAGAGATTTCTGGATTTCATCCAGATGAGAGGAACCAAGAAAAATTGCCATTGTGAAACCTAATCTTGATAATTCGCGGATATAATCTTTATCAAGAGTATTTCCAGCTGGACGCGTGATAATAACAGATTCTGATACTCCCTTTGGAGTTAACTCAACCTTGAGGGCTGCCGCAGCACCAAATAACGACGATACCCCAGGAATAATTTCCACTCTTAATCCCCTTTTCTCGAGTTCAATGATCTGTTCTGATATTGCCCCATAGAGAGATGGATCTCCAGAATGGAGACGAACGACTATTTTTCCGGACTCAGCATGTTTCACAAGTAGTTCAATTTGGTCTTCGAGTTTCATTCCATAACTATTCACCTTGACAGATGCATGAGACCTCTGAATAAGGAGTGGATTTACCAGGGAACCTGCATATAATAATACATCGGCATTCTCAATCAGATGAAGACCTTTTACGGTAATCAATTCCGGATCTCCCGGTCCTGCTCCAATAAAATAAATCTTAGGCATTCTTGATCATCCCATTTTGCATTTACTTAACAATTTTTGTTTCTCTGTCGAATACCAAAAATTCCAGTGTTTTCATAAATTTCCTGCCCATCAATTTACTCCGTTATCTCATTGATATATTATCTGATCTTCTGGAACAGTGTTCAAGAATTTTTGACGATATTCTGTAACCATTTCAGAGGGGTCAATATCGGTAAATCGGAGTGGATGCAAAACCTTTCCGATTGCAATAACTCCAATACCAGCCCTTGGCCCAAACGCATAATCACCATTCAGGAGGTAAACTTTGTTGTTCCGAACCGCTGAAATATTTGTAAATCCGGGTCTTTTTAAAAGGTCTTCCTTAATTTTTGGATAATCATCCCATGGCTTATTACCTGGCACTATCTTTATAATCACATCGGGATTCTGTGTCACTATCCACTCCGGATTCACCTTAAAATATGATTGCGTATCATTCCCTGCAATATTTAATCCCCCCGAAAAAGTGATGAGTGTATCTGCTCCAGAACCTTTTCCCGGAACGCTATAATCACCATATTCAATATAAACCCGGGGTTTCATGCTTTGGTCAATTGTTGATACCCTATTATGGGCAATATCAATACCTTTCTGAGTAAAAGCAAGTAATTGACTAGATTCAGACTCTTTCCCGGTGAGCACAGCCAGTGAATGAATATCCCTGATAAGAGTATTAAGATGATAACAATCGATACTCAATACTGAAATATTCAAAGCAAGGATTTTGTCAATATTTTGGGGACGATAACTCCCATAAGCAATTACTACATCGGGATTTAATTCAAGAATCATTTCGATATCCGGTGTCTGCCAGTTACCAATTGATCTGGCTTTTTCAATGAAAGGTTTTAACACAGGGTCTGTTGCAACAGTGTCTGTTACCCCTACAATCTTGTCACTTGCACCAAGTGCTATGAGAAGTTCAGCTGCATCACTATTGGCAGCAATAATCCGGTTTGTTATTGATGGCAGTCTTACAACCGATCCGTCACTGGTGTAGATTTCAATCTGACCAGTCTTTCCAGACAGTTCAATGCTTTCGGTTTGCGAGGGGATGGAATATGATTTCGTAATGGACGGATTGAGAGATGAAGGAACTAAAATTCCTTTTTCACTCTTGTTCTGAACAGGTTGAGGAGATTGAGTATTTATGTCGAGACATCCACAGAGAATAAGTGAGGATAAAAGGTATAGAAGAATGAAAAAAAATAATATTTTTTTTCCTCGTTTTTTCTCTCGCCTGGAGCTATACAATAATTTCATTAGATTGTCACCTTTCTAAAAACATGAGAGCAGAGAAAAATGATAAAACCTGCAAGCCCAACCAGCATAGCGAGTGGAAATAACGGTATAATGCCATAACCTATGTCACGAATGGCATCAATCGCAAAACTTAAAGGGTTCAGGACTGCGATAGTCCGGAGCCATGAAGGCATCACATTATAGGGCATCAGAGCACTCGATGTGAAGAAGAGAGGCATTGAAATCATAGTGTTGAACGCCGCATAGGAATCATGGTCCTCGAGATACAAAGCAATAGTCGTCGCAAAACTTGAAATTAATATCCCGAATGCAAAAAGGACAAGATAAATCATGAAATATTGGAAAGGATGCAATAAGGAAGCGCCGATGATGACTGCAATAATAAGGATTATCGTTGTCTGAATTAATCCCCTGCCAGTAATAAAAAGTATTTTTCCAAACAGAATACTCTCACGGGGAGTTGGCAACGCAAGGAACTTATTAAGAAATCCAAGGATTTTATCAAACATCAGTAAAGCTCCTCCTGAAAGCCCGGCGGAGAGCATTGTCATGACAAGTATCCCGGGGGTAATGAAGTCCAGGTAGTTACCCGTAAACTTCACAGGCAAAGCGAGACCGACAAATATCAGCCATGCTGCCGGCATAACGAGGGCTGAAAATACTGCGACCCGGCCCCTCTCCCAGCGAAGAAAATCCCTCTGAATGAAGGTAGTAATGCCCCTCATTTCCGTCTCCTTAGCATTATCCGGAATTTTGAATCTGCAAAACCATACGGTTCTTCCTGCTGGCCGACTGCCTGAAGGAATACATCATCAAGCGTGGGTTCACGCAGTGACATGGCCCGAATCTTCACATTGTTCCTCGTGAGGGCTTCTGCGATGGTAGGGAGTGCTTCTTTTCCATTTTCAGCAGTAAATGATATTTCGTCTTCATGTTTGCCTACATACCACACCCCCTCCAAGTCAGGGGGCTGACATGTTCCTTCGATTTTAACCGTGATGACATCATTCATGAGTTTTGCCTTGAGTTCGAGAGGAGTACCACAGGCTGCTATTTTCCCATTGTTGATAATACCAACCCGATCACAGAAACGGTCGGCTTCATCCATGTAATGTGTTGTTACAAAAATTGACATCCCCCTCCTGCTCAGACTCCCAATATGTTCCCAAATCTTTTTCCTGGCAGCAACGTCAAGACCAAGGGTCGGTTCATCGAGAAACAATGCTGAAGGTTCATGGACCAGAGCCTGTGCAAGTTCCAAGCGTCTCCGCATCCCACCCGAGTAAGTACGGGTGAGATCATCGGCTCTCTCGTTTAATTCCATAAGGGCAAGAGCTTCATCTGCCTTATCCTTCGGTGAAGGTATGCCATACAGCTTTGCAAAAAAAATCACATTTTCCCTTCCGGTCAACTTTATATCGACTGCCATATCCTGGGGAACATAGCTGATCATACTCCGCACCATTTCGGCCTGCTTTTGAATATCGTAGCCACAGATACTTGCTGTACCCGATGTTGGACAGAGGAGGGTTGTAAGCATAAGAACTGTCGTTGTTTTTCCCGATCCATTCGGACCAAGAAGCCCAAAGACCTCCTTTCCAATAGAGAGTGTCACATGGTCCACTGCGCATAAATCACCATAGTTTTTCACCAGTTCATTTGTCTCGATTATCGACATATAACCTCCAAAAAAAAAATTAATTTATTGTTTTTTTCTGGCGTACCTTGATTTTTTCATGTATATTCTTAATGGTTTCTCCCCACCCCAAAACATCCTGTGGGGTATAAATATCGATATTTCCCCCCTGGAAATCCCCCTCTGTCACCTTCTCTTCCATCCATGACTCTATTTCAAGGTAAGTATTCCTGAGCTTCTCGATTACCTCTGGCTGTGGGTTCCAGAGGCCCCGCTGTTCAGCTTCGAGCAAGCGACGGGTAATTTCTTCGAGGGCATAGGGATTATGTTCCTCGAAAAATTTTTTCATTTCTTCTTCGAGAACAAATGTTCGTGCAATATCATCGAAAATCCAATCGTCGACCTCTTTTGTGGATGCTTCCCATCCATAGACGTGGGAGATCCTCTTCATCATGTCTGCTGCCCCCTTGTAGCCGTGTTCTTTCATTCCTTCAATCCATTTTGGATTGAGGAGTTTTGTACGGACTACCCGGCGGATTTCATCAGCAAGACCGCGAACTTCGACATGGTCAGGTTCACGTGTATCGCCATAATAAGCCAGAACTTCCCCTTCAGAATAATGACGTGCTGCAACAGTCAGACCCCCATGGGTGCCAAAGTAGCAGCAACATCCAAGGAGGTCTTTTTCATCGGTGACAACTTTATTGAAGGTAACCGAGACAGAAGAAAGGTTGCTTGCAAGCTGGGCATGTGCCTCCCTTCCATAAACACCACGGCCATAACCATATCCATTGAATGCAACAAATATGTCGGCAAGGTCTTTTTCATCCTTCCAGGCACTTGCAAGGACAGCAAGGTTTACGCCACTTGAATAAGTACCCGGTGGAGAGGCAAAAATACGTAATGTGGCTTCTCTCCACTCACTTCCGTTCTCATCCATGCTTTTTAGTGTATGCTTGCGGAGGTAGTTCTTGTCCAGAGGTTCATCAAGGTCTGCAACTGCCACTATTGCATCGTCGAGCAGATTAATTCGTGTGCTGAAATTATCCCTCAATATTCCAGAACTTCTTACTGTAATATCGATCCGTGGCCGGCCCAGTTGTTCAAGTGGCGTGATGGTAAACGATTCAACCCTTCCATTCCGGCCCCAGACAGGTTCGACACCAATCAGTGCCATCATCTCTGCTAGCATCTCACCGTCTGCATACATGACATCGCCTGCCATCCAGTAAAATGCAATATTTTCGGGTAGTTCCTGTTTTTCAGCAATATATTTTGTAATGACCGCTTCCGCCAGACGCTGCCCTACTCTCCAGGCCGATCTTGTCGGCACGCGATCCGGGTCAAGAGAATAGAAGTTTCTGCCTGTTGGGAGAATATCATCCTGTCCCCTTGTAATAATTCCACTCGGGCCGGCCGGGATATAACCCCCCGAGAACCCATTGAGCAGCGATCCTATCTCATCTGAGGCATCGATACGCTGGCTAATATCCCGTATCTTTTCGTCATACCTAGAAAATAAATCCCTGTCTGCGAAACATGCTCTTTCTCCGAATACTGTCATCAGGGGGTCTTTTTTTCCTTCCAGAACCACATTCACATATTCCTTAATATGCTCATCTATTCGTTCCAGAAGTGCCCCGTGGGACACACCATAAATTTCCGATATTTTTCCCTGGTTTTTTAAAAGATCTTCCAAATCCAAACCGAGAATCAACGCAATTTGGTATCGAATCGATTTATTCCCAGAATCATACCTGATGATTGAGCGAATCATATCAGCCCTTTTATCACCTGTGGGCACTGTGCCAAAGACGTGAAGCCCCTTTTGGATCTGGGTATTCCGGATTCGAGATAGAACCTCATGGGCTTGTGCAACCAGTTCTTCCAATGGTGTCTCGTGGGTCACATGCATATCGTAATCGAGTTTTGCTGCTGTGATGGCATCACGAATGAGGTGGTGGAGGGCATGTGCCCTTGATGGATCTGTTCTTGCAGTCTCGTATTCTGCCAACAAACGGTCAAGATCCACGAGTTTGTCATAAAGCTCCCCGCGGGTCATGACTGTTTGCATATGGTCGACAAGCACGGCATAACTCCTGCGCTTGGCAATCGTTCCTTCTGCAGGATTATCGGCATTGTAGATATACAGGTGTGGGATTTCCCCAATACCAATATCGGGGAAACAATTGCAGGAGAGTGCCGAACCTTTCCCGGGTAAAAATTCAAGGTTTCCGTGCGTCCCGACATGTACCAGGACATCTGCGCCGAATACCTGAGTGAGGTAGCGGTATGTGGCAATATACTGGTAGGGTGGCGGGCATTCGGGGTCATGAAGAATCTTACAGACCTCCCCGTCACAGCGCGCACCATAGCAGCCTCTTTTCGGTTGGACACAGACGATAACATTTCCAAATTGCACACCCGTAACCACGATTTTCCCATTGTGAACCATGCCTTTTCCGGGAGGTTCTCCCCAGGTTACACGAATACGTTCCCGGACTTCTTGGTCGAGTTCTTCAAAATATGGTTGATAGTTTTCCTTATCAAGAAGCGCGAGCGCGCCTCCGCATGTAATAATATCAGAGACAGTTGTCCAGCGAAACTCAGATATTGCTTTCCGCTCAAGTATCGTGGTGATAAGTTCCTTTCCATCAGATGGGGGGGTGACAGCATACCCTCTATCGGCCATTCGCTGCAGGATACGGGCAACGCTCTCCAGGGAATCGAGCTGCGCTGCCCCTCCGACATTTCCTTCTACGCTCGAACATGGATTATTATTCAGGATAAATACCACTTTCCTCTCATTTACTGGCTTCCTCGTAAGATTGACCCATTTTTTCACCCTGCGAACAATTTTTTCGCACCGGTCGGGCACGACTTCCCGAGTGCCTTCCCCCTGGTCTGAAAAGGCACTTGAACCCAGAAATATCGGTTCTATGACGCCCTCAAATTCTGGTAATGCTACAGCCCATCCGATATCATCTCCGATTCCTATGGAATCGCGCCATTCATCGATAGTCATTTTATGAAGAATAATGGGCTGAAAGACAGGAATATTGAGGGAAGAGAGGAGTGAGATCCCAGCATGAACAGGGGCCATACCATACGGGTCTCCCCTGCCTGCTCCCAGGAGAAAGGGAGTCAGCTTGATTAACGCATTGACAAGAGGTCTTCCATTTCTTGTCAGGTATTGATGGACGACATCTGCCATACCCCATGCACCAAGTGAATCGTCCCTGATAGAATACGTAAAACAGGGTATCACATTCATTCCCTCACTCTCCAGGGATCGGATGAGTGTTTCTTCTATCTCGAGTGCACCTGATGCCCAGGCCATGCGGGGGAATAGGATACCAACCCAGGGAGATTCATTATCCAAGACGCGTTTGTACCAATTGAAATAGTCATCGGGGGATAGAAAACAATCAGGTGCATCAGGATGCCAGATACCCTGCCAGGGGAGTGTAACCGGTGCGGGAGGAAGTTGACCTTTGCCTAGTATCTCATGTTCGATATATTGAAGCAGATTTGTCATGTTCTGCTCGCCATTGTAGGTGAGATAAGCATAGACATTTGCCACAACGGTATGTGACACAGTCGAGAGCCCCCAGAGGGCGGGATCATGACCTACGCATATTATAGGTTTTTTTTCTCTTATTTTCCGGATTTCTGGTTCAAGGTCTTCCCAAAAAGCATGGACTGTCCGGTAGAGGAGAATCACGTCCGCTTCCTGGCAGGCCGCTATCAGGTCATGCAGTTTTGAAGGATCTTTCTCAAGCAGACTGTTGGGATAAATCATCAGTTCAATTCCGGTTTCAGATGCCGCCTTGCGCAAGAGACGTGCGTATGAATTCCACATTACGCATACTAGTTTCATATTCCCATCTCCTCTTCATACGGAGTTATCCGGCCTCATTCTTCTCCCGAGACTGGTTCTTTCTTTTTCTAGGCGGGTTTCACTAATAAATTTATGTAAATTATCCATTTTTTTAATACATTTATTGATATAATTTTTTTAATTAATTAATTTTTATTGAAAATTATCCGGATATTTACACAAAATATAGTGATAGATTTAAATGAAAATATTTCATAATACTATAAAATTAACCAACATTACAGGAGAAGATCGTATCCCTTCCCCTGATGTAGAGAATACAACGGAATGATTATCATGCACCATTTCACCTGCATCTACCCATTCTCGGCAATCGTCGGGCAGGAACGAATGAAAAAAGCTCTTCTGCTCAATGCCATTAATCCCCGCATCGGAGGCGTGCTGATTAAAGGAGAGAGGGGCACCGCAAAATCAACTGCAGTAAGAGCCCTTGCAAATTTGCTGCCTGAAAAAGATGTCGTAAAGGGATGCCGCTTCGGGTGTGATCCTGCTATGCCCCAAGATTTGTGCATGGAGTGTGCATCCCATCCCGATTGCCTTGAGTCTGCTCCTGCCCGCATGATGGTCATAGAATTACCTATCAGCGCAACCGAGGACAAGGTGGTGGGGAGTCTTGACATCGAGCATGCATTAAAGAAAGGGGAGAAAAAGTTTGAACCAGGAATCCTTGCCGCTGCACACCGGAACATTCTGTACGTCGACGAGGTGAACCTTCTCAATGATCACATCGTCGATGTCCTCTTGGACGTTGCTGCGATGGGAATCAATATCATTGAGCGTGAAGGCGTTTCCTATACCCACCCGTCTTCATTTATCCTTGTCGGGACCATGAATCCCGAAGAGGGGGAGCTGCGCCCTCAACTCCTCGACCGCTTTGGGCTCTGCGTCGAGGTCGAGGGTATCAGGGATGTCGAAACAAGAGTGGAACTGATTCGCAGGAGGGTGGCATTTGAATCCGATCCTGTCGGTTTTTCTGCACAATGGGCCGAAAAGGAAAATCAAATACGAAAAAATGTGATCAGGGCCCGCGAAATCCTTCCCAAGGTCAGTGCCAGCGCGGAAATATACACCATCATTGCACAGATATGCGCTGACATGAATGTTGACGGACATCGTGCAGACATCACCATGCTGAAAACCGCACTCACGATCGCCGCTTGGCACGGACGACTGACAGTAAATGAATCTGATGTACGAGAAGCTGCTGAACTGGTTCTGCCCCACCGCATGCGAAGAACCCCCTTTACAGAAGAGAAAATGGAGAAAGACCGTATCAATCAATCAATCGAAGCAGGAAAACGGCACTCAAGGGACCCTGAACCAAGGGAAAACAATAAAAAAGAACCAGATCCTGAAAAAAAACCTAACAGCAGCGAGGAGGTTCTTTTCCCAATGGGGGATCCTTTTCGTGTGAAACAATCCTCTCTCCAGTTCCGGACACGACCCGATGATTCCATACGGAGGAACCAGGGCAAAAGGACGCTGAGTGAGTCGCGGGATGGGAGATATACAGGGAGTCGAATCCCGAAGGAGATCTCACCTGACATAGCCTTTGATGCCACGTTAAGGGCAGCAGCACCCTATCAAAAATATAGGAAGGGAGATCTCGCCATCCAGATCGAGTGTAATGATATCCGAGAAAAAGTCAGGACGCGGAAAATAAGCAGTACACTCATTTTTCTCGTGGATGCAAGCGGGAGCATGGGAGTCCAGCAAAGGATGACCGCGGTCAAGACCGCGGTGCTCTCGCTTCTCGTCGATGCTTACCAGAAACGCGACAGAGTCGGTCTCATCGCTTTCCGTGGTGAAAAAGCTGAAGTACTCCTCCCCCCCACCTCGAGCGTGGAGCTTGCAAAGAACAGTCTTGTATCACTGCCGACCGGGGGAAAAACTCCCCTTGCAGAAGGATTACGCACCGCTTTACGCCTGATTGGGCAGGAGAGAATGCGCCAGCGGGATATCATACCCCTCCTGATCCTCATATCCGATGGAAAAGCAAATGTGTCGCCCTTTATCTCCGAATCGCCTATCGAAGCCGCAAAAGCAATGGCTCATGAGATCCGGGCAGCGGAGATACCATCACTTGTCATCGATTCGGAAAGAGGATTTCTCAGTTTTGGTCTAGCCCGTCAGATCTCCGAAATCATGGGAGGCCGTTATCTCAAACTCGAGGATATTAGGGCAGAGGCAATTGTCAATGCGGTCCGAAATTTCGGGATGTAAGATAGCGAATCAGGCTGACCATCCGGGGTGCCAGGTTGACTAGAACAACAACAGCGGATTCTCCGGTCCGCGTTGATTCCCTATACCATTCGACCATCCGGCGGCGCGTCGCTTTAATCGTAACCCTGGCAATATTGCTCTTTTTTTGTATGCTGATTGCAGCGGGCATAGGAACTGTGGTAACCCCCCCGGGTGATACTCTCCTAGCCATACTCCATGCACTCAGCCCCACTATGTTTCCCGCCCCGTCCGGTCCCCGGACTTCGCTCATCGTACTTGATTTCCGGCTCCCGAGGATCCTGCTCGCAATACTCACGGGAACCTGCCTCGCCGTGGCGGGAACTGTCATGCAGGGACTCCTCCGGAACCCCCTGGTGAGTCCTTTTACCCTGGGACTCTCCTCGGCAGCTTCTTTCGGAGCTGCATTCGCAATCGTAATCGGCCCGGGGCTCCTGGTACCTTTCTGGGCTTTTGGGGACAATGCATTCATCATTTTATGTGCATTCCTGTCAGGCTGGCTCTCCATGATGCTTGTCTATTCGATTTCAAAACTAAGGGGAACGACCCAGGCAACACTCATTCTTGCCGGAGTTGTCATCGGGTATATTTTTTCTGCAGGTGTTCTTGCACTCAAGTACCTAACAAACAATGAAAAACTAAGGGAACTGGTGGTCTGGCTGATGGGCGGGATGTGGGGGGCAAACTGGAACGCGGTCATCATGCTTATTCCGATTACACTGATCTCGTTCGTGATCCTCGAATGGAAAGCATGGGATCTGAATGCATTGGTCGCAGGTGATGATATCGCGAAGAACGTGGGGATCGATGTGAACCGGCTCAGGCTGCTCGGCCTCCTGACATCCACATTTGCAGCATCTGCATGTCTTGCATTCACCGGGATCATCGGGTTTATCGGCCTGATGGCACCCCACATCTGCCGCATGATCATCGGAGGCGACTACAGGTACCTCATTCCCTGTGCGGGACTGATGGGCGCCCTGATCCTGCTCGTATCCGATACCGTGGCACGGACCATCATGAGTCCTGTCGAAATTCCGGTCGGAATTATCATGTATGTGGTTGGAGGGTTTTTCTTCCTCTTCCTTATCCTGAGAGCCCGGGGAAAGGGCCTTTTCTAGGGTGTTTATGATGGAACTCGTCGTTGACAAACTAACCAAGAACTATGGGGACACACGTGCCCTCGACTGTGTGTCTTTTTCACTCTGTCCCGGCAATGTCCTTGCACTCGTTGGTCCGAACGGTTCCGGTAAATCGACCCTGATTAAGATCGTGGCTACTTTCTTTCCCAAAACATCCGGTTCTGTCCTTCTTGACGGAAATGACGTTTTTTCCATCGACCCTGCAGAACTGGCCCGTTATATTGGTTATGTCCCCCAGTTTTTCAGTTACACGAAGTATTCAACGGTCTTTGAGATGGTACTCCTCGGGAGGAGACCGCACATCAAGTGGACAGTGACAAAGGAGGAACTGGAAAGAGTCCAGGACGCACTCGATGCACTGGACATCGGTCACCTTGCCGGCAAGTACGTGGACGAACTCTCCGGTGGCGAGCGGCAGAAGGTATTTATCGCACGGGCAATCGCGCAGGAACCAGGACTATTTCTCCTTGACGAACCTACTGCATCGCTTGACATACGGCACCAGAGCGAGGTCATGGAGGTAATCCAGCATTTTGCGCAAAAAAAACGATCCGCTGTGCTCATAGCGGTGCATGATCTCAACCTTGCCCTCCGGTACGCCGATTCGGTACTGATGCTTCACGAAGGGAGGACGGCCGGGTATGGACACCCCGAGAACGTCCTCACTCCGGAACAGATAGAACGGGTATTTGGTATCGAGTCAGAGGTGGTCACGACGCGAAATGGAAAATTTATCCTGCCGCTCCGTGCAAAGAAAAAAACCGCTGGTATATAACCCAGCGAACGAGCTGGATGCGGCCCTTGAGGACCTTGAAATACTATCCTGGAATCCGATTGCTCATGTGAGTTCAGGGGCTATCCGCTCGATCTGGTCTGCACCAGGGTAGAAACGCTCCGCGTATTCCTCGAGAATCACTCCGGGATCGATGTCGCGGAAACATTCCGGATAGAGAGCCTTGGCGATGTACACCACGCCTGCCATACCCCGCGGACTGTTCAATAACTTCGCGTTGATGACATATACTCTCCCGGTTCTGACGGCAGGGATAGAATCAAAACCGGTCCTCTCCATGATGCCCTGCCGGATGGACGAGAGATTTTCCTTTTCGAGTGCTCCCGCGCCCGCTATTTTGATGATGATGCCGGGTCTTCGGTCAATGATCCACTCGGGACTGACCCTCTGGGTAATACCCGGGAGATCCGCACCGATATACGTGGCATGAAGCCTCGCCAGCAGCATCGCACCTCCCCCTTCTTTCCCTCCCGCTGAATAGTCATGGTAATGCTCAAAGTAGACAACGGGGGGAGACTGACTGGAAAGTTCCGCTAGCCTCCTGTCGACCAGTTCGAGGTTTTTCTCGACGAAGCGCGCATATTCTTCTGCGGCATTTTCTTTCCCCGTGATAATGCCCAGCACCCGGGCTTCCCGGGCGAGTTCGTAGGGGCGGTAACAGTCGAGCGCAATGACCGTGATGTTTGCAGCAAGCAATTTATCGATGTTTCTCGGCGGGGTCGCCCCGTACGTTATCATGACGTCGGGGGCACAGGCAATGACGGCCTCGATGTCGGGCGTGAGCCAGTCACCGATGTTAGCAGCCAGCGGGATTCTTGCCGACAACTCAGGGCCCCTTTTAATTTGGTCGGTGACACCGACTATGGTATCTCCCGCTCCGATCGCGATGAGGAGTTCCGCCGCGTCCCCATTCTGGGTCACGATCCGTGTGACAGGTGCCGGGAGCGTGTGTACCGTCCCTTTCGAATCCGTCACGGTCACTGGGTGTGGCGGGAGAGTTCCTCTGTCTTGCCCGGGGGAGACGCATCCCGAAAATACACAAGTCACCAGGAGCATGGCAACCATGACCCCTGCATATTGCCCAAGCCATTCTATGCGGTGGTTTCCCCTTGAATTAACCTGAAGATCTTCCATCTGATTCTCCTGGGTGTTCTGAATAACAATAACTTCGTGTTTCTAACCTTATTTCCGATGCAATTGCGATCTTCGGACAATTATCATGGGGGTGTAAATGTTAAATCCTGTAAAGGAAACTGTTTCACCGGTTTAAGACCCGCGATATTTTCAATCGAGTGCGTCCGGTGTTCCTTTTCACATTTTTCCAGAAAAAAAAAGTTTTTCGAGCCCTTCTTAAGGCTCGATTCTCACCTTGGTCTTTACGAAGACCTTCCCATCGTTAGTCTTGAGCTCCAGCCAGAACTCCTTGTTCAGGTTACCGGTGTAGTTGTATGCATACGACGTGATAGAGGTGAGTCCGACCTGCGTATTGTTACACAGATGATAGGGCGGCATGATATACATCACTTCACCCGGCGCCCAGCTCTTCACGCCACTCATCCCATTAGACTGGAACCATGCTCCCTTACTTAAAGTACTATTGTACTGCCCTACCCATTTGAGATCAGGATCGTTAATAATAAAGGTCTTGTTGATTTGCCAGACACTCTTTTCTGTCTGCCCAAATGATTCAGAAAGGCGAGTCCAGACCGTTGTCGGGTAGGTGGCGATGGTATCCGGTCCGAGGTTTTCCATCGTCATTCCCCTGGACTGGCTGTAGGTTGCTTTAATCTGCACATTTGGTGCCTTCTTGGTCTCAGACGTAATGCCACCGGCAAACGCACTCACCACCGCAGCGATGATGATCGTGACCACGAGCATCAGCATCACCCCGACGACTGGCGAGACGGCACTGTCAACAAGTTGATGATTCTTTCGGATCATTAGGCTCCCTCCACAACGACATCTTTGTCGTATATCACTTTCTGGCTCGGGATGTGGATGATCTTAACATTCACCACGTCACCGGCGCGCAGGTGGAACCAGTTACTCCCAAGGATGGCCATCATGGCATCAATATCTGTTGGAGTATGTTGAGTTCCATAAGTATATTGATATGGTGTGTCAGCAGTGACTCCGTATCCTCCATTAGAACCTCCCATCGGGGAATTATGCATAAAAGTTCCGGCAAGAAGAGTATAATTACCGAAGTGCTGTCCGGGCCAGAAAGTGCCTGCCCCTGGCGCACCGGCGTATTCACTTGTACCTTCTGGCCTTGGAATACCATCACCATATCCTAATGGTGAATGATATGTTTTTGTGCCTGCATAGGTAATGGTATTCGGAGCACCCGGAGAAGGACCTGTGATCGTGGTCCTGTTGCTGTAGCCATCCCTAGACTTCCAAGATGTAACGAGTTTGATGTTCTTCGTTGGAATTGGCTGATCGGTTGCAAGTACTCGAATTTCAAAATAAGAAGTGCCCCAGTAACCAGTGTTCTTTATGGTCGTCTTGAACGAGGCGGCAGGTGCTTTCTCACTCCCGCTCATCAGCCCGCCGGCAAAGCCGGAGACAACGGCTGCAATAATGATGGTGACGACCAGCATCAGCATTACACCGATTACGGGCGAAACAGCGTCATCGCATTGAAACATTCTCTTCATCTTTCATCCCTCCTTCAGCTGGTCCTCACCGAGAACTCAGGCACGAAGATCTGACCTGATGCGATGACCTTCTTGGTCGCAGTGTCAATCAGGTCGTAGGTGAGGACATCCCCTTCTCTGATGGTGAATGCATAACTTCCTCCCTGCTTCAGCCAGGCGACTTCGTCTCTCCCTTTGTCATCCCTCGCTCCGTAATCGGCATGGAGCACGAACTGGTCGCCAGGTACAACGATGGTATTCTTGTAATCAGGGTACTTGGCGAGGTACTTATCCCACCCGACAGCGGCGCCTGTGGAGTTGTACAGGCTGTATCCTGTCAGCTGAGATTTATCACCAATGGTTGCCCCATTTGTCGATTGTGACGCCACAAGGTTCGGACCGGTCTGGGGTGCAAGTGCCCGTGAGAGTACTGTCCCCACGCCGGGTTCACTCAGTTTACCCAGTTGCATTTCAACCCGGTCAAGGTTGATGGGGTCTCCTCCGTTATGCTGGAAGAGTATATAGATATCCGGTGCAGGGTTTGTTGCACCCTGGTCAGGGCGTGCAAGTCCCTGCCCATATGCTCCGCCCGGTGCAGGACTGGAGTCCGTATCGATGACACCCTGAATTACGAATTCCTTTGCCACGATAGAAGCCTGCGGCACCTTCTGTTCACTGCTCCCGAGGCTCCCGGCAAACGCGCTCACCATCGCCGCGATAACGATCGTCACGACGAGCATAAGCATGACCCCGACGACCGGCGAGACCGCTTCATCCTTCTTTCTCATTTGAATCATCACTCCTCACCCCTGCAGCATGATGGTCTTGTCCATGATGTACTTCCCGCTCGGGACGTGGAGCAGTTTGATGTCCAGTTTGCAGTTCCGCTCGACACACTGTTTCAGGAGATCGATTTCCGATGATGTCGGGCTCATGGGGTCTGCAACAAGGCCCAGGAAGTTCGCGGTGTACCCGTTGTTGTATGTCCGCGCGACATCACCCGGCAGCCAGACGGCCTGCCCGAACCAGGCATAATTTGCACCCTCGGGGAACGCAGTCGTGTTTGTATAACCGTAAACAACCCATCCATTGGGAAGTGTTACATCGTTCGCCGGGTTGCAGGGATACGCGTACTTCTGCGGGTCCGTCAGGTGTGGTCCGCGGGAGTAAGTGTATTGCCCCATTATCTGAGGTTTTTCACTGCGCGCCACCTCTGACGTCGGTGTCTGCATATGCCTGATAACAGTGCCGTTCCATAACGTCAGGTAGGTGATGAACTGACAATCCTTCGTCAGGATGGGGTCACCGCCCTTGTGCTCGAACTTGATGTCAAAATTCCCGTCTATGTATCCGGTTGATACTTCGATGTTCGCCTGAGGGGTCTTTGCCTGGGAACTGGTAATTCCCCCCGCGAAGGCCGACACGACCGCGGCGATGATGATGGTGACAACGAGCATCAGCATCACCCCGACGACCGGCGAGACGGCATCGTCTGTTGGTGTTCTTCCTTTTCTCATGTCATTCCTCCTTTCATGCAAAACGGAGAGAATTTTCCGTTCAAAGTGGCATCATCCATGCACGGCAGTCGTGCATGGAGTCATGACCGAAATCAGAGTATGATCTTTATATAAAAAAATATTACTAAATAAATATTATATAGAAGAAAATTGATAATAATTATAAATGAAATAAGATTGTTTTTATGAATGATAGAACGATTTTTTAAAAGTGCATACTGATGATGATTCGATTGGATAAGGCATACTGTGCCTCTTTTATCTTTCCCTCCCCGCATCCATGCTTCTCCCTTTCCTTCAACCGGTTGAAGCATTGAGGGATTGCCAGATATCCGTGAATTTTCCGGAACCACGGGATAATACGTGAAAAAAAGGATGGAGCCCACCCGGATTTTTATCGTCGCACCCGCCCTGCGAGTACCATCGCCACACCGAGCGCCACGGGCAGGATGAGTGCGGGGAAAGGTACGGTCGTGGGTTGTGCCGTTGGTGTTGCGGGGGATGCCGTCTCCTGTGCCGGTGGCATCACCAGCTTCTTGTTGTAGCGCAGCACATCGGGGAGCGATTCGACGCCGGGCAGCGATTTCGGGAAGTTGGTGAAGATGACCCTCTTTGCACCGATTTTCTGGTCGTGCAGGGCTTCCTCGAGCCCCTTGGCCATCTCGCCGGACTGCATGTTCTCGATGACGTACCGGACATTCCTGTACTTGTCGGGGTTGTTGTAGATATCGTTGACAACGGCCCGCGGGACGAACTGCCCCCTCTGGTAAAACTCGGGGGCAAAGACAGACACCGTGTGCAGCCCGAGCCATTTTTCGGCGGCATCCTGCTGCCAGATCATTACCACGACATCCTGGCCTGCGATCACCTTCTTCTCTTCGGCCGTGAGATCTGCGGCATCGATCTGGGCGAGGTATTCGTTCAGGCGTCCCTCGTAGTACGTCCGGTTCGCGGGATCTGCCGCGATGAGCCAGCCTGCAACCTCGCGTGAGAGAGCCTTTGCCCCCTCGGGAGTGTTCCATGTCATGGAGGGATCCTTGAGGGTGACCCACTGCACCGTCCCGTAATTGTTGGCAGCCATGAAGTCGCTGACATAGGGCATGACGTAGGACGCGTCCACCGACCCGTTATGGGCAATGAAGAGGTCAGCTGACCGGATGAAGTCCTTCTGCATCTGGATGCGGTTCGGGATGATATCCGATTGCATGTGGGGACAGATCGTGGGGTCTGCCACGTAGATGACTTCGACTTTATCGCCCCCGATGAACTGGGCAGGGTCCCAGAGGACCGCCGTCGTGGAAACGACCTTCAATGCGGAAACACCGGTTAAAACGAAGAGTGAGAAAATTAGGAGTATGAGAATACATTTTTTGACCATAGCCTTACTTTTTACCGGCTGATGGTTAAGATTTTCGAAATGTTACGCGGCGCTTGGGAGAGAGTGCCACGGCGACAACGAAAACGAGAGAGAAGAGCACCGCCGTGAGCGGTGCAACGGGAAGGGCGTATTCGAGACCGGCAAGGGCTCCCGACACGCTGATGGCAGCGGCAACAACAGGTGCCATGATAAACATGGAAGAGAGCCGGTAGCAGAACTGGAGGGCGATTGCCGCCGGCGTCACGAGCCACACGTAGAGGAGGAGCCCCCCGATGATGGGGAGGCAGAGGGCAACGGTGAGAGCAATCACAAAGAGCATGGCGTAATAGATTGGCCTGACGCGGATACCGACAGATTCTGCGATCTTCTTGTTAAAAATAATCCCGCAGATCTCCTTGTAGAGCACGGCCACGAAGAGGATTGCAACGATGCAGATCACGGCAAGGAGGTATACTTCCTCGCGGTACAGGGAGACGACGTCGCCGAAGAGGAGGCCCATTGCAGAGAAACCCCGGCCGAGGGTCTGCATGTACGCGATGAAGAATATGGCAATTGCCATGCTGATGCCGAATAGGAGCCCGAGAGCCGTGTCCGGCGATACTCTCGCCTTGTCCGAGAGAGGGCCGATGAGGAACGCGACGAGGACCCCGGCGCCAATGGCGCACAGCGTTGCATTGAAAGAGAGGAACATCCCGACGGCAGCCCCTGCGAAGGCGGCATGGGCCATGGTAAACCCGATCGAGGAGATCTGGATCTGCGTGATGATGACCCCGAGGATCGCGCAGGCCACCGAGGCAAAGAGCATGGCCTCGACTGCATGGCACACGATATTGTTCTGGATGATGAATTCAAGCATGGATCCCTGATGCACCCCGGATGACTGCTGCAACGCTGCCGGGAGCAGATTCCCGGTCGAGAACTATCCTGCCGTCCATCATGACGACCACGCGGACCGGTCTGTCCGGGAGATCGTCGAATGCGTGGGAGACGAGCACAACGGTCACACCTTCCCCCGCGAGCCGGGAGAGCAACCTGTTGATGGATTCCCGTGCAAAGATATCGAGGTTCGAGAACGGCTCGTCGAGGAGGAGGATGTCGGGATTACGTGCGAGGTTCTGGGCGAGCAGGACCTTCTGCTGCTGGCCGCCGGAGAGCTGGCCGATGGGCCTGTCGGCGAGGTCGGAAATCCCGAGGAGCGCAAGGGACCGGGAAACTGCCTCCCGGTCTTCCGGACCCGGTTTCCGGAAGAGGCCCATCTTTCCGAACCGGCCCATCATGACGACTTCCCCGACGGTAAACGGCGTCAGGGGATCAAAAGAAAAGTTCTGGAGGAGGTACCCGACCCGGCACCGGACAGGGACCCCGTCACCCTTCACGTCATACCCGCAGACAGTTACTCTCCCGTGGGTAATGGGGAGCATCCCGTTAATCGTCTCGAGGAGTGTCGTCTTTCCCGCACCGTTGGGACCCCCGACGACCACGAACTCCCCCCTTCGGACGATGAGAGATATTCCCTGGAGCGTCGGCCGGTCTGCCCCCTCGTAAGCCGTGTACGCGTCCTTTATCTCGATCACGGGATCACCGGCGACCATTGGGATCAGGGCTGGACGGAGACGGAGAACAGTTTTTCTGTGGGGAGGGAGTACATCTCCTCGGCGACCGCCTCGATTGCTGCCTCGTAGTCCATGTCTCTCCGGGGGAGAGGGAACGGGCGGGGTGTTACGACCATCTTTTTCCCGTTCGCGACAAAGACACACCGGACTTCACCGGATGGCACGATCTCGATGTTTCGTTTTCCAAGCGTGCATCCGCTCCCGAGCTGGACTCCGTCGGCAAGGCAGGACTCCGGGGGCTTTCCCGCGCAGTGGATCTCGGCCTTCATCTGGAAGGGGTCATCGCAGAAATTCTCCCTCACATATTTTCCGATGCGGTACCCGAGCACGATATAAGGGCCCAGGTGGCCGTGGAACGCAGCGAGTTCCTCGATGGAAAATTCGGGGACCAGGTTGTAGAACCTGCAATGGGAATGAGAATGAGCATCCATAGCTGTACCTTGCAGGAATGATATTTATCTGTTCCCTGTTCCGAATTGATATGAAATGGATAGAATAAAATCTACTAAATAAGAGAACTATACCCTCTCGTTCCTACCTTTTCTTATCTTTCACGGGGAAATACTGATCCATGGACGCCTCTTCACCGGTCCATGCACCTATAGACCCATCGCAGTACGACTCCCTTATCGGGATGATCGTGCCAGGCCAGTCTCTCCTCTTCCGCATGATTATCGATAACCTCCCGGACAAGTGCGGGAGTATCCTTGAACTCGGTTGCGGGACCGGGCTCCTGACCGGGATGCTCCGCAGGGCTTGCCCGTCAGCGGCGATCGATGCCATTGACATATCGGAAGAAATGGTACTCGCAGCCAGGAGGAAAAAGGATCTCTCCGATGTCACTTTTTTTGTCCGGGACCTCCGTGATACCTGGCCCGAAAAGCCTTACGATGCCATCGTGACCTCCCTCTGTCTCCACCACGTCCCGGAAGCCGACAGGATCCGCGTCGCCGCCAGGGCTTCTCAGGCGCTCGAACCGGGGGGAAGGTTCCTCTGCGGGGATATCTTCCGTGCAAAGACACCCTGGGAGGAGGACCTGATAACCTGCTCCTGGAAGAAGAGCATGGAACAGGCCCGGGTGCCCCCTGCTGTCATCGGGGGGATGCTCCGTGAACGCCGGGAAAGGTTACCCCGGCTTGCAACGGTCAGCGGTTTTGCCGGGAGCATCAGGAACGCCGGCTTTTTTCGCGTCTGGGTCCCGTTCACAGCGGGGTTCGTGGGCCTCATCATCGGAGAGGTTGGCAACGGGCGCATCCACCCCGTGCCGGAGAGTGGTTTTTGCCCCTGCTCCCACCGGGACGGATGGGCCCTCTGTCGCCCCTGATACCCCGCTTTTTCCCAAGAGCTATTTCCGGAAATGCCCTGTGACTTTTCACCCGTGATACACCATTGCAGGTGAAAAGAAAAACCCCGCAATGATGCACAGGGGCTGAACCTTTCATTCTTCTCTCCAGGTACCCTGCAGCACTTTCCGAAACTTCCACATGCCCGCTCTGTTACCTTGATATGAAATTATTTTAATTTAATAGTAATATTTATTAATTTTAAAATTATTCATAAGATTAAGGTAACCGAATACCGGAAATGACCGCGTTACCTCCTGTTGCATGGTTCGTTCTGCCATGCCCAAGGGATACACACTCACTTCGAAGGAAATGGAGACTGGAGAATGGACGTAAAAACATCACCAAAGGAGAAGAAAGAAACAAGGTCCAGCGAAAAGGCAAAAGAATCACCAAAAGTTTCACCGACAGGTCCAAAAGACCCTGCACGTCCACCTGTTGTCAAGGAGAAGGAACCATCTTTGGGGAAAGGAGGAGCCCAGAAAAAGACACCTGTCCGGAAAGAGGCACAAAAAACCGGGAAGGCGTCTGCCGGAAAAACTCCTGCAACAACATCGCGGTCAGCCGCCCGGACAGCAGGGAAAACGACCGGCAAGGAAACAAAGAAGTAAAGTACCTATTTCTCCTTCACAACATTTTTTAACCCTTGAGATACCTGCCGTTTCCCATGATCTCATCCTGACTGCCGGAATCTCCGGGAACATCCACCAGGATATGATGTCTCCTGCTGCTCGCCGGAGGGGAAAAAGGGAAGACTTTTGCAGAGAGAACATGTGGTTCAAAAAGCCTCATCGTTGTATTGCACGGTTCGATTGACTCGTGGTATGTAATCGCATTGTCCTTCTCGGATTTTTCACCTGCCACCTTGATCCATGACAGATTATCAGGAACTATTCCTGTCAGGGTGGGGACTGCGTATCTCCAGTATTTCGCATAATCATTCCAAGGAAGTGGAGAGTCCGGGGGGAAAACCCTGGAACCTGGTATTATTGGGGTTTATTAATCCCTCGTGGGGATCTTGGATCCCCTTCGCAATAATGCTCCTCTGTCAACCCAGCGTGGAGACTTCTATCCGTGTGAGATACAAAATAACGGATTTATTTTGTATTTCTGGAAAGCCTGAAACTTTATCGAAGAGCGGTTTTTGGAAAAGCGTATCACCAATAGAAAAAGTGACATTTGCTTCCGGGATTGAGTATGTCATTACTGTCGCATTTATCGCGAGAGTAGCTATGCCGTTACCACTGGCAAACTGCGATTGTCCGGGGACCATTGTAACTGCATACACAACATAGTCCACCTGTCCGGAATGGTCAGGCTGAACATCGATGAGAGTGTGTGCCAGAGATGAATTATTGACCATTTCATGGACCTGATCCATTGTCGGATAATGGAGGGGAACCGCATCATACCACCTGTCTCCCGAGACATGGCTTACATTGATGAATCCAAATTGCCAGCGATAACCCTGATCAATCCAGAAATTGTCGATTGGACAATAACTGAAATTGACCAATGTTAAATTATATGACCTGGTAATAGTGGGAGAGGTAACATAAATAGTCATAACAGGGGTGCTCTCCTCTTCAACACGAATCGTTCCTGCAGAGCGGGAAGAATGGAGGAGTATTTCTCCTCCTCCAAGAACGAAGGGCTCGGTAATGTACATATTTCTCTTAAGAGATGCGGCGTTTTCGAGAATGGAGCCACACCGGACCATACTCTCCTCAACCTTGCGCATATGCTCGACTTCTGCCTGTTGCTTCATCGCTGGCAGGTATTCTGATGTGTAAACCGCATAGACTGTCACTGCGATACCGAGGACAAGCATGGCTGCAATAACCGTCGATAAGGCCTGATCGTTCATGGAGGCATCACATCTGCGGAAAAAATGACTTTCCTGGGTGTCACCATGGAGATTTTCACCCGGGAAACAGGAATATTGGTGATGGTTATGCTGCTCCCCAGATCAAAAACATTATTATCGGGAGATAGAAAAAATTCCGGAGGTAACCGGGCTCCATATTTTGTAATAGTCTCTCCATCCGTCACCATTATGGTAATGTCATCTTTCTCTATCCAGTCCCCCCCCTTATGGTAGAGGGTGATGTTCATTGCAGTATCATTCACCTTCTGGCGATCCATGAGAATCGTTACTGTTGGATCACGAGGGGGCGGCAGGAGACTCCCTACATTCGCAGCAAAGACTGCAACGAGGATGAGAACGATTGTTATCATCATCATTTCCCCAACGATCTCGGAGACTGCATTGCAGCACATAACAGGGTTGACCGGTGTCTTCCGTTTCTCACAGGACATACGCAAACAGCACCACCGCAGCGATCAGGAAGAGGATCACGTGCTTGAACCCGGCAAGGATGCTCCCCGACGAGAGCTGCCCTGCCATAATACCCGAAAAGACGCCGAGGATGATGGACATCCGGAACATGTCGAGCACGTTTCCCGATATATCGATGTTCGTATTGAGCTTCTCAAACGACGAAATGAAGGAGACGTTCAGCTGGTATGCGGTATAGAGGAAGATCCCAAAGGAGAGGTATATGATCATGATATAGGCGAACGAAACCGTGTACCGCTCCCTCTTCATCTTGAGGTAATGCTCAAGATCACTAATCGCGATGATGAGGATATCGCGAATGTAATCCGTAACCTCGCTTGCCCGGATAATCAACGATATCACGCGCTTGATGACGAGGACGCCTATCCTCTCCTCGAGGCGGACGAGCGCATTGGAAATACTTGTCCCGAACCGCACGTCGCGGGAGACAAGCTTGAGCTCGGTGGACAGCAGTCCAATCTTTGACTCCGCAATGAGCCGGATAGCCCCCTGGAGAGTCATCCCGATGTCCTTGAGGTCAACGAGCTCCCGGAGGAAATCGGGGACCTGGCCCTCGACCTGGTGGACGTAAAAGCGCCGGAGCTCGTAAGCTGCAACGAGGGGCGCGAGCATCGCGATGGTCAGGAGGCAGACAAGGATCTCGGCAGGGTACTTGGGAAAGACTCCCTCGAAAAACCCTATCGTGGAAAGGATCACGATAAATGACCCTGCTATTATTCCGACTGTTATCCCGATCCGGTAATCAGACATGTAATTGCGGAGGGGATCCTTCAGGACGGCAAGAAGGCGGAGGAGCTTTTTCTTTGCAAGGATGCGCCGGGAATATTCGGCATCGGGTGCTTCCTTGTCCCGGGATACGGGGATCGCGCTCCCGAACTCCGTGCTCCGGCTCTCCCTGCGGGTGATCTCGACGTTCTCCCCGGGGACAACGAGTGAAAGTATCCAGACCATCGCGATGGCACCGAGGGGGAGAAAAATGAAGAAATAGGGCATCAGCGAGGAGAGTGTCGACTGCCCGCTCATGTTCTCGGCAACGACCATGATGATGACCGCGATTGGTGCGGCTACGAACGCGGTAACGTAGACCTCGGCCATGATCTCCATGGTCTTGAGGGACATTTCGAGTTCCTTTTCGGCAACTTCCCTGTAGTGTTCCGATCGGGAAGCGAGGAAGGACGGCAGGTCTCCGCCACTCTCGAACATCAGGATGAGGTCGTCCAGGAGCTTCTTGAGGTTCTCCGACGGTGTCGTCTGTCCCAGGTTCCGGATTGCCGTGACGAGATCGTCCCCGAAGAATTCCACGTCGCGCACTATCATCCCGAATTCCTTCGAGACTTCCCCGTAGAGGTCTCCCTGCTCGTAGACCCCGCGGATCGAGTTATACAGCGTGAGCGTGGTGGAAAGGGCCTGCATATAGGTAATGGCATAGGGCAGATCCATCTCGATGCGTGCTTTCCTTCCCTTCGCTGACAGCATGGGCTGAAAATAGAGGAGGAAGAAGAGCGTCGTTGCGGGGACACCGATGAGGAGCACGTCCTGAACCCAGGGGGGAAATGGCTTGAGAATGATGAAACGGATGGAAAAGAGGTGGAATAAAATGGCGACCAGGACAGACCCGGCGAGGACGAGCCCGGTCTGGACAAGGACTTCCCGCGTGTACTCGTGGTACGATTTCTTCATCCGGGCCGCCCGCAGGTTCCGGGAAAATTCCTCCCGGTCAAAGACACGGTCCCTGAAAGCCGAGAATGCATCAGCCTGCAGCATCTGCTTCTCCTATCCTCCCTGCAAAATTGGCCGACTTCCGGACGAGGTGGAACACGTTGCTGACCTGGTCGGACCTCACGATACCCTTGCGAGCCATGATCCCGAGGGCATGGGCCCGGAGGGAGAGCTGTTCTTCCGTCTCGGAACGCGTCCATCCCCTCGCGTAGGCAATATCGTCGAGGACACGCGACCGGTAGTAGTTCCGCTCGAAGACGTCGGTGCGCGGGTTCCACCGGTAGAGTTCGTGGTAGGAGATGTTTGCCTGGGCGTCCACCGAGATCTCGTTGAGGGAGAGGCACCGCCGCACCGCTCTGCCCTCCTGGTACTGGAGGAGCTGGACAACCATGAGATCGAGAGCCCCGAACATCGCCCGGGGGACGTTGATGGGCGGGTTGACCAGCCGGTTGATCGATTCCTCCACGCTTCCGGCGTGCAGTGTGGAATACGTGGTATGACCCGTATTCATCGCCTGGAAGAGGGTCTGTGCCTCGGGACCCCGGACCTCTCCGACGATAATGTACTCCGGCCGCTGGCGCAGGGACGCCCGCAGGAGGGAGAAGAGATCAATATCTCCCTTTGCTGACTGCGAGGAGGTCTCGCGTGTACGGGTCGGCAGCCAGTTCTTGTGGGGGAGCTGGATCTCGCGGGTATCCTCGAGCGATACAATTTTTGCTGTGAGCGGGATGAAATAGGAGATGGCATTCATCGTCGATGTCTTGCCGCTTGCGGTGCCACCCACGATGATCATGCTCTTGCGGTTCTCGACAGCGAGCCAGATATAGGCCAGGATCTCGGGGTCATACGTTCCGTACCGGATGAGGTTTACCGGTGTCATGGGGTCGCTCTTGAATCTCCGGATGGTAAACGAGCTCCCCTTGGAGGAGATGACGTCCGTGTACGTGATCTGGGCACGGGACCCGTCAGGGAGGGGGGCGTCGAGGAGGGGGGAGGAAATGGAGACCTGCTTGTCAGCCTTCTGGGAGAGTTTGAGAACGTACCTGTTCAGTTCCTGCGCCGTGAACGTAATGTTCGTCGGTATGGACCCATAGTTCGTGTGATACACAAAGACGGGCGATGTGTACCCGTTGCAGCTGATATCCTCGATGTATTGATCGTGCATGAGTGGATCAATGGGTCCGTATCCCTGGAGATTCCGCTCGAGGTAATAGTGGATGACAGAGACACGATCATCGGAAAGCCCGGGATCAAAGAAGGAGACTGCCTTCCTGACATCAGCGAGGCTTATCTTCATCTCTTCCTTCGCGGTGACCTTTTCGTAGATGAGCACGTCGCGCAGGTAATCGTGGACTTCTTCGAGGAGAATGCGTTCTCTCTGCGTGACGGGAGGCTCCGTCACGATGTAACTGGTATCGAAAAGGTCATTCTCGATGATGGATGCATAGCAAAACCCCTTCTTCAACCAGTACCTGTCTTTTACCTTCTGCTTTCCCGTCCCTGTACCGTTGGAAATGTCAGTTTCCGGCACGGTAACGGGGAGTGGAACTGCGACGGTATCCTTCCCGTCCCTGTCTTTCCGGAAAAGTGACCCAAGGATGTTCCCGGGTGACTTTCTTCCCGGCACATCGCCTCCAGGAACCCTGACCGCCCTTTCCATCTTTCCTCCCGGGATACCAGCGCCTCCCCTCCTGCCACTAAAGAGCCTCATGGTTTATCGCCTCCCATCTTCACGCGCAAGGTGCCTTTTGACGGAGGAACTGGCGCGGAATGACCGGATTGCGACAAACTCCCGGGCGGTCCCAGGCGTTGGGGAGATATTTCTCTGCTCTCCCTGTCAACCGGCGGAAAAGAACCGGGGAGGTTCACCTGGTCTCCACCCTGCTTTTGGTTACCCGATGGTGTCTCTGCAGGTGAAAGCCCTTGCTCTTCCCCAACCGGAACGGCGGATGTTGCCCCTGCCAGCCGGAGTCCTTCCCCGACATCCCTGTCGGATGGTAAAAGGGTTTGTGCCTTCCTAAAAGCGCTCATGGCCTGTTCCAACATCCCTGCCTTGAGGAATGCCCATCCCAGGCACTTCCATGCCTCGCCGTCACCGGGCGATGCTCCCGTGACGAACCCGAAAGCCTTGGCCGCGTCTTCGTACCTTCCCGCAGAATAGAGGCACTTTCCAAGCGATTTCCAGATACTCGTGTCGTGCGGGGATACTTCTACTGCCTTCAAGTAAACCCTGACCGCCGGCAGGTTCTCCCCTGCATCCCGGAGGGCATTTCCCCATGAGACGAGGTACTCCGTGTTTTTAGGTGAAAGCGCCGAGGCCCTTTCCCATGCCGCTGCCTCCTCGGGGTATTCTCCCATTGCATGGAGGATGGTTGCAAGTTCCCTCCACGCGAGGTGGTTGCCGGGAGCAATCGCGAGGGCGGAGTCCACCTCCGCGACCGCCTCCCGGGGACGCCCGGAAAGGAACAGAATCCGTGCCTTTTCCAGGAGGAGCGTCGTCTCGCGGGGGTGCCTTTGGATCCCCTTGTCGAGGAGGGCGAGGGCTTCGTCATTCCTCCCGATCGTTGCAAGTATCTGCGATTTCTGGCGGATAAGCTCCGGAGAGACGGGGTCCATCCCCAATGCCCTCTCGCAGGCCTGCAGGGCTTCGTGGTCCCTGTGCAGGGCGTGGAGAGCCCGTGCCCGGAGAGACCAGATATCGACCGAATGCGGGTTTCGCGACAGGGCCTCGTCGCAGGCACGGACAGCCTCCTCGAACCTTCCCAGCCTCTCCAGTATTTCCGCCTGGACCCTGAACGTCTCGAATGTCCCCTGGTTGTTACGTATTGCTTCCTCGCAGAGAGCGAGAGCATCGTCCGACCGGTCCATCTTCAGGAGGACAGCTGCCTCGAGAGGGATGACACCCGGGTATGCATGGGGGTCCTGCCGCTCCTTCCGGAGAGCCTCGAGGGCCTCGGCATACCTGCCCATGGCGTAGAGAGAAATACCCTTGAGTCCCGATGCATCGACCCCGATATCGGCAAGAACACTGTCGAACCCTGCGATCACCTGGTTCCGGTCAGAGAGGTCAGTTTCCGGGAGTGCAGGGTTTCCAGCGGAATCGATATTCCCTTCCATCGCCAGTGGCCCGGCGGAGGGGACTTCTGCCATGCCAGCAGTGGATGGACATAATCCTGATTTTTCTTTCCTTTTCCGGGAAAACACTGGCCCGAGTTTCTGCAGGATTGTTCTTTCCGGAGAAGACAGCAGGGGTTTTTGGGACTTTTCCACCGGAACCCGGCCGGCAGGCGATCTTTTCCTGTGCAGGAATGCCTCTCTCCGCATCCGGGAGAAGAAATCCGGACCGGTCCTTTCCCGGGCACCCTTCTTTTCATGCTCTCCCTCAGGGTGGAGTGTCTTCTTCCTCCCCTTTTTCCTGGTTACCATGACGGAAATGACCCCGACCGTTACGATACCCGCTCCGACAATCATGAAAAGAACGTCTCCTGTAAAAGGCATTGGAAGTCCCTGCAGGGTTCCGGAAATCCCCTTCAGCCTCTCCGCTGTGACGGGATTGCCCGGTTCCAGTCGTTCTGCAATCCTATACGACTCGGCCGCCTCCTCTTTCCTCCCCAGCGCCATGAGGGCATCTCCCCGGTATATCCAGGCAGGGACACTTGCGGGGTCCCGGTCAAGGACGACTTCGAACGTCAGGAGAGCCTCCCCTGCCCTGTCCAGGGAGAGGAGTGTCACACCTCGGTTAATCCGGGCGGGAAGGTAGCCGGGATCTGCAGCAATTGCCCTGTCAAAAGCCTGCAGGGCTGCCTGGTAATCACCGGTATTGAGTGCGGCAATCCCTTCCCGGTCCAGCTCCTCGGCCACGTTCGCTGCAAGGGTAGCCGGAATGATGAGTAAAAGGAGAAAAAGTAAAAAATATACTTTTAAATAATCATAAGATGGTGGTGCATTGATTTTTCCTCTCCTTTCAGAGTTCCGGCGATACATGAGCATGGTCTATCCTAATGAATGACAATATCAATAGTATATATCATATAATGTCATACTTTTATTTCACTTTTGTTTATACATGCGTAAAGGCAGGGAAACATCTTCTCCCCTTCTCCTGTGAATGTCAGGGTGACAGGGATCGTCTGCGATGTCACTTTTTCCCTGCCCGTCGCTCGTACCAAGGTTCGCGAGGGTAAGCAGTCCCCGGTCAACATCTGCACGGTCCGCAATTTCGAGGATCCATGGAATTTCCCGTGAAAGCTGCCAAAAGACCCTCGTGAAATCAATGTTCCCCATTCCCGGCGGGAGGTGGTCATCGTTCCTGCCACGGTTATCATGGATGTGGACGGCGCAGGGAGACCCGCGGGAGAGGAAATCGTCCAGGACTCCGTTCAGGAAGGCGTGTCCCACGTCGAGGCAGAAGGAGAGTCCCCGCCCGGAAAGCTCGGGAAGAAGGCCGGGGTCGCGGAAGTGGCACATCTCCCAGCTCCCCATGTTCTCGACGGCAACAGTCATGCCCGTTTGCTCCTGGATGCGGACGAGATCGTCGAGTGAGCGGAGGAGAGCCGAGAATGATTCTTTCTCCTGCTCGCGCCACGGGCAAAATCCCGGGTGGACGACGACGTGCGATGCCCCCATCTCTGCCGCCTTCTGGCAGACACCGGCGATGATTTCTACAGAAGCATTCCGGACCGTCTCGCGGCAGCTCGCAAGGTTGATGTCCGCTGTCGGGGCATGGACGGAGAGGAAGATTCCCTCATCCGGCACAGGCAGCGGTTTCCTGCAGAGGATGTCATGCGCGGCATCCGCAAAAATCTCGATCGTGTTCGTCCGGGAAGAGAGCTCCTCGATGGCCCCGGTAAGGGACCGGTCGAAAAAGCACCAGGTGGAACAGCCGGGCTCTCTCATCTTGTCTCTCCCGTGATCTCCCTGACTGCCCCGAGTGCTGCGGGGATGTCAGCAGCGACACGGGCCCCTTTCTCTTTCAGGGAACTGAGGATCTTTTCCGCGTCCCCACCTGTGTAATCCCATTTCCTGCCGTCCCATGACGAGACCCCCATAATCACGACGGCGCCTGCATCCAGGGCGGAGAGGACGCGCAGGTTCTCGATGTTCCCCGTACCCCACGGGCCCCGCGTGACGACGATTGCGTCTGCGTCCCTTGCCCACACCTCGAGGTCCCGGCGGGACCTTTCTGAAATGGGGCAGAACGGTGGCTCGGTGAGACATGGAATCCCCAGGGCCTCTGCTGCAAGATAATCGCTGTCATTGAGGGAGAGGACCCCCGCAGTGACCCTGTAACCGCCGTCGCGGAGTGCAACGAGGACCCCTGCACCCTCGCCACCGCCGCAGACGACGTGGACGTGGGAATCCTTCCCTGCCTCGCAGGACGGATGCAACACGGGGGATACGACCGGGCGGCCTGACAGGGGGTTTATCCGCACCATCGCCCGGACACCGAAAGCCCTGGCGATGTTTTCCTCTGTCAACACCCCGGCCGGGTCACCCATTGCAAGGATCCTGTGGTCGTGGAGGAGGATGATGCGGTCGCAGAAGTACGCGGCGTGATTGAGGTCATGGAAGACCCCGATGACGGCAATCCGGCGCGAAAGCTCCCGGATCATCTGGAGGATGCTGACCTGGTGCCCGAGGTCGAGGTGGGCAGTTGCCTCGTCGAGGAGGAGGATCTCGGGTTCCTGGGCAAGCGCCCGTGCGATGATGACCCTCTGGAGTTCGCCCCCGGAGATCTCCCGGACCGACCTGTCTGCGAGCGGGGCGATGCCGGTCACTTCCATGGCCTTCCTGACAGCATCGCGATCGGCAGGAGTCTCCCCCCCGAACATCCCGATGTGCGGGTAACGCCCCATCATCACGACGTCCCGCACGGAATACTCAAAGCCGGGTGCCGATGCCTGGGGGACCAGCCCTACCAGCCGGGAGAGCCCGATCGCCGAGAATACCTCTATCTCCTGCCCGTTTATCATGACGACGCCGCGCAGGGGTGCAACGAGGCGCGCTATCGCCTTGAGGAGCGTTGTCTTTCCCGAGCCGTTGGGACCGACGATACCGAGGAACTCCCCCTTCCCCGATCGAAACGATACATCTGAGAGGACCACCTGCGCCCCGTACCCGAGCTCAACTCCCGAGACGTCTATCATGATGCGTACCTCCTGCGCAGGAGAAAGACAAAGAACGGGGCACCGAAGAATGCCGTCACCACCCCGACGGGAACCTCGTTTCCTGCAGTCCGGGCAAGGGTATCGGAGAGGACGAGGATGATTCCGCCTGCCATCATGGACGACGGGAGGAGGATGCGGTGACCCGGGCCGACCCAGAGGCGCATGATGTGGGGGGTGATCAGCCCGATGAAGCCGATGCTCCCCGCGATGGAGACAGCGACAGCAGTCACGAAGGCGCTGGTGACGAGGAGGCATTTCTTGAGAAGCTCGATGTCCACACCGAGGGAGAGGGCGTCTTCCTCGCCGAGCGAAAGGATGTCCTGTTCCCGGGCAAGCAGGAGGAGCGGTACCGCAGCAGGGAGGACCAGGAGGCCCGTCCAGGCATCCTGCCAGGAGGCCGTCCAGAATCCCCCCATCAGCCAGAGGAAGATCTGGTGGAGGCTCTCTCCCGATACGTACATCAGGAACGAAAGGAGGGCGGAAAGGAACATCGAGACCGCGATCCCGGTGAGCAGGAGCTGCTCGACAGGTACCCGCCCGGCCCGCCGCGATATCCCGTAGACGAGGAATGCCGCCCCGGTGCACCCTGCGAATGCAAGAGGCATGGAAAAGGCCCCTCCGAGCAGGACGATGGCGGTTGCGGCCCCGAGCGCACCCCCTGCCGATGTCCCGAGGAGGTAGGGGTCTGCCATGGAATTCCGGAAAAGACCCTGCATGACGACGCCGGCAGCGGCAAGGCCGGCCCCGACAAGGACCGCGGAGATCACCCGGGGGAGTCGCACGCCGTAGAGGATGGTCGCCCCGGAATTGTCCCCGGGGAGGGAGAAGAGGGGGACACCTGCAGGGCCGACAAGCGTGCATATCACGATGCTGGCAGCAAGCAGGCATGCGAGGAGAAAAAGGATGGCTCCCGGTCTGCGCCACGTCATATGGTGAAAATTTATTTGTTTTAAGTAAAATAATTTTTTATAATAAACGGGGGGACGGAACTGGACCTGGTCGTGGGAGGAGGAAGATACGGCACGAAGGCAGCCCGGTACCTGATCGCCCGGGGAATATCCTGTGTCATCGTTGATCCTGACCCCGGGTGCCCGGCAATTGACGTCATACGGGAGATGGATAACGGTTCCTTCTTCGTGCGCGGGGGCCTCGAGGAGGCACTTCGCATTTTCATCCGGTACAGGCCCGTGCGCGTGTTCCCGACCGCTCCCCTCCACGTGGCGGCAGGCCTGGTCTCTCTTGCGCATGGTCTCCGCGAATCCCCCGCGGGTCTCCAGTTCCTCCTTTCGAGATTTCCCCCGCACCTCGTGCAGGGCATGAAGGGAGGTTCCCTGTACCTCTCCCGTAACAGGGATGGATTGTGCATTCCCGACTGCCCTGAACCGGACACGTGTCCCGTCACCGGGGGACCGCGGTCCATCCCCCTCTCGTCAGAATTGAGAATCCTGCTGCCCGAGGCACATATCCTCGAGAGCCTGCAGGTCGCACCGGGTCTGGGGGCACTCCGCGGAGGCGACGTGGATGCTCTCCTGGCCCTGAACACGAGCAGGGAAAAGGTGGTCGTCGGGACGGCCTGCAGGTGCCACGGGGTCGTGACGATACTTGACAAAGACCCGGGACCGGGCTGTTCCTGACAGGGTCCATTCGCGCCAGTGGATGACCAGCGATGGAAGGGAGGAGAGACTCCCCCCGTTTTTTTTGGGAAAAGATCGAAGGCTGAACAAGGATCTTCCTGCCGGATCGTTTTTGGAGAGTCGCTGCCGGGGGGTGGTTTTGGTGGCGGCCGCGATATCCTCACAGGGGAAAGGATCCTTATCAACAGGACCCCTGTCGACGATTCAAAAAAGAGATCTTGTGGTATCTCAATATTATTTGAAGTAAAGTATAAATGCAATGCTATAGACAATGTCCCTCTGGTGATGACCTATGGAATGCCCAAGACCTGCAAAACTCTCTGAAAAACAGATCGAAGAGATCAGGGCACTCGAAAAGAAAATCGGTGTCATCCTCGTCGCGTATGACAGGATACCGGCTTACAAGAAACTCTCGCCCCAGGAGCTCTCCCGAATCCAGTCACTCGAGAAGGAGTCAGGAGCTATCCTTGTCGCGTACGAGGCATCAAGATAACCCCCTCTTCTTTCCGGCAGGCCGGAAGGGGTGGCGGCCTCGTGTCGCCCTCCCCATTACCAAGCGTTTCCCGGGTTTCCGGTTAGAAGATCGGGCCGTCTTACAAACACAAAATCCTGACCAATAAATACCCTTGAGCAGGACTTATCCAGGTGACATGAAGATACTGATGATTCCCCGGTCCCTTCCATCCTGGCAAACCAGGCAATATTCGTGATACAATCCCTGTGGTACAATCCTAAAAGCCATCCCGCAGAACCTTTCCCCTCCCGGGGTGAAAAGAGAGATTTTTCCAAAGAGAGGTGTTGTGAAGGTAAAAAATGATTCAGGTCATCCTGGCTCCCAGCCGTTCCCTCTCCTTCTCAATCACCCACAGGACGAAGTCATCGACAGAAGAGAACGACCTTCCCGGTACCGGGACAGGTTCTCCCTTCCGCGTATCGAGGAACGCAACCGTGGTCCCTTCCTGCGGCCTGAATGAATACCGGACCTCGTACGAAGGTTCCGGGCCCCTGATCGTCGGGTGCCTCGCTCTCCCGAATGCCATTGCCACGGCCCATTCTTCGTCGCGGATGTCAATGTAGACCGTTCCAAGGAGCACCCCCCCGGGGGCACTCACCTGCGTTGTCGATTCAAACGATTCCACGGCACTCTTCACGGTGCCTTTCGGCGAGTATCCATAAAAACGTGACATGTCATTTTCCCTCCTCGGTTTTTTTTCCAAACAATTTCCCGATTTTTCACCGCTCTGGACAACCGCCACCACAGAACCTGAGATTGAACCTGTCCCGTTTCCTGCATAAAAGTCCCGGAATTTTACTTTTCGCCTGGAGACCACTGCGACGGCTGCACACGCGGTCGCTGCTGCCGGGACCGGGAAACCCGGCACCTGCTTTGCATGAGGTCCCGGCTCTTCCTGCGCACTTTGTGCTCCCTTTGCTGACCGGATATCGGCTGCAATCTGCTCGAGTGCATCAACGATCCGGGGGCCTGCCCGGTCCACCATGTCGGAATCGATAAGGTAAATCCGGTGTTCGCGGATGGCCGTGACCCTCGCAAACCGGGGTTCATCCCTGAAGTACCGGGCTATCGCATCCTCCCCGCCGCCCATCCCTGATCCCGTGTTCACGATGAGCACCTCGGGGTCGGCCGCCATGAAGTCCTCGATCCCGACGTTCTTCCACCCCTCGACGTGGGAAAATGCATTCTTCCCCCCGGCGAGACGGATAAGTTCGTCCTGGAAGGTCCCGTTGCCACTGACGTAGATCGGATCGCTCCATATGATGTGGGCGACGCGGGGGTGGAAATCGGATCCTTCCGCTTCCGTCTCCACGGCGCGGATCCTCCGGCGAAGCTCGCCTGCAAGCTTTGTCGCATTCTCCCCGGCACCCGTTGCCGTCCCGACGAGGACGATGGTGTCAAGGACATCCTCGAGGTTCGCTGGATGCAGGGAGATAACGGGGATACCGAATGAGCGAAGGTTTCCGATCAGTTCCTCGCCGTTTCCGTAGGCGGCAACGACCAGGTCCGGCCGGAGCGCGATCACCTTCTCGACACTCACCGTGCTGTATCCCCCGACCTTCGGTTTTTCCAGGGCCTCCGGCGGGAAGTTGCAGTAGTCCGTCACTCCCGCAACCCTGTCTCCGACCCCGAGAGAAAAGAGGATCTCGGTGTTCGACGGCGCGAGGGATACGATTCGCTGGGGGGGCGACGCAATCGTGACCGTTGCACCCGTGTCATCGGTAACGGTGACTGCCGTGGCATGTGCCAGGCAAATGAGCAGGAGAAGGCTGAAAAAGAGGTACGCCAGATTCTCTCTCCTCAAAAATCCTTTTGCCCTGGGATCCATGCCGTTCAGACTGCTTTTACAGGATATATCGGGAAACCGGGGCGATAAAAATGAAATTGGATTGTTTCTCCTCATTGCAGGACAAACTCTCCCTTCTGGATGACTTTCTGGCTTGCCTTGTCGATGATGGCATACTCGCACCGTGTGTGCAGGTACGCTGCCATTCCTCCCTCAGCCCCATCGGGTTTCCAGGAGATTTGCGAGCCCAGGTTATCTATCTCGCAGTTATCGGCATAGAGCATGAACTTGTCTCCCGGGGTGATGAAACCGTCATTTGACCCGATCTCGGCAAGATATTTCGTGGGGCCCCCGGGGAGGCACGTCGTCGGGGGGATATTGTCCGTCATCGAGATCGTGTACTTGGTGTCCTGGCTCTGGATCTGGATGGCAATCTCCGAGAGGGCAAAACTGTCTCCCCCGGCGTGTTCGAATAAAAGACCGTTCGTGGCATTGAAACCTGGCGGATAATCGGGCTGCCAGTTTGATGTGTTCGTGTCCTGGATGGACTCGATCACCGGACTGACCTTGATCGACGCCTGGAGGGTCTTCTTGTTCTCACCGACAAGCCCACCGGCAAACCCGCTCACCACCGCGGCGATGATGATCGTCACCACGAGCATGAGCATGACGCCGACAACCGGTGAAACTGCAGAATCTTTGTCCTGTTTCATTCTACGACCACCTCTTTGTCGTAGATGTATTTACCGCTCGGAACATGCAGGATCTTGACGTCTACGACAGCCCCCGGCTTAAAATCGGTCTCGTTGAAAGTGTCAGGATTTCCCCGGGTAAAGCCTATACCGAGCAGGTCTGCGGTACCGGCAACGTTACCGGAACTCAAAACGTCTCCTGTCTTCCAGGTAAAGTTCCCAAAGTCCTTGGCCGGATTGTTTCCGGCATACCCAAGACGCATGTCGTTCAGAAACGGCACCCGGGTGAGAGATCCCCAACCATAGAGGTCAGTGGCCTCGCTCGAGGCGGTCTGTTCATGCTTGTATACGTGTCCTGTCTTGTTCGTGTAATACGTGATAATTTTCAAATCCTTTGTGTTGATGGGGTCACCACTCAGGTGTTCAAAGGTCATTTTCGTGTCAAAACCACCCATAGTGTTATCGACTGCAGTGTCAATCTTCACTGCGATCGACGCCTGGGGCGCAGCTTTTGTGCCCCCTGCAAGCCCACCGGCAAACCCGCTCACCACCGCGGCGATGATGATCGTCACCACGAGCATGAGCATGACGCCGACAACCGGTGATACGGCGTCCTCTCTCTTTCGTTCCATGCTTTTTCCTCCAATCTTCTGGAGTTGTGCAGGGAGGGCCCGTCCGCTGCACAACAAAAAATAATTTACTTAAAACTATTTAAATTGATCAATTTATTTTGTTATAAAACAAAAATATTTATAATAATGCGGGAGAATGTTGTTCAGGATACTGCTCTCCATGCCCCCGGACTGCTTTACCATGAATGAAACCATGAAAAGAGGGCTGAAGAGAATAACCAGTATGGGGAAAAGATATCATGGACTATCACTGGTCTTCCACCACCCTTGTTGTCGAGGGAGATTTCCTCGCTGCTTCGACGGGAGTCGGGGGTGGTATATCCAGAGTCTCCGCGCTTTTTAACCATACCGTTCCCCGGGACTGGCATGAACCGGATCCCCTCTCCCGGATTTGTGAAATCGCCCGGAATGAGCAGATCAAAGGTTCATTTTTTGGTCTCCTTACAGCAGTCCCGATCCATAGCCTCGTCATCTGCCGTTCAGGGCCCCTGACGGTCTTCATAACGGCGGGTATCTCAGGCAGGACAATCAACATCATCGCGGTTTCCCGGGAAGGGATGTCAGAGAATGCCCTCCTTGAATCGATTGCAACAATTGCAAGTGCAAAGACAGCCGCACTCCTCCGGTCCGGCAGGGATCTCCTTTCAACGCCGACAGATGCCACCATCATGGCGTGCGAGGGACCTTTGGTTCACCGGTATGCCGGGATAGTGACGCCGGTGGGAAAAGAACTTGTAAAATGCGTGGAAAGGGGAGTGCCTCTCGCCCTCGCACGGTATGAAGGAGGTGCAGAGTCCCCCCTCGAATGGGAAATGGAAACGGGAGACCGGGAAAGATGAGGAATGGAAAAGGCGAAAATACAATTGTACCCCTCCGCGTGAAGGAGGAATTAGTGATGAGTATCGGATTCGGTCTATGCCTGATACTCCCCGGAACCGGGATCAATACTACACTAAATTAAATCAATAACACTTAATAGTAAAAAATCAGGAAAATTATGCAGCAACAGAAGGAGTGAAGGCATGTCCCGGGAGCAGGTTTTTATTTCCGTTATCATTGTTTTCCTCCTGTCTTGGACCTGCTGCTGCATCGAGGTCGGGTCACAGGAGCCTGGCGGTTCCCCGTCAGCCCCCCCGCAACCTTCAGCCCCGGGTCCACAGGCACAGCCTGTTCCACCTTTCATTCCCGGCGGCCCGGGAGTTCCCGCCGCACCGCCCGCTGTCCCGGTCACCTCCTCACCTGGAACGACCGTTGCCGGAACAGCGGTCTACACTGAACCCATACCTCCCGCGATTGCCGCGAACTTCAGTTTCAGGGACATTCCTTTGGCCCCCGATTCGTTCCCGCGTCCCTTTGATTATCCGACCGCACCTTTCTTCTCGGGGACCTATCAGCTCGAATGGAACAACGTTGCTCTCCTTGCACAGCCTTCGGATCCACCGTTCATCATCGAGATGGGTTTCGTCGCGGGAACCAAAAACCCTTACGACGCACGTGCCATCGTTACAGTCCGGGACAACCGGACCGGAGAGATTATTGCCGAAGACGGGTATAACGGCGAATTCAGTTCCGAGAAGGAGAAGCTGATCTGCATCAGGGAGATTGGAGACTACCATATCAACGTATACGGGTATCGGACAACGGTCTACCTCGTCCTGCGCGAGGGAGTGGACGAGAGCAGGGCTGTCCCCTACGGGATCTTCGAAAAACCGCAAGAACAAGTCTCCATCGACGAACAGTTCGAAGAAGAGTACTTCTAAGAAGGGCTCTTGGGTTGAAGGGAACAAACCGTCACCTGCCGGGAGACTATAACCCTAGAGAACGGGGATCGCTGGTGGACAGGAGGGGGCCATCCTGCAGAGACCTATCAGGACCGATGTGTTGTTCAGGATAACGAGGGAGTACCACCCGATGATGACAAGGATCATCACGAGTCCCGAACCGGGAATCTTTCCTTCTGACCAGAGAGCCGTCAAACCGACGAGGACGAGGACAAATCCCTTGAGGAGGAGGTGGAAGAAGTAACTCCCGGCAACAGGGACCATGACCGCATTGACCTCGTATCCGCCCAGCGAGAGGATCATGGAGGTCGTTGCAATATCGAGTGAAAAGAGGACGTAGAGGAGAAGGATGCAGAGGAAAAGGCAGTCCGGTATCTCGACGCGGAAAAATGATTCCACCAGATTGTTTTCCGTCCGGAAAAACATGGACATGAATATGGTCACTTCCTGAAAGTGAGAGTTCCCTGCATTTTTCACCTGCCCGCCAGAAAATACTTGGCTTCCTGACATTTCGCAAATTCATTATTCTTCATCACTAAACCATTTCCATTTCAAAGTATCGAAAAATAATAAACAAAGGACCCTTCCGGCCTCAACCAGGCTTCCCATGACGCTCCTTTGATATCTCCCCTTAAAATGACATCTTCGGCCCGTGGACGATTCAGGAGTCCCTGATCACGTCGCCTCCCGGCCGTTTCACCCCTTCATACAGGGAGCAGAATTCATGTTCCCTGCCCTGCATTCCGCCCGCAAAGAAGAAAGTATTTCCATGCACATGGCTTAATAAAGGTAAAGGAAGGTATTTTTCATGAAGAAGGGACTTGCTCTTGTATTAACCCTCTGCATCCTCGGAACGGGTGTTGCCCACTGCCTTGCGGCTCCCCCCCTCGATGCCATTTCAGCCTATAATAAGGGTGTTGACCTTGCTATGGAAGAAAAGTTCGACGAGGCCCTTGCATCAATCGACCAGGCCCTGTCGCTCGACCAGAACTTCACGCTTGCCTGGATCACAAAAGCCGGCATCCTGAACGTCAAGGGAAGGTATAACGAATCGCTCGAGGCTTCGGAGAGAGCACTTGCCATCGACGAGAACCAGGCAGATGCATGGACCAACAGGGCCAGCGCACTCATCTCCCTGCAGAGGTTCGAGGAGGGTCTTGAGGCTGCCAACCGGGCGATCGAACTCGATCCCCGGCTCTCGGAGGCCTGGATTGACCGGGCAACCGCGCTCTCCAGCCTTGGCCGGACAAAGGAAGCAGATGAAGCCATGGCAATGGTAAAATTCCTGACGGAAACGCCATCAACGACAAGTCCCACAACCGTCCCGACCACCCCGGCTGCTCCCCTCTTTCCCTTCCTGGCCCTCCTTGCAACCGGTTTAGCGCTCTTTCTGGCCAGGGAAAAATTCCGGTAACCCATACAATCTTTTTATCCCGTGGTCTTGTGCAACGGGAAAGTGGTTTGCTCATCTTGCACGGCCCGCTGCATTCTTCCGTATCAAGTTGAACCAGAAACCCCCGATGGGTAAACCATTCAGTACCTTTCTCACTGGAAACAGATCTTTGCCCTGTCCGGAACGACACGGGATGAGGTGTGCACGGGGGAGGACCCGCGTGCACGAAAAGTGATGCTGAGAGTATCGGTCCCTCCTTGCACAGGAGGGGTTATGAATTTGTAGGATAGTCCGGGTTCAATGCATTCGCTTCACGGGAAAAAATGTAGGTCCATGAAACCGGGAGGCGGGACACGAATCGTGAAATGCGAGGTTATCGCAACCGGTCCTGGACGCCCTTCAACACCAGATAAAAACCGTGGTTCGTTTCAGGAGTGCAAACCTGTATCTGTATCCCCCGCATTTTCACTCCCCCTCCTGATCATCCTTCCGTGCTCGTCGATCTCTCCACGGTAGATGCGCGTGCTGGATATCCACTTCCCGTCCTCGGCAAGGACACAGGTTATCTGGTGGATATCGACCTTCCGGTGTCCCCTTTCCCGCCGCAGGACGTTGATTTCGCGTGCAACGGGAAGCGTCTCCTCGCTCACGACGAGTGCGTCGAAATCTGCATCGAGCGCCGACCCGTACCGGTCGTTGAGAGGCTCGATCGAATAGGCAGCCAAAAAACCCTCGGACCGGATGAAACCTTCAAGTGCCTTTCTCCTTTCCTCGAAGGGACGTACAGGATGGACTTTCCGGGATGCAAATGCATCCGTGGTCAGGCCGATGACGACCGTTCCGTTACGTCCGGCGAGTTCAAAGGACCGTGTTATGAGCCTCTTATGGCCGTCGTGGAAGGGGTCGAAGGTACCCCCGACCATAACCTTCATTGTGCGTGATAGTGAACTTTTAATGCTATTATGGCTGTTGGTAAAGCCGGAACGGGTGGTCGGTTCATCGCCGTGAACGCAACAGTCCTCGGCGACGTGGAAATGGGGGATTCCGTCAGCATATGGTTCGGGGCAGTGGTCCGGGGTGACCGCGACAGGATAACGATTGGAGACATGTCCAACGTCCAGGACAACGCCGTCATCCACACAAGTGCAGGGTTCCCTGTCCGCATCGGCAGGGAGGTCTCCGTCGGTCACGGGGCCATCCTGCACGGGTGCACGATAGAGGACCGTGTCCTCGTCGGAATGGGCGCCATCGTTCTCAACGGGGCAGTTGTCGGCAGCAACACGCTCCTCGGTGCCGGAACCGTCGTGACCGAGGGAGCGGTCATCCCTCCTGGATCCGTTGTCGTCGGTGTCCCGGGCAGGGTCATCAAGCAGGTCACGGAAGAGCAGAAGAGCCACATCGCCAGGAACGCTTCCGTCTACTGGGAGATGGCCGGGAGGTACAGGGATGACTGAGGTCGTAGTCATCGGGGGAGGGGTCTCGGGGATCCAGGCTGCCCTTGACCTTGCCAACCACGGTATCGATGTCTGCCTCGTGGAGAAGGAGCCGTCCATCGGGGGCCACATGGCGATGCTCGACAAGACTTTTCCCACAAATGACTGCTCGATGTGCATCCTCTCACCCAAGATGATGGACGTGTACCGCCATCCCCGCATACGCACCATGACATGTGCAAGGGTAGTCTCCGTCAGCGGGACACCCGGAGACTTCCATGTCACAATCAGGATGATGCCGCGCTTCGTCGATCCGGAAAAGTGCAACGGGTGCGGGGATTGCATCGAAGTGTGCCCTGTCGAGGTTTACAACCGGTTCGACGCCGGACTCGGTGTCCGGAAAGCCATATACAAACCCCACAGCCAGGCAGTGCCGGACATCGTGGTCAGGGACACCGATCACTGCATCGAATGCGGACTTTGCTACGATATC
>JARYMB010000014.1 GCA_029907345.1 Methanolinea sp.
TTTGAATAAACCAATTCAAAACTGAGAAAGAATGTCCTGCACTCATTCATCTTACCCCCCCAAAATGATGAAGAGGGGAATAATTGTTATTTGAGATGAATGCATTACTGATCCCAAAGAACCCTCACGTCCCGGTTGCCATCCGGTACATCTGTTCCGGCAGGAGTGCAGTCATCGTTTCGGTGCTGACCGTTCCGAATTTTCCAATGCCGATAAGCACCTTTGCGAGTATCTCCTCGTTGGGCAGATTGATCGTCATCACGACATCGTAGCGGCCTATGGTGTAGTAGTGGGAGACGAGCGTTCCCCCGGCATCCTCGATGACCTTCTTTATCTGGACGTCCCGGTCCTTTGCCTCCTTCATTCTCCCAAGGGCCCTTTCGCTCAGTTTTCCAAGAATGATAAAGCATGGCATGATGGGTGGGATGGCGGTGAGAGGGGATAAATGTGATCCTGTTCCGGGCACAAAAAAAGGGAAAAAGAGCGAAAAATTTTTCCGGACCACCCCTGTGCCCAACAGGGTTCCGGGCTGGACGTTCACCGTTACAGCGAGCCCTTCGTGCTCGGGACCGTCTCCGGCCAGGGGCCTATCCGCGTCGCCTGCCCGAGGGCGATTCCGAAAGCCTTGAAGAGTGCCTCGCACTTGTGGTGGTCGTTTCTGCCCTCCATGGAGAGGTTTGCGGAAATCCCCCCGCGGATGCAGACGCTGTAGAAGAAATGCTCGAATATCTCCCTTTCCACGCCGCCGACCTTCTGGTGGGAAAATTCGCCCTTGAAGACGAGGTAGCCCCTCCCCCCGCAGTCAAGGGCGGCACAGGCGAGCGCCTCGTCCATGGGAATGAGGGCGTGGGCGAACCGGACCATCCCCTTCCCGTCACCGATCGCCTGCCGGAGTGCCTGGCCGAGCACGATGCCCGTGTCCTCTATCGTGTGGTGAGCGTCGACATCGAGGTCACCGTCGGCCCTGCATGCCAGAAAGAAGTGCCCGTGACGGGCCATCGAGGCCAGCATGTGGTCAAAAAACGGAATACCGGTCGCGATCTCCCCGCTGCCGGGGTTGTCAAGGTCCAGATCGAGCGCTATGCGCGTCTCGTTCGTCTCCCGAATCACCTGTGCTCTCCTCATCGTGCTGCCTCCATTGCCTCCGCCAGGTCCAGTTTCCCGCTGTACAGGGCTGATCCCAGGACGACGGCGTGCGCCCCGAGATCCCTCAGGAGACGTATATCGCTGATCGTTGTTATACCTCCCGCCACGGTGACGGGGAGGCGTGTCCTCTGCAGGAGGGCCTCGACCGGACGGGGGTCAATGCCTTTCTCGAGACCTTCCACGTCGACGTTCGTGAAGAGGAGCGACCCTGCACCGCATTCCTCGAACCGCACCGCCCAGCCGAGGTAGTCCCCGGCACTCTTCTGCCATCCCTCGACCGTAACCTGGCCCTGCCGGGCATCGAGGCCTGCCATCACCCGGTCCCTGCCATACTCCCCGGAGAGCCGCCCGAGCACGGCGGGATCCTTCGTTGCGAGGGTGCCGAGGATGACGCGGAAGATGCCCAGATCGAGCCACGACGCCGCGTCTTCGAACGAGCGTATCCCGCCCCCGAGCTGGATCTCGACCCCGGTCTCCCGGATGATCTTCCGGATGTGCCGGACGTTTTCCTGCGACCGGCCGAACGCACCGTCGAGGTTCACGACATGGAGGCAGTCTGCACCACGGGAAAGCCACTTCCGGGCACAGGAAAGGGGGTCCCCGAAGACCGTTGCAGACTCGCGCCTGCCCTGGACGAGCTGGACGCAGTTTCCGCCCAGGATATCGACTGCTGGAAATACCCGCATATCAGGGAATCATCCTCTCGATCGACATCACGAGGATGTCCCGGGCACCCGCCCTCTTGAGGAGGTGGATGAGCTGGTAGACCCTCTCTTCCTCGACGACCGCGTGGATGGCCACCATGTCTTCCCTCGATGCAACCTCCATCACCGTCGGGCCCGAGAGGCCGGGGAGGATAGAGGAGATCTCGGCGACATGGGACCTCGGGGCGTTCATCATGAGGTAGCACTGGCCCCTGGCCCGGATCACGCTCTCGAGCGCGACAACGACCTCCTCGATCTTGGTCTTCTTCGTCTCCAGGGACCGGCGGTTCGCGATCAGGACGGTGCTCGTCCCCAGCACGTGCCCGATGACCCTGAGCCGGTTGGAACGCAGCGTGTTTCCCGAACTCGAGAGATCGACGATCGCATCCGCTATACCGAGGTACGGCGTCGCCTCGCAGGCACCGCCCACCGGGACGAGGGTGACGGGGATATCCATCTTCCCAAAGTAGTCCCCGGCAATGACGGGAAACTCGGTTGCCACGCGGGCGCCTGCGAGATCGCGGGGAGTTTCATACGTGGCCTCTTCCCGCACGGCGAGGACGAGGTCTGCGGATCCGAACCCGAGGTCGAGGAGTTCGGCGACATCCGCACGCCGCTCGACGACCATGTCGTGCCCCGTGATCCCAAGGTCGGCAGCCCCGAGGTTCACGTATTCCGGGATGTCCACGGGGCGTGCGAAGAGGACTTCGACGTGCGGATCGGGGGTACGGGCGACCAGCCGCCGTTCCGGGCCCTCGTCGAGGTGCAGCCCGCTCTTTTCGAGGAGCTCGAGGACGGGGGCTGATATGCGTCCCTTGTTCGGGATGGCCAGGCGGACGGCGGGTTCCCCTGCCGGGACCGTTGGTTTCCTGCCGGGGTCAGAACGTCTTGATCTCGCCACGGATGATCTTCTCTGTGATGCAGGTGACCTCGGCAAGCCCGTGATCGATGATTGCCTCGATATCGGGCCTGATCGCCTTCAGCTCGAACTCGGGCTTGGGCAGGACCTGGACGCTTGCGACCAGCGGCTGGTCGATTGGCTTTCCGATCTGGGAGAGGAGCCGGATGTAGATCTCCTCGATGCCGTCGACGGACCGGACGCACTCCTGGGCAAGCTGCGTCGAGAGGATGTTGTAGATCTTGCCGATGTGGTTGATCGGGTTCTTGCCGCTCGTGGCTTCCATGCTCATGGGGCGGTTCGGGGTGATCAGGCCGTTGCACCGGTTACCGCGGCCGACCGACCCGTCGTCTCCCATCTCGGCAGAAGTCCCGGTGACGGTCAGGTAAACGCTGCCGCTGTCGATATCGTCGGCGGTGTTGACTGCCACGCGGACCTTGCGCGGCGTGTACTTCCTTGCCACGGCGAGGGCCTCTTCCTGTATCTTGTCCTTGAACTCGATGTACTCGGCAAGCCCCGCACAGTATTTGTCGACCATGGCACAGGCAAGGGTGAGGGTGATCGTGTTTCCTTCCCGGAGCCCCATGATCTTGATGTCCTGCCCGATAACAGGGTATTTTGGCCGGAGCGTCTGGTCGATGTAGTCACTGACGGCAAGGATGATCGTCTCGGTCTCGGAGAACGGGGCGTGGCCCACACCAAAGGAGGTATCGTTGGCCCGCGGGGGGGTGTTCTGGCACGGCTTGAAGACCTCGCGGAGGTCGGTGGACCCGGTGCCGAGCCGGCAGTCGACGATGACGTCCCGCTCGAGGTTGAGGTTTGTCAGGGTTTTGCGCAGGTAATTGCGTGCTGCCTCGACGGCGATGGCATCTGTCGGGATGCTGATCCCGTTGAACTGCTTGGTGGCCCTCCCGTCGATGAGGATGTAGATGGGGCGGATGACTTTGCCTCCCCCGTACTTCGGCTGGGACTCCCCTGCCACGATCTCTCCCTGGTCCGTGTTGTGGTGCAGGATGGCACCGCACTCCTCGAGGTATGCAAGGGAGAGCGCCCTGCTGATGGACTCGGCAATGCCGTCTGCGAGACTGTCGGGGTGACCCAGGCATTTTCTCTCGACGAGTTCGATCTCCTGGCGTTCCAGCGGGATCTGGTGCAGTTCCTCGACCCTGATATTTCTCTTCAATTGTATCCCTCGGTAACCGGATGCGTAACCAGTATAAAAATGACGGGAAGACTCATAATCATTCCTTTCCGAGTAAATCCGGTCCGGGACAGTTCCGCGGGACGGGGAGAGCCGTGCACCGGGCAAAACGCGGCCTGGAAAAAAGCGGGTGGTACGGGGGAAAAGGGGGTCAGGGTTCGGCTTTCTTCCGCCGGAAGATGTTCCATATTCTCCTTTTCTTTTCTTTCTTCTCCGGTACGGGCTCTTCCATGGCACCCGACCGGGGTGTAAGGGGAGAAGCTGGCACCCCGTGGCCCGGTGAGGTTACCATGCGGGTCCCGCAGTACGGGCAGAAGTTTGCAACCGGCGGGATCCGGTGCCCGCAATGGTAACAGAACTGGATCTGCGTCGTGGAACCGGCGGGCTTTGCCTGCGGGGAAGGCGGGGGAGGCGGTGGAACTGCCGCGGCTCTCTCACGCAAAGGTGCCTGCCGCGGGGCAGGGGGGATGTCCCTTGGGGGTGGCGGGGGTGGAGGAAAGACGATGGTCTCCGAGAGTGCGCGTGCCTCGGGCGAGAGCGGGGGTGCCGGCTCCTTCGCGGTGCTGCCGCCGGCTGATGCTGCCGCGGTCCCCGGCGCGTGCGTGCCCTGCCTGATGAGGTGCATCCACTCCTCGGCTTCGCTGACCCTGTCTTTTCCCGTGTGGACAAAAGTCATCTTCATGGTCCGGACGTCGTCTTCTCCGGTCCGGATCGAGAGGACGAGGATGGGTTCCTGGGCGGGGGAGTGTTCGATGTAGCTGTCGATGATCGACTCGCGGGGAATCTCCTTGGCCGTCACCCCGGCGGCCTTCTCTCCCGGATCCGTGAGAAAGAGCCTCGTATCTGTCAGGTATGCGTCGAACCGGAACTTCTTGATCTGGATCCCGGGTGTATAGACGAGCAGTTCCTCGCCGGGTCTTAAGTAGCGTGCCGGCCCGGTCAGTACCTCGTCCTCCCCGAACGGGTCACCCTCTCCTGTCTGGTATTCGGTCATCGTTCCTCCCATCAGTTAGGTACACATGTGGTGGTAACCAGGAGGTTAAATGGTTTTTTTAAAAAGGGTGGGGAACCGTGATGCCGGGTCCGCGGGTATCAGAGGAGTTCCCTGATCAGCCGGGGTATCTCGGATGGCCGCCGTGCAACCGGCACGCCCATCTTCTGCAACCGTTCGATCTTCGACCGGGCATCGCCCTCTCCCCCCTCGATGATGGCTCCTGCGTGCCCCATCCGTTTCTCGGGCGGGGCCGAGACACCGGCGATGTAGGCGGCGACAGGGAGGTCTGTCGACCTTGCCCCCTCCTCCTCGAGCGAGCCGCCGACCTCCCCGATGATGACGACCGCCCTGGTCTGGTCATCCTCCTCGAACCGGCGGAGGACATCGGTAAACGTCTGCCCGATGACAGGGTCGCCCCCGATCCCGACGATCGTGCTCTGCCCGAGCCCCGCCCGCGTCAGCTGGTCCACGATCTCGTAGGTGAGCGTGCCGCTCCGGGAGATGACCCCCACGTGGCCGCGCATGGAGAGGTGGACGGGCATGATCCCGAGCTTGATCTCGCCCGGGGAGAGCAGGCCGGGGCAGTTCGGCCCGATGACGGCACAGTCGTGGAGGTGTGCAAAGGCAATTGCCTTCATGGTATCGTGGACGGGGATGTGCTCGGTGATGGCAACCGCAAGGGACAACCCCGCACTCGCCGACTCCATGATGGAATCGGCTGCAGCAGCGGCGGGAACGAAGATGACGCTCACGGAAGCGTCGTGCTCGCGCAGCGCCTCCCTGATGCTGTTGTAGACCGGGACACCGGCTACTTCCTGGCCTCCCTTTCCCGGGGTGACACCGGCGACGACTCCCCGTCCCCCGACCTCGCGGGCGTAGCTGTTCATGAGGCTGATGTGGAAAACGCCCTGTTTCCCGGTGGCCCCTGTCACTATCACGCCGCAGTTCCTGTCAGCGTAGATCATCGTGTCGCCTCCACTGCGGCCCTGACAGCCTCTTCCATGCTGTCGAGCATCCGGTAGCCCGAAGAACGCAGGATCTCGCGACCCTCGTTCTCGTTCGTGCCTGCGAGCCGCACGATGACAGGCTGGGAGACGCCGGCCGCGATGATTCCCCGTGCAACCTCGTCGCACCGGGTGATGCCCCCGAGGAGGTTGACGACGATCACCCTGACCGAGGGGTCGGCCGCGACCAGCCTGACGGCATGCATCACCCTCTCCTGGTCGGCACCCCCTCCGACGTCGAGGAAGTTTGCAGCAGACCCGTCGTAGTACTGGATGAGGTCGAGCGTGGCCATGGTCAGGCCCGCCCCGTTCCCGATGACACCGATGTCGCCTTTCAGCCCGACGTAGGAGAACCCGTGCTTCTCGGCCTCCCTCTCCCTCTCGGTGAGGTCCCGGTTCTGGGCGATCCCCTGCCGCCGGAGTGCGTTGTCATCGATCACGAGCTTTGCGTCTGCCGCATAAAGCCCGGCGGGTGTCATGACGAGGGGGTTTATCTCTGCAAGGAGGGCGTCTTTCCTGCAGAATACCGCGTAGAGCCTGTTGATGATGTCCCCTATCTCCGCAGGCGCACCCGACAGGAGATCGCGGATCATGAAGGGCGGCACGCGGTCCATCAGGACGGGGACGGCAGCCCGCCGGAGTGCGTCCGGGCGATCGCGGGCAAGCGACTCGATGTCGACCCCGCCCTGGTCCGAAAAGAGGATGAGGGCGCATTTCCTGGACCGGTCGACAGAGATCGAGAGGTAATACTCGTGCCGGATGTCCAGGTACTCGACGGCCAGGACTTCCCTGACGGGGATCCCCCCGATCTCCATGGCAAAGAGCCTCGATGCGAGTTCCTGCGCGTTCGACCGGTCGGCGACGAGGATCCCGCCCTTCTTTCCGCGCCCGCCGACCTCGACCTGTGCTTTCAGGACGATCCGGTCCCCAAGCGTCTCCATGGCAGCGGCAAGTTCCCCCGGCGACCTGATGACGGATCCCGCCGGCACCGGGATGCCCTGCTCTGCGAATATTTTTCGTGCCTCGTGTTCCAGGAGTTTCATTGTCCCTTCTCCCCTGATGCAAGTTCCATTCCGCGTTTCATTGCCCTGACGTTGAGCGATTCCGTCCCCTTCGGGACGCTGTCGAGTATCGCTTTTTCGAGCGACTCCTCCCGCACGATTCCCGTCGCCCTGACGAGTGCCCCGAGCATGATGATGTTTGCGACGATCTCCCTTCCGAGGGTATTCTTCGCCTCCGTCGTTGCCGGTATCTCGAGGTACCGGCACCGGGGACGGGACCGGACAAGCGACGAGTCGAGGATCATGATCGCGTTTCCGGCTGCCATGGCACCGTACTTCTCGAAGCCCTCCTGCGACATGATCACGAGGATGTCGGGGTCCCTGACCTTGGGGTAGAGGATGGGGGAGTCATCGATGATCACCGAGCTCATCGAGGCCCCGCCGCGTGCCTCAGGGCCGTAGACCTGGGTCTGCACGGCGTAGTTCCCGTCGTACATCACGGCAGCCCTCCCGAGGATAACAGCCGAGAGGATGATGCCCTGGCCCCCGAAACCCGAGAACCTGACCTCGTGCCTCACGTCTTCACCCCCATCGCCGGCCGGTTCCTCCGGGCCAGCTCGCCGAGCACGATGGTCTCCGGAGGGATCTCCTGCCCCTCCTCCTGCAGCCTGCGGACCTTTTCGACCAGCATCCCGTGGGTCTTGAAGTACTCGACCTGGTCAAGGGGCTGGCGGTACCGGTTGCGCCTGCCGAAGTTCGTCGGGCACTGGACCATCGCCTCGATGAAGGAGAGTCCCGGCGTCCGCAGCCCCGCGAGGATCGCCCGCGTCAGTTCCTTGACGTGGTACGACGTCCACCGCGAGACGTAATTGGCGCCGGCGGCGATCGCGAGTTCGCAGAGGTCGAAGGCGGGTTCGGCCGATCCGTACGGTGTCGTCGTCGAGAGGGCCATCCTCGGCGTGGTCGGGCTTCCCTGACCCCCCGTCATCCCGTAGATCATGTTGTTCATGCAGACGACGGTGAGATCGATGTTCCTCCGGCAGGCATGGATGAAGTGGTTTCCCCCGATGGCGGCAAGGTCACCGTCACCCGTAAAGACGACGACGGAAAGGGCGGGATTTGCCATCTTGATTCCGGTTGCGAAGGCAAGGGCCCTCCCGTGCGTCGTGTGGAGGGAATCGGTCACGATGTACCCGGGAGCCCGGGAGGAACAGCCGATACCCGAGACAAAGACGGTCTCCTCTTTCTCCAGGCCCGCCTGGTCGACGGCGTTCAGGGTGCAGTTGATCACGGTCCCGTTCCCGCACCCGGCACAGAAGATGTGGGGGAGCCGGTCAGCCCGGAGCCAGTCGGAGAACGTCACTTCAATGCCTCCATCGCGGCGAGCAGTTCTTCCGGCGTGTGGAGGGCGCCGCCGAACCGGGGCAGCCGGATGACCGGGACCGGCGTGTGCCTCTCGATTTCGCGTGCCATCTGCCCGAGGTTCTGTTCGGGGACGAGGAAAGCCCGGGCACGGGGGAATTCCCGGAGTGCGTTCTCGGGAAAAGGCCACACGATCCTGAAGCGGAGGTGCCCGATCTTCTTCTCCGGGTTGTCATGGATCACCTGCTCCACGGTCCGGGCGGGAGACCCGTAGGTGATGAAGACGAGTTCGGCATCCGGGTTCGTGACCCGGTAATCGGCGATCTCGTGCCTCTTGGACTCGACCTTCTCGACCAGCCTCCTGACCAGTTCCTCGTGGACCTTCGGGTTCGTGGCACAGGGGTATCCCCGCTCGTCGTGGGTCAGCCCCGTCACGTGGACGCCGTGGCCGGTCCCGAACCGGGGGAACCCGGGAACGAGGTCTTCGCCGGGGTGGAAGGGCAGGACGCCCGGCGTGAGGGGTCTTCTCTCCACCCGCGGGACGGAGTCAGGGATCTCGATCCTCTCGCGCATGTGCCCGACGATTTCATCGGCCATGAGGAAGACCGGGACCCGGAACCGGTCGGCAAGGTTGAAGGCCCCGGCCGTCAGTTCGTACATCTCCTGGACGCTTGCCGGGGAGAGGGCAATGATGCTGTAGTCACCGTGGGACCCGAAGCGGCACTGCATCATGTCCGCCTGGGCTGACATCGTGGGCTGGCCGGTGGAGGGCCCGCCACGCTGGATGTTCACGATGACGCAGGGAGTCTCGGTCATCGCGGCAAACCCGATGTTTTCCATCATGAGGGAGAACCCCGGCCCGCTGGTCGCGGTCATTGCCCGGGCGCCGGTCCACGCGGCCCCGATCACGGCTGCAATGCTCGCCAGTTCGTCCTCCATCTGGATGAAGACGCCCCCCTTCTTCGGGAGTCGGGCGGCCATGTGCTCGGCGACCTCGGTCGACGGCGTGATGGGATAACCGGCAAAGAAACTGCACCCTGCTGCCAGTGCCCCTTCTGCACAGGCAACGTTCCCCTGCATGAACTCGATCCGTGTCAAAACTCTATCGCCACCTTCTTCTTCTCCCCGGGTTTTTCCTCTACCCATGAGATGGCCTGGTCAGGGCAGATCATCTGGCACATGCCGCACAGGGTCCTCCCGTAGAGCGCCTGCAGGCGGCAGTTCGGGCACCGTTCGGGCCTGTCGAGTTCGGGCACGACGATACCCCTCTCGTTGGGCTTCTTTCCGGGCTTGTAGATTTTGTAGGGGCAGACCATCGTGCAGAGGTTGCAGCCCTTGCAGCGCTTCTCGTCGATGACCAGTTTCATGGCACGGCCTCCCGGGAGAGGGAAAACCTCTTCTTGAACCTGGCCTGGGCGTTCCTGTTCACTCCCTCGAAGAGGTCGTTTCCGGCCGCATCGATACCGACGACGAGCGGGAGGTGGTCGAGATCAATCTCGTACACGGCCTCGGCCATCCCGAGGTCCTCGAAAAAGACGCGGCGGAGTGTCATCCGGGACGCAGCGAGCGCCGCACACCCGCCCGTGAACGCGAGGTATACCGCCCGGCCCTTCATCTGGTCCGCGACCTGGCGGCTCATGCCCCCTTTGCCGATCAGGGCCCGGACACCCTGCTCGAGGAGAAATCCCGAGAGTGCGTTCATGCGTGCCGAGGTCGTGGGGCCCGCGGCGATAATCCTTCCCTCGTGGATGACGGGCCCGCAGTGGTAGATCGCGGCCCCGTGCGGGTCGAAGGGGATGCCCTCCTCCCGCATCCGCAGGTGCGCCTCGTCGCGGGCGGTGTAGACGGTCCCGGAGAGCGTGACGTGGTCGCCTGCCCGCAGCATCAGGACCTCGTGGGAGAGGGGGGTGGAGAGGTCTATCCGCGTCACCACTCCACCTCCACCGTTGCCCTCCTGCACGCCCAGCACTGGACGTTCACGGCGACCGGGAGGGAGGCCGTGTGGCACCCGGCACCCTTCACCCTGACGGCGAGTGCCGTCGTCTTTCCCCCAAGGCCCATGGGCCCGATGCAGAGGTCGTTGACGGCGTCCAGGAGCCCGCGTTCGTACTCCGTCATGGTGTCGATGGGGTCGAGGAGTGCCTCCTTTGCAGCCGCCGCGGCCCCGTCGAACGTTCCCCCGATGCCAACGCCGAGGACAACCGGCGGGCACGGTTTTCCCCCGGCGATGAGCATGGTCTCGGCCACGAACCGGGCGACACTGCCCGTGTCGGTCGGGAGCATCATAGCAACGCGGGACATGTTCTCGGCGCCCGCCCCCTTCGGGAGAGCCGTTACGGTAAACCTCTCCCCGTGCCTGACGTGGACTGCAGGCATGCCCGGACCGGTATTGTCCCCGGTGTTCTTCCGGGTAAGGGGATCGACGACGTTCGGGCGCAGGGGGATCGTCCGTGTGGCGAGCCGGACTCCTTCGGCGACAGCATCATAGAGCCTGCCGGAGAAGGGAATGCCGGGAGGAAGCGTCAGGTAGATGACCGGGACACCGGTATCCTGGCAGATGGGGACCCGCAGGGATTCTGCCATCCGGATGTTGGAGAGGATGTTTTCTATCTCCCCGCGGGCAATCCCGCTCGTCTCCCTGTCCCGTGCCGCTTCCAGTGCCCGGACAACGTCCGGGGGAAGGAAGATCTCTGCCTGCTCGAGTGCCCTGCAGGTGGCACGGGTCAGGGCTGCACAGAGCGCATCGTCCGGGGAAGGGATCATATTGCAATAATTGTGTCGATAAAAAGGAATATACATTGTGATAGGGGTTTTTGGGAAAAACCGCTGTCCCTTCATGCACCCGGGCGGCGGATTGGAGCAGTTTGCGGCTTGAAGTGATTTTTGCCCGGTTCCCGGATGCCTTCTTCTCCCGTCCCGGGGGGGAAAAGGTACAGGTGCCTGCCGAGGGAAAAGATCTCCCGGGACGCACGAATGAGTCCCCAGGTTGCCCGGAAAAAGGGACATCTGATCCTTTGAAAACGGCCTTGAAAAAAAAGGAGTATTATGCCTGTTCTGCTGCAGGGGCCTTTGAAACAGGCAACTCCCGGATGATGATCCGGGTCGGCGACGGGAGCTTGTGGCTTCCCGAGCGGAGTGCCTCCTTTGCCTTGTCCAGGAACTGCGGTATCGTGTAGATCGAGAAGACTTCCTGGCCCGGCATGACCCGTGCCGCCGTCCCGACTGCCTTCCCGAAGGCAAGGCGCATCCCCTCGGAGACACGGTCCGCGCCCGCACCCGTTGCCTGCTTGTTCTCGCGGAGCACGTGGTGGGGATAGACGCGGAGCTTGAGACGGTAGTTCATCCTCCCGACGTCCTTGATTAAGCGCCTGTTGATGCTGATACGTGCAGCCTCGAGTGCCGTGTGCCTGATCTGGCAGCCCTCTTCCACCGCGAGGGAGAGCTGCACCGGGAACTCGTCTGTCAGGTTCCCCATGTCGAACTGGACGACCTTGCTGCCCGGAATGCCTCCCATGTATTCCTTGCGCGTGTATGCCTTCTTTGCGAGGTTCCGGTACATCTTTCCTGGTTTTCGTACCATTTTTCCTGTCTCCTGGTCCCTGTCTGTGCTTTATAAAATGGAGACCGCCGCTATTAAACCTTACCGGGAGGCAGCCATGTTCTCGACATGGTCGAGGACATAACGGCGGATCCGTGCGAATTCAACGCCGGTCCTCTCCCGCGGGCGCGGCAGCCCGATCGGCACGATCTCCTTGATCCGTCCCGGCCGGGGCGAGAGTACCACGATCCTGTCGGAGAGGTAAACGGCCTCGTCGACACTATGGGTGACGAAGAGGATTGTCTTTCGTGTCTTCTCCCAGATATCGAGCAGCTCGCGCTGGAGCTTGTTGCGGGTCTGGGCATCGAGTGCGCCGAACGGTTCGTCCATGAGGAGGATGGCAGGATCGATGGCGAGCGCCCGGGCGACGGCGACACGCTGGCGCATCCCCCCGGAGAGCTCGTACGGGAACCTCTCGGCAAAGTCCCGGAGGCCCACGAGGTCGAGGTACTCAATTGCCCTCTTCTTCCTCTCTTCCCGGGTCATCCCGCGGATCTCGAGCCCGAACTCGATGTTGTCGATGACGGTCCGCCACGGGTAGAGCGAGTACTCCTGGAATATCATCGCCATCCGCGGACTCGGCCCCGTGATCCTCTCGCCGTCGAGGGTAATCGTCCCGGTCGTCGGGGACTCGAGCCCTGCGATGATCCGGAGAAGCGTCGTCTTCCCGCAGCCCGACGGACCGAGGACCGAGACAAACTCGCTGTCCGCGACCGCAAGCGAGATGCCGGAGAGGGCATCCACGACCGAACCATCGGCAAGGGAGAACGATTTCGATATGCCGTCCAGTACGAGTGCCATCCTTACCATCGACCTCCTGCATGCGTATGAGCCGTCATCGTTCGAGCCCCCGCCACGAGAACCACTTCTTCTCGACCCTCTTGAAGACCAGGTCGATGGCAAGGCCGATAAGCCCGATCACAACCATCCCGGCGATGATGAGGTTGGTCTGGCCGAAGTTGTAGGCATAGAGGATGAGGTACCCCAGGCCCCGCGATATTCCCGGGAGCCACTCGGCTGCGACAACGCACATCCACGCGATACCAAAACCCACCCGGAGACCCGTCCATATGGTTGGTGCTGCCCCGGGCAGGATGACCTTGAGAAGGATCTGGCGCTCGCTTGCACCGAGCGTGGTCGCCACCTCGACCCATGTCTTCTTGACGCCTTTTACCCCGTCGATGGTGTTGAGGAGGATCGGGAAGAATGCGCCGATGAAGATGATGAACACGATGGACGTCAGACCAATCTTGAACCATGCGAGCGCGAGGGGCACCCAGGCAAGCGGGGGGATGGGACGGAGGATCTCGATGAGCGAGTCGAAGAAGTCGTTGAGGGCCCGCGACCTCCCCATCAGGACGCCGAGGGGTATCGCGATCGCCGTCGCGATAAGAAACCCAAGACCCACGCGTTCAATACTTGTTGCGGCGTTTTCGGCAAGGCTCCCGGTCCCGAGTGTAAAAGAGGCGGAAAAGGGGTTGATGAGGATGGGGACCACGGTTTCGAGAGATGGCAGAATGAAGGGGTTGTTAATGGCAAGGGCAGCAATTTCCCATGCCACCACAAGAATGATGGGGAGGAGGACCCGCTGATACCTCATTATCCCCTTAGGTTACCCTTCCCTGACAGATAAACCGCTTGCTTCGAGCGCGTACCGCATCAGGACGTCCTGGATGGATCCCTTGCCGGGTGCGGCGATCCTGACGGGTTTGCCGGCGGCAGACCTCTCGTTTGCCCATGCAACGAAACCGGCCCAGTCCTTTGCCGGAGAACCGTTGCTGACGACGACTCCGGATCCTTCCCCGTTGAGGGCCATGATGATTTTGACGGGAGTGCCCTTGTCTGCCGCAGCGATGGCAGGCGGGTTTCCGACCAGGGCGTATTGGATGTTCCCGGTGGCCATCAGCTGCATCAGCTGCGGTCCCGCGTCGCCCGGAACGAGTTTCAGTTCGGCAACTTTCTGGCCGTTCACGACGAGGTCCGCGACGTCCGGGCGTGATGCCGCCGGGTCGCGAGGCCTGATGCAGATGCCGTAGGTGTCATTGAAGTACTGCCACTTCTTGATGGCAACGAAGAGTGCGGCATGGTGATCCGACATGAGGTACCCGACACCGACGGGGTCCTTTGCGGGAGCCGGGGTCGTGATCCTGCCCGCGTCGATCATCGCCTTTGCCGCATCGTAAGGCTTTGAGTCAAACAGCAGGGAGAGGGTCTCGGCATCGGTGGAATTCTTCAGGGAACCGGTCAGGACACCGAGCTCCCTCTGGGCATACACGAACTCGAGGTTGGATTTCTTCCAGGCATCCGTCGGCTCGTTGACGAACTTCACGGTCGGGAAAGCCCGCTGGAGAACCTGCACAGAGGAGACAGAGATATCCCCGTAGGTGAAATTGCCCTTCCCCGCGAGCCAGTCTGCCACTATCTCCGCACTCTCGTCCGGGTGGTCACCGAGGTACCGGGTGGAGAGGATGAGAGATGCGGTCAGGGCATTCGTCAGGTCCGGACTGCCTGAAATGGCGTCCGATGTCGCGGTAAACACGCAGCAGGGGTGGTTCTTCCACCGCCCCTCCGGCGGCATGTCACCGGAGTAGACGAGGACACGCCCGATGCGGGCGAGGGGTGCCACCTCGACGAACGGCTGCCAGGCGATATACCCGTCGATCTGGTCCGTCCCCAGGAGCGTGGGCATGGGCCCCGTCCCCTTGGTGTACGTGAGGATCACGGTGCCGCCCGACGTTGCCGGAGGGTGCGCCGGGGTGTTCGTGCAACCGACAAAGAGGAGCGTGCAGACGAGGAGGCCTGCAACGAGGTGCAGAAGATTGAGTTTCATGGAATACACTGTGGCGGCAGAACCTTTTAAATTCTCCGAAAGCAACAAAATAATTATCCAGTAAGGGTAAATTTACTGAAATTATTTCATTATTGTATAAAATTATTAGACAAAAAAGAGAAAATCGCGGGAGAAACTGACAAAGTGGCACAGGGCCGTGTGGCAAAAGGAGGGACCATTGCATGATTGCAGACCCGGTTGAAAAGGTTATCAGGGCGGCACTCGTTTCCGACGAGGAATTCTCGCTCGTCCTGCGCGATGTCATGAAGAGGGAGATGCGCATCAGCGTCAGGGAACTCGCGGAGGCAAGCGGGATTGCCCCCAGCTCGCTTTACAAGATCGTGCACGGGCAGAGGTCTCCCAACCTCTCCACGCTCCGGGCAATCGTCAACGCGATGAGGAGAGTGTCGCGGCTGCCGGAGGGAGAGTTCATCGGCCTCATCGCGGCGCGACCCGTCCTTGACGTCGTCCAGGAGAGAAACGCGGTCGTGGACAACAGGCGTGTCAGGGTTCGTGAATATCCCGTCCACACCATGGAAGAGGCCATTATCAGCGCCCTCCGGGCCGAGAGGGAAGGCGCGATTGCCATTGTCTGTGCCCCCATCGTCAGCAGCGTCATCGAGCAGATCGTCAACGTCCCGGTCGCAACCATCATCCCGCGGGATTCCGTCCAGAGGGCAATCGAACTTGCCGCGCGGAAGGCATGGATTTAATCTCCTGCTTTCCCCTATGTAAGAAGAGATATGGAGAGGAAGACAGAGGACGTGGTCCGGAGGGGACGGTTAAAAGGGGAAAGGAGCGGCGAGATGATGCATTTCCTCTCGTCGATGGATGCGGACCGCTGCATAGCGGATGCAGATATCCTCGTGGACATGGCCCATGTCCTGATGCTCGCAAAAAAGAACATCATCGGGAAAGAGACGGCAAAGGAGATTCTCCGGGCCCTCCTCGGGCTCTACGATAACGGGATACCGGATCATGTCTTTGACGACCGGTTCGAGGACATCCATGCAGGGATCGAATCGTACCTCGTCTCTTCCATCGGCGAGGATGCCGGGGGGCGCCTCCACATCGGGAGATCGCGCAACGACGAGGTGGCGACCTGCATCCGGATGAGGGTCCGCGAGGATATCGCCCGCCAGCTCGCAATCCTGATCAGCCTCCGCGGTATCCTCCTCGACCTTGCCGGTGACCATACCGGGACCGTCATGCCGGGCTTTACGCACCTCCAGCATGCCCAGCCCACGACGCTTGCCCACCACCTCCTCGCGCACGAGGCAGCATTTGCCCGCGACTTCGAGAGGCTGTGCGGGGCCTATTCCCGGACAAACAGGTGTCCCCTCGGGGCTGCCGCATTTGCCTCGACGAGTTATCCCGTCGACCGGGAAATCGTGGCATCGCTGCTTGGGTTCGATGGCATCCTCGATAACACGATGGACGCTGTTGCGTCCCGCGACTTCGCACTCGAAGTCCTGTCTGACCTTTCCATCCTGATGACCCATGCAAGCCGCCTCTGCGAGGAACTGGTGCTGTGGAGTTCCCGTTTCGTGCGCTTCGTGGAACTGGACGATGCCTTCTGCTCGACGAGTTCGATCATGCCGCAGAAGAAGAACCCGGACAGTGCCGAAGTGATGAGGGCAAAGGCCGGGTCGGTGCTCGGGGCGGCAGTTGCGGCCCTGGCCATCATGAAGGGACTCCCGATGAGCTACAACCGCGACCTCCAGGAGCTGACCCCGGCCCTCCTCCGCGGTATCCGCGACGCAAAGCACAGCACGAGGATCCTCGCCGACATGCTCTCCTCGGCATCCTTCAACACGGAAGAGATGGCAGCGGAGGCAGGCAGGGGGTATTCCACCGCCACGGATCTCGCGGATCTCCTCGTCCAGAAGTACGGGATGGCGTTTCGCACGGCACACACCCTGGTGGGAAGGGCGGTCTCGAAGGGGAGCCTTGACCTCGCAACTCTGGATCGCGTCGCCGGGGAGGAGGGGATAGCGAGGCCCTCGGACCTCGGGCTGACGCAGCAGGAGATAGGCGCGGCCCTCGACCCGGTTGCGGCCGTCGACCGGAGGAGGGCCCCCGGTGCCCCGTCACCCTTCGCGGTAAAGGTGTCGCTTTCGGAGAGGAGGGCAGTACTCGACCGCGACTCCCGGTTCCTCGACGAGAAGCGCAATGCCCTCTCCGAGGCAGTCAGGAGGCTTGTTGCCGACGCCCGGAGGGAGGCCGGGGCATGACCGGGTTCCTTCCGGGCGACCGCGTCTCCTTTTCCCTGGGCGGGCAGCCGGGGACGGGGACGTACATCACCGAAAGGGACGGGATGGCAGTCCTGAAACTCGACAGCGGGTACAACATCGGGATCCCGCCGGAGGGATGCACCCTCCTGGAACGGGTCGAGGTTCCCCGTCCGGTCGCAAAGGAAGTCATCCAGGACCCGTCCCTGCCGCCGCTCTCCATCATCTCCACCGGTGGCACGATCGCGAGCCGGATCGACTACCGGACGGGTGCCGTGACGAGCCAGTTCGATGCTGCAGACATCCTCCGGGCAATTCCCGGCCTCCGGGAGATCGCCCGGTACACGACGAGGAAGATCTCGACCATCCTCTCGGAGAACATGACCCCGGCCCTCTGGTGCGAACTGGCCCGGGCGGTCTGTGCGGAGATCAGGGACGGGGCGCGTGGCGTGATCGTCACGCACGGGACGGACACGATGGGCTACACGGCGGCGGCACTCAGTTTCATGCTCGACACGCCGGTCCCGGTCGTCTTCGTCGGTTCGCAGAGGTCTGCAGACCGCCCCAGTTCCGATAACCAGATGAACGCGCTCTGCAGCTCACGCGTAGGGGTAAGCGACCTCTCAGAAGTCGTTGTCGTCATGCACGAGACCACGAGCGACGACCGGTGCGCGATACACCGGGGGACGCGGGTGAGGAAGATGCACACGTCGCGGAGGGATGCGTTCCAGAGCCTGGGAACATCCCCCCTCGGGTACGTGAGTTACCCGGATCTCGAGGTGACGCTCTCGCCCGATGCACGGCGGCGTAACGACGGAGAGCCCATCCTCCGCGACAGGCTCGAGGAACGGTGCGCTCTTCTCCAGTTCTATCCCGGGATGCCTCCGGATACGCTCCGTAACTATGGTTCCTGCAGGGGGCTCGTCATCGCCGGGACGGGACTGGGACACGTGAGTTCAGGCATGGTCCCGGAGATCAAGGATCTCATCGATGGCGGGACGATGGTCGTGATGACGTCCCAGTGCCTCCATGGCCGGGTCTGCGACAGGGTCTACGACACGGGCCGCGACCTCCTGAAGGCCGGGGTCATCGAGGGCGAGGACATGCTCCCCGAAACGGCCCTCGTCAAGCTGATGTGGGTGCTCGGGAATGCAAAAGACGGGGAGGAAGCCCGTGCGCTCATGCAAAGGAACCTGAAAGGAGAATATTTGCCGAGGTCAATGCCATGGGAAGCGAAGAGCAGGGCTTAAAAGCCGGGATCGAGATCCACCAGCAGTTAAACACGCGGGAGAAACTGTTCTGCCACTGTCCCCCCGTCCTCCGCCCCTTCGACCAGCGGAACGGGGAATTCTTCCGGTACCTCCGGGCTACGGAGAGCGAGCTCGGCGAGATAGACAGGGCGGCAGAAGAGGAGATGAAGAACCTCCGGCGGTTCTGCTACTACACGTACGACACGACGTGCCTCGTGGAGAACGACGAGGAACCCCCTGCCCCGTTGAACAGGGAAGCACTCTTCATCTGCCTCCAGATCGCCAAGATGTGCGGGATGACGCCGGTTCCGCAGGTCCACACGATGCGCAAGCTCGTCATCGACGGCTCGAACACGAGCGGTTTCCAGCGGACAGCGCTCGTTGCCGTGAACGGCACCCTGCCGGGAGGCGTTCCCATCGAGACGATATGCCTCGAGGAAGAGGCAGCCCAGAGGGTGGAAGGGGACACGTTCTCCCTCGACCGGCTGGGAATCCCGCTCGTGGAGATCACGACTGCGCCCACCATGCGGACACCGGAAGAGGTCGCAGAGGTCGCACGGTACATCGGCATGGTGCTCCGGTCCACGGGCATGGTCCGGAGGGGGCTCGGGACGATCCGGCAGGACATCAACATCTCCATTCCCGGCGGGGCACGGGTCGAGATCAAGGGTGTCCAGGAGCTTGACCTGATCGCCGAGGTCGTGCGGAGGGAGGTGCAGAGACAGAAGAACCTCCTCTCCATACGGGACCGCCTCCTTGCCCGCGGAGCCGGCGTCGATCCCCGGGTCCGGGATGTAACCCCCCTCTTTTCAGGGACGAAATCGTCGATCCTCAGGAAGGCGCCCTGCATCCTCTCCGTCCTGCTGCCCGGTTTTGCCGGTCTCGTGGGCAGTGAGATCCAGCCGGGAAGGAGGCTTGGGAGCGAGTTTTCCGACTACGCGAAGAAGTGTGGTGTCGGCGGGATCTTCCACACCGACGAACTCCCTGCCTACGGTATCACGGGGGAGGAGGTCGAAGCCCTCCGGAAGGCGACCGGGGCCAGGGAAGAGGACTGCGTTGTCATCGTTGCCGCAGACGCCGGACGTGCGGAGTGCGCGTGCCGCCAGGTCATCCGGCGGGCCGGGCTTGCCCTCGAGGGTGTCCCCGAGGAGACGCGCCGGATGGAGGAAGGGGGCAACACCTCGTACATGCGGCCGTTGCCGGGCGCTGCACGCATGTACCCCGAGACCGACGTCCTTCCCGTCAGGATCACCCGGGAGTACTGGGACTCGATCCCGGTCCCCGAACTTCTCGAGAAACGGGCCGCCCGGTTCGCAAGCGAGCTCGGGCTCGATCCGGCGCTTGCCCAACAGGTCGCCTACTCCGGGAACCTCCCGCTTTTTGAGGAAGCCGTCCGCAGGGGTGTTGCACCACCCCTTGCTGCACGGACACTCCTTGCCACGGTCAGGGAGATCTCGCGTGAGGGACTGGATACCAGCGTCCTTCTCGAGCCCCGTGAAACCGCCGGTGACCCTGCAATCCTTTCCGTTCTCCTCGCCGTCGCGGAAGGAAGGCTCGCAAAGGAAGCGGTCCCCCAGGTGCTCAGGTCGATCTGCCAGGGGACCGGGGTGTCCGCGGCAATCGCAGCTCTTGAGCCACGCATCGACGATGCACAGCTCCGTGCCATTGCCGGCAGGCTGGTGCGGGAGAGAATTGCATTCGTCCGGGAAAAGGGGCATTCCGCTCTTGGTCCGCTCATGGGGCCCATGATGAAGGAGGTCGGGGGGACAGTCGACGGAAAGAAGGTCTCGCAGGTCCTCCGCGACGCGATCAGGGACGCCCTCGGGGGATGAGGTGTCATCGGCCGCCTCCTTCACCCAAAGGAAGTATTAAAAGAACCCGGAACGTATTCAATAAGGAGTTTGCCTATGGGAAAGACTGGATCCGTGCAATGGACGCAGGTAAAGGGAGTGAAAGGCCAGATCCGCCTCGTACCCCGGTCGGAGGGCGAAGTGAAGAAACCCGGACCGAACCAGAGGTTCAAGGCGGGCGCGACCCTGAAGAAGCTGGAGGAAGCATCGGGCGAGGGCCACGGAGGTTACCGTGGTCGTTCCGGGGGACGCGGGGGACGCGGGGGACGTGGAGGCCGCGGGCGGTCGTCCGAATCGGGACCCGTCGCCAACCCGATGGTGAGAAAGGCCCTCCGCCGGTCCAAGGCTTCGATACTCGGGGCAAAACAGAAAGCCTCCCGGTAAATTTTTTTGATCCCCCTTGGGAAGGGACATTTTTGGGGAATAATCCCTGCGGATCCTGTTGGATACTGCCTTTTGGGAACGTATTCCCGGTTTTTTCCCCTCAGGAGTGTCCGGAGCCACCCGGGATCGTCTCCCCCCATGCAGGGGAAAAAGGGAAAGGGCAGAAGGAAAATGCTCCCCCTCCAGAAGTATCTTGTATCCCGGCATTGAAGTGAAAATATGGATCCGAAGGCTGCAATCAGGAATTACCAGTTTGCCGAGAGGGCTAAGAGCGAGCTCATCATCTGCTCCCAGCTGACCATCGCACTTGCCGGTTTTCCCGGGCAGGAACGTCCCGGCGGGAAACGGATGCTTGTCCTCCTCCTCGAGGCAGTCCGCTCGGAACTTGAGTTTGCGTGGAGGGGAACCGAGTCGCAGGAGTTCCGGAAAGCCATAAACCTCCTCTCCGAGTCGATCAGCATCGTCGAAAGTGACAACTATGGTGGAGCGTCGCTGAAGATCAGCGAATCGATCAGCGCTGTCACGACTGCAGCCCAGGCGGCATGGCAGGTCCTCGGAGAGCATGGACTCGTCTGAATTCCACGAGTTCCTCATCTCCCGCTCGTCGGTCAGGGAGTTCCGGGACGAGCCGGTACCCGAATCCGATATCACGTACATCCTCGACTGTGCGAGCACCGCACCGAGTGCGGGCAACCTCGAGGCCTGGGACGTTGTCCTTGTCACCGCCCGGGATGTCCGGGAAGAGCTCTCTGATGCAGCCTATGGCCAGGAGCACGTGAGGGATGCGCCCGTCCTCCTTGTCGTGTGCGCCAATTACGTGCGGTCCATGTCCCAGTACGGAGAGAGGGGCATCCTCTTTGCCCTCCAGGATGCAACGATTGCGTGCACGTACATGATGCTCGCGGCCCACGCCCGCCGGCTCCACTCGTGCTGGGTCGGGGCATTCGTCGAGGAAGACGTGAGGACGGTGCTCGGTCTTCCTGCGCACGTGCGGCCCGTGGCAATCCTCTGCGTGGGCAGGGGGCACCCTCCCGGGAGGCTCACGGAACGGCTTCCCGTGGGAGAACACGTCCATTCCAATGCATGGTGATGGTGGGCAGATGCCAGACTATTCCGTAATCCTTGAAGGTGCATTCATCGTGAGAGATGTCTCCTCCCTCGATGACGCGGTCAGCATAGCGATCTCCGAAGCAGGGAAACGTCTCAACCCGGTTGCGGCATACGTGGACGTCGAGGTGGGCATGCTCGCCTGCCCGTTCTGCGAAGGCGAGCTCAACAGTGCACTCGTGGTGGCAAAGACGGCACTCGTGGGTCTCCTGCTCGAGATGAAGGTGTTTCGTGCAGAGTCGCCGGAGCATGCGACCAGGATTGCGCGGTCCGTCATCGGGAAGGCTTTGAAGGACGTGCCCCTCCAGGTCAAGGAGGTATGCCCCCTGTGATCTACGTCGTCGGGCATACGGCAATCGACCATATCTGCCGTATCAGGGATTTCCCCCCGCCCAACGGCTCGGTCACGATCGAGGAAAGGAAGGTCTTCTTCGGGGGAGGGGCTGCAAACATCGCTGCAGGGATAGTAAGGCTCGGCGTGCCCTGCACCCTCGTCAGTGCCGTGGGCGACGACTTTGCCGGGAGCGGGTACGACAGCTGGCAGAAGTCCCTCGGCATCCGGCAGCAGTTATTCCGGGTTGAGGGTGCCCATACCCCGACGGCGTTCATGTTCACGAACGAGAGGGGTGACCAGATAACATTCTTCGAGTGGGGGGCATCGGGGATCTTTGCCACGGCTCCGGCCCCTGCGCTCCCGTTTGTCCACATGGCGACGGCAGACCCTGATTTCAACGTCCGCGTGGCACAGAATGCACGGTTCTGCACGTTCGACCCCGGACAGGACCTCCACAGGTATTCGGCCGGCCAGCTCGAATCGATCCTGTCCCGCGTTGCGATTCTCTTTGCAAACCAGCACGAGGTGGAGGGGATGTGCAGGACGCTGGGCCTGACGAAGGAGGCCCTTTCCGCCCGCGTCCCGATCGCGGTCTTCACTGCAGGGGCGAAGGGGAGCGACCTCTTCATGGGCACGGACCATGTCCACATACCTGCTGTCAGGGTGAAGATGGCGGATCCGACGGGGGCCGGCGATGCGTACAGGGCAGGTTTCCTTGCCGCATACCACAGGGGATATGCCGTGCCGGACTGCTGCTGGATAGGCAGCGTCACCGCGTCTTTTGCCGTCGAGGTAGCCGGCTGCCAGACCAACCTCCCCACGTGGGAGATGATGGTTGCCCGGTACTCCGCACATTTCGGTGCGTTCCCGGAACCCTCTTCCCGGGACGATTTCGAGGAAGGGCGGGATCGGGAATGAGCATGCCCGTTTCCGGCGGGGAGATGAGGATCGAGAGGCTGGCACGGTACCTGTTCAACGCGCCGTCCTGGCCCGTCTCCCTCGTTATCCTTTCAATCCTCGGACTCATCCTCGACGCGGTCACCATGAGGACCGGGGACACCCCCTTCCTGGGAACCCTCTTTTTTACGGTTCCGGCACTGTGCGCATTCCTCCTCACGAAGCCTCTCGTGAGCCTCCTCGGTCGTCCCATGACCTGGAACCGGTCAGCCCTCCTTGCCCTCTCCTGTGCGGTCTTCGGGATGCTCATCGTGCTCTGCAGCCTCATCGTCTCTCCCCCGCACATCGGCCTTTCGTATGCAATCGCGCTCGGCTTCATCCTCGGGCTGCGGCTGCTCGTGCTCGTTGCCATCGCCGACTACCGGGTAACGAGGATGATCGTTCCTTCCGCAAGCCAGAGTCTCCCCGGGATCCTCGTCGGGGCACTGGTGATGGAACCGGTCTTTCTCCCTCTCTCCCTCCTCCTCCAGGTCCTGTTCTGTGCCGGTTTCATCGTCCTGATCTGGCTCATCGACAGGCCGTTATACCGGGCGTTCCACGTCCGCGGCCTTGACTTCATCAACTCGTTCCTCGCGCACTTAACCGACGGCTCACGGGCGCTCGAGGGGTACTTCGAGAAGATCGGGGAGGAGGTCACCGTCCCGCAGGTCAGTATCTTCTTCTCCCGGAAGGGACGCCGCGGTCTCCTGATCACGATCCCGAACGTCCATCCCGGACCCGTCGGGGAGATCGGAGGGGGGAACCTCCCGAAGGGCATGCAGGCAGGGTTCGACGAGATGGTGATGGTCCCCCACGGGGCCGCCACCCATGACTTCAATCCCGTGTCCGAGAAGGAGATTGGAAAACTCGCAGACGCCGTGGGAAAGACCCGCGACTCTCTCCGGTACTCGCCGCTTGCGTCAAAGTCCGTCCGGTTCTCGGAAGGCTCGGTCTCTCTCCTCTGCCAGGTATTTGATTCCACCCTTCTCATCGTCAGCACGCGATCTCCCGAGCGCACGGAGGACATCGACTTCAATATCGGGATGACGATCATGGGAGAAGGGCACCGGTTCTTCGAGAACGTGGGGTTCATCGATGCCCATAACTGTTCGGCCGGAGACGTCAGTTACGTCCTTCCTGCAACGAGGCTTGCCATGGAGTATTACCGGGCAGGCATGAAGGCGATAAGGGAGATGCCCGGAAAACCAAGGGAACCCCTGGAACTGGGCATCTCCCGGGTCAATGTACCCTTCACGAGGGAACAGGGCTTTGGGGATAACGGGATCCAGCTTGCCCTCGTCAGGACCCGGGATCAGACGACCGCATACGTGCTCTTTGACGGAAACAACATGGAGGCCGGTGTCAGGGAGGCGATCAGGGACTATCTTCTCGGCCGCGTGGACGAGGCAGAGGTGATGACCACCGATTCCCACGTGGTCAACACGGTCCGGGGGAGGAACCCCGTGGGGCTCCACGTTCCGGTGGAAGAGATCATCCCATGGGTGGAAAAAGCTCTTTCCGAGGCTTTTTTGGATCTCTCACCCGCGGAGGCTGCAGGGAGCACGGCATGGTGCGAGGGAATCAGGATATTTGGATCTCACCGGATCACGCAGATGGCAAGCACCGTCAACACGATGCTCGTCTTCATCCCGTTCATCAGTGCAGGCATGCTCCTGCTCGTCTTCATTCTCTCCGTGCTTGCCTACATCCTCATCGGGTGACGCGGGTTGCACGAGTGTTTCCATGGCCCGGCAGAATGAAGTGTCGGTACGTGTCCTGTAGCCGGGATAAACTGCTCATAAGGATAGTACCATCATGATCCAGGTGGATGAATCAATTGATGCGTGAGAGTATCAGGCAATGATCAATTGGAGTATCAGCATTTTCCAGCCCTGGACCATGCTGGTTTCACTCATTCTTTTACACTGTTCTGTATATAAATTTTTCTTATTTTTTATCAAAAATCCGGATGAAATTGCCTGAATTTATCTTTCAGAATATATTTCCTGACTGTTCCGAAAAAAAATTCGTGATCTCTTTTTTTATTCCCCATTCCGGATCTCTCTTGTCCCCGGCGATACATTCCCGCAGGAAACGGGATCGGCGGTGTCCTCCAAAAAATTTCAGATTTCATTTATTTTAACGATTCGAGTCTTAATAGGTGTCTGACGCCACCTTTACATGGTCAGCGGATCCATAGAGATCACGGTGACATCATGAGGCAGGTTCCGGTTTCTGTCATGGTCCGGGCAGGTATTGCCCGTCGGTCCGGCAGGGGAATATCATTCTCTCTCGACGAGGGGGTTTTTTACCTGACGGAAGATGAGTTCGCGCATCTCGTATCGGGACGGAATGCTGCCGTTATCAATGACCAGGGGGAATGGGAGGGAAACGCATGGCTCTCTCCCGTGCTTGCGACCCGGAAGAGCGAGCTGACCCTGTTGCTCCACAACAGGCTCTTTTCTGTGGGAATGCGGCATGTCAACTCGCTCCTGCAGCGTGAGAGAAACAGTGTCGTCATCCGCGAGTACCGGGGACATTCCGGGAATGCACTGCCGGCCCGCGGCACACCCCTCATCTGACCGGGAAGGGAGAAGGGGTCATTCCGGGAAACCATTCTTTTTCGACACCGCGGATACCCCTGCAGCATGCCCGGCCCCGCACCCCCTGCAGGCGCAGGAACCCGCAGGGTAAGGGCAATCCGAAAGACAACACGGCATCTGCGATATGAATATGAACAGAAGGGTAATTCTATTGATCATGACCGGGCAGAGAGGGGGGTGAAGATGCGCATCCTGCTGGTCGACGATGACCCGATGCTGCCGGGCCTCATCCAGAAGTTCCTGGAACGGGAGGAAGAAATCGCGATCGATGCAACGACGTCAGGGTCCGAGGCACTCGAGAAGATCTCGCACGAAAAATACGATGCGATTGTCCTTGACTACGAACTGCCCGGCATGGACGGGATCGATCTCCTCCGGATGATCAAGCGCCGCGGCAACGATATTCCCGCCATCATCTTCACAGGGAAGAGCCGTGAAGAGGTTGCAATCAGGGCACTCAACTACGGGGCCGAGTATTACCTGCAGAAAAAGGGGGATCCACGCCTCAATTTCCTCGAACTCCTCTACATGATCAGGGAGGCCGTCAGGAAGCACGAGGCAAGCCTCGCATTAAAGGAGAGCGAACGCCGCTTCCGTGAATCCCTCGAAAACGCCCGCCTGATCGCGTTCCAGCTGGACAGGGACCTCGTCGTAACCTTCTGCAACGGTTACTTCCTCGGGATTGCAGGGTACCGGAAGGAGGATACACTCGGGCGGTCATTTCCGGAACTCTTCGTTCCCGAGGGGGAAAGGCAGAAGGTTCAGCAGATGTTCTTTTCGGCCGTCCGTGAAGAACCCGGTTCCGGTTATTTTACGTGCAGTATCAGGACCGCGAAGGAGGAAGTCCGGAGGATCGCCCTCAATACCACGGTCCTGAAGGACTCCTCTGGAAACACCGTGGGCGTATCCTGCATCGGGCAGGACATCACCGAGAAGGAGAAGGCAGAAGAGGAGAAGGCCGAGTCGGAAGAGAGGCTCAAAGTACTCTTTGAGTATGCGCCGTTCCCCTACTTCATCACTGACCTGAAGGGGACATTCATCGACGGGAACCATGCCGCGGAACTTCTCGTCGGGTATGTGCGCAGGGAACTCATCGGGAAGAACTTCCTCGAGAGCGGGCTCCTCTCCCCGGAAGAGGTACCCAAAGCCATAGCCCTGCTGGCAAGGCACATCAGGGGTGAGGCGACCGGACCCGAAGAGTTCACCCTGATCCGCAAGGATGGCAGTCTCGTGGTCGCCGAGATCAGGAACCAGCCGGTCAGGGTGAAGGGGCAGACCCTCGTGCTGGGGTCGGTCCATGACGTGACCAAAAGGAACGCTGCAGAAGAGTCACTGCGGAGAGCCAATGCGAAGCTTACCCTCCTCAACATCATCACGCGCCACGATATCCTCAACACCGTGACTGCACTCCTGCTCTACATCGAACTCCTCAAGGAAAGTCCAAAGGACGAGGCCCAGAAGGAGAACCTCTCCAAGATCGAGATGCTTGCGCAGACCATCAAGAGGCAGATCGAGTTCACGAAGGTGTACCAGGACATCGGGATGGGGAGTCCCCAGTGGCAGGCGCTCGGGCCCCTCGTTGAGCGGGTGAAGAATTCAATTCCTCTTACGGGAGTCACCGTATCGCACGATACCGATGGAACCGAGGTCTACGCCGATCCCCTCCTGGAACACGTGATCCATAACCTGATAGACAACTCTCTCCGGCACGGGGGTGGTGTCACGTCCATCTGGATCACGACTCTCCAGGACGAGATGGGCTTGAAGATCATATACGAGGACAATGGCCAGGGTATTCCGCCCCGGGAGAAGGAAGACATCTTCAGGAGGGGATACGGGAAGAATACCGGTTTTGGCCTGTTCCTCGCCCGCGAGATACTGGGAACGACCGGCCTCCTTATCAAGGAGACAGGAACATACGGCAAGGGGGCACGGTTCGAAATCAGGGTCCCCCGCGGGCTCTTCCGCATATCCGGAAAAGTGGAAGAAGAATCGGGCGGCGGGGGATCCGCGCCCGCGGAAACAGGATCCCCGGAAACCTAAAACGAGTCGAGATCGATGATGTACCCTTCGATGAAATACCCGTCCGGCCGGAGCGCGGGGAACCCTCTCTCCATGACCCTCCTCTCCTCTCCCCCTTCCCGGAGCATGACATACTTAATCCTGTAATCCCGTGCCTTCCTGAACGCTTCGGACCGTGCGTTCCTGATTTTTTCCCTGTCCTCCGGGTGGGCCAGTCCGAGAATATCCGATTTTACGATCCTGCCCTGGCAGAGCGATGCCGGGAGGAAAGAGGACGAAGCATCCCCTGCAAGGATGTATGCCTCGTGTGCACCCTCTTTTATCCGGAACGTTGCACAGGAGAGTCTCTCCATGAGATTGTGCAGTTGCCGGCACCGTTCCCTCTCCTCGCGGTCACCGCTCCGTGAGGATACCAGGTTCTTCACCTTCACCAGGACATCGGAGACCTGTCCCCGCACGTCAGGGTTCTTTTCGAGGTAGAGGTCTGCACCGAAATTGAGTGCATCGATCACGACATCCTCGCGGCCCTTGCCGGTGAAGATGATGAAGGGGGTATCGTCACCGAGCGTTTTCACCCTCTTCATGAACTCGATCCCGTTCATCCCGGGCATTGCATAATCGGAGATGATCGCGTCGAATTTCTGGGTTTTCAGGATCTCCAGTGCCTCGTCCCCGGACGTTGCCGTCGTCACGCGTATCCCGCGTCCCTTTTCAAGGAACATCTTGGTGATTTCAAGGAACTGGACTTCGTCGTCCACGAGAAGAATCGATATCATTGCCACCCTCGGACAGAACCTCCCGGATCTGCCACGAGGAAAATGGAAGGTCCATTTATTTAAAGCACTCGGAGGAGAGACAATTCGGCAGCCGTCCGAAGGGCACGAGGAAGAAAGATATATGATATTTTACGCCGACACTGTGCCAATCGATGGTACCTGTGCCTGTCATTGAGGTAGGGGAAGGAGAATTCCGTTTGAATACCTTCCTCAGGACATACTGGTATCTTTTCATTTTCATTGCCTTCTTCTGCGCCATCACCATCATCCTGGCGCTCACGTTCCTCCCTGTCATGGGCACCACGGCCACATTTACCTTCATCGGTGTCACGTTCGACCTGCAGGTCATCAGTATCGGTGCATCTCTCCTCGTCACGTACCTCGGGGTCTCCACCATACTCTGGACGGCGTTTGAAAAACCGGTTGCACGCCCCATTTTTTATTACTTCATCGGGATTGAAGCCTTCAAGAGGCTCCTCCTCCTCATTCCGCTCATCAGCCTGGTCCTTGCCCTCACGCTGTGGATATACACGCTGTACCCCGGGGTTTTAATCGTCATATTCGCGCTGGTTGGGTTCTGTGCAGGGCTTGTGGTCTTCTCATCGATCCTTGTCCTCATCAGCCGCACTTCGAGCGTCAGGAATATCGTCATGGTGACGATCACCTATGCGCTGGGCGTGTTCTTCGTCACCCTGGGACTCCTCCTCCTCGTCGATATCAGGAGTCTTCCGGATTACTTCAGTCCCTTCATTCTCTTTCTCTTCGCGATGGGTATCGCCTCCGTTTTCTACATCCTCATGACGCTCATCTTCGAGATCATCATGCCCTTTTTTTCAAAAGTTCACTAAAAAAGCAGTTTTTCCCCGCGGTAATCCGGGGTTTTTCCCCGGCATGACAGGGGTCTGCCTCATATACCTGGACATCGATACTGGAAATGAGTGACTATTCCATGAAACCACCGGCACATTATGCCCTCGTTCTCCTTGCACTCTCCATCGTCCTCGCGGGAGGGGCGACCGCAGCAAGGTTGTCTTTTGGCGAAAGTGATAACGGAAAGACCGTTTCAGCGTTTCCCGGAGATACGATCGTCCTTTCGCTCTCCGAAAACCCCAGCACCGGTTACCGCTGGGTGATGGAGACGTCCGGGTGCATCGTCCTCGTATCGAGTTCCTACACCCCTTCGGGCACGGGTCGCATCGGGGCAGCAGGAACCCGTGTTTGGCGCTTCATGGTGAACGGGACGGGATCGGGCGGGATCTCCGCGGTATACCGGCAACCCTGGATGCCGGTTTCGGGAAGCGAGGGGAGGTTTGACCTCTACGTTGTCTCGGGAAAAAAGAATATTCCGAGTGGCGACTCATCACCGTTTTTCTTCAAAAAGACCCTTCAGAACACATTTTTCATACCCCGGCCACGGGCGTATTGAGAGTCCAGATCGTGTAAGTCAGGAACGATGCGAACGTCACCCAGAGGATGTAGGGGACGAGCAGGTAGGCTGCGGGCCGGCTGATCCGGTAGAAAAGGACGATCGTGACCGCGATGAATACCCAGAGGACGACGATCTCCACGAGGCCGAGGAAAGGTGACCGGAGGCCAAAGAAGAGGATGGACCACAGCGTGTTGAGACAAAGCTGGATCGCAAAGACAATAACAGCCCATGTCACCTTTTTCCCCGAAAGCCCCTCCATCCAGACCAGGTAGAGGGATATTCCCATCAGTATGTACAGGGTTGTCCAGACCGGTCCAAAGAGGTACCCCGGTGGGTTGAAGGATGGCTTGACGATGGAGGCATACCAGGATCCCGGCCCGGTGACCGTGAAGACCGATCCGATGACGCCCGCAAGGTTAGAGACGAGGATTGCGGCAAGGAGCCGCACAGGTGACCTGATGAACCGGGATGCCGGTTGCCTGTCGGGTAACTGGTTTTCCATGTTTCATTCGTGAAATCCGCCACTATTTATGGATCACTGTGGGGGAATAATCCGGAGGCTCACGCCGGGTTCCGGCTCTCACCGGCAGGGCCGGATCGCATGACGGCTCTTGCCACCAGGCGTGCCACCCGGACAGGTTCCGGTAACCGCCCGTCGAATGTAAAATCCATGCAGAGGCGGGTTGCATCCGGAAGCCCGATGCCGACTGCCCTGAGATGGACCATGTGGCCCGAGGGGAGTGTGACGGGTACGGGCTTTTCAAGGGAATCGTAACAGGAAAGCCGGTGGCGGTCCCCGGGGAATATCCCCTCGATCTTATCGCGGATCCCTTCGGACTTCCGGTACGTGATGACCACGACCGGAAGACCGGTCCTGTGCAGCACCTCCTCCGGGTCGATGACGTTGTACCATGCGATGATGCACCCGCCAAGGAAGATACAGTTGATGTCCTTCCGGTCCAGGTCCCGGACGAGTGCCAGGACACCCTCCGTTGCGTCCATGCCCCCGACGGTCACTCCGGTGACTGCCACACCGTCGATGCGGAGGTCCTTTCGCATCACCACGCCGGCGAGCAGGGAGGTGCTGCGGGACGAAAAACTCTCTGCGATCCCGAGGACCCGCAGCCCCTTCTTCGCGATATGCATGAAAGGACTTAATAAGCGAGGATTAAAAAATATAACCCGATGGCCGTTTCAAAGGACCAGGTCTGTGTCCTCATCCCCACTCTCAACGAGGCCCCCACCGTGGGAACTATCGTCCGGGAGTTCCGGCAGAGGGGTTTTCCCCATATCCTCGTGATGGACGGAAACAGCACCGATGGTACCCGCGAGATTGCAGCACGGGAAGGGGCCCGCGTCGAGGTCCAGAGCGGGAAGGGCAAGGGCCGTGCCCTTTCCGAGGCATTTTTGCTCATAGAACAGCCTTACATCCTGATGATCGACGGGGACGGCACGTATGACCCGGCCGATGCCGACCGGCTTCTCGGTCCGCTGGAGGAGGGTTACGACCACGTTATCGGTGACCGGCTGACGGAAGAGAACCGGCATGCCTTCTCGCGCCTCAATTACTTCGGCAACTTCGTCCTCAACAGGCTTTTCAAGACAGCCCATTCAGCGTTCCTCTCGGATATCCTCTCGGGTTACCGGGCGTTTTCCCGGCAATCCGTCCTCCAGATGAACCTCCGGGAAGCAGGGTTCGGGATAGAGACGGAGATCTCTGCAGAGGCGGTGAGGAGGAGGCAGAAAATAGCGGTTGTCCCCATCAGTTACCGGAAACGCCCGGGTACGCCCACGAAACTGAACCCGTTCCACGACGGCTTCAAGATAATGGCCACGATCTGGCGGCTCGCGAGGATGAGCAACCCCCTCTTCTATTTCGGGTTGATCGGGCTCGTCATCATGACCGCGGGATTCTTCGTGGGTATTTACATTATCTGGGAGTGGCTCCGCCACGTGGAGCACCTTCCCCTGACCATCCTCACGGTTCTGCTCATCATCGCCGGTTTCCAGATCTTCATGTTCGGTATCCTCTCTGACATGATGCTCGCCATGCACCGCGAGATCATCAGCGAGATCCACGAGTTCCGGCAGAAGAACAGGTGACATCCCCACGCTGGCGGTGTACCACGTGCCGCTTGCGTGCTCTTCCTGCCGTGTTCCGGCAGCGAACGCCCGCCCGGCACCTCCCAAAATAACCTTTATCTGGAACAGCAGCGACATGTATGTGCGATATTTCTGGTGCGATAGTAGTCTAGCGGCAGGACAGGGGCTTCCCAAGCCTCTAACCCGGGTTCGATCCCCGGCTATCGCATTCCTGCAATGGATGACCAGGATAGAGATCTCTTTGCTCTCCGCATCATAGCCGAGAACGAGAAAGGCGTTCTCCGCGATATCGCTACTGTTGTCGCCGGGCATAACGCGAATATCCTCATGATCCACCAGGAGATCTTCGATTCCGGACCATGGAACGGGATGGCGGAGCTCTACATGGAATACGACGGGTGTCCCGACACCGGCGAAATGGTCCGGCACCTGCTTGCCCTCCCCTCCGTCAGGGAAGCAAAAGTCGTCGAACCCTTCAGCCACATATACGGCACGCGTGTCATCATCATCGGAGGGGGGGCCCAGGTTGCCCAGGTGGCGCTCGGGGCGGTCAACGAGGCAGACCGCCACAACATCCGGGGCGAACGCATATCGGTGGACACGATACCCCTCGTCGGTGAGAAGACCGTCGCACAGGCAGTCGACGCGGTAGCACGGCTTCCCCGGGCCGCAATCCTCGTGCTCGCAGGGTCCCTGATGGGGGGAGAGATATCACGGGCGGTGGACAGGGTGCGGGAGGCAGGAATACCCGTCATTGCCCTCAAGATGGCAGGCAGCGTCCCCCGGCACGCGGACATGGTCGTCACCGACCCGATCCAGGCCGGTGTCTTTGCCGTGATGCACGTCAGCAGCAAGGCCGTTTTTGATATCAACAGGGTCAGGGGAAAGGAATTCTAGAGATGAACAGGCTGGAAGCGGCCGCCCGGGTCATCAGGCAGGACGGCCTCGTTGTTTACCCGACGGATACCATCTACGGTCTCGGTGCCGACGCTTTTTCCGACGAGGCGATCCAGAAGGTCTTCGACGCCAAGAAGAGGCCCTTTTCCCAGCCCATCTCCGTTGCAGTGACCGATATCGAGATGGTATTCGGGATCGCGTACGTCGACGAGACGGCTCTTGCGTTCATCGAGAGGTTCCTGCCGGGACCGGTCACCGTGGTTATTCCGGCGAGGAACTCCGTGCCCGAATCCCTGACGGGCGGTATGGGCATGGTCGGAATCCGCATCCCCAATCACCCGGTGGCACTGGAGCTCATCGGCCTCGTTGACGCGCCGATCACCGCGACCAGTGCGAACATCCATGGCGCACGCGATCCTGTCACGCCGGACGAGTGCCACGTCCCGCACGATATCCTCCTCGATGCAGGGAGGCTGCCCGGGACACCGAGCACGGTCGTCGACCTTGCCAGCCGGAAGATTATCCGCCGGGGTGCGATGGAAGCAGAGGTAGCCGCGTTCCTCCGGGAACGGGAAGAGGAATGAAGGTGCAAAAACCGATCAGGCTGCGTGACTTCATCGAGGACGGGGACGGCTGGCTCTATGCCGTCTCGACGTACGATAACAGCGAGAGAGCCGGATGCACCCTGCGCTACGTTCCCGATGAGGAAGGCGACCGGGTGACGGGGGAGGGGAGGCGGTACCGGAAGGTCGATTTTGACGAGGCTTTTTCCCTGGTCGCCCAAAAAAAGCCGGAATACAGTGACGTCTTCCATCGGGTCCCCCTCTCCGATATCCGCCGGGTGTTGAAGCCCGAAGAGGAGATCAGCTGCATCGCGGCGCGGGACGCCCGCGTCAGGAGGCTCCTTTCCCTCTTCTCCCTTTCCCGCGGGAGCGTCGGGTGCACGGGTTCATTCCTCTGTGGCCTCGAGAACGAAACATCTGACATCGACCTGGTTGTCTACGGGGATGACTGGTTCCGTGCGGTGGAGATGCTCCGGGATGCAACCGGAAGGGGGGTGCTCGAGCCCATCGACGAAGCGATGTGGAGGAGGATATACGAAAAGAGGAAGCCGGAACTTGGATTCGACGAGTTCCTCCTCCACGAGAAGAGGAAATGGAACAGGGGAAAGATCGGCACCACCTACTTTGACATTCTCTATACGCGGTCCTACGCGGATGCACTATGCGTTCCCCATGCAAAGGGCCGCGTCCTGGGAAGGGGGACGATCGAGGCCACGGTCACCGATGCCCGGTTTTCCCACGACAGCCCCGCGGTCTATTGCGTCGACCACGAGGAGGTCTCATCCGTACTCTCCTTCACCCACACGTACAGCGGGCAGGCACGTGAGGGAGAGGTCATTGAAGCACGGGGGGTCCTCGAAGAACACGGGGGAGACGTGTGGCTCATCGTGGGGACTTCCCGCGAGGCAAGGGGCGAGTTCATCCGGTCCCTGACGCTCCTCGGGGAGGATTAGATAGTCCCTCGTTTTCCGGGTCGGCTTTTTTTCAAAAACCCGGCAGGTTTTCGGTTCTTTTCCCCAATCACTATACCCGAACTGATCAGGGAAGCTCGTCACACCGGTTTTTTTCACCCGGGAACGGCGATGAGGTGATCCCTTTTCAGAGGATGTCGGAGAGTCTCTTTCCCATGGGAAAACAGGTTGGATGCGAGGGGCATGTCCTGCACCGCGGTCCCGGTACCCGTGCCGGTTCTTTGCCGGAATAGACGTCGCGGGCACTCCGGAGGGCCTGCAGGAAACGCCGCTTGTCAATCGGGTGGGGAATATACGTCCGCGAGACACCGGACGGGATGTACTCGACCGAGCCGCAGGTCGCGTCTATCCCGGCAGCATCGGAGAGGAGGAGCATGTATCCAAAGACACGCAGCCTGTCAGGTCCTGCAACTCCCGCGGGGGGAGCCGGGCTTGCCCGGACGATGGCAAACGGCGGGTCCGAATCGAAGAGCTTGTCGATATTCCCGTAGAGACCGTACCTGTCCGAGTGGAACGGGACATCGGATTCGCGGGGACGGGTCCAGGGACCGCCTTCGGTGCAACGGGCAATGCAGGTTTCAAGGAAGGTGCGCATGCGGGGGTCCATCCCGGGATCGATGGCAAGGACCTCGTCCCAGAGGGCCCCGGCATCGAGCGGCTCCCCGAGGTGGGATGCTATCTGCCTGCAAATCGTGTATTCTGATCCCTGGGTCCGGGCAATTCCCGATCGTCTCTCGAGATGAAGCCTCATCGGGCAGAATGAAGCGGTGATCACGGCCGAGACAGGGACGGGCACAAGGCCGCCATTTTTCTCCCCGGACATCACGCATCACCCGGATCATGGGACATGCCGATGGAACGGCACCATGAGGCGTATTTTCCTTGCAGGGAACCTGCAGGACGGGTTTTTTCGTCACGGAGCGGGAAAGGGTTTTTCCTTTCCGTGCCGAACAGTATAACCATGACGTCACACGAGATTGCCGTCAATATCCCCAACACCCTGGACCCTGTCTACAGCAATATGATCCAGATTGCTTATAAGGAAGACGAATTCACCTTCGTTTTCCTCCACCAGATCCCGGGCGTGAACCAGGCCAGGGCAAAGGCCATCGTGAGTATCACACCCCAGCACGCAAAGACACTCCTTGCGGTCTTCTCAAAGACCATGGCCGACTACGAGGCGAAGTTCGGGAAGGTCGAGTCGACCGGGGGCAAGCAGGAAGGAGAGAGCGTAACGACGATCCGCGGGTACTCGTAAAAGGATTCCGGCAGTCATCGGGCCTTTGCCCACCACATCCGCGGGCGCGGGGACACAAGCGGGGAACAGGGCAACAATGGCCTGGAAAAGCAAAGACCGTGCCCACCTGCCCGAACTTTCATATTTCAGCACGTCGACATTAATGGGTATCGTGCCGCCATGGCTTAGCGGTATAGCGGCTGATTCGTAATCAGCAGGTCGGGGGTTCAAGTCCCCCTGGCGGCTTTGGGACAGGAGGTCAAAATCTTCTTTCTTTTCGCTCCGTTTCTGATCTGCGCAAATCCTCGCCCCTGCAACCGACCCCCACCCCTAACCCCGCCCCTACCAAACCGAAGGGATGGGCCTCCACCCCGGTAAACATCCTTCTTCAGCACGGGGACCCTGACAGCCAGACCTTGCATTCCCAGCGTGCGACCGGTTCGCGGGGAGACTGGGGATGATTCCGGACATAACCAAACCATCCCTGTAACCGGCATGAGAATCCCGTGATCCACGGATGTATCCCGATTATGGAACCGGTCATATCGAAGCGAATCAGCAGAATGTAAAATAACAATTTTTTTATACTATAAGATGGAAGACCGGAAATTGTTTTAAAGGACAGACCCTGCTGTAATGACAGTTGGAAGAATAGTTCCCGGCGCATGATTAACCGGTCGCTAGCTGCCGAAACCCCGGCCTATTCCCTCTTTTTTTTTTTAAACAACTGTACCATCCGATTATCTGACTGATCGGAAATTCTTCTCTGGCGGCTTTGGGACAGGAGGTCAAGTCCTCCCCCCCCGATTATCTCTCGAGGATTTCGAAATACCTCCTCAAATCACAAAAGCTTTATTTTAGGTGATCGAAGTATTCTGAATGACTTTTGAGACGTTTGGATTAAATGAGGCGTATAAAAAGGTACAAAAGGTATGAGACCGTCTATCTGAATTTTAATCATTGATCGAATGGGATCAATTTCGTCCTTTATTTGCGAATTTCTACTATAACAATACCCGCAAAGGAGGCATGCCGAATGTTGATCCTGTTATGCTGATCAAACTATGATTACTTCCGTCCCTCTACAATCTCTCCGACCCGAAACTCGAACGCCAGGTGACAGATCGTATTTCTTTCCGGAAATGCATAGGATTGATAACTGAGATACCCGATTTTCCGACAGTCTGGCTCTTCGGCAACGTCTCATACAATCAGGGAAATACGAGGAAGTCTGGAACACATTCCAGGCGCAGTTGGAGCTCAAAGGCCTCAAGATAACACGAGGAGTCATTCAGGACGCAACCATCATTACCGCTGATCCGGGAGCAGGTTCATCAGACACATCACGCGGAAAAGAAGCGAAGACTCGGAGAAACAAGGACGGTACTTGGACAAAACGAGGAGAGACCCCCTCCTTTGGATACAAGTTCCATGCACTCGTTGACAAAGAATACCACCTGATCCGCCGTGTTGAGACAACTTCTGCTTCTGTCCATGACAACCAGGTGGATCTCTCATTGCCTGGTGAGACTGTATATCGTGATAAAGGGTATTTCGGTGTAAAACCCCGTGCATCGATTAATAAAACGATGAACCGGGCAGTCCGGGGGCGTCCACTGACTATCAGGGAGAACCGCAGGAACCGCGCAATCAGCAGAGTGAGAAGGGTGATTGAACGTTCGTTCGCCGTGATCAAACGAATGTTCCATGGAGGTCATGTCCTGGTTACAACTCCCGGGAGAGTCCATCTCAAAAACATGTTTTTTTTAGCGTTTTCGTTCAATCTGGTCCAATTGGGTACGCTCAAACGCAAAGGAGCCTGGTAGCGGCAGCTATTTAAAAACCTTCCGTATTAAGGAAAAATCAGGCGATTTGGGAAATGTGAGAGTAAAAATCTTCGTTTCGAGCCTTCACGTGTGAATGCTGGCTATCCCTTCTTTGTGGATCATACGTTTTTCGGAATCGTTATTTAAAAGTAAGAAGAGAAAGTATTTCTTTCATTTGGTCTGATTGAAAATTCAGGCGGAGGCTTACCGTGTCCTCAACAGATCGATGAATCTACCGCTGCCCGAAGGCAAGGAATGATTCGCTTTCTCATATAAAGGCTTTTTGTTCCCTGCCTCTGGAAAACCTCAAAATGGAGGTAAGGAAAATGAAGAAAAAAGGAACGACCGGTATTCTGTCCGTGTTCCTGGTACTGGTGCTGGTGGGCGGGACAGTGATACCGGGGGTAATGGCAGCTCCGGTGTTGCGCAACCACAGCCAATACCCACGGTTGATACCACGATACCTTCGGTAGATTCGTCTCTTTTCATGATAGACGAGAGGATCAAGAATGCGACGCCGCACTGGGCATTACTCGCCGCCGATAAGGAAGGGCAGGAGAATGCCTTGAACGACCTGAAGGAGTGTTCCCTTTCCAGTGACGAAGTGACGCGCCTTTCCGAGGGACTCCGGAAAATCTGGAGCAAGTATCCTACGGCTATCGTCCAATCCGACAAGGGACAGACCCTTACATTTGCATCACCGCAGGAAGGTGTCCTGACCGATGAAGAGAATGCACTGCTTACGCAGGCGGATGAAATCCTGGCAAAATATCTCAATGAAAAGATAGGGGGCGGGAACACCATCCTCTGGTCGGGGAACCCGTGCCACCAGGACATCATTGAGATTTCGTGTCTGAAGTGGGGGGTCTCATCGACATACGCCACGTATGCCCATAACGCTGCGGACGCCCCCGATTCCTGGCCGATGATCTGGCCACCGACAGGATATGAATGGCTGAATAACTTCATCCAACAGGTCTGCCATTCATACGACCACTATTACAATCCCGAACTGGGCACGGGACTGGCTCCGGCGCAGTGTGCGAACTATGCCAACTCCGCCAAGAGCTACTATGACCAGTCGTCGATGTACAACGCCTACACGTACATGGGCTATTCCAGCCACTTCCTCACCGATGTCGGCAACCCGCTCCACACCGGGATGGAGATCGAACAAGCCCTGAACCGGTGGGTGCACGACGATTATGAGAACTATGTCGGGACGAACTGGGAAGCGGGTTCCGGACAGGGGTATAACTTCAAATCGGTGATCGATAATAACTGGTACTATTACGCCATGTCCGACCCCGCGACTTCGACCCGCTCGCTTGCCGGCTATGCAAAGAACTACGACGATACGTTGTTCTACCTGGTATACAACCACCGGTATACGTTCAGAACAGATCCGTCAGTCCGATCTATCACCATGAGCAGTCTCCTCGATACTGCCAAGCACTTGCTCGGCCTGGTCAAGTATGTGAGGGATTAATATCACCTTTTTTTTCAGTGGTCTGGGGATCTACATGTTAGATGTTCCCGTGATCCTGCTCGGCGCTATCCTCCTCTTCTGTATCCCCGCAATCCTTATTGGCGCATTCGTGACCGCATTTTATTTTGCATTAAGAAAACTGCCTCGGATTGCCGGTGACATTGCACCGTTTGTTGTGGCATTTGGTCTCACGGCGATTACCCCTGCATACCACAAGATGGTTACGCTCTTTCCTTTTTCATTGTTGATCGAGCTGGGGATTCTTGCAACCGGGGTGCTGACGCCGTACATGTTCCTCGACCGATTCTTCCCAACTAAAAGCCGGACGAAGATCGTGTTCCCCGGCTCTGTTATTGCCATCACCGGGCGCCTCGTATACGGCTTTTCCGGAGTATTCGGGGATGGCACGGGATCCCCAATCTTCCACCTAGTCACTTCTTTCGCCACATCCGACGCTAATTTTCTAATTTTAAATTCGATTGCCCTCTATGTGGAGATGGTCATTGGAGCAACAGTGGTATTCGGAATTATTAATGCGGCCATGGTCATAATGAGGCTTTTACGGAGACGTATAGCTGGCCACTGATACACCCCAGCATGGCCATACGGGTGGAATAAGGATGAACAGGAGCTCCTGAAAGTGGGTCAGGATAAGCCTGACACATGAACAATCGTTGTTAATCGTTGCGATGAATATCATCGCGATGATTAACATTCATCGAACTAATAGGTTAAAACGTTTAATTTGAGGTGATTCCTTAATAAAGGCCACGATTATATACTAACCAACGGTGGCCAAATGGATGAACCTGGTAGAACTGATGCGATATACCCCGGATGAGGAAAGTGCAGAAAAGTATCTCAAGGAACAAGGAAT
>JARYMB010000015.1:0-38131 GCA_029907345.1 Methanolinea sp.
GAGATATTGTGGTCTTTGATAAGGGTTATTCCTCATACGATAACTATGTCCGGAGCATTTTTGAGTTCAATGTTGTTCCCTTGATCTTCTCTAAAAAGAAGTTCTCTGTGTCGAAACTGATGAAAAGGCTCAACTATCCCATCTGGATTTTTGGCAGATCAGATACGAAGCAACTTATGAAACGGTTCTCCAACCTGGCCAGACGATTGTTCACGCATCTCAAGGATGAGAGACCTTTTCTGGAAAAGAGATCTCTTATTGAGGATGTGTTTAAAGCGGCGAAAAATGCATTCGGTTTAAGGAAAATCCACAAGTATACGACGAGATCTGTGAAAAAAACGGGCTGTCTCAATGTACTTTTACTCGGACTCGTGATTTCTTTGGGCTTTGATAAAAAGATCGATTTACAGAGGCTCTCTGAATGGTGAGTTGGTAAGGGGGCTAAATTCTATTATAGAAGTTATCTGAGTGGTGGGCCGGAGAGGGGGCTTACGTTTAATTATATTTTTTCATTCTTTTCTCACACTCATTGCCCAGTATTTCCCTCTTTTCTCCATAAGTTCTTCATGAGTCCCTTCTTCGATTACTCTTCCCTTTTCAATGACCACTATCTTATCAGCATTTTGAATTGTAGTCAGCCGATGAGCTATCACGAGTGTTGTACATTCCCTTGCAACCTGGTCAATTGCCTTCTGAACTGCTGCTTCAGAGATGTTATCAAGAGAGCTTGTAGCCTCATCCAGAATTAAAAACTGTGGCTGACGAATCATAGCCCTCGCGATGGCAATCCGCTGTTTTTCTCCACCCGACAAGGTAATGCCCTGATCTCCGACGAGGGTGTCATATCCTTGTGGAAGATCCATGATAAAGTCATGGGCGTGCGCAAGCTTTGCTGCATGTATCACTTCACTATCTGAAAATTCACCTCCAAATACAATATTTTCCCTGATTGTTGCATTGAATACAAAGGGATCCTGGCTGACATACCCTACGATGTCACGGTATGAATTCACATCATATTCCTTCAGGTCATAACCATTTACTATGATCTTCCCTGAATTGGGATCGTACAATCGCAGAAGAAGATTTACAATAGTTGTTTTCCCTGACCCCGATGGACCAACAATGGCTGTCATCGATCCTATTTTAATTGCAATTGACACATCCGAGAGGACCTTTGCATGGTCATTGGAAAAACTCACCTTATCGATAATGATATCAGAAGCAATTCCATTGCAAATACGTTTTCCATTCAGTATCGTGTTGTATTTTTTTTCATTGAGAATAGAATAGACAGTCACAAGATGAGGATAATAATTATTCAGTTCCATCTTGTAATTCCCCATGTTCATCGCTTTTGGAACTATTTTTAACATTCCTACTGCATAAGTCCCCAAAGCAGGTATTACGGTCAAGAAACTATCTGAATAATAGATGTACAGAACAAGAACAATGACTCCAATCGTGACTAAAAACAGTGAGTTAATGAGAATAATCGGTATTCTCTGGATAAACATGAATTCTGCAAATTTATCCCAGTAGATTTCCAGAGCTTTAATGTACTGATCCCACCAATGCCTGGAGGCATTCAATGCCTTTATCGGTTTTATCCCTGTAATATACTCATTAATAACTTTATTTTCAGATTTACCAGAAGAAATTTGAAGATTCCCAAGCCTTTCAGATATTGAGTTACTAATTGAGTTAATAAATAAGTAAAAAAGACCCCCCCCAATTAATACCAGGACCAGTCCTCCTGGAGAGACAAAAAAGAGCATTAAAAGAATGGAGAGCGTCAGGAAAATATCTGCACATAAAGACAAAATCGTGTGAAATGTCAATTGGATATAATAAGGGCTCTGGTTAAAGAGATTAATGAGATCCCCCTGTCTGGAATCAATAAAAAATTTATAATCGTTTGAATCGATCTTTGAAAAAATCGCTTTTTTTGTTCGTTCGATAATCTCTTTTTGGAAAATAAATGCAAGCTTCCAGAATACAATTTGCAAGATTAGGGAGATTATTGTCAATAAAATAAAAAAGATGCCAAGATGAATGAATAAAGATCCCATCGGTATAAAGCTGCTGAAATACTTGATAATCCCAAAAAAAGGAATCGTTTCGGTATTAATCTGGAATCCCACAGATATCATCGGATATAATAACGCAATACTCCCCGCATCGATTATGCCAATGATGATACTTAAAAAAAGTAAAAAAATCATGTAACTTTCGTATCCTTTAATGAAATACTTCACGTGACGGATATATTCCCTGAATTTCTCCATTCTGATTAGTATTTGACTTCATGGAGCAAAATAAATTCCGGTAATTGCTGATTAAGACTCAAAATCATTAAATTCCTTATCATCATCGTTATAACAGATTTCCAGTCATTTAAATCATCAAAAAAAGCAGGATTCACCTAAAAAGCATCAGTGTCATTTTGAGTTCGATTCAATAATAAATAAAAATCGTGTGGATGAATACTCTGGAAAAGAAAAATTAAAGGATAAACAAAATCAACCCTACATTAATATCCTTAAAGCTTCCACAATCCTCCCGCTCGCACCCACCTCCCCGAAGATCATGCTCCTCTCCTTCGCCGGCGAAAAGGTCCGGACGGCATCCGCGATCCGCTCCCTGTCCGCCCCGACGAGGACATTCCATCCGTCCTGCACGGTCTCCACCCACTCCGTCGTGTCCCGGAGCGTGATGCACGGCACCCCGAGCAGGTAAGCCTCCTTCTGGACTCCCCCCGAGTCCGTGAGGATCTTTGCTGCACGGGCCATGGCCTCGAGCATGTCGAGGTAGCCGAGCGGTCCGGTCGCAAGAACGTTGGCGGGCAGCCTGTCCCGGAGACCGTATGATTCGAGCATCTTCCGCGTCCGGGGGTGGACGGGGAAGAGGACCGGGAGCCCGGTATCGCCGAGGGCAGCAAGGATGGCCTCCATGTTCTCCCTGCTGTCGGTGTTTGCCGGGCGGTGGACGGTGAGGACAAGGTAGTTCCCGGGCTGCAGCCCGAACCGCTGCAGGACCCGCGACCTCTCTGCCGCGATTCCCCGGTTGTATGCGAGGGCATCCACCATCACGTCCCCGACGAGGAAAACACCATTCCTGATCCCCTCGTGCGCCAGGTTCCGGACCGCCGTCTCCGTCGGGCAGAAGAGGAGATCGGCGACGTGGTCGGCAACGACCCTGTTGATCTCCTCGGGCATGGTCCGGTCGAAACTGCGCAGGCCCGCCTCGACGTGGGCGACCGGGATGTGGAGCTTTGCGGCTGCAAGGGCCCCGGCGAGGGTGGAGTTCGTGTCGCCAAAGACGATTGCGAGGTCGGGCTCTTCTTTTAAGAGCACGTCCTCGACGCGGGCGAGGATCTCCCCGGTCTGCATCCCCTGCGGGCCGGAACCGGCGCCGAGGTTGTAGTCAGGCTCCGGGATGGCAAGATCCGCAAAAAAGACATCCGACATCCCGTAGTCGTAGTGCTGGCCGGTATGGACCAGGACCTCGGTATGCTCCCTGCGGAGTTCCCGGGAGAGCGGGGCGCACTTGATGAACTGGGGCCGGGCCCCGACGATCGTGACGATTCTCATGGTATCCTTCATTGAAAATTTCTGTTCACCAGGTGGGAATTGCTCCTTCACTATCCGTGAAAATGCGGGTCCCCGGGCAGCATTTCCAGGCCATGGACCGTTGGCAGGTGCATGGGGGAGTGCATCCACGGCACCATACCCGGAGAGACACCCGGGTGGTGCAGAAGGATCATTTCAGGACACTATCTCGTGCGAGTTCTTATCCCCTCTCCCGATGCCCTTGTACACCCACCCCTCCCGGATGAATGCGTCCGGGTCGATGACGTTCCTCCCGTCCACGATGACGGGGTGCACGTGTCCCGTGAGTCTCCGGAGATGTGCAGGGTCGAGCGCGTTGTACTCGCGGTGCCCGGTAAAGATCGCGACTGCGTCCGCTCCCTCCATCACTGCATCGAGGTCCCGCGAGATCGCGATGCCCGGTTCATTCTCCACCCAGGGGTCGTGGACGCTCACGTCTCCCCCCTCCGCAACGACGAGCTCGCGGAACACCCCGGACGGAGTGTTCCGGGCGTCTCCCGAGTTCGCGATGAACGCCCACCCGAGGATGGCAATCTTCGAGCCCCGGAGAGTCTTTCCCACGCGGTGCAGACCTGCCTTTGCCAGGTGGACCATGTGCTTTGGCATGAAATCGTTGATCGCCCGTGCCGTCAGGTACAGGGACTTTTCTCCCTCCGGCCAGTCGAGTCCGGCAGACCGGAGCATGACCCCCCTCTCCAGGTGGTACGTGTCCTTCGTGAGGCAGTGGCCGCCGACGCCGGCACCCGGCCAGAGGATGGCCCGGGTCACCCCCTCCTCCCTGAGGCTTGCGATCCCCTCCCGCACCTCGTACACGCTGACCCCCATCGCCTCGCAGTAGAGGGCAAGCTGGTTGACAGCCGCGATCTGCAGGTCGCGGAACGTGTTCTCGGCGGTCTTTTCGACCTCGGCGGCCGTCGCGGTCATGGGAATCACCCTCCCCTTTGCCAGGATGGGGCGGTAGAGTTCGCATGCCCTCTCCGTGCTCGCCGGGTCGATCCCCCCGACGATCCGGTCGTGCTCCCGGAGGTTCCGGAGAAGCCGCCCGACCATCACCCGTTCGGGTGCATGGGCGAGGCCAAAATCGCGCCCTGCAACGAGCCCGGACTCGGCCTCGAGGATCTCGCGGGCGATCCCTGCCGTCGTCCCGGGCGTGACCGTTGACTCGAGCACGACGAGCATGCCTTCGGAAAGGTGGCGGCCGGTCTCCCGGATGGCCGAAAAGAGCGGGGTAAAGTCCGGTTCGAGGTCTTTTGGGTCCCGAAACGGCGTCTGGATGGCAAGCGTCACCGCGTCGCACCCGGCAACCTTCGAAAAGTCCGGGGTGCAGCGGAACTTCCCTGCCCGGACAACCTTTTGGACCAGCGCGGAAAGGCCGGGCTCCTCCCCGACGAGGGGACACTCGCCCCTGTTGAGCATCGCTATCTTGTACCCGGACGTGGGGGAGTCCCGCTGGAACCCCCAGACCATGGTATAGCCGGGGACGTCTGCAAACAGGGCTGCAGCCGGGATCCCCACGTACCCCATCCCGACGACGCCGACGGTCCGGATCGGCCCCCTCTCCGCGAATGCTTCCCCGAGGTTCCGTCCCATCTACTTCCTCTCCAGGGTTCCCCGGATTTTCTCGCAGAGCACGAGGTTTGCAACGGCCTGCTCCATGGTGACCGGGAAAGGCGTCCCCTTCCGTGCACAGTCGAGGAACGTGGCAAGCTCGATCTTGAGCGGTTCGAGCTTGTTCACCATCACCTTCTCGATGATGTTCTCCTGGACGTACCGCTCGTTCTCCGAGCCGTACTTCCCGGGCTTGTAGTACGTGAAGATCTCCTGGTCCATGAAGTCGCCCTCGAGCGTGAAATCGTCCTCCTCGATGTATATCCGCCGGATCTTCTTGGACGCCTTCCGGCTCGCCGAGACGAATGCCGCCGTGCCGTCGTACCGGAAGAGCGCGGATGCCGCGTCAGGGTTCCCGGCGGCGCAAAACTCGAAGCCGTCCCCGAGGAGGACGTGGAGGAGGATGTCGAGGTCATGGATCATCAGGTCCTCGATGACCGAGGACCCCATGGGACGCGAGGAGGCGGGGTTGTGCCTGTTGAACTCCACGAAGACGGGTTCACGGACGATCCGCCGTATCTCTCCGACGATCGGGTTGAACCGCTCGATGTGCCCCACCCCGGCGACCTGGCCGTCCGCCACCTTCCCGGCAAGACCCTGTGCCTCGGCCGCAGTCGCACAGAGGGGCTTTTCCATCAGCATGTGCACGCCGGCGGCAAGAACCTCCTCGCCGACCGCCCTGTGAAACGGGGTCGGGACGCAGACGCTGACGGCATCGGCCTTTTCCAGGAGCTCTTCCAGCGTCGGGCAGGGTATCGCCTCGTGTGCAAGGGCAACACCCATCGCTGCATCCCTGTTCTGGTCGTAGACGTAGACATCCCCTGCCTGCTTCAGCTCCGAGTACACGCGGACGTGGTTTTTTCCCATCACGCCGACCCCGATGACGCCGACGTCCATTACGGCACCCCCGCAATCGTCCTGCAGACGAGGTCGCGGTCGGCACCGGTCACTCCCGGGTGGACCGGCAGGGAGAGGACCGTTGCAGCACATTCCTCTGCAACCGGGCACCGGGCATCCCGTGCAAGCGCCGCAAACGCCGGCTGCCGGTGGAGGGGGACCGGGTAGTGCACTGCCGTCCCAACCCCTTTATCGCGGAGGTACTGCGCCAGCTCGTCCCGGGTGATGCGGAACCCGCCGGTGACCCTGATGGCGTACTGGTGGTACACGTGCGTGACGCCCGGGGCCGCAAACGGGCAGACGATCCCGTCGCGGGGCAGGTGCGCATCGTAGTACGCGGCAGTCTCCTGCCGCCGCCGGTTGAACGCATCCAGTTTCTTCAGCTGTTCCCTCCCGATTGCCGCCGCGATGTCGGTCATGCGGTAATTGTACCCGATGGTGGTGTGCACGTACTTCTCCTCCTGCCCGTGGTTGATGAAGACCCTGATCTTCCGGGCCAGTCCGGGGTCGTCCGTGGTCACCATCCCCCCCTCCCCGGTTGTCATGTTCTTCGTCGGGTAAAAGGAGAAACACGCGGCAATGCCGAGTCCTCCCACCCTCTTTCCATGGTATTCTGCACCGTGGGCCTGGGCCGCGTCCTCGATGAAGGATATCCCTTCGTCATCGCATATCTCCCGCAGGGGTCGTGCATCGCAGGGCTGGCCGAACAGGTGGACCCCGATCACGGCACGGGTCCGGGACGAGAGCAGGTCCTGGACGCTCCCGGTGGACAGGTTGAACGTGTCCGGGTCGATGTCCCCGAACACCGGCCTTGCCCCGCACATGCAGACCGCTGACGCGGTCGCAAAGAAGGTAAACGACGGGACGATCACCTCGTGCCCCTTCCCGATCCCCAGCGCGGCAAGGGTCGCATGGAGGGCTGCTGTCCCGGAACTTGTGGCAACGGCATGGGCAGTCCCGCAGTACCGGGCGAACTCCTGCTCAAACGCGCTCGTCTCCGGGCCCTGGGCGAGCATTCCCGACCGGAGCACCCGGAGGACGGCCTGCTCCTCCTCTCCCCCGGTGGAGGGCTTTCCCACCGGTATCACTCTTTATTCCTCCCCATTGCAGCAGGCAGATCCCTAATGCGGGCCGGTGCACCGATTGCCATCTTTCCAGGCGGCACGTCCCGTGTCACGACCGCTGCTGCAGCAACGAATGCCCCCTCCCCGATGGTGACACCGGGCATGACCGTTGCATTGGCCCCGATCACGGCATTGGCCCCGATCACGGGACCCCTCAGGTCCGGTTTTCCCGCCGGGGGATACCGATCGTTGGTCAGGACCGCCGCCGGCCCGATGAAGACGCCGTTCCCGATGGTGGTGTGCGTCGGGACAAAGACCATGCTCTGGATCCGCACGTTGTCCCCGATGGTCCCGTACCCCTCGATGATGGAGGATGACCCGATGGCGACGTTGTTCCCGATCCGCATCTTCTCGCGGATCAGGACGTTATGTCCCGACTGGAAATCGTCACCGATCGCGACCTGGCAGTAGACGGTGAGGCCCGGCCGCAGGACGGCGTTCTTCCCGATCGTCGTGCCAGGATAGGTATCGGCCCCGAGAAACTCGCGGGAGGGAAAGCCGATCGTGACCGGGTCAAAGATCCTGCATCCCTCCCCCAGGGAACATGTGCCGAGCTGGATCAGGAAAATCCCCCGAATAGTGTCCTTTTTTGTATATGTATCAGGGAACGGGAGATAATGCTTGTGGAGAGGCGGACTGCCCCTGCAGAGAGTCGTCAACCTCCCGAAGAATGGGGGTTACTCCGGGAGGTATTCCTGCCGGCGCCACCTGCAGTCACCGGTTCGACCGGCGACAAGAGAGACCCGTTTTGTGGCCGGAAAAAGGGCACCCGGATTTCGTGAATCTCGCATGTCCTGCGTGCTGATGAAAAGAACCTGTCCGCGGCATCGATCGTTGCCGGTATTGCGCCCGCGGATCGTTCCGGATGAGATTCTCGCCGGGGCAGGACTTCCGGTTCATGGCTCCGCTCCCTGGAAACGGATGTACCGGGCGAGGATTCCGGATGCAAAAGCATCGTTCTGCTTCTTCATCTCTTCCCACCGGTAATAGGGAATCACGGTGACCTGGAGTTCATGGTCCCCCGTTTCCCCCTCTCCTCCTCCCCCACCACCACGTCGTACACCGCGTGCCATCGCCCGGGTGCATAGGACCGGACATAGCGCTCGGTCACCTCCCCGGCGGGAAGGGCATCCCGGATCGCGGGGAGGAACTGACCTTCCTCCTCCTCGAGGGCGTACACGTGGACGGTCGTTCCCGGGCGGGAGAGGGAGGCTGCCACCGGGAGGAACCGGGCAGCCCCGAGGGGGAGGTTCATCACGATCCGGTCAAACGTCCACGGGAGGAGGGCGGGGAGGCGTCCTGCATCGGAAAAGACGGGGAGCACGTTCCGTGCCCGGTTCCGGCGGATGTTTTTTTCCAGGAGCCGGACGGCGCCGGGGTTGAGGTCGCACGCAACGACCAGGGAGGCTTTCCGCGCCAGGGTGAGGGCGAACGGTCCCACACCGGCAAACATGTCGAGCACCCGCTCGCCGGGCCTTGCGAGGGCGAGAACCCGCTGCCGTTCGGTGGAGAGGCGGGGCGAGAAATAGGCTTCGGCAAGGTCGATCGAGAACAAAAGGCCGTGCTCGCGGTAGAGCGTCTCTGTCGTGTCCTTCCCGGCAAGGACCAGGAACCGCCGCGTCCTGTACTCGCCCTCGACGTCGCCGAGGGGATAGAGGGCCGTGTGGAGGGAGGGGCGAAAGCCAAGGAGGCGTTTGGCCCCTTCCCTGTCCTCGTCCTGGAGGACCGCTATCCCCCCGATCAGCTCGTGCCGGGGGAGGTCCGGCGGCAGGGGCAGGGTCTCGAACTCTTCCCGGACCGCCCCCTCGCACGCTTCCCGGACGGGAAAGAGGACGCAGTCCCCCTCCTGCCGCGGCCGGAGACCCATGTCAAGGAGCCCGCGGGACCGGAGATCCTGCCGGACCTCCTCCGCACCCGCCTTCGGCACCCGGATGCACCACTGCTCCCTCACAACACCCTCCCCTTCCCATTATTCCTGGGACGCCCGCAGGAAAAAGGGATGGTGTCTCTCCCGGAAAGAAAGGTTATGCACCCCCCGCCCCCATGGTGGTACATGGACGAGTACCTGGAGCGGATCAAGGCAGGGTCGCTCAAGCTCTACGCCCTCGAGCAGGAACTGCCCCCGGAAGAGGCCGTCGCCCTCCGGCGGCGGTACATCGAGGAGGAGACGGGAGTATCGCTTGCGAAGGTGGGGTCGTTTTCCATCGGGATCGACCGGGTGGCACGCAAGAACTGCGAGAACATGGTGGGGACGGTCCAGGTCCCCGTCGGGGTCGCCGGGCCCCTCCTCGTCCGCGGGGAGTACGCGACAGGCAGGTTCTACCTGCCGCTCGCGACGACCGAGGGGGCGCTCGTTGCCTCGGTGAACCGCGGGTGCGCCGCGATCACGCGGGCCGGGGGTGCAGAGGTCCGCATCCTCCGCGACGGGATGACGCGGGCGCCCGTCTTTTCCACGCGGAGCGTTGCCCACGCCCGCGAGGTCGCCGACTGGGTCGCCTCCCATCCCGACGAGATCGCCCGTGCCGCCGAGTCCACCACGTCCCACGGGAAGTTCCTTGGCGCGACCTGCACGGTCGTCGGGACCTCGGTCTTCGTCCGGATGGAGTTTGACACAAAGGACGCCATGGGGATGAACATGGTCACCATCGGGAGCGAGAAGGCGGCGGAAGTGATCAGCGCCGCAACGGGTGCCCGGCTCGTCGCCCTCTCCGGGAACCTCTGCACCGACAAGAAACCTGCCGCCGTCAACGTGGTCCGCGGGAGGGGCCGGAGCGTCGTCGCGGGGGTGTTCCTCGCCGACGATCTCATCGCCTCGGTCCTCAAGACGGATGCCCGTTCCCTCGTCGAGGTGAACACGCGGAAGAACCTCCTCGGGTCTGCGGCGGCAGGGTCGCTCGGGTTCAACGCCCACGCGGCAAACGTGGTGGCCGCCCTCTTCATCGCCTGCGGGCAGGACCCGGCCCACGTGGTGGAGGGCAGCCTCGCGACAACGACCGCCGATCCTGCCGAGGGGGGCGTGTACGTTGCCGTCACCCTCCCCGACCTCCCGGTCGGGACGGTGGGCGGGGGGACCGGCGTCGAGACGCAGGCCGAGTGCCTCTCGCTGCTCGGGGTTGCCGGGAGCGGCGATCCCCCGGGGACGCACGCCCGCAGGTTTGCCGAGATCGTGGCTGCCGGTGTCCTTGCCGGCGAACTCTCGCTCCTCTCGGCACTCGCCGCCCAGCACCTCGCCCGGGCACACAAGACGCTCGGGCGGTAGGGCCTCACCCGAACCACTTCATCATCACGATCGCGTCCTCGCCGTTGGCGTAGTACCCGGCGATGCGGAGGACCGGCCGGTACCCGAGCCGCCTGTAGAACGCCCGGGCCGGCTTGTTGGAGACACGGACCTCGAGCTGGACGCCGGTCGCGAGGCTGACGGCGAACTGCTGCTCTTCCCGTGCGACGAGCCTCCGGGCGATCCCCTGCCTGCGGAACGCGGGGTCCACGGCGAGGTTGCAGATGTGGCCGTAGACCTCTTCCCCGGTGTCCTCGAGGCCCCCGACGACGAACCCGGCGATCTTCTCACCGGCAGTGGCAACGAAGAAGGTCTCCGGGAAGAACGAGAGCGTCTCGGCAAAGATGGCGGCGCTCCACGGGTCGGGGAATGACTCCTGCTCGATCCGGGCGACGTGCACGATGTCCCCCGGCCGTGCCCTGCGGATGGTGACCTCCGGGAGCATGGGACCCTGTGATCTCCCCTATGTTCTTCATTGCTCTAATATACTGCGAGGGAGAATGTATGAGGGAGACGCGTCAGAGATGGTGGATATCTTTCGTTTTGCAGCGGTGTGTCCCGGTCCGGACCTCGCACCGCGGGTCGCCGCGGTCCCGTACGACGTGGTGACAAGGGACGAGGCGGCCGCCTCCATCCGCGACAACCCCTTCTGTTTCCTGCGTGTCAGCCGGCCGGATGCGGAGCTCCCGGGGGTCAGCGCCTCGGACGAGAGGGTTTACGCACGGGCCCGCGAGACATTCGAATCGTTCCTGCGTGAGGGGATCCTCTCGCGGGACAGGACACCCGGCATGTACCTCTACCGGGTGACGGGAAACGGCAACGACTTCCTGGGCCTCGCCTGCACGGTCGCGACCCGGGACTACGAGGAGAACACCATCCGCCGGCACGAGCTCACCCGCGTGGAGAAGGAGGAGGACCGGACCCGGCACATCGACGCGGTGAATGCCCATACGGGCCCCGTCGTCCTCCTCTACGTCGACCGGAACGGGCTTGCGGCATTTCTCGAATCTCTCTGGGAAAAGACGGGGCGGGTGGACCTCGAGGTGCGTGCCCCGGACGGGACGGTCCACCGCATCATGCGGGTGACGGCCGATGCGGACCTTGCGGCCCTCGAGGAGGCCTTTGCGGCTGTCCCGCGCCTGTATATCGCCGACGGCCACCACCGGGCAAAGTCGGCCGTCAACGTGGCAGGAAAGAGGAAGGTGGAGGGGCGCCTGACAGAGGAGGCTGCCCGGTTCCTCGGGGTCCTCTTCCCGCACAACAGGGTGAAGATCCACGGGTACAGCAGGCTCGTGTCCGATCTCTCCGGGATGACACCGGAAGAGTTCCTCGGGCGGCTCCGCGAGAGGTTCTCGGTCGAGCCGCGGGGGGAGGTGGACGCCCGGGCATTCCACATCCCGCCCCTCCGTGTCCCTGCCGATGCATTCTGCGTCTTCCACGTCTTCCTCGGCGGGACATGGTACGAGTGCAGCCGGCCGCGGGAGAACGCCGCAGACGTGATCGCGTCCCTCGACGTCTCCGTCCTCCAGCGGGAGGTGCTCGAACCGATCTTCGGGATACAGGACCCCCGCCGCGACCCGCGGCTCCAGTACCTCGGCGGCGCCCGGCCGCTCGCGGACCTGATGGCCATGGTCCTTTCCGGCGACTATGCCGTCGCGTTCGCGATGCAGCCCGTGCAGGTCGGAACAGTGCTCGCGATCGCGGACGCCGGGGGTATCATGCCGCCCAAGTCGACGTGGTTTGAGCCAAAACTCCTCTCGGGGCTTGTCGTGCACACGCTGGACTGAACCGTCCCCGTTTCCCCGGGCCTGCAGGGTCTTCCCCCGGTCCGGGAGACCTTTTTTTCGTTACCGGTCCCATACCTGTTACCATGATTACCATTGCACTCCCGAAGGGGAGCCTCGAGGAGCAGACGCTCCTCCTCTTCCGCGAGGCGGACCTCGAGGTCCGGAGGACCGAGCGGGACTATAACCCGGTGATAGAGGACGCCCGCATCAGCAAGGTGAAGATCCTGCGGCCCCAGGAGATCCCCCGGTTCGTGGAGATGGGCTACTTCGACCTCGGGATAACGGGGCTTGACTGGGTGAAGGAGACCGGTGCCCGCGTGCGGGAGGTGGCCCGGCTCACTTACAGCAAGACGGGGGAGGGGACGGTCCGGATCGTGGTCGCGGTGCACAGGGACGAGCCCATCGACGATGCACGCGCTATCCGCCCCGGCAGCCGGGTGACGACCGAGTACCCGGAACTGACCCGCGAATACTTCGGCAGGCTCGGCATCCCCGTCCGGATCTTTCCCAGTTACGGGGCGTCCGAGGCCAAGGTCCCTGACCTGATGGACGTGGTCGTGGACCTGACCGAGACCGGGTCCACGCTCCGGAAAAACGGCCTCAAGATCATCGGCCAGATCATGGAGTCCTACACCGTCGTGATCGCGAACCGCGAGAGCTTCGAAGACCCGGGCAAAAGGCGGGCGATCGAGGAGATCGTGACCCTCCTGCTCGGGGTCATCGAGGCCCGGCGCCAGGTGCTCCTCTCGATGAACGTGCCCTCGTCGTCCATGGAGAAGGTGGTTGCCGTTCTCCCCGCCCTGAAGAGGCCCACGGTGAGCCGCCTGCACGGGGTCGACTACTACAGCGTCCAGACCGTCGTGCACAAGAAGGACGTCAACACCCTGATCCCGGGGCTCAAGGCTGCCGGGGCAGAAGACATCCTCGAGATCCCGATCACGAAGATCGTGAGGTAAAATGCCCCTTTTTTGAAAAGGGGTCAGAATATTTTTATTTCGCAGAACATTTTTTATTCTTTTTTATTCTCCCCGATGACCAAAAGAGTCCCTTTATGTGCCCGGAAAGGGTGCGAGATATGAAAAAATTTAAATAAGGTCATTGCGCAACACATCACCTGAGGAGGATGAGCAGGGAGCACAGCGCCCAGGTTCCAGGCACGGGTGCCTCCCCCTCGCCCGGTGAAGTCTTTCTCTCCGACCTCTTTTTGCCGTCCCGGCGTTACCGTGCAGCTCCTGCACCATCCGGACACGATGCGGGGGAAGGGGGATGTATCCCGATCATGGTGGACGGGAGCGGTGACGGCCACAGTATCGCGCTCTTCCCGGGAGAGGAGGTCTTCTTTTCCTACGAGCGGGGTGCCTCCAACAACGACGCCGAGTTCAATGCCGTCATCCTTGCCCTCGAGAACCTCCCGGACCATGCCCGGGCCCGGATCCACACCGACAGCCAGGTCGTGGTCTGGCACCTTGCCGCCGTCTCCCCCCGCCGGCCTGCGACGTATGCCCGCAAGAAGGCCCGCATCCAGGACCTGATCGCCACGAAGGACCTCGAGGTCGAGTTCCGGTGGATCCCCCGCAGGGAGAACCGTGCCGACCGGTTCCTGAAGAACTACATCGCGAGCCTCTGCGGGGCAGGGGGTGCCGAGCCGCTCCACCGCCGCGTCCGCCGGCTCGAGGTCGAGAATCTCCGGCTGAAGGCCCGCCTCGCGAAGGCCATGAAGATGCTCGAGAACCGGCCCGTGGTCATCCGGGATGCGGGCGGGCACACCATGGTCCCGGAACGGTAAAGAGGGGAAAAAGACCCCCTGCCGGGTTTCCCTGCACCGGGATAGTGCCGATACCCCGGGCAAAACACTCAAGGATTAATGTATCAGGGGACCAAATCTCTCCCGATGGTTCCCGAGGGGGAGTCGGCAGTTCCTCCCGGAAAGGACGGCCTGGCGGGAAAAACGGTTCCCGGGGTGCAGGGTCCGGGTTTTTCGCCCGAAGGAGGGGCGGTGCGCGGGGAAGCGTGGCGTCGGACCTCCGGCAGCCGGTTCCTGCAGGGACCAGGGGGGTGGAGGGGGTGGTGATTCCCCCCGGTGCACCGGCCGGGGACGGGGATGGAGATCCTGACTTCCTCCGGATCACCGTTCCCCTCGACTCCCCCCTGGATGGTGAGGAGCAGGATGTCATCCGCAGGATGGGCGCACTGGGGAAGAACGGCGCCTTTTTCTTCGAGGTCGGGGACGGGGCACTCCATTTCTGTGTCCGGTCCCTGGGGCATGGCGACATCGGGAGGCTGCAGGGGTGCCTCTCTCCCGGAAGCCATCCCCGCCTCGGGCACGTCATTGCGGAGGTTGTGCGCCGTGTCGATGCAACCGGGAGCTACGGCGTCCGGGGACGCCGGCGGATTTACGCGACCTTCAACAGGGAGCGGAAAGTGCGGGGGAGGAAGGAGAAGGTGCAGGAGAGGGGTCCCTGGTTCTACGCCCTCGGCCACGGTTTTTCCCCGGAAAACAGGGATCTGCCGGAAGAGTTCCGGAACCGGATTCTTTCCGGCGACAGCGAGGCCGTCTTAAAAGCCCTCCCGTCCCAGTGCGTTGACATCATCATCACCTCGCCGCCCTACAACTTCGGCCTCGGTTACGACACGACAGAAGACGGCATCGACTGGGAACGGTACTTCCAAAAGCTCTTTGCCGTCTTCGACGAGTGCATCCGCGTGCTGAAGTTCGGGGGGCGGATCATCGTCAACGTCCAGCCGCTCTTTTCCGACTCCATCCCGAGCCACCACATCATCTCGCGGTACTTCATGGACCGCCGCCTCATCTGGAAGGGCGAGATCCTCTGGGAGAAGAACAACTACAACTGCAAGTACACCGCCTGGGGGAGCTGGAAGAGCCCGGGCAACCCCTACCTCAAGTACACGTGGGAGTTCCTCGAGGTCTTTGCCAAGGGCGACCTCAAAAAGGAGGGGTCGCCTGACAGGGCGGATATTTCTGCCGACGAGTTCAAGAAGTGGGTCGTCGCCCGCTGGTCGGTTGCCCCCGAGCGGCGGATGAAGGAGTACGGTCACCCGGCCATGTTCCCGGAGGAACTCGTCGCCCGGGCGCTCAAGCTCTTCAGCTACGAGGGCGACGTCGTCCTCGACCCCTTCGCCGGCACGGGGACGGCCTGCGTTGTCGCCAAAAAGCTGAACCGCGTGTACCTCGGGATCGACATCTCGGAGAAGTACTGTGCGGTCGCGGAGCGGAGGCTGCGGGAGATTTTGTAAAACTGCGGGAAAAGGGAGGAGAGCAATGTCGGCGAGGAGTTTTGCGGGTGTGCACCTTCCGGCTTGGATCGGTAGATCGTTTCATCCACCTTTTTCTTCGGCACGCTGCACGGGAGCAGGGTCAGGAGAAAGAGAGGGTGGGGGGTCCGGCCTGTTCTTTGGCTCCGGAACAGGGGAATCGCCGCACAATGTCTGAAACGAAGACACCCGGGGATCGGTCTTCAGTCAAAGACAGCGAACGTTGCAGGGAAGCAGACCAGGGGATGAACTGCACCCATGAAGTCGGTTGAATACGCTGCCTTCTCCGGAGACACCCTCTGGCTGCTTTCCCCAACAGGCTTTTTACGACCTTGCGGGAGGCTCTTCTCTCTCGATGTGCGGAACCGGACCGGGTCGGGCTTCACATGCCCCCGTCCGGGCGGGTTGAGCGGCCTGCCCCCTGTACCCGTCGAGGGTGAATGCGCGAGTCCATCTCCATGCCACCGGGGTGGCGGGTGCAGCGGGCTGTCGCGGCAGGCACGCCGCTGACGAATGAACCGAAGATGCGTTCATTTTCCGGGTCGGCCTCCTGGTTCCGGCAGTGGGTCCGGAACCTGCCCGGGGGGGTGGAGGGTTCGCGGATGGTGGTGGCGGGCATGGAAAAGAGTGATCCTGGTGGGGCAAAATTTTATCGATAAGGTTATCCCATTAACGGAATATTTCTCCTTGATGACCCCCTTATCCAGGCTGAAGATATCCCTTGTTCTGGCATTCACTATTTTGCTTGTGTTGGTTCCGGGGTGCATTAATAAAGAGGAAAAATCCTCCGGTCTTGTCCCGATTTCTCCTGAGCCAAATGAAGAACAGTTCCGGCCGATATCACTTGATGAAGCCCTTATATCAATGAACAACCTGGATTCAAGAGAGGGAGGAGCTACTAATGCAACGACACCCCTCTATTTTATCAAAGGGCGAAATGTAAACTCCGATGGAAAAGCCGAACAATGGATTTTCGGGACTGAGTTAAATAAAGACTATTATTTTATCCTTGTTGAATCAAACCGGCAGGTGCTGATTCCTTTCGAAGGGAAGATGCCGCAAGAAAAAATAGAGGCAGATCGAATTATGAAACCTTCAGCTTTAATTTTGAAAAACCGGGGGTATATTATAGAAAAACTCGGAAAGGATAATCAATTACCCCTGCTCAACCTGGAATTGAATAATAATATCTATACTGTAACATTATCGATAGGAACTATTGATAAAATACTTTCCTTTAATGCTTTTTCGGGAGAGCCATTATAAAAATAATATGGTTAAAATATTATTTTAATATTATATACGCCCTTCTTGCTGCAGGGGGCGGAGGAGAGGGCAGGGATGCTTCTATGACAGGTCCCGGAGCATCAAGTGCATTCGCAACAACCCTGAAAACAATAGTCGAACCCGGTGGGAACTGGTTTCGGTTGACTGAGAAGAATCCTGGTTTATTCGCCTCCTCCGGGGAGAGTATTTTGGACGCAACAAGGATCCATGTTTGTCCGCCATCAATCGAGATGTAATAATCTTCCTTTACCTCGTTGACGCCGGTGTATTCATGGAAAATTGGCCATGTCACGACGTTTGTCTCGCTTTCTGAACTATCTCCCACACTTATCTCGAGGGTGCTGGCGTTGACACCCTGGGATGTCATGTTCTTCACACCCGTAATGTAAGTCTTCGGTAACAAGAGATTCTGCTGACCTTGGGTTCCATTGAAATATACCTTGGAGTTGGGTCCAAAGACGTTGATTGTCCCATCTGTAATGACTTTCAGTTTATAGATTGCCTCCCATGTCTGGCCGAGTTTAATTGTCCCCACATTGAAATTCAACGTGTGATTTGTGTTGAATTCTGCAGATTGGTCAGTACTGTAAGGATAGGGCGGGTCATGGTCTGGTCTTGACATATTCTGGAAATAAGAATCGACCGCTGTCTCGGGGATGTATTCAAAGACCCTGTATGTCTCATTGATGGTAATTATTTCATAATTGACTTCCAGCTGATCATATCCCATTTGCATCGTAGTATTGACACCGGCCTCTTCCTGCAGTTTTCCGGCTATGATGGTGTAAATTTCATCGATATTGGCGGCATTGCCATCGAAGTATTGACCTCCTGTACTTTCGGCGAGCGTGCGAAGGGCCAGCTTTCCTCCCGACGATATATCATTTGCAAAGCCAATTGAATAAATACGAATATTGTTATTCCGTGCATAGACTGAAAGATTCTGTTCACTTGTGGTAAGATCATTAAATTTATGCCAGTCATCATCAAGAGTGCCATAAGAAGTTGGATCCCAACTTGTATGGCCTTTTCCGGAATCTCTCGCTAATGGGTCTCCATAATAGTTATAATCACCATCACTAAGAAGAACAATTGCACGGATGGCGTTGCTGCGGCCATTTGCGACAATTTCCTTAATAGCCCGGTAAATACCATACCTCATCGGTGTTCCCCCTGAAGGAACCATCCTGCTGATTGATGTCTCTATCAGGGCCGGGTTATCGGAGAGAGAGTTCTCGATGACCGCATATTGTCCATAATTACGGTTATTTCCGGGATAATGTGTAGTAACATAGACCTGATGGGCCGATGATGTGTCATAATTCTCTGTATATGGCCAATATCTCTGGTTCCAGTAAGTGGATGGTGAGGTCGGCATATCCCAGTTATCATCTCTGTAAATCCACTTGAAGCTGGAACTGCTTATAGAGTTGGAATTGGAAGTAACACCGTACACATTTGTCCAGTCATAAAACCAACCGGTCAACCGTCGGGTACTCCATCCTGCATTTGGATAATCCGGTTTATAACAATAGTAATCTCCATTTAAATACCGATACTCAGGTGCAAGTTTCGCCGAGCCATTTGTTCCAAATGAGACAAGCCCGATATGGTCTCGCGTGGGCCCAACATGCATCGCATTCACGAATGCTTTGGAAGCTTCCATAACAGAGACCATCCGATCGGGGTTATCCTCCAGCATACTTCCCGAACGGTCAGTGCAGAGAACTGCATCAATCGGTTTTGGCCGGAGTGCCCACCCATCCCCCTTCAGCCTAATCATGACACTTACATTATCTGTCACATTAACCGTCTGGGGATAGACGAAAGTTTCGATAGAAAGGTAGGGGTAGTTCTTCCATGTCACTTCCACGCTTTTTGTGGCAGATTTTCCCCTCGTAATGTTTTCCCAGTGTGCAATAACCATGCATCTTCCCGTAGCAGTATCATCGTAGTAGGGAAGTGTCCAGTTTGTTGTAAAGTTACCCGGATAAAAATCGACAATGGCAAAGCCGTCACTGTCCGAGATACTGGTACTTGTGCTCAATTCAGGGGGCTTTGTTACTGCGCGGATATCTGTATCATAAATCGGAGTCCCGAGGGTGAACGTGACCGTCTCACCCTCGACTGGATTGCCATTCTCATCAATCACCTTCGCCATGACGAGTGCGGGTTCCCACCCTTCTACATCCCCACTCGCCATGGTATCCGGAATTACGGTGAGCTGGATGTCCTGGGCCTCCTGGCTGACAAACCACACTTCCTGCTCGCAGGTGGGAGGTGAGGTGGTGTTTCCAATTGCCTGGGCCCTGAGCTTATACTTCCCTATTGTTGACTTGGGGCCGAAGGAGAGGAGGACTTGGCCAAAAGAGTTGGAAAATAATGTCTGCTCTTCGACCAGGTTTCCTGTCGCAACATCGAATACCTCGACTTTTACGGGAGAGTTCATGACACCATTGGAAAATTCATCTAAGACCGTGTAGGTAATCGAGAATGAGTTTATCCCATCCGCATAGAGTTTCGGGGGGGTGAATGCTGTTGCAGCAGGTACAAAGTCCTGCGCTATCCTGACTGGGGTTCGGTTTGCGATACACTGGATAAAGAAATATTTATCAGGAATTGTACCCATGTCGGGGTCAACATACAGGACATCAATGGCAGGAGTCTTACTCACCTGCAATGTTGCACAAGCTTCCCCAAACAGGTTAACGGGGATGGTGGCAACAGAGGAATTACTTTCAGTAAATAGTGCATCATCCTGTGGGGAACTGACTTTGAAAGTCACATACTCGGTTATCCGGCGGTTGTCGACAGGATTTCCCCACCTGTCTCTATATACCATGACTATCGGGATGGTTAAACCGACAGAAATTTCACTTGGAACAGAATATGAGGATAATTCATAAGGGTTATCATGGTCAATTTTTTGAATAAACTGTTTTTCAATGACCGTCTCGTTACCCTCCCATAAATAATTGATAAATGCTTTCAGTGTTGCGTTTCCACTCTTATATTTCGTTGTAAACTGCATCTGGGCTGTTCCCTGATCATCTGTCAACAGCGGAGCGGGTGTCTCGAAATACCCCATGTTATCTTCAAGAACCTGGAAACTGACTCCAATGCCGGGAATCGGATAGGTCTTATTCAGTACCAAAACACGGGCATAATGAGAATCTGTCCCATTCGCAATCAACCATTCCTTGGTTGTATTGAAAAATATTGTATCGGGGATGGGATTCTGGATCCATATTTTTTCTCCGCACGAAAAATCCCTGTACTTCACTGTCCCGTTTTCCACATACTGGACCCTTACGGAAAATTGGGCACGCCCATCCTTTTTACCGGCCCGAAATGTCGTTTCTGCTGCACCTGCGGCTGTAGTTGTGACTGATGAAGGAGAGAACTGGCCCAAATTGGGATCTGCGAGAATAAAATCAACAGGAACATAGCTGATTGGATTGGAACCAAAATCATAAATCGTTACCGTAACACCTGTTGTGTCCATCCCGTTGGCAACGAGCCCCTGGTGATCAACGACACATTGGATATGATCCGGTATAGGACCGTCCCCCAGGACTGGAACTACCAGAAATATACCAGTAAGTAAAATAATCAGCCATCCACCTTTGCTCCACATGGTTTTACACTCCCATGTACCTTGTTGCAGTGATAGTCCATATAGAGCCACGATATATATAGGTATGCCAATATTCAAACAGCCCCCCAGGTTCCTTTTTTCAAACCTGAATACGATCCCTTGCTTTTTAATGAAACCATAGCCTTTTAATAGGGAAAAATGAATTTTGATAAATGGATTCATGCAATAAAGGGAGACAATGCGATGTAAAAAATCGGCCAGGCATCCGGATTAACGACACTGGTCAACTCTCGCTTGATTTCCTTGTGGGAATCTCCATTTTTGTCACTACTATCATCCTGTCTGCTACAATGATATCAGGGTTACTCGTTGGCCTCCAGACAAAACATATTGATTACGATGCTGTCGCATATCGGACCGGTGTCATCCTTGCAGAAGACCCGGGAGAACCCAATACCCAGTTTAATTACCTGACAATTACTGAAGCCGATCAATGGGAATTTATTGGTTTTTATCAGAAAGATAAAATCAGGCGTTTAGGACTGACACTCTATAAAAGTACTCCCCGTGTTTTTTCCGAGCAGAAAACTGTTAGTTTTTTTAACCGCAGTACGTTTCCGGACCTCTCAGAGTATCGTGAGCGGATAATTGCTGGTGACTATCCCTATAATTTTAATATCAGCTTGAAAATTCCCAAAACAGGGCAGACTTTTTTCCTGGGAGATCCTTTCAATCCCAACAGTACACATGGTTATATAAGGAGAATAATTCTTGTTAAAAGCCAGACAATGGCTGAAGTCGACATGAACAATTATTATTCTTTAATACCTGATTCAGGAAATTTTTCTGTAGACATTACATATAACAAGCTCCTTAACCAGTCCCGGGGACCTCAATACTGGATAGAACCACCTAAAGAGGATATCAGCATTACATTAAATAATATAAACTCTGTTCGAAACCAGTCATCCCCGACAAATGTCCGCCTGAAAAATATTAGGATTACATTCGATGGAAAGCTTCTGAGTGGAACAGATGTGACGGGGGTAGATCTCCCTTATCGAAACTTCGTTGCCAGAATTGATGGTAATGATTATACTTTTATCTGGCCAGATGGTACTGCAGGGTCTCCGCTTGATATTGCCCAGTACATAAATATCACGTTTCCTGCGGGCTATTTCATTCCCCCCTCTGCATATGCAGATGTCACCCTGATAAGAATGACCATCCGATATGAATTTGAGCCCAATACAGTGAACCTTTCATCAACCAATAATCACTATGAATATGTCCCGGGAAACATGGGATTGACACCTCCCACGCTTACACCTGCGGTCCTGGAGGTCAGGGTATGGTGAAAACCGAGGGACAACTGTATACTATCGAAGGAATTGCAGCATCTGTCCTGGTCATGACCACGATCTATCTTGTTTTGAATACAACGACCATCCTCACTCCCGGAGAAACCCATGTTTATGATATGCAACTGGAACAACTGGGAAACGATATCCTTGGTGTTATGGATTTCAACGAGACGTGGGTAGATAATGGATATGGGTACACGAAAAGCCCCCTTCAAAATTATATTGAAACCAATGACGGACCTGGTTTCGGGGCTCATTTTCTCAATCTTGCAAAGATGACTGTTGGGAAGGAAAATTTCGCTGATATCAATTTAAATGCAAATATCACGTATCGAACCGGATCTCATATTAACTCTTATAATTTTAATCATACACGGGATTATTCCCGTGAGAGGGCAGTGAAAATAACCCGTTGGGTCAATATCGATGATAAACATACTAATCCCCATCTTGAAGCAAGGAACCAGACTGTCCTCCTGGAGGTTTTATTGTGGCGTGGTTAAACGATGATGGGCAGTGGATTATCCTTATGGGATTCGTTATCAGCGTCGGGATCTTCTTCCTTGTACTCCTCGTCAACCAGTCGATTCTCGTTGGCCAGACCACTGCAGAAGCTGTACTTGATTTTCCAAAATCGGATATCCAAGACCTTCGGAATGAAGTATGGGTGATATATTCACGCTTTAATAATACTCCCACAGAACGGGACAATGTAATTAAAGACATTGAAACAATCTCCTTGATGAAAAAAAATGCTGTAGTAAATATTACTCCCGGCACCTGGAGGGTACACTATTTCAATGGTATCACAAACTACACGGAGGTAATATGCAGTGAGAATTACACTTTCTTTTACTATTAAATCTATTAACAGGGAGTCGGGGGTATCTCAGATGATCGAATACATCCTGATTTCCAGCATTCTCCTTCTTTTTTTTGTAATCACGATTCTCATGGTCAATAATATCTTTATTGAAGAGCCCTCCAATTTCCTGACCTCTTATGCTTATATGGATATTGGAAATGGTATCAGTACTCGTATTGTTGACTTATATGCCATCATCCCCTATAGCCAGGTGAACACGCATATTGGAACTAAATTTGATGTCCCGGATGATGTAGCAGGAAAAGGCTACGTGATTGAAATTGTGGAAGGACCGCCAAACAGACCAAGCGACAGACGAATCGTGATATCAGGGGCTGGGCCGATAAAATCGACAGTATCGCTCTCTGGTATTGGAGAGACCGTTTTTGGCATCGCTGAGGGGAGAACGACGGCGAGTGGCCTGAATTACATTGAATATCAATATCCATGAGGGGAGAGAATAAACATGCGAAAAAGAGAGCGTCCTAAAAATCTTGCAGTCTCCGAAACTGTGGGCTATATCATCATTTTTGGCATCATGATGAGTGGTATTGCCCTCGTTACCCTGTTAGGTTACCCTGCCCTCCTCAACCAGCAGCAGGAGGCAAACATCCGGAACATGGAACGGAACATGATCGTGCTCCAGAGCGATGTCAATGCACTCGTCTACAAGAGTGTGCCCTACAAGGAGACGACGATGCAGGTGAATGGGGGAGTTGTCTCGGTCAAAAGACCGGATCAAACACCTTCTTTTTTCACCATCTCTGATGATAGCGGATCCCTTCTGGATACAACGCTGTATCCTAATGGTCAATTCAAACCAGGAGAACTTCAGTTTCTCTCTGAATCAAACGATATTTCAATTTCTCTTGAAAACGGTGCGGTGGTGAAATACCAAACGGGTGGGTCGGTCATGTTATCCGAACCACGCTGGTTCATTGATTCATCAACGGGGACCACAACGATGGTTATCTCACTTATCCAGGTGGATTCCTCAAAGATCCTTGCAAAATCCGGGATCTGCACAGTTCAATTATCCATAGAACCCCTTCCACTCAATCCTGCAGGAGACAATATTGTTGATATATCTCCTGATGGGGGAAATGTTACAATTTCAACCACACTCAGCGCCAGGTACTATAAAGCCTGGGCCAATTATTACACCTCAACTCTTGGAATGGAAGAGATCAATGGTACAACATGGAGAAAAACAGGTGTTGATCGCGTCGTCATCAAGGCCTGGAGAATCAATGTGATCAACCTCTGAAACCCCCCCACCGCAACCCCCATCACCTCTCCCACCCACTTTTCTCCATGGTATTGGAAGAGTCCCTCCGGTTTGACTCGGCGGAAGGTGCCGACGCGTTCATCAGGTACCTGCGGAAGAAGGGCTGCAAGGCACACAGGAAGACTGTGGCCGGTTTTCTCGAGACTGATGAGCTGGAGGGAACCATTGACAGCTTCATCGCTTTTTTGGGGGACCTCCTCGAAAGGGAGGACGGGGAAGAGAACGACGACTGGCCGGACGAGGAGGACGGGGCAGGGAGGTTTGACAGGGATAGCGTCGGGTCCCGGCGGGAGCAGCTGAAGAAGGCACGTGCCCGGCTGGAAAATCTCTTTGTGTCGTGTGCGGAGGGGGATGTCGCGTTTACAGAGGAGGAGCTGCACAGGCACGGCGATGACCTCTTTGAGCACATGGCCCAGGCGGTGTTCCCGGTCATGCAGAGGGACCTGGCGGAGATGGGCATCGATCTGCCGCCCCGGGAAAAGAACCGTGATGTCCCGGACGAACAGGTCGAGGAGGCCGGCGTTTTCCTGACGGTGTTCGACATCCTCGATGAAAACGGCCTCCTGGGGAAAGACCGGGAGGGGAACTATCGGCTTGCCCGCAGGATCCCGGTGGAGCAGAGCCGGATGAAGATGTCGACGTACGGCCTTGGGAATATCGGCGACGAGGAACTGGAGCCGTATGGGATCCTTGCCTGCACGAACATCATCATGGACTCGCAGCACGAGGTGGTCATGGAGGGAACGGTCGTTACCGAGTTCTCTCTCGATGACCTCGAGGAGGGGTTGATTGACCTCGACGTGGATGCAGAAAGCCTCGATGCCTTCTACTCGCGTTTCGAGATGAAGCGGCTTGCCGTCATGGCCCTCTTCGAGGTGGTGGGCGGGGCTGAAAAGATCAGCTTCGGGAACCTGCGGGAACGGCTCACCGGATACACGCTCCAGTCCGACAAGGTGGAAGCGCCGGTGAAAGTGACGCTCGGGCAGGATCTCCTCTCCCCGCTCGTTGCAGAGCTGCGCAAAATGGGGTATCTTGCGGGATCGCAGGAGAACATCCGGCTGGCAGGGTAGCCCGGGGCCCTCCCTCCCGCCACCGGAAAGACATCCCCTTGCCCGCAAATGTCGCATGAAGGCGGCATTTCTCCTTCAGCCCAATCACCCGGGACTCTCGAAAGGTCAAAAAAGAAGGCGGGGTCTCCCGCTCGAAGTGGCAAAGAGGACAACCATTGAGACTGCCGGCACAAAAAAAGGGATCACCGGGTTTTTTCCCGGTGTCGTGATCACAGGTACCCGTTGCGGCGCAGCCACTCCACCTGCGGCCCGGTATACCGGTAGACGATGTCGCACTTGTCGTCCTGGAAACTCCAGGGGATGACGATGAGGATGTCTCCCTCGCGGATCCAGATCTTCTTCTTGATCTTGCCCTTGATGCGCCCGAGGCGGGTCACACCATCGTAGCACTTGACCCGGATATGGTTTGCCCCCATCATCAGCTCGGCCTGGGCAAACATCTCCCTGTTCCGTTTCTGGGGAAGCCGGACGCGGATGATCTCTCCTGCCTCGTTCTTCTCCTCGTCGGCCCTTCCCCCGTCGCCCCGTCCCGGGTTCAGCCAATCAACTCCTCGTGGTCCACCAGGTGCCCCCTTCCGGAATAAACATGTACTTTTCAAGGTCGGAGAATATAGAATTTTCCCGATCCCCCACGTTACCATGGTGTTTTTTGGGGTCCCGGGGCCGTGGGGTCAGGACTCCCGGGTGCCGGGTATCCGTGCCGGGAAGGAGAGGCAGGGAAAAGGAAACCGTGTCCGTTCCGGGAAGGGTGGGAGTCCCGCCTGGAAACCACCGGCGAGAGAGACTCCCCCTTTATCCACGTGAAAATACGTAAAGAAGGAAGGTTCCATCCAATGTTATATATTATTTCTTGTCCTATATCTCCTGTATGGTACAGACGCGGGCAGAGATGGGTGAGGTGGAAAAGATCATTCGCGACCTCCACAGTCCCTACTGGAACGAGAGGCAGTCTGCGGTGCAGCGCATCGGTGCCATCCGGGACCCGGGCATGCTGCAGGAACTCCTCCGGCTGCTCCGGGGCCACAAGTGGTACATCCGCGAGGCCGCGTCGGCCGGTATCAGGGCACTCGACTCCCCTGAACTCGTCCCCGTCCTCGTGACGTGCCTGAAGGAAGGCGACGAGATCCTCCGCAACTCCGCGGTCCTGGCACTGGGAAACATCTGCTGCCCCGAAACGGAGGAAGTCCTGGAAAAAGTCCTCGACGACCCGGACTGCAGGGTGCGCAAGAGTGCCCGCATCGCCCTCGACCGTGTCCGGTCCACCCGCAACCGTTCCCTGGGGATCCCGCAGTAAAGGGGTTGCCGGGAGAAAATTCGTTCCCACTTCTTTTCCGGCCGGGACAAGGGTGCAGGAGGCGGCACGCTGCCTCACCCCCCGCCCGGGGGATGCAGTCCAGCAACCCCGGCCCCTCCATCCCCTCCTCCGCCTCACCCCCCCGCCCGGGGGATGCAGGGTTGGCCGGGGCCCTTTCTCCCCTGCCGGCATGCGGCAGCCCGGATGAAAACTCATAAGGTCCCCGCCGGCGAAAAGTCTCATGGTTCCCTCCCCTCATGTTCTGCAACCGTGAAACCCCGTGCAGGGCCCGCCGCCGCTGTTCCCGGGAAAACAAGGGGACAGAAAGGCCGGGGAGGAGACCCGGGATGTGACGCTGATGCAATACCGCTTTGCCCGCCGGATGACCTGCGCACCACCCTCGTTCCTGGACCGGCTCTTTGCCGTCTCGAAAGACCCCGGCATCATCTCCTTTGCCGGAGGGCTGCCCGGGACGCGGTTCATCGATGCCGGGGGGATCAGGGAGGCGGCTGCCCGTGTCCTTGCAGAGGACGGGAGGGACGCCCTCCAGTACTCGACCACCGACGGCTGCCTCTCCCTCCGCGAGTACATCTCGCGCCGGTACAGGCAGCGCCTCGGGCTTTCGATCCCCCCGGAGCAGATCCAGATCGTCAACGGCTCGCAGCAGTGCCTCGACCTCGTGGCAAAGATATTCCTCGACCGGGGGGATACGGTCGCGATGGAGCGGCCCGGGTACCTCGGGGCGATCGAGGCATTCTCCCTGTACGAACCGGTCTTTTCCGACGTGGCCCTCGGTCCTTTGGGACCGGATATCGACGAGTTTTCCCGCGTCATCCGGGATGCCCGCCCGAAATTCTTCTACGGCATCCCGAACTCGCAGAACCCGTCGGGGCAGACGTACTCGCGGGAGGCCCGGCGTGCCGTCGCAGAGGTGATCAGGGACTCGGACACCGTCTTCTACGAAGACGACGCGTTCGGCGAACTCTTCTTTGACGGCAAACCCCGTCCTCCCGTCGCAGGCCTTGTCCCCGGGCAGGCCGTCCTCTCCGGGTCCTTCTCCAAGATCATCGCCCCCGGGATGAGGATCGGGTGGATCTGTGCGCCGCCGGAGGTGCTCGGGAGATTCAACTGCGCAAAGCAGGCAGCCGACCTCCACTCGAACTTCCTCTGCCAGAAGATCCTTTCCGCCTACCTGGAAACGCACGACCTCGATGCCCACGTCCGGCGGATCGCACGCGCCTACGGGGAAAACTGCCGCCTGATGTGCGAGATACTGGACGAGGACTTCCCGCCGGACATCTCCCACACCGAACCCGGGGGCGGGATGTTCCTCATGGTCAGCCTTCCTCCCGGCCTGCACTCGCACCGCCTCTTTGAGGAGGGGCTCCGGAAGGGAGTTGCCGTCCTGCCCGGAACACCCTTCTACGCGTGCGGGGGAGGGGAGTCTGCCGTCCGGCTCAACTTCTCGAGCATGGAAGAGGAACAGATCAAGGTGGGCATGGAGCGGCTTGCCGGAGTCGTCAGGGCACTCTCCCCCTGATTACGGTATCGTGGATCTCCGTGACGGCGGGGAGGTGACCGGCCAGAAGCCCCGAAGCGTGGCGGGAAACCCGGGGGTGTCTTGTCCCCGCAAACTATACATGTCCGGTTCCCCACCTATCCCTATATCACCACGTACGCGGTACTCATCCCGGAAGGAAAACCGGTCTCCATCGCGGGGATGGAGATCATCGTCCTCGCATCAGGGGACGAGATGCTGATGCGGATCGGGGATCGGACCGAGAAGTTCGTTGTCGGGGAGACCAGGACCATCTCGGAGAGGCATGCCGTGTTCCGGACGCTCGGGATCGGCATCTTCTCCACGAACTACCGGATCGGGGCAACCTACAGGGGGAAGAGCGGCGGCCTCGCAGACTTCTACATTGTCATTGCAACGTCCCGGCAGGTCCCCTCCTTCCTCATCGAGAGGGTCCTTCCGCCTTCAATCCAGGCAAGGGCCATCTGACCCCTTTTTGAAACATCCCCGCAACGCAGGACCTCCCTTGTCCCTGTCCCTTCCGCGGGCGGAATGAATGGGGGCCGTTCCTGTACCACGGGGTTCTTCCCGCGACCTGCACTTCCCGGGAACGGGACATGGGCGGGACTTTTTAAAGGTCTCACTCGTGCCGGAACCGTATCGGATAAGGCACCGGCAGCAGGGGGCGATGGTGCCGGTTCCCCGGTCATGAATGCGTGGTGCACGGGGCGCGGGGAGACGGGACCGCGAAACCCTGCCTTCCGTTCCATTCCCGGATGCCGAAAGAAAGGGGTCCCATCCTTTATGGGGTTCAGGGTTGACCTTTCCGGAGATGTCTCATGCGTGCAGGAGGGTTTCCATGAAGGCAGGGAGGACAAAAACCCCGTTCCGGGCCCTGATCGAGGGTCTCGTCGGACTTATCCTCTTCCTCGTTGCACTCGTCCTTATCAGGTACGTCGCGGACCACACGGCATGGCCTGTTCTCGACGGGTTCGCCGGTGTGCTCCTGGCAAACGCCCCGCTCATCGTGATCTTCCCGGTGCTTTTTACGATCGGGGAGGTCCTTGCCGCGTTTCCCTTTCCCCTCAACCTCGCTTTTCCTGTCTTTGACGCGGTGGGAAGCATGCTGCTCGTCTCCCTCATCCTGAAGATAATCGCGTTCCTTGACCGTTTCTACGCACTCGGGACAGGGAGTGCCCTGGATATCACCGGGTTCATCCTGCTCCCCCTCACCCTCCTCGTCACGCTCGTTGCCGGATACATGTCCATCTTTGCACCGTCGGGAAGACCGGCAACGACGGCAGGGGACAGGAACGATTCGCCCGGCGGAGAGCGCGAAGGAGAAGGGTCTCCCTCGTGGGACGAGATCGGGGAAGGGTTCCGGAAGGTCATTGACGACGCGGTCCGAAAGATCCGGGACGAGATCCGGCAGGGACTCACATAGGGCATACCCTGTCCGGGGAGAGACCGGGCACTCTGCCCCCCTCCCGGGACTGCTCCAGCCGGATACAATCCCGGACCGATCGCCTGCCGGATCGTCCCTCCTGTCTTCCGGCATTTTCCCGTTCGGGAAATCCACCTTCCCTTTTCCTCCACATTTATGTCCCATGAGGTGCAGAGCAGGAAACGATGGGAGATCTGATCGAGGACCCGCTGCTGCGGGACAGGACGTACGTCTTCTCCGGCAGGCAGGATGCAGGCAGGAGGCTTGGGCGTTTCCTTTCGTCGCTTCCCTCCATCCGGGACCCTGTCGTCCTTGCCATACCCGCGGGTGGCGTGCCTGCCGGGAGGCTGATCGCAGAAGCACTTGGTGCACCCTTCTCCCTCGCGGTCGCACGAAAGGTCCGGATCCCCGGGACGACCGAGTCAGGGTTCGGGGCCGTGACGTGGGACGGGACCGTCCTCATCAACGAACGGTTGCGCTCGGCACTGGGGCTTTCGGACCATGACGTCAGGACCGCGGTTGCAGAAACGCAGGCAAACGTCCACGAGAGGGTCGCCCGTTTCCTGCGGGGAGGGCAGATCCCTCCGCTGGAGGGAAAGACCGTGATCCTGACCGACGACGGGCTTGCATCAGGGTTCACGATGCTTGCTGCGGCACGGAGCGTCAGGAAAAGGAACCCGGCCATGATCGTTGTCGCAGTCCCGACCGCGTCCCTCTCTGCTGCAGAGCTCGTCCGGCGGGAGGTCGAGCTCGTGGTCTGCCTCAACATCAGGACGGGCAGGACATTTGCCGTCGCAGATGCCTACCGCGAGTGGCACGACATGGATGACTCCGAGGTTCTCGAGGAACTGGCAAAAACAGCCTCGCGACCTTCCGGTCGGGAAGCGGAAGAGTGATCCCTCCCGGCGCGGGGAAACGGTGAGCGGGTGCCCCCCAAAAAAACACCCCTGCGGCATGGCTCTACCCGCCTTCCCGTGCACCGCGACTGCAAGGGCGGGGCGGGCTTGCAGGAAAGGCTTCGATCGGAAAAGTCTCCTCTACTCTCCCCGGCCCGTGTAGGTGCATCTGCCGTTTACCTTTATCCAGTATCCCTTCAGGGGATACACGACCTGCGTATCACCGTGCGTTCCAGTGCCACCCCGGATAATGACCGGTTCGTACCTCTGCTGCAGGGAATCGTACCCGATCGCCATCTCCCAGTGGTCCTGCAGGGACGCAAAAGCTTCCCCGGCCTGCACGGGCTGGAGCGAGGCTGTTCCCACGGAGTTCCAGCCATCGAACAGCGCCTTTCCGGGAGTGGTCCCGGATCCTGCGGGTGCATAGATAAGGGGCACAGACGTGGCAGCACGTGAGTAGACCCAGATACCCTCCAGCGGCCTGATCCTGTCACCGGACTGCAATTGCGTCCATCTCGCGGTGGCACCGTCGTACAGGAAGAGGGAGCGGCCTGCTGTATCCACCCCCGCAAAGACGACCCTAACGGTATCGAATCCCGCGGCAAGTGTTCTTGGCACTGATATGAAGTTCCAGCCGGGTTGGAGCGTCAGGACGTTCCCCGTGTAGGTCGGTGCCGGGGTGGGAGTCGCTGTCGGTGTCGGGGTGGGAGTCGCTGTCGGTGTCGGGGTGGGAGTCGCTGTCGGTGTCGGGGTGGGAGTCGCTGTCGGTGTCGGGGTGGGAGTTGCTGTCGGTGCCGGGGTGGGAGTTGCTGTCGGTGCCGGGGTGGGAGTTGCCGTCGGTGCCGGGGTGGGGGTCGCCGTCGGTGCCGGGGTGGGAGTCGCCGTCGGTGTCGGGGTGGGAGTCGCTGTCGGTGCCGGGGTGGGAGTTGCCGTCGGTGTCGGGGTGGGAGTTGCCGTCGGTGTCGGGGTGGGAGTTGCCGTCGGTGCCGGGGTGAAAATTATCGTATCACCGATAGGAAGGGTGCGGGACATCTCGACATCGTCATTTACCAGAATTGTGATCGTGACGGCCCCGGCCGTCACCCCGTCGACCGAGAACGTTATCTGGGAATCCACCGGCCCGGCTTTCCTCCCTGCAAGGAGGAGGCGCGTCACGACGGACGTTGCGTTGGGTGCTGCAGTTCCCCCGAACGAGATGAGGGTGTAGGTCCCCCGGGGGATGGTCCCGGTGTCACTTGTTGAAAACGTGCCGTTACGGGAACGCCCGATTTTCCTGATCTCGGTATCACCTGCAACCACGGTGATGACATTCGTATCGGTATTCGAAAGAGTCGCGGAGAACATCCCCTCGTTCAGGGTAAAGGGGAGGACGAAGTTCTTCAGCTCGAATGAGAAGGGGCCCGCCGGAGTCACGGCAAACACGCCATCGACCAGGATAGAGAAGACACTGCCATCGGGCAGGTCGTTTATCGTGATCGTCACCTCGTCGCCCTGCTGGATCCGGTCCGGGGCAAGGGAGATGGAGACTGCTGCTGCCCCCTGTGCAAGGAGCAGGAGCAGGCAGACGAGACAGGACCGGAATACTAATGCCACCCAGGGATCTCCCCCGTATCCGTATTCTCTGAATGGTCCGGACACCCTTATTATCGATTCGGTGACCCCGGCCCCTGAAAGGACGGCATCGTTTCCCGACCATGGCGGGACCGCGGGGGAATGCATCCAGGGAATGCCCGGGTGCTCCCGCAAGGATACCCTTATCGAGTGAAAGGGATCCGGTATCCCGTTCGCATCCGGAGCGGGAGCGGGTTGATCCGCCTGATACCCTGACCCGCGGTTCGGCAAAGGGGGAGGGTTTGGGGAGATGTATGTGAGAAGATCTCTTCTACTCGGCAGCAGGGGCGCTTTTCCTGGCATCGGAAGCCCGGGGGTGCCCGGCACGGTACATGAGGGCAATGACCGCCGGCATGATCAGGATCGCACCGAGCAGGGAGAACCCGACCGTGATGACGGTCGTGATCCCGAAGTTCGAGACGATGTTGAACGCCGAGAGGATGAGGGCCGAGAACCCAAAGACCGTTGTTAAGCCGGATACCGTGATCGCGGTGCCGATCTTCTGGACGCTGGTCTGGATTGCCGTATAGAGATCGAGGCCGCGGGCCATCTCCTCGTCGACCCGTTCCATGATGAGAACGGTGTACTCGGACGCCACCCCGATGGTCATGGAACCGAGGACCGCGGTGAGGGGGGTATAGTCCAGTCCCAGGAGGTACATGATGGCTCCGTTCCACCCCACGATGGCAACGATGGGCAGGAGGGGCGAGACGGCATGGAAGCGCCTGTACGCGAGGAGGAGAAAACCGAGGATGAACCCGAACCCAAGGAGCGTCATGGTCGTCTTGGAGTTCTTGATGTCATCCATCAGGGCCGCAAACATCTCGGTCATCCCCGTCACCCGGGCGGTCACCCCCGGCGGGGGGGAATTCCACCTCACGTCGTCCCGGATGAGCGCGATCTGGGACCCGGCCTGGGCGATCTCCAGGTCGACGGTGGAAAATTCGAGCACCGCCTCGATGTTTCCGTTCAGGTACCGCTTCTTCGTCTCGTCCGGGATGCGGGATGCGACCTGCCGGATTTCGTCCTCGGTCGAGGGGAGGACGCCGTTGTTGTAACGAACCAGCAGGGTGGCAATGCTCGTCACCCCGGTGACCTTGTCGTTGTGCAAGACCTCGTACTCGCCGAAATCGTGTATCCATTTGACGGTAACCGGGTCAAGGACGTTTCCCGACGATACCATGACGGGGATCGTACTCGTGGAACCCATGGTCCTCGTCACCTTGTTCATATACTGGAGCGCGGGCATGTCCGAGGGGACGAATGTCTTTTCGTCCGCGCTGATGGGGACATCGTTATCGAGGCTGAAACCGATGATCGCGACCAGGAACACGAAGATAAGGATGGGAACAGGGTTTTTTGCTATCCGGTAGGCGACTCTCCCGAGAAACGCGTCGTACTTCTCGATGAAGGCACCACGCGAGCCTTCCTGGTGGACCGGGGGGGCCTCGCAGCAGCCCTTCCATTCCAGTTCACACGGGGAAACGTCATCGTGTTTTCCCTTCGGCGTCTTCGGGCGGTACCGGATGATCATGGCAAAGACCGGGATGATGACCAGTGCGGCGAGGTAACAGGAGACCACGCCGATGGTGCAGGTGATTCCAAAATCCCCCACCATGGGAATGGGCCCGAACTTCATGGCGATGAAACCCATCGAGGTGGCAAGCATCGCTATCAGGACAGCGGGGCCGGTCTTCGTCACCGTGGTCCTGACGGCATCCGGGAGCGATGACTTCCTGGCCTCCTCGTCCAGCCGGGAATGGATCTGGATGGCATAATCGATGCCTATCCCGATCAGGACCGGGAATGCGCCGATGACCACCATGCTGATGGAGATGCCGGACAACCCCATGACCCCGAACGTGAGGATGAGCCCTGTAGCCACGACACCGACGGGGAGGAGCGTATAGCGGACATGGTTGAAGAGGGCCACGACTGCAACGACCATCAGGACCATGGCAGCCATGATGAGCACTCCCATCGATGCCCCCATCTCCTGTTTCATCTCCTGGGAAAAGGCAGGAGTTCCCGAGAGTGTCACCGTGATGCCCGGCGGCGGGTCCGAGGATGCGATGACATCCCGGAGGGTATTGAGGACCTCCTCCTGCCTCTCACTCGAGATTCCCGGCTGGAGGGTGACAACGCTGATCGTCATCATCCGGGAGGGCATGTAGCGTGACACGAGCTCGGCAGGTGCCTGGTCGATGATGTGGTTGATCTCTGCCGCGGATTGCGGGAGTGTGCCGCCGTTCCCCTGCTTGAGCAGGTCGACGATCCCCGATACCCCCGTCACGTATCTCTCATCGGAGAGATCATCCTGGAGCCGCTCGATGTAATGCAGGCATTCCGTGTCCGTGATGTCATCGGACTCGAAGATGACCATGATTGCATCCGACCCGTACGTATTGGTGTAGTGGGAGAGGGTGGCGCCACGGGAGGTCGTCTTATCGATATAGGTGTCTTTTCCGGTCTGCATCGTCACCAGGGTGAGCCCGTACATCGCGATGACCAGGACGATGACCGCCACCGCTCCGACGATACGGGGATGCGCAATGATCCGGTCGGCAAGCCACTCGTAGGGATTTTTCATGCGACCCCGCTCCGGCGATTCTGGTCAATCAGGAGGGCATATTGACCCGGAATGGGATGAAAAAGCATTTCCGGGGAAAAGACGGACCCCGGCCCGCACGCGGGGGGATCACCACGGCGCAATGGAGTTGTCATATTCACTACAACATATCTGGGCGACGTGATGCTATAAGGGTATTGCATCAGAAAGGTGGCAAATCGCACCGCGAAAAGGGTTGCATGCCGTGCCTGTGGCAGGAAAGGAAGAGAAATAACCCGATTTCCGCAAAGGGTCCTTCTGACCCTCCTGCACCATTCGGATGGCCCGATCGATCCCCGTGGCGCAGGGGGATGGGGACTGATAACAGGGTACCTCCCGCGGATTTACTCTTCAGTGATGAGGACCCCCCGTGCACCGATCCAGCCGCCGGGCTCTGTGACCTCAACAGACACCGTGTCGGTGTAGGAGTGGGAGATCCAGCCACCCCTCCAGGCTGCATTGGTCCCTTCGATGCTCGTGCTGATGGAGAGGGCACCCGGGGAGCCGGAGGAAAAACTCACGGAGACCGGGACAGTATGCTCGGATTCCCGGCCTTTGGCATAGGGCAGGGTGGGTTCTTCCTGCAGCCTGAACTCTCCGCCGGGGGAGAACAGGGGTTCCTTTCCCACAGGATTGCGGGTGTCGATGGTCCTGTTCACCGGAAAGATCGTGCCCAGGCTGACAGGCATGAGCACGGGGGTATCAGCCGAGTATTCTTTCCCGGGAGCACGGGTAGGGGGAAGGGGGCTCTCTCCCGGTTCGATCGCGATGGGATACCCATGGTATTCCGGGACCATCGTATCCGCCCGGATGGCAAGCATGGGAGTCCCGTTTGCGGCCTCGAGCGAGAGGTTCCAGCCGGGAGGTACCCCGGAGACTGTGTTGGAAAGCAAATATTCGGCCAGGACAGGTGTTCCGTCCAGGAGCGGGACGGGGAGGAGGATGGTCACATTTTCGATCGTGGATGTGGAGGAGATGGTGATGGTGTAGTGGAAATGGTGCACCTCGCTCCCGGATGCAACCTCGTTGAAAAGGAATACGAGGTATCCGAAAACTGCAATGAAAACGATGACTGCCACGATGAGGAGGTGTTTCAATCCCTTTTTCACCGGTTCGGGTACCATGGGTTTAATCTCCGCACAAGGGGATCCGTTCTCCCTGCAGAAATAAGGGCGTGATAGGGCCCGGGGTGTCCCGGCGAAAAATCCGCGGCCGGCTGGAGACCAACGACAAAAGGGGCAGTTTTACTCCACCGGTCCGTCCGGGACATTTCCCGGGGTTCCCGCGGGATATGAAAAACCAGGTCCTTGTCCTGCCGGTTTTCCCGGGGTTCCATCTTCAAATACATGCCGTCACGATGTTTGCGGGAAAATTCGATCCCCGGGAGCATGGAATTCTCGTCCGGTCCTTTGGGAAGGTGATGAAGATCCCGGCAGGAGATTTCAGGGACTGGGATGCCATCCCGGCATGGGCGCGCGGGTTGCCGGGAAAGATGGGGTTCTGACGCACCAGGGATCACCTCCGTCTCCCCGTTTTCCGATGAATATCCCCCTCTTTTTCCGGACGAAAAACTCCTGCAGGAAGTACACCGGCGGGAGGAAAGCGCCCTTTTTCTTCTTCACTCAACTCCATGGGACACCGACGAGGACCCTGTCCCCGTCGATGCGGACCGGAAAGCAGGGGAGGGGACGCGGCGGGATCGCCCGGGAGGCATATTCCAGGATGGTCCCGGAAAGGTTCGTCCACCGGACGACGTGCCCGTCCCGGATATCAAACCGGGATCCGTGCAGGGGACAGGTGAGGATGTATCCCTGCAGGGTCCCTTCCGAGAGGTCCGCCCGGAGGTGGGGACAGAGAACACCGGTCGCATAGACCCGGTCGCCCCGCCGGGCGAGGAGGATGTCCCTGCCCCGGACCGCCACCTTTCTCAACTCCCCCTCCCGGATATCCGGGAGCCTGCAGACTTCGGTGTACTCTGTCATACCTCCCCCTGCGTGACACATCGCTCCCCCGCGCCGCACAGTCCGGGGGATCTGCTTTCCTGCACGTTTTCCTGCCGGATGGATAAAAAAATTTGCCCCCTTCGTCTTTGGGCTGTTTTCCCGGTTGCGGGGCAGCTGTTCCCGTGGGAAAAACGCCGGCGGATCTCCCTTTGGGGGCGGCCCGTCACTCCTTTGCGAGCACCGCCGCCCTGTTTACGAAAAAGAGCCTCCGTTCTTTTTCGCGGAACCCGGTCTCCTCCGCACGCCGGAGCTCGTCCCCGAATTCCCTGCCGGAGACCACGAGGGGAGGCTCGGAGAAAAAGAGCGTCCCCCCGGGTTTCAGGAGAGAAAATATCTCCAAAAAGAGCCTTCGCGGGTCCGGGACCTCGTGGACGACGAAGATGGCAAAGGCAACGTCAAATGTCCCCCTGCATTCGTCCGGAAGACCGATCGTGTCCGGCCTGCACCGGTGCGTCGTGATGCGGGAGATGAGCCCCTCCGTTTCCATTCTTGTCCGGAGGATGTGGAGCATCTCCTCCTGGAGGTCGACGGCAAAGACCCGGCCGCCATCCCCCACGCGTTTTGCAAACTCCCGGGTGAAAAAGCCCGGCCCGCAGCCGAAGTCGATGACGCGGTCACCAGGCCTGACGTAACGGGCTGCGAGCCGTCCGGGGCGGTAGAGGAGCCTTCGGAGCCGGGTATCGAGATGTCCTGCCCTCTCTGCCGAAAAGACCTCGTGCGGCGGGCGGACCGGGGTGGATGCCATGGTGAACTATTCCTTCAAACCGGAATAATGGTTCCCGGACGGGGGACCGGGACCAGTCCCTTTCGAACCGGATGAAAAAGAAAAGGTAATTTTGCCGGGGGATACTCAGGTTCTCCTGGCCCCCGACACGTACGCCATATCCTTCTGGAATGTCCAGATGGCGCCGCTCGCTGACGTCTTTTCGCTGTAGGAGAGGTCTGACCCGAGACCGGGGCGGTAAACGATCCCTATAAGATCCCCCTCATCTTCCTCGTAAATCTTCGACATCCTGCCCTCTTTTGAATGCACATTCATGTACGCGGTGACATCCCCGAGAGCAGGTTCCGAACCGGGACCATTGATAGTGACAGCATAATCCAGTGCAACGGGGATATCGGCAGATGCTGCGATGAAGCGGTCGCCTGCTTTCGTCGAAAGGACGACCTGTTTCATGGAGACATCGCTTCCTGCTGCAACGATGTTGCAGAACTGGGGTGTCACTGCACCATTTCCGGCAGCAAAGGGACAGAGGAAAGATTGTTTTGTCCTGCTGTAATTTCCAGCGGTATCCAAGGCAAGGGACTCACTGGAGACCATCTGCCCTGTGGCATCACCGATAAAGGTGACGGTTTTTTCTGCCTCGAAATTGTTCTGGTTGACGGGTTTATTCCTCGTATCGAAATCTGCGGATTTGGTGTATGTTGTTACCCCATGGTCTGCGAGAGTCTGTTCATTGTACGAACTTGTGTACTGGACTTCTCCCGGCTGGAAAAAAAATGTCTCCAAATGGAACAAACGAAAACAGTACATCTCCGACTTTAAATTGTAAATAATCCATAGTGCTGACCCAAGTTCCCCCCGGAGGGTCCAGTGTGTTATCGAGCGCTGCCGTCGCCCCCTGCATGACAGCGGTGTCACTTTCCGTGAAGAGACCTGTTACGGTCACATCCGTGTGTGTCTGCAATCCCTGCGTTTCGAGCGTCTGG
>JARYMB010000015.1:38141-38417 GCA_029907345.1 Methanolinea sp.
CGGTAGCGCCAATAAATTTTGTTATTTTTGATATTCTTATTTATTATGAAGTTTTATTTTTATTTTGTATCTTAATCAATGGGGGGAGGTGTATATCCTGTTGTCCATGAGTGGTTTCATTTCCTTCATGACGATTCTGACACGTATGTGATTACCTGAATGAATTGACTGCTGCCTTTATAAAAAAAAGAATTTCCTGCCGGATTGCCTGCAAGGCAGATCCCCTCCCCGTTCTCTCTCATTTCGGCCGCATGTATCCCCACTTCTCCAGAGCCC
>JARYMB010000016.1 GCA_029907345.1 Methanolinea sp.
CATCCTCATGTGGGGGTGTGGGGGCGACCAGCCCCCACATTGGGTTCTCATTACCCACTCAGATTAGCGAAGAGCCAGATTTTTTTAACGAGAGAAGTGTTCCTGCGGCTACAGCGGTCCGAGCGAGCTATAACGAGTGAGTCACTGATCGTCTATGGTTTTACGGAACACAGCGACGAGCAGTCTGTCTCAACGGTCTGCGAGGAGCGGGAGAGAGCAGCTGCCGGCGAGGAGTGAAACGATGATGCCGGGAGTGGCAGTCATCCACCTTCAACCATGAGAGAAAAGGCCCATGGTGTGAGTGGAATGGAGTGGAGTGACCGCCGGGCCGGGGGCAGGCCGAAGCGAAATGGAGACGAACACGGTGAGCCGTCAAAGAAATGCGAGGGGTGGGATTCGAACCCACGGACTCCTTCGAGAACGGATCTTAAGTCCGCCGGTTTTGGCCAGGCTTGCCTACCCTCGCAGGACTGTTTTTCCCAATAATCTGGTGCCACCGGACAATAAGGCCGTCGGTGTGCAAAAGGTCCCTGACCCCTGCGAACGTCGTATGCCCGCCGGACCGGAGGAAGAAAAGGGAGGTTGTGCAATCTCCTCACCGGACGCACACGTCCGTCCAGGCCGGGGGAGACCGCCGGTCTTTCAGCCATCCAAGGACTGCCAGGGCAAGGAGGATGCCCCCGAAGATGAGGACGAGGATGCCGATGGCCCGGGCGATCAGGGTCGCTGCAATGCCTGAGCGGAAGACGAGCAGGAGGCCGGTGGCAAGGAGGGCTCCTCCTCCGGCGACCTGCGCCAGCCTTCGTGCAGGAGGGGAAAGAGAGAAGGCACCGGATACGGCGATGGCAAGGCCCCCGACGATGAGAACGGCCCCGGCAAGGGTGGCCAGGATGCCGCCGAGGAGATCGGGTTTTGAAAACGCGACGAATGCAACGCCGAGCATCAGGAGGCCGAAAACGAGCGTGACTCCAAACGGCCACCCGCCGCCCCGGGAGAGGAACACGGCGGCGGCAAGGGAGATGAGTGCGACGATCACCGCGAGGGCCCCGAGGGAATAGAGTATCAGCCGGAGGGAGAGGGCAGGCTCGAGGAAGAGCAGGAGCCCGAGGAACACGGCGAGGATGCCGCCCGCAAGGAACGACGGCCACGACCGGGGCGGGCAGCTCCAGGAAAAGACCACCATGACTGATCAATGGGGTGCCGGTGGTGAAAAATCCTCGTGATTCCGGCCGGTGTATCCTTTTCGGCAGGAAAGCTCGATCGATGAGGTGCCTGAAAAAATTTTCAGTAATTCCGGCCGCACCAGATCTCCCCACGAATAAGCTTAATCGTCTTGCCCCGACCACACTCACCACGCGGGAAGGAGACATTCCGGATGTATGCAATCCGTTTCTACCGTATCTTCGACATCGGGGAGGAGATCGACCTCGGAAAGCTCGAGCGGAGCCTCGCGGCCAGCATGGCGACGTCCCGGTTCAGGTTCCAGAGGGTCCGCCCGACCTCGATCATCGTCGACCAGCCCCCGCTCCTTATCCGCCTGCAGGGCATGACCATCGACTCGGTGAGGGGCCCTCTTCCCCTCGCGGCAATGGCCCGGATCTACGAGTTCGGTGCATTCTCGATCTGCCTCAGCCTCGAGGAGATGGAGGCACCGCCACTCGTGCTCGGCGAGGTGGCCCTCTCCTTTGCAGGCCACGAGGGGCTCTCGCGGCACTTCGACCAGGCCCTTTCCGAACTCCGGTCGATCCTTGCCGTCCACCTCGGGACACGCCCCCTGGACCCGGACTTCTACGATGACTACACCATCTACCTTGCCGACCGGCAGGACCCCGGCATCGACCCGGTGGCGGTCCTGCTCGGGGAGAAAGCAGAGTTCTCGCCGGAGATCCGGAAGGAGACGCTCCAGTACTCGTTCTCGTACTACCCCGACGAAAAAGCCATCCTCTCGTGGGGCGGGGCGATCATCTTCTCGCCCAAGCCCCCTGTCGACCTGCTGGAACTGATCGAGTTTGCGGCGGTCCAGGTCCTCGAGCTCCGGTTCTACGACAGGGAACTGACCCGCCAGATGGACAGGATGTACGACGATATCGAGAACGCTGACCGCCAGTGGTGGATCTACCGGGCGGTCCACTACCGCAAGCTGATGAAGCAGCTCATGGGCGAACAGGCCGAGGTCTCGGAGATCGTCGAGGACATCAACAACTTGATCAAGGTCACGGATGACATCTACTACGCCCGGGTTTATGCCGCGGCCCTCCAGGCCCTGCGGAGCGAATCATGGAGCCAGAGCGTCAGCCACAAGCTCGCGACCATCCGCGAGACATACCGGATGCTCTCCGAGGAGGTCAACGTCCAGCACGCCCATTTCCTCGAGTGGATCGTCATCATCCTCATCGCGCTCGAGATCGTGCTCTTCACGCTTCCCCTCGTCCCCCACTGACCCGCCCACGTGCGACGGTATCCGGCTGGGACGGGAACCGGTAGAACGGCCGGGGCCATGCATGATCATCCGGACGGCAACCGGGAAGGGGAGGGGACGGAGTGTAACTACCGGGGCATACCGGACTTTCCGCAATCGTATTCCTTTAAGGGATACGACATCCCACTGCATCCTGTATGGTCCCGCAGCCACGCTGCATCAACAGGATCCGGGGAAAGGTCATTCTCAAAGACACGACAAAGGACGCTGTTGCTTCTTATGTGAAGGAGAACTGCCCGGAATACTACCTTGTTCCGCCCGGGTTTTCCTTCCGGGGCGTCACCCTCCTCCTCGGAGAGCCCATGCCGCTTGGCCTCAAAAGGAAGAAAAAGAAGATCCTCGTCCCGTTCGTCAAGCCCTGTTTTGGCCCCATACTGGTCGAGGTCGATGCAAAGGACGGGGATTTCGAGTACCTCAGGGAGGCACTCGGGAGCGGGGGAGGAAAGGGAGCCTGACTCCCTCTGCCGTGCCGCACCGCGGGTGATCGCCTGCAACTTTTGCCATCCGGGGAGCTCCGGTCCGCCCGGCCTGCGGCCTCTCTTCCCCATTTTTTGCCCCTTTCCTCACCTGAGTGGGTAGTGAGAACCGAATGCGGGGGCGGCCTTGTCCCCACACTCCCCCTCAAGGATGGTCCTGCCGCTCCCCAAAAGGTGCGCCCCGGCGGCGGTTTCACGATGGGTTTGCAGAGAAAGCCGATGTTTCTTCTTTGCATAAACCCATTCAAAACGGGAGACAGGATGTCATGCACTCATGCAACGTACCCGTCCAAAATGATGAAGAGGCTTTTTTATGCCCTGATCTTTTTGATGATCCAGGCCATGTTCCGCCCGAGCATCTCCATGGTCATCATCCCCTCGTCGTCCCGCTCCACGTCCCCGGGATTGAGCCCAAACCCGATGTTCCAGTAGACGGACCCGACGGTGAACATGTCGCTGATGCCAAAGAAGTGGTTGATGGTATCGAACACGTGGATGCCCCCGGCCCGGCGGACGGCCACCACCGCGGCCCCCACTTTCCGGGAAAACATTCTCCCGTTTGCCATCGCGACAAAGCCGGCCCTGTCGATGAGGGCTTTTGTCTCCGGGGAGACGTCGGCAAAGTAGGTCGGGGACCCGATCACGATCCCGTCGGCGGCAGCCATCTTTCCGATGCACTCGTTGATGATGTCGTCGTCAAAGATGCACCGCCCGTCCTGGTTTGCAAAGCACTTCCCGCAGGCGGTGCACCCGTGGACCTTCTCCCCGCCGATGTGAACAAGTTCGGTCTTTATGCCCTCCCCGTCGAGGACGGAAAGCACGCGGTTCAACAGCCGTTCCGTGTTCCCGCCTTTCCGCGGGCTCCCGTTGAATGCAACGACTCGCATGATCAGAGTGGTGGAACCGGTATATGATAAAAGGCATCCCCCGCCCCGGAGGAAAGAGGGGGAAAGGCGGGTTTTAGTGTTTCATCCGGATGTACAGGGATATGGCACCGATGACGGCGGCGTTGGCAACGCCGTAGACGAGGAGGTCACCCGTGCCGTTCGGCCATATCAGCGACTCGCCCAGGAAGAGCACCCCGAGCGCGATCACGATGAGGCCGAGGAGTTTCTCTTTGAGGTCTTCGAGGTCACAGATCTTGAGCCAGCCGGGGAGGGGAGCCTTGGCGATGAAGAGCTCGTAGAGCCCGAGGGCGATGATGTAGAAGACCGTAGCGACAAGGAAGAGGTCCACGAGCTCGACGGCAACCGCCATTGCTGCCTTCATGGCCTCGATGTGGAGGGTGAAATGGCTGAATGCGTAAAAAAGGCTGGAGAGGGTGATAATAAAGCCGTAGACAAAAAGGGAAACCGCAAGAAGGGACGAGCCAAGCACTGCGAGAAGAAAGATAAACCTGCTCATGCGCCCGACAGAGTATGCCCCTTTTCCGGGAGCCTGCCCGCACAGGTCACTACTCTCCCGGCGGGGCGAAGATCCCCCCTCTGCCTCGTGTACCATTGCGATCCGTTCCTCCTCTCTTCATAGGGATCGGACCTTTTCCTACATAAAACGGCACGGTATCAGCCGGGAAAAGATGGGGCGGGCCAGTCTTCCCGGGACACACCGGGTCCTCGATGGCCCCGGCAAAAAGGTTGTCTCCTGCCGGAGAACCCGGTTTTTCCGGCTCACCGGAAAACGGAATATCCCCGCTCCCGGAAGAACCGGGCGACGGCATTCTCCCACGCGTCGTCGGGGAGGTGATCTATCCCGTCCCGGAACTCTTCCCAGGCCCGTTCAAGGGACGGTTCCGCGAGGTGGAGGTACCGCCTCTCCATGACGCGGGCGATTCTCCTGCCGGAAGAATCAAGCACGAGAACCCTCCAGCACCCGTAATCCCTGCATGTTGCAGGTCTCGTCGCGTGGACCGTGCAAACGGCCCTGGAGCCCGCCGGATCGAGCCGGAGAAAGGGGCAGGGGTCCTGCCAATGGGCAGGTATCTTCCCGGTGGAAAAGAGCTCGCGCCAGGGAACGGAGACCTCGACCTCCGTTTCTTCGCCCGTGTACAGGTTCTCGAAGAGGAACCGGAAGGCGCCCCTTTCTTCCCGGATGGCAAAGACCTGCCCCATCACGCTGCAGCATTCCCCGCACTGCTGGCAGAAGAATGACATCGGAGGTACCTCGACGTTCTTTTGATAAGGACGTTTGGATCGGGGGCCCGGCAACATTTTTTCCCTCCGCCGGGCGAGTTGTATGCAATGAAAAAACTGGAAAGACCACGGAAAGGCCGGCTTCTCGGCGGGGTATGCGCGGGTATCGGGACCTATTTCGATCTCGACCCCGTCCTCGTCCGGATCCTCTGGGTCGCACTCACGGTCGCATCCGTGGGCATCGGGGTCATCGTATACATCGCGGCATGGATCCTGATGCCCGAAGAGGAAGAAGAGAAAAGCCCGGATGCCCCTGATACCCCGGAAGAGTAGAAGAGACCGGCACCGCGCCGGGGTTGCCTCTTCATCGCTGCATCACCGGTACCAGGGAAAAGACCGGGTGGTTTTTCCCTTGTTTATTCCCGGGGCCTGTCGACCTCTTCTGCGTAAGGCTTGATGTCGATGACCGGTGTCCCGTCCAGGGCATCGAGTCCCCGGACGGTCAGCACGCCGCCGTTGATGGAAACGAGGTCGACGAGGGAGAGGGAGACAGGGTTTGGCCGGTCCGGTGAACGGGTCGCAAAGACGCCGCGTTCCACGGGGTCGTGGGGCGGAACGGCACGGAGCCTCGTCCGGTCGGCCCGGTCGAACCAGCACAGGACGAAGATGTGCTTCTTTTCTTCGAGCCGGAAAAGACCGTCCTCGAATTCCGGCCGGATAACGATCTCGGAGACGACGGGCGCAAGCCTCCCCTGCCGGGGTGCGTCCTTCCTTTCGTGGTAGGGCGACCGCACGTGCCCGATGGGGACAAGTTCCAGGGGTGCCGGTGTCATGGTCTTTCCGGGCTTTCCCCTGCCAGGGAGCAGGGGATGCAGACCCGCCTGCCGCCGACGATCTTCGTCCGTGCGTCCGCCACCGGCTCATTGCACACCTCGCACACGACGGAGGCAAAGATCCGCGCCTTTTCCGGTGGTTTCCCCGTGAATTCGCGGATCTCGAGCAGATTGGATTCGGGTGCCGAGAGCAGGTATCGCGTCGTTTCCGCCATCATCCCGCGGAACGTGGCTTCCTCGTCCGGGGTCGCGGTCCCGGAAAAGACCTTCTTCCGGAGGTCGTCAATTGCGGACCTGCCGGATATACCGGAATTTTTGACGAGGATGCGGATTGCCCGGCCGCTCTCCCGGGAAAAGAAGGAAAACGCGTGTTTCCCCCAGTCCCGGATGACGAGGTTTCCCTTCCCTGCCGTGCAGCCCGTGACCATCTGGACCGCGTCCACGCCGCAGGCGTCGGTCTCTGCAACGCAGACGAGTTCCTCGTCGTAGGGGCGGTCTACCCCAAGCGTCCTCATCGCGGCGGTCGCAACGCGGTACCCGGTCGCAAGGCCGGGACAGGAGTGGCCGTGGAACCGGACGCACTCGTCGAAAGTGGGGTATGCGGGCCCGGAACGGGCCCCCTCGTGGTTTTCGCACATGTTTTTTTCCTCCCTGGGGCACAGGTGCTCATGCACCGGTCGTGACCGGGCAGTTCTCCGGAACGACGCAGGTTACCCCGCCGAGTTTGCCGATGATGACGGGCAGGCCGTAAACCTCTTCGATGGTCTTCGGGGTGACGGTCTCCGGGCCCCCGTGTGCATAGATACGTCCGTCCCGCAGGAAGATGAACCGGTCGGCATACCGGATGGCGTGGTTGATGTCATGCATCGTCATGACGGCGGAAATGCCGTGTTCGCGCACGATCCGCGCGATCGTCGAGAGGATGGCGACCTGGTTCTTCAGGTCGAGGTTGCTCGTCGGCTCGTCGAGGAGGAGGATCTTCGGCTCCTGCACGAGGGCGCGGGCGATTGCCACCTTCTGGAGCTCGCCCCCGCTCATCTCGTCGATGTACGCGAGGCGCAGGTGCTCCATGGCAAGCCTCCGGAAGACGGCGTCCACCATGCGGAGGTCTTTTTCCGAGAGATCCCACCCGATGTGGGGTTTCCTGCCCAGGAGAACGGCATCGAACGCGGTGAGCCGCCCGGTCTCGATCCGCTGGGGGACGTACCCGATGTTCCGGGCAATCTCGCTGCCATCCAGCCGGAAGAGGTCTTTCCCGTCAAGGTACACGACGCCCTCCCTCGGCTGGAGTATCCTGTTGAGGCATTTGAGGAGCGTGGTCTTTCCCACGCCGTTGGGACCGAGGATCGCTACGATCTCGCATTTCCCGATCGAGAACGCGATCTCGTTGAGCACTTCCCGGTTCCGGTAGAAGAACGAAAGGTCCTGGACTGAAAGAGTCATCTTCTGTACCCCCTGAGGAGAAGGTAGATGAATACCGGCGCTCCCATGAACGCCGTCAGGACGGCGACCGGAAGGACGTAGGGAGCGACGATGACCCGGGCGACGGTGTCGGAAGCGAGCAGGAGTATTCCGCCCATGAGGCAGGAACCGGGGATCAGGTATCTCTGGTCGTCCCCGATGACACGCCTGACCATGTGGGGACAGACGAGCCCGACGAACCCGATAACGCCCAGGAACGCCACGATCACGGCAGAGACGAGGGCTGCTGCGACCATCCCGACCAGGCGGATCCGCTCGACGTTCACGCCGAGGCCCTTTGCCGTCTCGTCACCGGCATCGATGGCGTTGTAGTTCCACCGGTTGGCCACGAAGAAGATCGTCGCAGCCGCGACGATGAGGGACATGAACGCCAGTTCCGGCCAGTTCGTCCGCCCGACGTCGCCGAACGTCCAGAAAACGACCGCGGCCAGCTGCGCATCGCTCGAGAAGTACTGGAGGAACATCGTCCCGGCCGTAAAGAGCGACGAGAGGGCGACTCCCGCGAGCACCATGACCTCGGGGGAAGCCCCGCGGACACGCGAGATGAGGAGGATGACACCGGTCGCGAGCAGGCAGAAGAGAAACGCCATGACCGTGGTGAGGTAGGGGTTGCTGAGGGTGACAGGATCCGCAACCCGGGATTGCATCGTCCCGGTCCCGAGCACGATGACGGAAAACGCTGCCCCGAAGGCCCCGGCGTTCGATATCCCGAGGGTGAAGGGCGACCCGAGCGGGTTGCGGAGGATGGACTGCATGGCGACCCCGGCGACGGCAAGGCCGCACCCGGCAGTAATCGCCGTCAGTGCCTGGGGAAGACGGATGTTCCAGATGATCGTGTCCCACGTGTGCGAGACGTTCTGGCCGACCAGAGTCAGGAAAACGTCGGAGATCGGGATTGCCACCGCCCCGACCGAGATGGAGTAGACGAGGAGGAGAATGAGGAAGAGAGTTCCTCCGGCCAGCCAGAGGACCTTCCTGTGGACGTAACCCAGGTAGTCGCCCGGGACCTCTCCATCGGCAAAGTGCATGCGTCGTGACCTCTCCCGCGCCGGCCTGGCCCGCCCTGCATCACCCCGACAACGGGATCACGGCAAAGCCCAGGTTTTTGTACTGGCTGTTCAACGTGGAAAACACCGGTTTTCCGATGAAGAACGTGTAGATCTCGTCGGCTTTCTGCACCGGGTCGACATCCGCGAACCGGTCGGGGTAGAGGACTTTCCCGACGAAGTAAGCATTGGCAAGCACGGTCTCGTAGTTCGTGTTGTAGAAGTTGTACGGGAGCACGCCGTAGACCCTGCCTTCCCTGACGGCGGAAAGTCCCTGGAGGGCGGGATCGTTCTTTAATTCGCCCACGGCCCCTTCGTTGTCCAGTTGCAGCGTGCCGACGTCGATGAAGATGAATTCAGGGTCCCAGGCGACGAGGGCTTCCTTGGCGATATCCGCGTGGGCAGTCCCCATGCCGCCGGCCACGTTCTGCGCGTTCACCCAGAGGAACGGCGGGTATGCCGGTTCGGTGGAGATGATCCCGTGGGCACCCGCAGAACTCACCCCGCCGACGTAGACCTTCTTCTTGTCAGATTCGGGGATTCCCGCCGTCCGGTTCGCAAGGTCTGCCATCGTGGCTTCGATGTAAGCGATGACCTCCCCGGCCCGTGCGTCCCTGCCGGTGGCCTTCCCCAGAACCCGTAGTGCCCCGAACATCTCGGCCTTCTCGGCCTCGTTCCGGAGGGAGCCGTATGGGAACGCAACGACAGGGATGCCGGTCTTCTCCTGGAGCTTGTCGGCTTCTGCCGCACTCGTCGCGTAGGCCGTCCCGGTCGACCCGGTCTTGAAGATGACGTCCGGGGCGATCGCGATGATCTTCTCGGGATCGTCCTTGCCCCGGAACTCGCCGATCAGGGGGAGGTCGCGGAACTTCTGGCCGTATACAAGGGCATAGGGTCTCCCCTCGATTGCCTGGTCTTTCTTCTCGATATCATCGACCCCGGCAACGAGGTCCTGGCCCCCGAGGTACACGAGGTAGCGGAGGCAGCCGGAGCCGGAACAGACGACCTTTTGCGGCGGGAAGGGGATCGTGACCTGCCGCGAAAACCCGTCCGCAAGCGTGAGGGTCTTTGCTGCAGTGGAAGTCTCAGGGGCTTTCTTTTCCTCCTGTCCCGTGGTGCCCGTGCATCCTGCCAGGAACGCAAGCCCGGCGACAAGGAAAATGAAGATAATGAATACGACCTGTTTTTTCATATTAACCGGTTCATTGGTCTTATTATTTCAATATACCTAAATTATCAGGGCAAGAGTGATATGAGTTTTATAATTATTATAAAATATCATAGTGAAAAACAATTTTCATGTATGAAAAATTATCAATGAATCGCTGAAAATCAATAAACGGGAATCTTCGACGCCGGAGCCGGGGATGAACTCCAAAGGTTCCCATTTTTTTGGCCCTTCGCTATTGTGAATGGGTAGTGAAGCACCCGGGCAGGGCCTGCCTTTGCCCCCAACCTCCCGTGTGAATAGCCCCGCTGCCCCTGAAAGGTGCGCCCCGGCGGCGGTTTCACAATGAGTATCACATATAGCCGACCCTTCTTCTTTGGACAAAATAATTAAAAACTGAGAAATCCTGGTGTGCAGATGCAGGAAAACCGGGCCGCCCTTTTGTGTCCCTACAGGTGTTCCCGCCACAGGCCCTGCGGCACCCGTATCTCGAACCGGGCCCCGTTTCCGGGCGTCCCGCACTCCCTGATACGGATCCCGGTGATCGAGAGGATCTCGCGGGAGAGGAAGAGGCCAAGGCCCGTCCCCTGGCCGTACCCCTTCTCGAATATCTGCTCTTTCTTGTCATCCGGGATGCCGACGCCGTCGTCTGCAAACGCGATGACGAGATCACCATCCTCCTTCGTGCAGGAAACCCGGAATCCGGATATCCCGCCCCCGTACCGGAGGGAATTGTCGATGAGGTTGTAAAACACCTTCTCGAGCATCGGGTCTGCAAAGACCTCGCAGGAACAATCCAGCAGTTCCACGGCAATCCCCTCCAGTTCGAACTGCCCCATGGCACGCCCGAACACGTCGGAAACGGCCTGCCACTCCGGGGAACGGATTCCGAGGTCCTGGTACGTCCGGGTGAAATCGATGATCTGCTGGATGGCATGCAGGGTGTTTTTGAGCGAGTCGATGCATCTCTCCACGTTTCCTTCTCCCATGTGGTCCCCGATCAGGGTGATGTAGCCGGAGAGGACAGAGACCTTGTTCTGGATGTCGTGCCGCGTTATGCTGTTGAGGATGTGGAGCTTCCTGTTTGCGTTCATGAGGGCTTCCTGCATCCGTTTCCGGTCGGTAATATCCCGGAACGCGACGATCGTGGCAGGCATGCCATCCTCCACCGTGGTCGTTGCAACGACCTCGACGTCGACGGGGGACCCGTCCAGCCTGACGAATTTCTCCTCGAGGAGTGGCATGACGGCAGTTGAATCCTGCACCATCCGGGACATCCTCTCCACGACAGCATGCCGCGAGTCGGGATGGACGAAGTCAAGCACGTTCCTCCCGACGATATCCTGCATGCGTGATGCACCGATGATCCCGACGGCCTTTTCGTTCGCCCACACGATCTTCCCTTCCCGGTGGATGACCATCGCATCGAAGGTGCCCGATATGATCCGCCGGTACCGCCGTTCGCTCTCGGCGAGGGTCTCCTGGTACTCCCGGAGTTCTTCGAGCATCCTGTGCAGTTCCTCGTCGGTTGCAGCGATCTGCTGGTATGCAGCGGACAGTTCCAGGTGCTCTTTTTCGAACTTCTCCGCGAGTTGCTTTTTCTCCGTGATATCGGTAAGCATGGCAAAGGATCCCCGGAAGGTGCCGTTGCTGTCAAAGATCGGTGTCGCCGAGACGTGCATGATGCGGACTGATCCGTCCCTGTGGAGGAACCTGCGCTCGTATTCTCCGGTTTTTCCCGCCATCCGGTCCCGGAATTTTTCTCTGCTGTCCGCAAGCTCGCTCTCCGGCATAAAGGAGGTCATCTCGCGGCCAAGCATCTCATCGGGGGCGTACCCGAGGAGCGATGCCAGCCGGGGGTTGACGTAGGTCGTCCGGAAGTTCTCGTCCATCTCCCAGATCCCCTCGTTCGCCGTCTCCACGATCCGGCGGAACTTCTCCTCGCTCTTCGCGAGGGTCTCCTGGTACTCCCGGAGTTCCTCGAGCATACCGCGAAGTTCCTCTTCTGTTGCAGCGATCTGCTCGTATGCGGCGGACAGTTCCAGGTGCTCTTTTTCGAACTTCTCCGCGAGTTGCTTTTTCTCCGTGATATCGGTAAGCATGGCAAAGGATCCCCGGAAGGTGCCGTTGCTGTCAAAGATCGGTGTCGCCGAGACGTGCATGATGCGGACCGACCCGTCCCTGTGGAGGAACTTCCGTTCGTATTCCCCGGATTTTCCGATCATTCTCTCGCGAAGCTTGTTCCAGTTGTCAGAGAGGTCCCCTTCCGGCATGAACGCATAAATGGGCTTTCCCAGCATCTCATCGGGTGTGTACCCCAGAAGTGACGCCATCCGGGGGTTGACGTAGGTCGTCCGGAAGTCCCCATCCATCTCCCAGATCCCTTCGTGGGCCGTCTCCACGATCCGGCGGAACTGCTCTTCCCTTTTCCTGATCTCCTCCTCGGCTTTCAGGCGTTCGGAAAGGTCAACCGCAACAGAGATAATCGCCGGCCTGCCGTACCAGCTGGCGAGTTTTACGGTCACGTGGAGGGGGATGGACCCCCTGTCCTTCGTCCTGTGGGAGACGGTAAAGGACCCCTCTCCTTTGCTCATGATCTCCTGCATGCGGGACCCGATAAGTGCTGCACTATCGGGGGTGTCCAGATCCATAAGCCTCATCTGCATGAACTCGTCGCGGGTGTACCCGTGGATCTCGAAAGTTTTCTGGTTCGCATACAGGAAGTTTCCCTCCCTGTCGTGGATGGTGATCGATGCCGGGGCAATATCGAGGACCTGGGCGAGGATGCGGGACTGTTCCTCGGCCATGACCCTGTCCGTGATGTCCCTGATCGACTCGATGGCACCGGCGGGTTCCCCGTTCTCGTCGTAGAGCCGGCTGGCCTTTCCCCAGTAGTGGTGGACAATTCCGTTTTTCCGTGCAAGGATCGTCTCGGCAGTGAGGGTTGTCCCGTCGCGGCGGGTAAACAGGTATTTATCCCTCTCGAAGTCTTCCCGGGGGGAGAGCACGAGGTCGATGAGCATCGGGCGCGGTTCGCCGTAGAAGGCAAGCCCGTGCCTGTGGTCCCCCCTGCCGAGGACCTCGGTGGCGGAAACGCCGGTCATCTCCTCCATGGCCCTGTTCCATGCAATCACCTGCCCTTCCCTGTCGATGGCAAACGTCGCATCGGGTAAAAAATCGATGATGTCCGCGAGGCGTTTTTGGGACTCGGCAACCATCATCTCGGCCCTTTTCCGGTTGACTGCCTGCCGGACCTTGTGGGCGAGTTCGACAAACTGGGTCTTCGGTTCTCCCCCCTTCTGGATGTAGAAATCCGCGCCTGCGTTCAGCGCCTCGATGACGACTTCTTCCCTCCCCCTGCCTGTGAAGATGATGAAGGGGATGCCGTCTCCTTTCGACCGCAGGGCCTTGAGGAGGTCAAGCCCCGTCATGGACGGCATCTGGAAATCCGAGATGACGGCATCGAATCTCTTTTCTGCAAGGAGAGCAAGGCCTTCCCGTGCCGAACCGGCGATCTCCACGGAAAAATCTCCCATGCGTTCGAGGAAGGCCTTTCCCAGGAAGAGGAGGTCCCTGTCATCGTCTATGTAAAGGACAGAATAAGGCTTGGAAGGGGCCATCTTTAAAGAAAAGTAAACACTCCGGAATTATAAAGGGTTCCCTGTTTCCTCTCGTGAGCCTCTCCGCCGGGCATGGTGCCGGGCCCCGTTTTTCCCCAAAAGCCAGGTTTATCAGGGAAGATGACCGAGCTTGGACCCATGCCTGATGCATCGCACATTATCAGGGCGGCGGGGCTTGCGGACTGGGTGCTCCCCGGGAGGAAGTACCCCGGCGTCCTGCCGGAAGGGGTCCGCGACTACTACTGTTACACGCGGGACGGCGGCCACTCGCTCCTCGTCGTGCTCGAAGACGAGTACCGGCACGGCGCTCCCCCGGAGAGATTCGTTGTCGCTGCCCCCGTGAAGATGGTTCTCCGGGAGGGATACCGGTTGCGGGACGGCTACCTCTGGGCGAAGCTGCCCTACACAAGGGACGTCGGTCTCGCCGTCAGGGACGAGGACGTCGAGTACTAGGGAAGGGACAGGGGCCCGCCGGTGATCCCGGCCGGACTGCGCACGGTCCGGGGCCGGATTGACCCGCTTCGAATGAAATCATAACCCTTTTTTTCTCCCGCAGCAGAAAGGACCAGGTAAAGGACTGATAAGAAACATGAGATCCATCCGAGGTCCTGCCATTCCCCTGGTTGCCTGCATACTGCTCGGCATTTTCCTGCTGGCCCCGGGGTGCCTGCAACAGCAGCCTTCCGGGCAAAAGGTCGTATCAGGGTGCCCGGAGGGAGACCTCCTCCTCCTGACGGAAGAGGTATACCCGTATTCCTATATGGACAGTACCGGGACACTCACGGGGACATCGGTTGCAGTCGTCCGGGAAATGGTGCGGCGCAGCGGGTGCAGTGCCCGGATGGAGGTCCATTCCTGGAACACATCCTACGAGAAAGCACTGCATACGCCCGGTGCCGCCCTCTTTTCCACCGTCCGGACACCTGACCGGGAACCTCTCTTCCTGTGGGCAGGGCCCATCGGGACGTTCGGGTACGTCCTGTATGCACGCAACGATTCGGGCATCCGCCTGGAAAGCATGGAAGCGGCACGGGCTGCAGGCACGATCGCCGTCGTGCAGGGAGACGCCCGGCACACGTTCCTCGTGGAGAACCGTTTCACCGATATAAGAACGTATCCGACCGATGCAGAGTGCCTGGCGGCACTGGAGAACCGGTCGGTCGCCCTCTGGTTCGGCTCTTCCGCGGCGGCGCCGGGAATAATGGCAGATACCGGGGTTGCGCAAGGATCTGTCGTTCCGGTCTACACCCTCCACAGGGTGGACCTGTACCTGGCGTTCCAGAACACAACGAGCCCTGATACCGTCAGGCGTTTCCAGGAGATCCTCGATGCGATGAAGGCGGACGGAACGTATGCCCGGCTCGCGGGAACGGCGGAGGGCGAAGGAAAGAGTGCCGGTCCTGCTGCACAGGCAGGCGGGGTCCCGGCGAGGACCCTGCTCTCTGCCCTCTCGTCCCTCGTGGGCACCCGCATGCACGGGATCTCTGCTGCCATGGAATCGCTTGCGCTCACTTCGGATGTCCGGTCCGGAGACTGGGAGAGGGTCCGGCCCCTCCTCGTGCGCCTCGAGGCCGACCATCCGGAAGCCCGGTTCTGGTATGCCCGCCCGGACGGTTCGTACTATACGACCGTGGATAACCTGACCAGTGCAAACATCCGTGACAGGTCGTACTTCCCGGTCGTGCTTGGAGGAAAGACCTCGATCGGGACGGTGGTCCTGAGCAAAACGACCGGGAAGTATACGGCGATCATCGCCGTTCCCGTCAGGTCGGGTGGAAACGTCACGCAGATCCTCGGGACGTCGGTGTACTGCGACAGCCTGGAAGATGCGCTTGCCCGCTCACTGCCCCTCCCGGACGGGTATTACTTCTTTGTCCTCGACACGGAGGGAAACACCGTGCTCGATTCGCTTCCGGACAGGACCTTTTCCCTGGCGGGTGACCCGGCAGCCATCGCGTCCCTCCTGTCCCGCGAAGAAGGCGATGTCTCGTACCGCTTCGAGGGAGCATCCCACCGGGCGGTTTTTGCAACGGAAGGGGTGACCGGCTGGAAAGTCGCGATCGGCTGGAGGGAATGACAAAACCAGCCGGAAGGGATACTCCACTGCCCGAAAAGAAGCCCGGTGGCTGTTGGAGCCTGCCGGGAGATACCCTTTTTTTGCTCTTTTCCCCTGCAGGGGGGGAATTTTTTTACGCCGGACCCCCGTCCCCGAGTGCCTCCCTGCTCCGCATCTGGTAGAGGACCATCGGGTCCATCTCCTGGAACGTTTCGGGGCCGGTCCTCATGATGACCGTTTTTATGCCGCTGTTCACGATCATCTTGGAGCAGAGGAAACAGGGCCAGATCCGGGTCAGTTCACCGGTTTCGACCTCGAACCCGGCAAGGTACAGGGTGCAGTTGCGGGCGAGCTTTCCGGCCTGCAGGAGGGCGTTCATCTCGGCGTGGACGCTCCGGCACCGCTCGTAATGCGACCCGGACGGGATGTTGTGGTCCTTTCTCCAGCAGCGCCCAAGCTCGGTGCAGTCCATCTGTTTCCGCGGCGCCCCCGTGTATCCCGTGGAGACGATGGTGTGGAACTCGTCCACGATGATGGCCCCGAAGTTGCGGCGCAGGCACGTGCCCTGGTGTGCGCACCGGAATGCAAGGTCAAGGAAGTACTGGTGACGGTTGGTCCGCATGCTGGATCAGTATATCGGGGATGCGAATCTTAAACCCCGTGGATGTGCCGGCCCCGATGGTCCCGGCCTTTGTGTTCCCGGTCTTTCCCCGGATAACCCCTGCCGGCGTGAGCAAAAGCACTGCACCGCATGAAAAACGTGCATAAGGGCAGGGTGCCGGGAGTCCCCGTAACAGGTCACCGGGCCACCCCGTCCTTCACATGTCTTCTGCGACCCGGGACAAAAACTCCTGCGTAACCCGCCCCTTCTTCCCGATGACCGATCTTTGAAAGACCCATGCTGCATGCGCCGGGAGGAGGAAGCTCTCCCTGACGATGTCGAGTCCCCCTTCGGAGAAGTCCGGGAGGGAAAGGGGAACTGACGGCGTGTCGCGCGAAGGAGTGCACGAGACAGGGATGACGAGGAGCCTTTCTCCCTCTGCACCAACGACCAGGGCGGGGCGCACCTTCTCCGGGCCGGCCCCCGCTATCCGGAGGGACACGAGGATCACGTCCCCCCTCACGAAACGGGACATACTTCTCTTCTCCGGAAGGTCGATGGGAAAGAGAATAATACATAGCGGTCGGCCAGGAACCGTTTGAAAAGGCTGCCGGGAAATGAAAGGAGGAGGGAGAGCAATTTCAGGCACTGTACGTCTGGTAGTTCTCCTGGATCTCAGCATCGGTCAGGCCCCTGTTATAGAGGGCGAAGGAGCCGATCGAGCCCTTATAGAAGAACGGGTAACTGGTTGACGCCTGTTTTCCCATCGTCATCGGGTGGTCGTTGTCCTTGAGCCGGACTTCCGGGATCTGCGACGGGTTCGTGATCGGGTTATTGCCCGGCACGTTTGACTGGTAATAGGTGAAAGGCTGCGACACGCCGTTTACGTACATTTTCGGCTTTCCCCCATCCACGATCAGGTTTACGTACTGCCACGAACTGCCGGTCACGGCAGGTGCATTGGTCATGACATGATAATGAGTCCCGGTCACCCTGTCGTCCCACTCGAAGTAAACCTTGTCATTGATGAGGTAGAGGTCGTAGTTCTTGTCTTCCTGGCTCGTACTGATCTGGAGCCCCTTGCCGATGACCTGCTTCCAGCTGGTGACATCCTGCGGTTTTAACCAGATCGAGATGGTGAGATCTCCCGTAAACGTGAGGGTGGGGTCGTCGGCATACGCGACCCAGTCGTTTCCATCGAACGTAAGGTAGCTCATGTTCATCGGGGCGCCCGTGTTCCCCTGCACGGGGTTCCCGTTGATGCTGTAGCCAAGCGGGGTGCAGTCCGTCCTGTAGACCCCGCTCCCCGGGGTCCCGCCCGCGACGGCATACGCGGTGGTGCCCTTCGTGATCCTGGCCCTGTTATCGCTCGAGATGAGGAGGTGTGCCTCCGGGTCGATGAGCTGGATCACCCACGTGCCGGTCGTGAATGGTTTCAACCGCCCGGAAGGTGCCCTGTCGGATACGATGTAGTCGCAATAGGACGAAAAACCGGTCGAATTGGGGTAAATGAAGAGTGTCTTTCCCTCGAGATTGCCCCCGGAGATGAAGGGCACAGGGTACAGCGTCCGCCCGTCCGGCGTGATCACCTTGATCAGCACCTCCTTGCCGGAGACGGGAGGATTCTGCCCTGCGAAATGGAAGGGTTCTGCCTCCCTGATAGTGAAGGCCACGACCTCCATGGGAAGCCCGCCGGGCTGGATGATCTCTTCTGCCTTCGCCTCGCTCGCGATGTACACGGTATGGTGGAGGATGGAAGGATACCCCATGAAAACCGACCAGAGGACGAGTGCAATCCCGATGACGAGGACGACCATCAGGATCACGCTGACCGTTGCAGAGATTCCCTCCTCACCTTTCAAACCCCTGTTTTCCATCAGGACACCTGGCCTTTCTCTATCAAGGTTTTATACACATGTGCACAAAAAGAATGGTGATCTGCTATGTGCAATCCAGGGTCCATTGTCCCGCCGGGGCCGGCCGGGAGAAAGGGGAGGGCCGTGCTGGTCGTCACCCTGCTCTTCCTTGCCCTGAACGCGGGGATCGTGGGTGTCTCTGCAGTCGTGCCACCCGGTGCCCCTGACATCGCGGAACCCTCGCCCACGCAGGTGTCCTTCACGCAACCTGCTCCTGCACCCGGCTTTTCCGTGACCGGAGACTCGTTTTCCGTGCCCTTTTTTGCGTGGATGGTCATCGGGATGGTCATGATCGGGGCAGTGGTTGTCGCCTTTTTCCTCCTCCGGCGCCCGGATGAGTACGTCCCCCGTTCCCGGCGGCTCCGCAAATGAAGGGCGGCGGTCTGGAACTGGCCGGCTGGGTCGAGGAGGGGGGAAAGGTCCTCGCACCCGGAGACGTCCATGCCCTCCTCTCGAAAGACCCGCTTGCCGCATCGTCTTTTGGCGGCGAGTTCTTCCTTGCGTGGGACGGGTACCGGGCACGGGACGCGCTCGGGATCGTTCCGGGCCCGATACCCCCGGGGGCGATCCTTGCCGGGGACCGCATCATCGGGAAGGTCCGCCCCCGCTTCCGGGAGACCGGGCTTGCGGAGGCGATCGTGACTGCCGTCCTGCTCCGGAGCGACAGGGGGGTCGTCGCCCTCTCCGGCGGTGTCGACTCGGCACTCGTTGCCGCGATCGCCCGCCTGCCCTGCATCGTTGTGGGGATGGAGGGGAGTTTTGACCTTGCGGGGGGCAGGCAGGCCGCCCGGGAGCTCGGCCTTGACTGTACAGAGGTCACCGTGACGCCTGCTGACGTGGAAGAAGCGGTTCCCGCGGTGCTCCGCACCATCCCGGAGAAAAATCCCCTTGACCTCTCGATCGCGCTATGCTGGCACTTCGTTGCGCGGTACGCCCGCAAGCAGGGGTATGACCGGATCCTCTCCGGCCAGGGAGCGGACGAGCTCTTCGGGGGATACAGCCGGTACCTCGGGGACGAAGACACCGATGCGCTCCTTGCGGCTGATTTTGCACGCCTGCCGGGGCAGGTCGTCCGGGACCAGGCGGTTGCCGCCGCAGAGGGGGTGCTCATCTCCTACCCGTACCTGGACGCACGGGTCATTGCTGCGGCACGGGCCCTTCCCGCGGGGGACAAGGTCTCGGGGGGGATCAGGAAACGTGCCCTCCGGGAAGTCGCGGCAGACTTCCTTCCTCCCGGCATTGCATGGAAGGAAAAGAAGGCCATGCAGTACGGGAGCGGGATTATGCGGGAGCTGCAGAGGCTCGCGAGGAAGAGGGGGCACCGCACGGTGGGAGAATACCTCGCGCGGGTACCGGGCTGACCGGGCCGCGGCGGGAAAGGCAGAAGACTTCCCATTTTCGACGATTTCGTGCAGAATGGAAAGATCGGCGCCCGGTTGAAACGCATCATCCGGCTGCACGAGCTCCCTTCGTGCCCGGCATCATGGCACAATGGTTATAAAAGGCAGCGGGGAGGGTACTTATTCTCATACGCATCGGGACACTCCCGGAAGGATGTGGAAGGGATGATCACGGAAAGAGACGTGGAACATATCGGGATGCTTGCCGATATCGCGATACTCCGCGAGGAACTCGGAGAGTTCACAGCGAGTTTCAACAGGATCCTCGAATACTTTGACATCCTGGACCAGGTCACCGGGGACGAAACGGACGAGGATGTCGCCGTCAACGTCTTCCGCGAGGACGAGGTCGTCCCCTCCCTTCCCCCGGACGATGTCCTCTCGAACGCAAAGGAGACAGAAGACGGGTTCTTCAGGGCACCCCGGGTGATGTGATGGCCGAAGGGACGCTCACCTTTTCCCCGGACGACCGGTACAACGCGTTCCTCCGGACGGTCTCCCCTGCCCGGTACGGGGAGGGACGGCTCAGCGGCGTTCCTGTCGCCGTCAAGGACAACATCTCGACGGCCGGGATCGAGACGACCTGCGGGTCCCGCATCCTCTCGGGCTACGTCCCCCCCTACGATGCAACGGTCATAACCCTCCTCAAAAAGGCGGGGGCCGCCATCGTCGGCAAGACCAACATGGACGAGTTCGGCATGGGGAGCACGACAGAGAACTCGGCTTTTGGCCCGACGAAGAACCCCCGGGATGAGACACGGGTTCCGGGCGGGTCATCGGGCGGGAGCGCCGCGGCAGTCGCTGCAGGGCTCGTCCCGCTCGCGCTCGGGACGGATACCGGCGGGTCCATCCGCTGCCCTGCGGCGTTCTGCGGGATCGTCGGGCTCAAGCCCACCTACGGGCGTGTCTCCCGGTACGGGCTCGTCGCCTATGCCAATTCACTCGAGCAGATCGGGCCGATGGCAGCAGACGTTGCTCATGTAAGTCTCCTCATGAGCGTCATTGCCGGGCACGATCCGAAAGACTCGACGTCCCTTGACGCACCCTATGCGCACACGCCTTCCCCCGATATCCGGGGGACACGGATCGGGGTCCCCGAGGAGTTCTTCGGCGAGGGGGTCGACCCGCGGGTCGCCTCCGTTGTCTGGGACGCGATCTCCCTCCTCGAGAGAAAGGGTGCAGAGATCGTCACCTGCCGGATGCCGTCGATGGCGTATGCGCTGGCCGCGTACTACGTCACCTGCATGAGCGAGGCGAGCTCGAACCTCGCCCGGTACGACGGCGTCCGGTACGGTCCCCCGGCCGACGTCAGGAAACCCTGGCACGAGGCGTTCCAGGAACGGCGCCGCGAGGGCTTCGGACTTGAAGTCAGGCGGAGGATCATGATCGGGACGTTTTCCCTCTCCTCCGGGTACTACGGGAAGTACTACGCAAAAGCCCAGGCAGCACGCCAAAACGTCCGGAAGGACTTCCGGCGCCTCTTTGCGGAAGTTGACGTCATTGCCGGGCCGACCATGCCGACCGTTGCGTTCCGGTTCGGGGAAAAGAGCGACCCCCTCTCGATGTACCTCTCCGACATCCTCACCGTCCCGGCAAACCTTGCCGGTATCCCGGCAATCTCTGTTCCGTGCGGGAAGGTCGAAGGTCTCCCCGTCGGCCTGCAGATCATGGGCCGGTGGCTGGAGGACGAGAGGGTCATCGATGTCGCCTATGCATACGAGCAGGGGGCGAACCCATGAACGTGATCGTGGGGCTCGAGATCCACTGCCAGCTCGACACGAAGACCAAGCTCTTCTGCGGGTGCTCGACAGACTACCGCACCGATGGCCCGAACACGCACGTCTGCCCCGTCTGCCTCGGCCTGCCCGGCTCTCTCCCGGTCCTGAACCGGAAGGCCGTGGAATACGCACTCCGGGTCGCAAAGGCCCTCCACTGCACCGTCCCGGAGGAATCGGTCTTTGCCCGGAAGAACTACTTCTACCCCGACCTCGACAAGGGTTTCCAGATCACCCAGTACGACAAGCCCCTCGCCGTGTCCGGGTACCTGGACATCGAGGGGGACGAGGGGGAAAAGAGGGTCCGCATCACGAGGGTCCACATGGAGGAGGACCCCGGGCGACTCGTGCACAAGGGCGGGACGGACAGGCCGCGCTATTCCCTCGTGGACTATAACCGTGCCGGGATCCCCCTCATCGAGATCGTCACCGAGCCCGACCTCCGGTCGCCGAAGGAAGCCCGCAGGTTCCTCAACAAGCTGCGTGCAACGCTCGAGTACCTCGGGGTCTTTGACAGCGAGAAGGAGGGGTCGCTCCGGGTCGATGCAAACATCTCGATCGAGGGGAGCGAACGCGTCGAGATCAAGAACATCACGTCGTACAAGGGCGTCGAAAAAGCCCTCACCTTCGAGGTGACCCGCCAGAAGAATGCGCTCCGCCGCGGCCAGAAGATCGTGCGCGAGACCCGCCACTTCGTCGAGGCGCGGGGGGTCACCACGTCGGCACGGAGCAAGGAGATGGAACAGGACTACCGGTACTTCCCCGAACCGGACCTCTGCCCCCTGAGGGTCGCGGACTGGGTCGACGGGATTGTCCTGCCCGAGCTCCCGGACGCCCGCCGCCAGCGGTTCATGGACCAGTACGGCTTATCCCTCATCCATGCCCGGACGCTGACAGGCGACCTCCGCCTCGCGGAGTTCTACGAGAAGGTCGCCGGGACCGACCCGGCACTCGCTGCCACGTGGGTGGCGGACACGCTCCTCGGGGAGCTCAATTACCGGGACATGTCGATCTCGTCCGTTCCCCCGGACGTCTTTTCCGGGCTCCTCTCCCTCGTCCGGGCACGGGTGATCACGGACCGGAACGGCGTCGACGTCCTGCGTGTCCTCCTCGACGAGCTGAAGGAGAAGGGGACATGCGAGTCGCCGGAAGCGTGCGTTGAGCGGCTCGGCCTGCGTGCACTCCCTGCGGATAGTGCCGGCGGTGACGATCCCGTGACGAAAGCTGCCCGCGAGGCGCTGGCAGAGAACCCGCGTGCTGTCGAGGATTACCAAAACGGCAGGAAAGAGGCCCTCAACTTCCTCGTCGGGCAGGTCATGAGGAAGACACGGGGATGCGCAAAGCCTGCCGACGTCAACCGGGTTCTTGTCAGCCTCCTCGGAAAGGGTGCGTGATTTCGTCCATGCACCTCATCGTCGCCGAAAAGAACATCTCTGCGCGGAGGATCGCATCCATCCTTGCCGGGGAAAAGAATGTCCGGGAATCCAAGGACGCCGGGATATCCAGTTACAGTTTCAACGGGACCACGGTCGTCGGCCTCCGGGGGCACGTCGTCGAGGTCGATTTCGTGGAAGGCTACTCGAACTGGAGGAGCGAGTCCAAGACGCCCCGGAGCCTCATCGACGCCCCGACGATCAAGGTCCCGACAGAGAAAAAGATCGTCACTCTCCTCCAGAAACTCGCAAAGAAGGCGACGAGGGTGACGATTGCGACCGATTTCGACACGGAGGGGGAACTCATCGGGAAGGAGGCCTACGAACTCGTCCGGGCCGTCAACCCGTCCGTCCCGGTCGACAGGGTCAGGTTCTCGGCGATCACGCCCGGCGAGATCCGGCACGCGTTCGCATCGCCGACGGAAATCGACTTTGCCCTCGCATCGGCAGGCGAGGCCCGCCAGGTTATCGACCTGATGTGGGGAGCGTCTTTGACGCGGTTCCTCTCGCTCGCGGCAAAACGGGGGGGAGCAAACATCCTCTCGGTCGGGAGGGTGCAGAGCCCGACCCTCGCCATGATCGTCGACCGGGAACGGGAGATCGAGGCTTTCAAGCCGGAGAAATACTGGCAGCTGCGCCTCCTCACGGGCAAGGGGGGCGAGGATATCGAGGCCCGGCACACGACATCGCGGTTCCATACTTTCGATGAGGCCCTCGCCGCAAAGGAGAGGAGTGTCCCGCCCCTCGTCGTGACGAGCGTCGTGGAGGGGACGAAGGTCGACCGTGCCCCCTCTCCCTTCGATACGACCTCGTTCATCGTTGCCGCTGCCCGCCTCGGGTATTCCGCGGCAAACGCGATGCGCATTGCCGAGGAACTCTACATGAACGGGTACATCTCCTACCCGAGGACCGACAACACCGTCTATCCCGCAACACTCGACATTGGATCCGTTCTCTCGGCGATCCGGCCCACGGTTTTCCGGTCCGACGTGGAATGGGTGATGGCGAACCGGAGACCCGTGCCTACCCGGGGACAGAAGGTGAGCACCGACCATCCCCCCATCCACCCGACCGGGCCCGCGGGCCGGGAGGAACTCGGGGAGGAGAGGTGGAAGCTGTACGAACTGGTCGTCAGGCGGTTCCTCGCAACGCTCTCGCCCGATGCCCGCTGGCGCACGATGAAGGTCATGCTCTCGGCAGGAAAAGAACCCTACACCGTGACGGGAGGCCAGATCCTCGAGCCGGGATGGCGCAGGGTCTACCCCTACAGTGCGGCGACCGAGTACATCCTGCCGGAGTTGAAGGAAGGGGAAGTCCTCCCGCTCCGCGAGGTGAGGATGGAGGAGAAGGAGACCCAGCCCCCGCCGCGGTTCACCCAGAGCAGGCTCATCCAGAGGATGGAGGAGCTCGGCCTTGGCACGAAGAGCACGCGGCACGAGGTGATCCAGAAACTCGTCTCGCGGAAGTACGTCGAGGGCAACCCCCTCCGCCCCACACTCGTCGGGAGGGCGGTGATCGAGAGCCTCGAGAACCATGCCGACACGATCACGCGCCCGGAGATGACCCAGACGCTCGAGAGCCACATGCAGCAGATCAAGGAACGGGCCCGGAAGAGCGACGACGTGGTCCAGGAGTCCCGGGGAATGCTGCACCAGGTCTTTGACCAGCTCGAGGCGCACGAGCAGGAGATCGGGGACGAGATCCGGGAACAGACCGCAGAGGAACTGAGGCTGGGACCGTGCCCGGTCTGCGGTCACGACCTTCGGATCCACCACGTCCGGAACCAGACCCAGTTCATCGGGTGCACGCATTACCCCGAATGCACCTTCAACATCGGGCTCCCGGCAACGATGTGGGGGTACGCGCTCCGGACGGACAGGACGTGCCCGGAACACGGGCTCTACCACGTCCGCCTCGTGCGCAAAGGGTCGCGGCCGTGGGAGATCGGGTGCCCCCTCTGCCACCAGATCGCGTCGCTGCGCGAGACGCTCGCCCTCCTCCCCTCGGCAGGTGCGGATCTCGCGGAAAAGATGGTCGCGGCCCGGATCTACTCGGTGCAGGACATCATCGGGACGCCGGACGAAAAACTCGCGGAAATCCCCGGCATCACCCCCGAACGTGCCCGGCAAATCCGGAAGGAAGCGGAAGAAGCCCTCGACCTCCTCCGGCGCCGGTCCGACTGCCGGAAGTTCGTCCGTTCCCGCATTGCCCCCCGGAAAGGCAGGAGCCCGGGCACCATCGTGAAGAAACTCGCCCAGGCCGGCATCAACGGGATAGACGACCTCGGGAAGGCCGACCCGGCCGTTCTCAGGGAGGCGGGGCTCTCGCAGAAGGAGATCGACGCCCTCCAGGCCGGGGCACGCCGCGAGGTCGGCGAGCGTACCCTCAGGACGATCGGGATACCGCCGGCAAGCCTCAAAAAGTACCTCGGTGCCGGGTTCGTCACACCCGAATCACTCCTCACAATCCACCCGCTTGCCATCGCGGAAAAGACCGGGATATCCCCGGACACGGTCTTCCGGCACGTCGAGGCGGTTGCACGCCACCTGGGAAAACCCGTGCCGGAGAAAGTGACCGCCGCGAAGTTCCGGCGGGGCAGGGAAGACCTCCTCTCCGTGCCCGGGATGACGCCCCAGGTCTACAGCCAGCTCCTCTCTGCGGGGGTCTTTGACAGGGAGACCCTGCACGGCCTCGACGAATCGCTGATCTCGGTCAGGTCCGGCCTCCCCCGCCAGAAGATTACCGCACTCCGGAAGGCTGCCCCCCTCACAAAGAAGAAAAGGTCAGGGGAAGACATCATAGTGATCTAACAAGGAGCCCGTCCATGCATATCAACTGGAAGAGCTGGACCCACGTGACCAAGCTTGACCCCGACAGGCAGCTGACACCCGAGCAGATACAGGGGGTGGTCACAAGCGGGACCGATGCCCTGATGCTCTCGGGGACGCTGAACGTAACCAGGAAGAATATGCAGGAACTCCTGCGACAGGTCGCCGCGTACGGACTTCCCCTCGTCGTCGAACCGGCCGGTCCCGAGGCGGTCATCAGCGAGGGTACCGACCTCCTCTTCGTGCCGAGCGTCCTGAACACCAAAAACGTCGAGTGGATCGTGGGGAAGCACACCCAGTGGGTGCTGCAGCAGGAGATCGAGTGGGACCGCGTCGTCCCGGAAGCGTACATCGTGCTCAACCCCAACTCCTCCGTCGGGAAGGTCACGGCCGCGAACTGCGCCCTCTCGCCGAAGGAAGCCGCAGCGTTTGCGACGGTCGCGGACCGCTACTTCCACTTCCCCATCGTTTACATCGAGTACTCGGGGATGTACGGCGACCCGGCGGTCGTCAGGGCGGTGTGCGAGGCCCTCGACTCCGCGGTCCTCTACTACGGCGGGGGGATCGACTCGCCCGAGAAAGCCGCCGAGATGGCACAGTACGCCGATACCATCGTGGTCGGTAACGCCGTCTACGAGAAGGGGATTGATGCCCTGCGGGCAACCGTCAGGGCCGTGATCTGACAAAGGAGCGCGGGCCGATCCCGTGGGGGGGCCGGAACCATTGAAAGCGCCGTCGGTCTTTCCCGGAGGAACCGATCCGAATGCCTGAGATCCGTTTTGTCCTCGTTGGGCCGCTCTACGAGGGTAACGTGGGTTTTGCAGCCCGTGCAATCAAGAACTTCGGGTTCTCCCGGCTCGTGCTCGTGGACCCCTGCCCGCTCGGGGACGACGCCCTCGCACGGGCTGCGCATGCATCCGACGTCCTGAAGGCAGCCCGGGTCTGTTCCCTCGAAGAAGTCTTTTCTGAAAGCGACATCACCGTTGCAACCACCGGCGAGGTCGGAAAGACGATCTGCCACCCGATGAGGATGCCCTACTGTTCCCCCAGGGAGCTCCGGGAGATGATCGGGGACGTTGCCGGGACCGTCTCCATCCTCTTCGGGCGGGAGAACTGGGGGTTGAACAACGAGGAGATGCGGCGGTCCGACATCGTGTGCACGATCCCGACGTCGCCGGACTACCCCATCCTGAACCTCTCGCATGCCGTTGCCATCATCGCGTACGAGCTTGCCGGCCTTCCCCGGGGCGAGTACCTGCTCGCCGGGAGGGAACAGATGGAACACCTCTACCGGCACATCGACCAGTACCTGACCCTCATCAACCACCCGGCCTTCAAGCGGGAGGGAACCATGCTCATGATGAGGAGGATATTCGGGCGGGCACGGCTCACCGCACGCGAGGCATCGACCCTCCACGGTCTGATGCGGCGGTCGGAGTGGCACATCAGGCACGACGTGCGAACGGAGTGTCCACCCGGAGAAGACGATTCCGGGGACGCGGACGAGTGATCGCCCGCGGCACCGGGAGACCCCCTTCCGGGACATGGTCCGGGCAGGAGAAGAACCGGATCATTATTGGGGGACGGAGCCTGACAGGAATACCATGAAGAGAGCGCTGGTACCGGGACTTGCCTGCCTGCTGCTCGTCGCTGCCCTTTTGTTTTCGGGCTGCAGCACGACCGGGCCTGCGGGTGCAGCCCCCGATGTCCGGACACCGGCTGATCTTGCCGGGTTCGTTTCGCATGCTGCACACTACGCAGAATCCTCCGGGAGAGACGCGGCCCTTGCCACCTTCTCCCGGAAGACCGGGCCGTTTTTCCGTGGAGACCTCTATGTCTATGCTTACGACTTCAACGGGACGCTCCTTGCGCCGTTGACACGGCCCGATCGGGAGGAGGGTTCATCGTCTTTGTCTGGCCCAACCCCGGACGGGAAAACAGGGAGGAACTGAAGATCGGGTACGTCCTCCCCGTCAACGAACGCTGGTGGGTGGGCTCCGGCGTGTACCTGAGCGAAATCACGGGCGTGGACACGTCGTTTACTCCACCCTGAAGCGGACAGTGCCGGTTTCCCCCGGCGCAGGACAGTGTGCCCATGGCGGGACGCCTGCCGGGAGGGGCAGGGGGAGTGCCGCGGGGAAGCCCTAATACGCTTTCCCGTTCTATCTTTTCCCATGATCCTCGTCGACTGGCAGATCGTGGACAGGATCAGGAGGGGTTTTATCACCGTCGAGCCCTTCGACCCCGGCCTGGTCCAGCCCAATTCCCTCGATATCCGGCTTGGAAACCACTTCGTGTGGTACGAGGCGGGGGACGCCGTGATCGACCCCTACGTGGCGGAGACAGTCTCCCGTGGCACCCGCGAAACGGTTGCGGACTCGATCGTGCTTGCGCCCGGCCAGTTCATGCTCGCCGAGACTCTGGAGGTCATCGGTCTCCCGGACAACATCGTCGCGAGCATCGAAGGCAAGAGCAGCATCGCCCGGCTCGGCGTCGAACTCCACCAGACCGGGGGGTGGATCGATGCAGGGTTCCGGGGGTCGATTACGCTGGAGATGTGCAACGTGAACGCCCGGCCCGTCCGCATATACGCCGGGATGCCGATCGGGCAGCTCGTGTTCTATACCACGGAAAAGGCGCTTTCCCCCTATAACCTCAGGAAGGATGCCAAGTACATGGACCAGCGGCAGGCGACCCTCTCGCGGTACCACCAGAATATCCGGGATATCTGAATGGGTATTATACCGGATGACATCAGATAAGGTAGGGATGAATCCGAGAGGGATGGAGCGAAAGTATGCGACTTCTCCTGATACATTCTGATTTTATCGAGTTTGAAGCAAAGCAGAAGACCGGCATGGCCGAAGAGGACCAGCCGCTGAAGGGGTTTGCCGAGGAGGCCCTCACGGTCTTCTGCGCCGTGGAGTCCGCCGACGAGGACGATATCCCGGGCGTCGTGGAGCAGGCAGGGGCAGAGATAGCGAAGACGGCCGACCAGCTCTCCGTCGAAAATATCGTTCTCTACCCGTACGCGCACCTCTCGAGCGACCTCGCGAGACCCGACGCGGCAGTCGGGGCTCTGAAAATGCTCGAGCACCTCCTCGTCGACATCGGGTTCGAGGTAAGGAGGGCGCCGTTCGGGTGGTACAAGTCGTTCCGCCTCTCCTGCAAGGGCCACCCCCTCTCCGAGCTCTCCCGCACCATCCTTCCCCCCGAGGGAGGGGCAAAGAAGGAGAAGAAGGAGGTGACCCACGAGTTCTTCGTCCTGACACCCGACGGGAAGCGACACGACGCAAAGGCATTCATGGACAACTCTGCCTTCGGCTGCCTCGTCCGGAAAGAACTGGGCGAGCCGGCGGAAGGCGGCGGGGAGCCTGCCCACGTCGAGCTGATGCGGGGAAAGGAACTCGTCGATTACGAACCGGTATCGGACGTGGGACACCTCCGGTGGCTCCCGAAGGGAAAGCTCGTCCGCGACCTTCTTGCCGATTACGTCCTCTCGCGGCTCCTGCCCTACGGGGCGTCCCCGGTCGAGACCCCGGTCATGTACGACCTTGCCGACCGGGCGATCTACGAGCATGCCGACAAGTTCGGGGAACGCCAGTACCGGTTCAGGAGCGGGACGCGGAACATGATGCTCCGGTTCGCCGCATGTTTCGGGATGTTCTCCATCATGCGGGACATGCACATCTCCCCCAACACCCTGCCGATGAAGATGTACGAGCTCTCGACCTACTCGTTCCGTCACGAGCAGAAGGGAGAGGTCATCGGGCTGAAACGGCTGCGTGCGTTCACGATGCCGGACATGCACACCCTCTGCCTCGACATGCCGCAGGCGCTCCGGTGCTTCGAGGAGCAGCTCCTGATGGGATGGGAGACGGGCAGGGATTTTGGGACCGAACTCGTGGGCGTCATCCGGTGCACGCGGGACTTCTATAACGAGTACAGCGACTGGGTCGCGAAGATGGTGCAGGTATCGGGGCAGCCCCTCCTCATCGAGATCCTCTCGGAGAGGGTCCACTACTGGGTGGCGAAGGTGGACCTTGCCGCCATCGACGGACAGGGCCGGCCCATCGAGAACCCGACGGTCCAGATCGACGTGGAGAGCTCGCAGCGGTTCAACATCAAATACCACCTCGACGGAAAGGAAGTCCATCCCCCGATCCTCCACTGTTCCCCGACGGGATCGGTCGAGCGGGTCATCTGTGCGATCCTCGAGAGCTGTGCGAAGCAGGACGTGCCCCGTCTCCCGACGTGGCTCTCCCCGACACAGGTCAGGGTCATCCCCGTCGCCGAGCGGCACCTCGAGTATGCAACGACAGTGACACGCGAACTGAACGCAGGCCGTATCCGGGCGGACCTCGACGACCGGGACGAGAGCGTGTCAAAGAAGGTCAGGGAAGCAGCCGTCGACTGGGTCCCGTTCGTGGTCGTTGTCGGCGATTCCGAAGTGGAGAGTGGCAGGCTGACCGTGACCATCCGGTCCCGGTCGGAACCCAAAAAACCGTTCAAGGAGACCTTCACCCTCCCCGAACTCGTTGCTGCCGTCCGGGAAGAGGTTGGGGACAAACCGTTCCGCCCCCTCTACACCCCGGTGCACCTCTCGAAGAAGCCGCGGTACATCTGAGAAACCCGCTAAAAACTTTTTTCCCTCTCATGGCAACGGAGAGAGGAATAGTCGTTTCTCCCTGTTTTCCCGCAGTATCGTGACCCCCTGGTTGCGAGGAGGGGGTCTTCTTTTCTCAGGGGCCGATCTTAAAAAACGATCGCCGGTCTTCCGGGGACGCCATGCCGCCCTTCACCCGGGTACAGGGACGCACCGTTTATGACGGTTTCCCGCCATACCGGGAAGGTACGATGGAACAGGTCTGCCGCCAGTGCGGGCGCTGCTGCGAGCGGTGGGGGTGGGGCCAGCCGGGTACAGTCACGGACCTCGTCCCCTGGGTCCGGGCAGGGAGGGAGGACATCCTCCGGCATGTCTCGGTCCGGCTTTCCGGCGGCCGGTGGGTATCGGGCGATTCCCTCCGGGAAGGCGACCTTTCGTCCGTTGTCGCAGTCCGGTACTGGCAGGACACGGGGGGCCGTCCCCTCCGGTACTGCCCGTTTTTGGAGAGGCGGGATGACGGGCTTGCGTACTGTGCAATCCACGCCGTACGGCCTGCCGTCTGCCGCGAATACGCGCCCTGGAACTGTGCCGACGGCGACTACCTGCAGGTGAAGTGCCCGGCGTGCCGGGACAGGGTGCCCTGAAGGGGAGCAGAAAGGGAGGGGGAGGGATGGGGGCGGCGGGTCGGGAGCTTACCTTTCCCGTCCGGCGCCCGGCGGGCGTCCCGCACAATGGATGCGGCACGACAGTATCCCGATGGCTACCTGATGTGGGGGAGCACGTCTTTCCAGAAATTCAGGCTCTCTTCCATTCCGATGGAGGGACGGTGTTCCTTCGGGAGTGCCATGAACTGGTCTGCGATGGCAAGATGGGTGTATCCCATCCGCCCCATCTCCTCGATCCTCCTGATGCAGTCGTCTGCCGAATGGAAGACAGTGATCATCCGGCTTGCAAAGGCCTTTGACATCGCACCCCCCTGGATGGTTCCTGCATCGTGCTGGATGTAGTCGGGGTTGACCTCGCCCTTCGGGTCGTAGATGTACGAGAAATGGCCGACGCGTTCCATTTTTCCGGGGTCCTTTCCTGCCGCCCGGGCACCTGCCTCGAATGCGGGCCAGAGCTCGTCCCTGATGTACCGGGGATTGTTGGCAATGCTGATGATGTGGTCTCCCAGCCGCCCTGCCAGATCTGCTGCCCGGGGCCCGATGGCGCTGACATACACGGGGACCCTGACCTTTGCCTTCGTCAGCAGGACAGCCTTATTGAGCGTGTAGTACTTTCCGGAAAAACTGATGGGCGTATCGCTCGTCCACAGCTTCCTGATGACCGTGAGCGCCTCCTCGAGCATCTCGAGCCGGGTGGCATTGGACGGCCACTGGCCGCCGTACACCGCCATCTCGTTCGGCGGCTCTCCCGTCCCCACCCCGAGTCCCACGCGGCCGGGGTACATCGAACCCATCGTGGCAAAAGCCTGGGCAACGATGGCCGGGTGGTACCGCATGATGGGAGCGGTCACACCGGTAATGAAGGGGACCTTGTTCGTTGCCTGGAGTGCGGAACTCATGACTGTCCAGGCGAAGCTGCATTCTTCCCCGCCCGGCATGGCGATCAGGTGGTCTTCAACCCAGAGAGAGTCAAAACCGATCTTTTCGGCGAGTTTTGAATATTTCAGGCATTCGGCAGGTGAAAAGGCATCACCGATGGAAAAGAACCCGATTTTAATTCCCATTTCATGACCTCTTCGCATTTTTTAACATTCTTTGGTGGTTTGTTAAACAGTGAGGCACGGGTTCATAAGAATGTTTTCCCGCCGTCAGGGACAAAAGAAAAAGACCGTGCCGGAAACAACAATGGATCAGACTTTTATGTTTTCACGGAAAAAGTTGCGGGATAAAAAAATGTTTCGATTGGACAAGAACTCCACCTACATGATGCCGGCCCACTTCGGGGGCGGTGCATTCGATCCCACCTACAAGGCCACGATGCAGGCAGTCCTGCTGAACATGGCCTTCGAGACAGACCGGGCCGCACTCGAACAGTATATCCCGGAGGAACTCGAACTCCTGTTCCCGGAAGTGCAGATATCGCTGAACCAGCTGACGGAGATCAACTGGCTTTCCGGCGGGCATTACAACCTGGTGGGTGTCTCTTCTCCCGTCAGGTTCAACGGAAAAAAAGACCACGTCGATGCCTCGTATCCTCTCGTCATGTGGGAGAACCAGACCGCCCCCATCCTCACGGGCAGGGAACAGACCGGAGTCCCGAAGATTTTTGCCGATATCGAGAACCTGCATATCCTCAAGCCGTACTATGCCTCGTCCGTCAGTTACGAGGGAAACACCTTCCTGACCATGAATTTCGAAGCCGGAGGAGAGATCACAGGAAAGGACTTCGAACGCGTGAAATCACAGATGAAGGTCCTCGATCTGATCGGCTGGCGGTTTATTCCCAAGGTCGGCGCTCCGGGGGCAGACCTCTCGCAGTTCATCTATTTCCCGCAATGGATGGAGGTCAGGAAAGCGTGGACCGGGACAGGGACCTTCCGCTGGACGGAACTCACACCGATGCAGAACCCGCGGCAGTACCACATCATCAGTGCGCTTGCCTCCCTCCCGGTGAAAAAGATGACCCGGGCAATCCTCGCCGAGGGCGAGGTCGTCATCGACACACTCCATTCCCGGGTACTGGAATAACCATCTCCTCCCTATCCCCCCAAAGGCGTTCCCGGGACGGTCTTTTTGGGAAAAGCCGCCCGGACCGCCGGACAGGTCACGGGGCCGTCCCCCTTTTGGTCTGCAAAGGGGAAAGTGGGGAGGCGGAGACCGGAAAAATTTTCCCCCTTTTTCCGCCTGTCCGGAAATGGAGATCTCCTGCACGTATATGCCGATGGCTGCGATATTTTTCGCAGTTTACGCCAGATTGATGTCATCGTCTCCCCATACTGCGTAACGGGAGATCATGATGCACCGTTTCCACCCCGCCATCCTCTGTTCCTGCCTTATCCTCGCAGGCGTGCTTGGTGCAGCATGCCTGAGCATCCCTGCGACAACGGCCCCGGTATCCCCGGAGATCAGGAAGTTCAACTCGACTGCCGAGATAGAACAGTATCTCAGGGATTCGATGGAAACATCCCGGGATACACTGTATCGCACGATGGTCCCCACCATTGCTGCAACGCCCCCCCTCCCGAAGGAGTCCACCGGGTCAGAGCAGGCATCTGCCATCCCGGTCCCGTATTCGACCACCGGTTTTTCCGGGGGCCGTGACTACTCGAAGACCAACGTCCAGGTTGCAGCAGTCGACGAGCCTGACATCGTCAAGAACGACGACCGGTACATCTACACCATATCGGGGCAGAACCTCGTGATCATCGATGCGTACCCGGCAGAACGGGCCTCGGTCGTGTCCACGACAGAGATTTCCGATACACCACGGAACATCTTCGTCAACGGAGACCGCCTCGTCCTCTTTTCGACGGGAACGGACCGTTTGGATCGCACAACCGCGGGGGATGGGACTGAAGGAAAGGTCATGCCGATGCCACCCTATTGGCGCTTTCCCTCTTTCGTGACTCATGCCACCATCTACGATATCCGCGACCGGGCAAACCCGGTGGTCCTCAAAGACTACTCTGTCGATGGCAATTACCTCGATGCCCGGATGATCGGGTCGCTCGTGTACCTGGTCACCCAGCAGCAGATCAACCCGTACCGCGATGCACCCGTGATCGTCCCCGTCCTCCGCGAGGGGACAAGGACGGTCATCCAGCCGGACGTCTGGTACTTCGATAACCCCGAGCCCCAGTACATCTTCACCACGATCACGTCCCTCGATATCGCGACCGGGAAGGAGAGGGACGCCCAGACGTACCTGCTTGGAACCGGGAACACCCTCTACGTCTCAAAAGACGCACTATACGTGAGCTACCCGCGCTACAGCCCCGTGATCTACCGGGCGCCCGGGGATCTCCCGCTCCGGTCCGGTGCTGCCGGTGATTCTTCCGGCAGCTCGTCCGTTATCCCGGCCGACTTCAACACGCTTCCTGCAGGAGAACGGGAGTCCATCCTCGAAAGTCTCCGGAAGGGCGAAGAGGACGCAGTCCTCCGGCAGGAAGCAGACCAGACCACCACCGTCATCCATAAAATCGGCATCGAAAACGGTGCCATCACCTACAGGGCAAAGGGTGAAGTGCCCGGGGCCCTCCACAACCAGTTCTCGATGGACGAGTACGGCGACAACCTCCGTGTCGCGACAACATCGAGCGTCTCCAGCCGCCGCTTCGGCCAGTATGCCTACAACAACGTCTTTGTCCTGGACAGGAACTTAAAGACAGTAGGCGAACTGACCCACATCGCCGAACAGGAGACGATCTACGCGACCCGGTTCATCGGGGATAAGCTCTACATGGTCACGTTCAGGCGTATCGATCCGTTCTTCGTCATCGATCTCTCGGACCCGGAGAAGCCGAGGGTCCTTGGGAAACTCAAGATCCCGGGATACTCCGATTACCTGCACCCCTACGATGCGACGCATATCATCGGGATAGGCAGGGAAACGGAGACAAACGACTGGGGTGGTGTCTCCACGAGCGGGGTCAAGATTGCCCTCTTCGATGTCTCGGACGTCGAATCTCCCCGGCTCCTCGACAAGGTGCAGATCGGGGATGCAGGGTCCGACTCGGCCGCTCTCCAGGATCACCATGCCTTCCTCTTTGACAGGGCAAAGAACCTTCTCGTGATCCCCATCCGGGCCGTCATGGCTGAACCGGTTGGCAGGGATGGCTCTATCTCCCCGCGTCCGCAGGTATGGTACGGTGCATACGTGTTTGGCCTGAATCCGGAGACCGGTTTTACACTCCGCGGCACTGTCCGGCACGGCAGCAGTGATACCGGTTATTCTTACTACGGGAGCCCGGCATCCGAGGTGAAGCGGTCCCTGTACATCGACAACGTGCTCTACACCATGTCAGCAAAACAGGTCAAGGCAAACCCGCTCGATGACCTTGCCACAACGCTCGCAACGATCCCCCTTTCCCCGGCAGGGGATATCTATTACCCGGATGTCATGGAGTGAGGGGGAGGAAAGGAGAATTTTTTTGGAGTGTGGTGCTATAATCATTTTTATTGAAAAAAAAGTTTGAATCCGGTTTATTGGCCATTTTAAGAACGTCCTGGAACACTCATCAGAACAATTGGTGCGTGAATGCATTTTTTCAAGGGGGGAGCGTACCTGCGGTACCGGAAGAAATCTGCTGCTGCGAAGTAAGAGGGTACATGATCCATCGTTCTGCGGGGAAGGGATCATCCCGCCCCCCCCTGCCGCCATCTCCGTGCCCATGGGGGTCTTCCTCATCCTCGCCCTCCTGTGCCCCCCGTTGTCTGCACTGGGGTTCTCATCTACCTTGATACATGTGCCCAGCCGGACCTCGTCGCCCATGCGGAAGGCGTTACCGGGTATTACCCCTGCGATGCATTCGCGATGATGGTTATCCTGACCATCAGGAGCAGGGACACTGCCATCCAGATTGCCCCGCGGCTTTCTCCCGGAGCATACGCAAGAGAGCGCGGTTATCGCATGAATTAGGATAAAACCCTTAATTCTCTTTTAGATCTCTCTTTATCCTAAAAGAAGGAATAAAAATGGATATTGCGTTCCGCCTCTGTCCTGATCAGAGTCTGAAAAGTATGGCGATTTTTACATTGACGTCTGCTCTGAGGTCATCATCCAGTTCTCCAATTTCACCGACTATCAGGTCTTTCAGAATCGTTGCAACCTTGTCCAATCTGATCACAGAATCGACCTTGAGACCTGTTTTTGAAAAACCTGGGAGAGTAGAGGTTATTTGGATACCGGATTCAACCGTTTTCGCGGGAGTTTTTGATGAAATAAAGGCGACAACAACATCGTGTTCTCCCTCGTGGAGAACGAGCGCCGGTCGAAGCTTGGTCGCGGTGAGATCAGTGAAAGGAAAGGGTATCAGGACGATCTTTCCCTTCATCGGTACACAACCTTGATGTCCGTGACGGTGTAGAGGTCAGGCTCTTCGTCCAGGAAAGCAGAGAGTGACCGTCCGGAGAGCTTCATCATTGCAAGGGCCTCCCTCTCGTAAAGGAGGGCCTCGATCTTTTCGGTGAGTGCTCTGATATTTTCTTTAATCTCCCTGACATCCGTTTCGATGCTGTTCATGATATTTCCTCAGGAAAATTATGCAGATGGTCGGTCTGATATGGCATCAATCTTTGTGTATCCGGGATCATTCAACGATAAGACAATCATGGCTCTTTCCCGATATAGCCTGCACTCATGACGGGCGACATGGCTGCGTGAAACAGGGTACTATGTGCCTTGATGATCGCCCATTTGTAATCACCTTCCTGTGGACATCTCTTCGCCCTCATCGTGATTGCAGGAGCGATCGTGCTCATCGCGGATGCGGTATGGAGACTCCGGAGGAGGAAGAGATAGGGGGGGTTTCTTCCAGCCAGAACACCGGCATTTTTTCTTTTCCCTCCGGACACAGGGCATTTGATATCAATTCTCTCCTTTAAACTAAAAACCGGTCATCTCCAGCCGGGAATGCAGTCAGTTTCATTCCAACACCCGCCTGACAGGTTTTCACCACGGGGAGGCAGGAGGGAGCAGACCGGAGAACGGGGCGGTTGATTAATGTATGCCCCCTCCCTCGTAGTGAGATCCTGTTGTTTGGTCCGGAGAGGGAGGGGATTTACGGAATAATTGGTTTTTGAGATGAGTGAGTGACTGATTCCCAAAGACCCCTCACGTCCCGGTTGCCATCCGGTACATCTGTTCCGGCAGG
>JARYMB010000017.1 GCA_029907345.1 Methanolinea sp.
TTGCCTGGACCTGGCTCAAGCGCTGGAAGGGCTCAAAGAAGAACCCGTCCCAGCTCGTCGAGTCCCTGAAGGGGAAGGACGTTTACTTAAAACAGCTCCTCCACCACTACCAGGGCGGAATCGAGGGTGTCGTCCAGGCTGCGTGGTCTGCCCCCGATATCGGGTGTAACCTCGTTGCAAGCACTCTCGGTGCGGATCTCATCATGTACGGACCCATCGAGAACGTCGAGCCCATGATCACGGCCCAGGCCTACATGGATATCGTCACCCTGGAGGCAATGCGCCCCTTGGGCATCGACTGCAAGGCCGACAACCACCCGATATTCAAACTCATTTAAACTTTTTTTATGCATGCACATGCCGCAGGCATGTGCATTCGCGTGCCAAAGGTTCCTGCCGACAGTACTCTTTCCCCTTACCTGTCTCGAATCACTCTTCACATGCCGCAGGCATGTGCATTCGCGTGTCATAGGTTCCTGCCAGCAGTACTCTTCCCCCTTACCTGCCTCGAATCACTCTTCACATGCCGCAGGCATGTGCATATCCCCATGGATCCATACTTTTCAGAGGCAGCAAAGCTGCTGATGTCAACGTAACCGGATTCAATCGGGACAGATGATCCGGAAAATCCCTTCCCCTCCCACACTATTTCCCAGTTCTTTTCCGGTCCTGTCATCATGTGAAGACATCGTATCAGGTGGAACAAAAAATACCGCCAGATTTCACACCTGCCCAGGAAGCCGGTATGTTATAAACTCTATTATGCTATACATAACGGGAGGGGCGTCTCGCATGCGGGCAGGGAGATTATGCAGAAAAAAGAGCGGATAGTGAAAAACATGAGGGGACTTGCGATGCACAGGGGAGTGTGACCTGCAAGTCTCCTGATTATAAAACCGCGTTGGCTGTTATCATACCAAAACTGCTTTCGTGATTTTCAAAACTTTTGCCCGGCTGCACGGTGGACATGGGGTGGTGGCCATGAGATTGCACCCATTCATTCATGCGACAGGGCTAATGCGGGATGGCAGCGTATACTTCTCATCCGGGAAAAAATCTGTGAGTCTCCCCCGTCCCCCGTCGGCCCATGAACCGGGTTGGAGCAGCAGAAATGAAAGGATCAGGTCAGAGAGGGTCTCCATCAACCGGCTGGTCCCCGGCTAACGCTTTCTCTTCCCTTCCTTCATGGCCTGGAAACGCATCAGGGCCATGACACCGGGTTTATCCTGCTTTGGGCGCGGCGCCCCGAAACACATCATCTCCATTGCCGGCGCCTCTGCCATCTCGCGGTTCAGCCGGTCGGAGATCTCGTCAAAAATCCTGTGGTATGCCCTGCAATACGGATCGACGCCTCCAATGGTGCCATGACCGGGGACCATGGCGTTGTAGGGACACCCTCCGCGACAGTACCGGATATGCGGGCAGTCCGCGCAGGCCCTGTCCACGAAATTCCGGAACTCCTGCATGGCCTTACCCACCGGAGACGCGGCAAGGTCGGCCAGCTCAGGACAGTCCGAGACATGTCCCATCACGTATTCCGGCATGCCGACAAACCGGTAGCAGGGGTATATCGAGCCATCCGGGCCAACGGCAAACGTGCTCCCCATGCAGTCCACGAACGTGCAGACAGTCCCATGCCGGAAGAAGACACATTTGCAGAGGTCATTGATATTCATGATCTCAAAGGACCCCAGGTTCTCGAGAGAGACGTCCAGGAGATATACGAGGAGCTCCCCGTAATCATCCGGGGCAAGTGTCCAGGGCTCGGGATTGTCGTTGCGCAGCGACGGAAGCGCGGGGTGGAGCTTGAGTGTGAACCCGTTCTCCCTGAAAAACCGGACGATCTCCTCTTTTTCCCGGAACGACTGTGATGTAAACGTGCAGATGAAACTCACCCGGAGCCCGTGTTCCCGCGCGATGCGGTACCCCCTCATCGTCTTCCCGAAGTACCCTTCACCACGCTGGACATCGTTGATCCGGGCAGGACCATCGATACTCGTCCCGATCGGAACGTGGTACCCGGCAAGAATCTCTGCGATTTCAGGTGTCAGGAGCCAGAGGTTGGACTGCATGGCAAACTCGGGGTTTGCCTGCGCAAGCCCCTCTGCAAGGAGGGGGAGGGCCTCGCGGTAGAAATCCGCACCTGCAAGGAGAGGCTCGCCACCATGGAACGTGAACGTCACCCGCTCCTTTCCCAGGGATGAGACCCACGCGACAACGTCCCTGACTGTCGCAATGCTCATCCGGGGGGACCCCGGTTCCGAACTCCAGCAGTACCTGCACCGGGCGGGACACCCCAGCGTGGGGATGAGCATCACGTGGAAGGGATTCTTCATGATTACATGAGATTTTCGCCAGGTCGGAGTTAAGGGTTACCTTTACCCTTTCATCTGGCCGGAACAGGCCGTGCCGGCACTTTCACACCGCATGCCCACCCTTCATCAGGTCGTGACTGCCATGTTTCACTACGAGGATGATACAGACATGAACGGGCACATTCTGCCGCCTGGGAACCGGAAGGGGAGGGAAGACCTTCACGAGACTGCCGACCGCTGGCTCCGCGCAGCACGAGCCCTCCCTGAAGAGGACAGGCCATACGCGGAATACCTTGCTGCCATGATCCGGTCCCATGCCACCGACAGGATGACAGTCATCAGGGATCCGCTTGAAGCCGCCGTCTTCTCCCTGCTCATCGAGCTTGTAAAAGCACGGGATGGGGAAGGGGGTGTGTACGACTCCGCGGAGCCGTAGATCCTCCCTGAAAGGGATTTTCAAGGGATATAGAGCGGTTCGAACCCCTGCTTGAACACCTTTCCGAACTGGAGCGAGATCTTTGGATCAAGGTTGCATACCGGGCAGGTGTAGTCATCGGGGAGGTCTTCGAAAGGCGTTCCCGGCTTGATGCCCCGGTGGGGCTCTCCCCTGTCCTTGTCGTACACGTACCCGCAGACGACACAGATATATTTCGTCGGGACCCACTCCTCGAAACCCCACTTCCCAATCTTGCCCTTCCCTTCCATTCCACAGATGGGACAGACGTACGTCTCGGGGAGATCTTCAAATGCCGTTCCTGCGGGAATACCGTTATGGGGCTCGCCGCGAAGGGGTGAATAGATGTACCCGCAGACCCGGCACCGGTATCTCTTCACTTTCTGGTCCGATTTCCTGCTCTTTTTCATTGTTTTTCCTCATCCGTCTTCTGGATATTTACGAGAATTTTCCTCCAAGATGTTAATGGTATTTCTCAGGGAAGCAGGACCCCTTCACGTTCTTCTGTGCGGGACCGTGCGGGTAATGCCGGTTGTTTCGCAACGGTGAGTCTCATTACCTTGCACGGTATATACTCCCCACATGGGGAGAGGCCCATTCTTTGACATTGCCATGGAAACCATGTCCCGCGGCGATCTTGATGCCCTTGTTGACGAGCGGATCCGATACACCATCGAATACGCCCGGGAACACTCGCCTTTCTACCGCAAGTGGTTCCGGGAGCATGGTATCGAACCCGGCGCTATCCGCGAGCATGAGGATCTGCTGACCCTTCCAATCGTCTCGGGAAAGACGATTCGTGAGAACCAGCCCCCCCTGACCCCTGAATTCATGTTCAAAAGTGTCTCCTGGGAAGATATATTCACCGTGCACGAGACGAGCGGCACATCAGGGACTCCCAAGAGTTTCTTCCTCACGTGGGACGATTGGGAGAGGTACGCGGCAAAATATGCCCGGATATTCGTATCCCAGGGCTTTGGAAAAGGAGACAGGGTCGTGATATGCGCGTCCTACGGGATGAACGTGGGTGCAAATACGATGACGCTTGCCGCGAGGGATATTGGAATGACCATCATTCCGACGGGGAAATGCTCGTTCCCGACACGGATCCTGAATAGCTACAGGCCGACCGGCATCGTGGGAAGCGTCTTCAAACTCCTTCATCTTGCCGACCGGCTGAAAAGCGAGGGCATTGACCCGAAAGAGACGTCTCTTGAGAGGCTTGTTGTCGGGGGGGAGAGTTTCTCGGAGGAGGCGCGTGCGCACCTTGCCAGGGTCTGGGACAGAAATGTCTACAACACCTACGGGAGCACCGAGGGGACGATGTGCGGGGAGTGTGCCGAGCAACAGGGACTCCACGTCCCTGAAGATCTCGTCCATCTCGACGTTTATGACCCTGCTCTCAGGACATTCGTGCCCGACGGAGAATGCGGACGCGCAATACTCACCACACTCCTTCCTCCCGGTGGCCGGTGCGGAACGCTCCTCATCAATTATGATACCGAGGATACGACAGTTGTCCTCACGCGCGGCCCGTGCTCCTGTGGGAGGACGCACATGAAGATCTTCACCCCGCAAAGGGAAGCAGAGACTGTCTGGATCCTCGGGACGCCGGTTAACAGGGTGGACATCGAGCGGGGTGTCTTCCAGCCGGAAAACATGGTTTACCTGACCGGGGAGTACGAAGCATTCGTCTACGCCAAAGAAGGGGGCGGTGTCGTTATCCGGGTGAGTATGGAGGCCCGCGACCCGGGAGCGGTCCCCAGGGAGGATATCTCCGGGAGGTTCCTGTCCTCCTTTACCCGCTATAAACCAGGCCTTGCCCCCCTCCTCGGCGATGAACTGGAGATTCTCTTCTCCTTTTTACCACCCGGAGGCCTTGAACTGTACCGTGTAAAGGGGCGGCCCAGGCGGCTCGTGGACCGGCGTTAAGGAGAGGGGTTGGTATTAGTCTGCAGGGAAAAAGCCCGGCCTTTTTCCAGGCGGTAGTGCGGCATTTTCCCTGACTCTGTAAAAGAATGATGACGCTCCCGTCCTTCCTCTCCTCTGTTCATCGCCAGTCTGAATAGTATTTAATGTTAAAAGGAAATACAGTACATGCTCACTGGATGAGTCCCCTGGTCTTTTTGTTTGCCGGATACCCCCAGAACCCGGCATCAACCCCCCTATCAATCAGGGACAATCCAGATGAGCATCCTTCTCCAGGTGATGGTGATTCGACTCCCCCCATTCTGGCATTATCGTTTATTCCAATCATCCCCGGCCTTCTGTTTTTTCTCCTGCATTCCCTATTATGGGAACCGCCCGGCTGCCCCGGTTCTATATCTCCCTGTTTCCGCGGATTTAATACTTACCGGGAGAAACTATCTCACCAGACATGGCAGATTTCCTCTCTTCCCTCCTGTACGCATTTTCGGCACTCTTCGTGATTCTCGACCCCATTTTGAGCGTCCCGATATTCGCGTCCATGACCCGCGGACAGTCATCTGCCGAGATAAGCAAGCAGGCCGTGATTGCGGTCGCAGTTGCAGGTTTTCTCCTCTATATTTTCCTCTTTTTCAACTTCTTCATCTTCGATATCCTTGGCATCAGCCTGCCCAGCTTCCAGGTCGCAGGAGGATTCCTCCTCTTTATCCTCGGGATGCAGATGGCACTTGGCATCGACATCGGAAGGCCAAGAGATCGCTCGCCTTCTGCTGCAGGTGTCATCATCGGTACTCCGCTTCTCTGCGGTCCGGGTGCAATAACCACGGTTATCCTCCTTGTCAACGAGATGGGGGTCCTGATCCCTGCCGCGGCAATCGCCCTCTCCCTGGGGGCCACGTGGATCATCCTCCGCTTCTCGGCAGAGATCCAGAGGTTACTTGGCGACTGCGTAACCGAGATTATGGCACGCGTCCTCGGGATGCTCGTAGCAGCAATCGCAGTCAAGATTATTGCCGACGGGATCATCGGGCTGGTCTGATAATTTTTGTTTTCACCAGACAAGCCTCCTTTTCTCCCCTGGAAGGAGTCACTTCATCGCAACCATTCCCGCACGGGAACCGTGAATGGAATAAGCAGGGGGATGCTAATCTGCAAACGAAAAAGCCATCTCAAAAAAGTGTGTCCCACTTCCCCAAAAGGGGAACGGGTGGCTGGACGTATCACTCTTTTTAATACCGGAAGACGACGTTGAAGTCCATCGATTTTGCACCGAAGAACTCCTTGCAGAACCTGGCAGTCTTCTCGGGGGCATACTCCTTGCAGCTGAAGATATCCAGGTATGCTGAGTTCGACTCGTTGGCAAAGTGCCCGGAGACGAGGCTCGTCTCGATCAGCTGGGTCATGGAGTAGCCTGCAACCTTGGCATTGGGGCCAAAGTGGACTATGGTGGGGTCACCAAACCTCTTCATCTCAATGAGATCACAGAGCTTGATGATGAACTCGTGGATCTTCTCCGGGTCCCTGATGGTCTCCGGGTTGCACTGCTTCAAGTCCACCATGGTACACAAACCCCACGCCTTGTCTTTCTTGAACTTCCTGATCACATCGTCGTCCTTCATATTCCGGACGGCCATTTCACGCCTCATTTCAAGCATGTTTCTTTCTCCCACCATAGTTCCCTCAATGGAACTACTTACTAAGAGGTCTAACGCTCGTAATTTAAATCTTTCCCTCATATCCCCCAACTTTCCGGGCTCCTTTTCTAATATCGAAGGCATATTTTTGCCATTTTAAAGAAAATATGTCAATAAAAGCCTCTATTTGAAAACGGCACATATTGGCACGGATTTGGAACGCGCACCGAAGATCTCCCGCTATCAATCAGGCCGTAAAACGGGCATATTTTTCAACTTATATTTTTCAATTTATTTTTATTGAAGAGATTTCCCCTGTTGCCCCGATTATATCCCGCGCAGTCACTTTTACAAAGAAAAAAAAGGACAATCTCATTCAAGCCGCGCAAGATCATCTCTCGCAACAGAGAATACCTCGACCATGTGGTGGGGGTGATAACGCATCTTTGCCTCGCGGAGACCCGGCACACCCATGTCACTCTCGCGGTTTATGTAGATGTACCTGTTCTCGAGAAAACGAGCTGTCTCGGCATTGATGGCCTTGTAGATGCCCTCGCAGTCCGGAAGGCCTTTCTCGAAGTGAACGACGGCGGTTTCCCGGTTGAGCTCCTCGAAAATAGCGATGGCCCCGATCTTTTCCCCTACCCTGATTGCCAGGCCTTCAAGCCCGAGTTCGCAAAAATTCTCGATGGCAAAAAGGACGGCGTCTTTTTCAAAAGAGAGGAATGGATGCTCATTGCACTGCTTCCACTCGCACCACTCGTGTAAAAACGTCCTGACATCCGTGAGATTACCGGGAGATATCTCTTCCACCGTATGGTGACACCGGTCAATGAACCTGTTCAGCTGCCTGCGAATTGAGAGATATTTTCCACCGGACAGGTGGGCGAGATCACGGGTCAGGTACACGTATTCCCAGTAATCCCTGTCGGGCAGGAGGGTAAGGTCAGGAAAGAGTGACCGTATCCAGGCGGTTGTCGGTTCATCCACCAGGACAAGCGGCCTCTCTCCCCCTTCGCGAACCGCAAGCTCGATAACGTCGAGGAGAACTTCCCGGTTCCTTGGTCCAATCGGCGGTCGGAATGTCGTTGTCCCCTGGATAGTGCTGCTGATGATGAGACATCCCTTATGCTCGGCATACGTATAGTGGGCAAAATGGTTCCAGCAGACAATGTTAGAGAAGAGGTTATCGCTGTGCTCGGGTGGGTACTGCGCGTAATAGCGGGAGAACACATCCCGATCATCCATTGTGACCGGCCGGAACCTGGAGATTGTCAGCATCCGGGCCCCTTCCCCCGGAACCGCATCGGGACGTGCCCCTCCATCGGTACAAAACCACTACCCGCATAAAAGTTCACGGTCCCGGGTTCAGCCACGAGCGCTATCCAGGTGATCCCCCGGGAGAAGCATTCCTCCACGAGTTTTTCGAGGAGCATCCTCCCGGCACCGCTTCCCCGGAATTCCGGCAGTACGACAAGATCCTGGATGTATGCATCCGACACTCCATCCGATATTGCTCTCCCCATCCCAACCGTTTTTCCGCTCTCCCGGTGAATGGCGATGGCGAAGGCGAAACTAGCCCTCACGAGACGGGGGATCTCGGCGGGATCCCAGTCTTCCCTCCACCACCCCCCCGCCCGGTAGAGCGTTACCAGAGCGTTTGCATCCCAGTCCTTCACAATCATGACCGCGAACTCTTCACCTGAAGACATTGCTAAAAACAACCACTCCGCTTGTTGATTTTTCTCCTGCCCTGTTACACCCGGGTCATGCATGTTCGCCGGCCTTTCCCTTGGAAAGTGGTGCCGGAATTTTTAAAATGCCTTCATTTCGTTTAGCGGTACTCACATTCCCACCCGGAACCTGTTTCCTCGACCTGAAATGCACGTGAAAATCTGCACCGGGCGGAAAAACCCGTGCAGTGACAGGGATGCATGCGCGTGACCCCCATCTCCGCGAGGGTCGAGACAGTCTTTTCGAGTCGGGTTGCCGGTGCCCCCGTGAGGTGAAAACCACCAATGATGTCGAGTACCCGGTCTTCCCCACAGACCTCGCGGGCATGCGCAACGATATTGCAGATCCCTGAGTGCGAGCATCCTGTGATGATAACGATCCCCTCCTCTCCCGCGTAAGCGAGTGCGGTGTCGTCAGGGAGCGTATCGGGGACGAGCCCCGCGGGGCCCCTTTTCATCCTCTTTCCGGACTGCACCATGTCCTCAAACCCGAACCGCCGGGGTATCTCCCCGAGGAAGACGAGATCCGAAAAGAGCCATACAGGCTCTTTCGAGAGTTCCAGATCGAAGTGTTCCCGGCATTTCTCCTCCGGGAGCAACATCCCTGTTTCGGGCAGGTCACCTGTCTTCTTCGTCAGGAAGATTTCGGGATGGGCAACCAGCGTAGAGCGGTTTACTTGTTTCTTTCCAATCCGGGCCTCGGTCAATGCCATGATATAGGGGACAAGTCCCCAGGTATGGTCCAGGTGCCCGTGAGAGAGGACGACGTAGCGGACATCGAGGATCTCTTCACCCATCCGGCGGGCGTTTTCGAGAAATGCAGAGGAATAGCCGAGGTCGAAGAGGACCCTGCCGCTCCCGGTCTCAATGAGGGCAGAAAAGGCCGGTTCTGCAAGAAAATAGTGGTCGATGAGGGTGGAATTGTCGACAAGGATCCGTAACCGCATAGCCCTTCACCCCGTCTCCCCTCTCTTTCTCTCCTCAATAACCCTTATTGCCGTTTCAACGATTGCTGAGAGTTCTTCGACCCCGAATTTCTCGGAATTCAGGACAAGGTGATAGGGCGAAAGATCAAGGATATCGATGGAGTAGTAATCCCGGTACCGGCGGGCCTCGCAGGCCTCCCTCTCCTGGGTCAGGAGCAGGGCCGTCTCCCTGTCCCGTATCGTATCGCGGGAAAATATGCGTTCCACACGGCAGGTGAGGGGAGCCTGGAGCCATATTCTCAGGTCCGCGTTTCCAACGAACCACCCCGAGAGTCTCCCCTCGGCAATGATATCGTCCTCTCTTTCTGCGATCTCACGCTGCCTGATGTCGATCTCCCTGTCAATTGCCGGTTCGTTCTCTGCAATCCTGCCAAACTCCCGGAGATCCAGACTCCTCTCCCTTGCCATCTGCCTGAACACTTCCCCGGCTGATATCAACCTGTATCCACGGATTTCTGCAAGGTGACGGGCAAGAGAGGTTGTTCCACTCCCGGGAAGCCCGCTCACCGTTATCCGCATCAGATACCCCCGATATTGAGGGATTTCCGGATGACCTGGCTGATCGTGAGTGAGCAGATCATGTACCAGAAAATCCATGCCGGGACCGGCCCGAGGACCGCATCGGAGAGCGTGTGCTGCCCGAAGAACGGCATGACGATGGGTGCATGGGGGGTGACACCGAGTCGGAAAAGGAGCCAGAAGAAGATAGGGACAGTGATGATGAGGATGTACGCCATGGGGATGAACTGCTGCTGGGAGAGCTCGAGCTGCTCCTTCATCACGCGATCCCTCTTTGCGTCAAGTTTCTTGATTCTCTTTTCGTCCCCGGAAAGCTGGGCCTCGCGGTATTCTTTCTGGAAGACCTTCATCCGTTCCTGGACCTCGGTCATCCTCTCGTAATCGATCGTGTACTTCTGGATGATGGAGGAATAGAGAGCAGTGATAGCCGAGAGGATAACGATGAGGATGAAAAAGGGCATCATCTCCGCGAGCGGCCCAAGCACGCTATCAAGCCCCCGGCCGACACCCTCGCGCAGGGGTGCGATGCTGTAGGAAAATATCATCGCCATCGCGACCATGAGGGCGAGGATGCCCCCGAACCTGCTCTTCATAAGCCTCACCGGAGCACGTCTGCCATCTCGCGCACCGCAAGGTCAAGGAGGTGGTCCGCGTTCGTGATGTATCTGATGGTACAGCCCGTGAGCATCGAGTAGGCAGCTGCAATCGCCCTATTGAAGGTCTGGTGGTCAGCGATTGCTCCAGAACCCTCGCGGTCCCTCGTCCGTGTCTCGTCAGAGAGCCTCCTCATGAGGATCTGGTCGGGGTCTGTTTCGACAAGGATGATGGTGTCAGGCATGAGCTCCCGGAGCACCCACTCGGGAAGGCCGGCAAGGAAACCCCGGGGTGTCTTGACCGATGCATGCGTATCGATGAGGAGGTTTCCCTCTTCCTGGGCCATGGCCCGCGCCGCTGCCTGCTGGAGCCTCTTTTGGGCATCGCCGGGGAGCTTTCTCATCTCATCCCGGTCCCGGACAAGACCCTGTGCTACGGCTGTCTCGAACATGTACGTCCCGAAATTGAGGGATTTGTAGGAGATCCCCTCCTCCTCCAGGAGTTTCAGGGCCCCGGTGACAACCGTTGTCTTCCCAACACCGGGGACCCCTGTCACTATCACTCTCCTTCCTGTCATACTCACTCCTTTCCGAAAAATGTCCGCATGAAGGGGTACATCTCCATGATCTGCTGGCTTGCGATTTCCTCGTATAACCTGTAGGTGATGGAGACGGTGAGCAGGAGGCCCGTCCCGCTCACTGATCCGATCACGCCGAAGAGATTGGCAAACACCGAGAGGACGCCGATGAAGACCCCGCCTATCACGGTCACCCTGGGGATGTACCTGTCAAGGTATTTTTCGAGAACCTGCGGGTTTCTCCGGTACCCGGGAATCGACATACCAGACATCTGTATCTGGCGTGCGACGTCCTTTGAGTCCATACCTGCCGTCTTGATCCAGAACAGGGCGAATATCGCGCCGCCGACCACCACGATCAGGATATCGATGCCCATCCGGAGGAGAACTTCCCACGGGGCATGACCAAGGTCATAGATCCACCACATCCAGTCATTGGGGCCGTTGATGGGAGCAAGGAAATACATCAGCCCGCTGACCGGTGTTGCGCCCTGGAATGTCCCGAGGATCGTTATCCCCACGTTGTTCAGGAAGAGCCCGATCATCTGGATGTTTGCCTGGAGCACCCGGACGAGGATCATGGGAAGGACACTCGCATAGATGAGCTTGACGGGGAACCGTGCACGTGCGCCTCTTACCTGGGCATGTGCGAGAGGTATCTCGATACGGGTCGATTCCACGTACACGATGACGAGGAATATCCCTATGGTGGTGATGAATGCGATCAGGTCTGTCCCCATATACTGGAGGAAGTTTGCGTTATCCAGTATAACCGCAACGATACGGGGGAAGAACCCGACGGGGTACTGATCATTGACCGGTGCCCAGTTGATGAAGCCGTTAATGATTGCCTGCGAGATACCGGCTATGATGAAGAGGCCGACGCCCGATCCTATCCCCCACTTCGTGACCACCTCGTCCATGAAGACAATCAGGACACCACCGATGCATATCTGGATGAAGATGATGAGCGAGACCAGGAACAGGTTTCCGCCGAAGAACATGTCCGCAACGACAGGGTCCGGCAGGAGAAAACCTCCGACGAGGTTCGGGGCCGCCTCGATGATGATCATCACGAAGATGAGGAGTTTCTGCAGGCCCATGTACTGGATCTGCCCGTGAAGTTCGCTCGTGTCGATATGGATCAGGTCTGCCCCCTTGAGGAGTTGCAGAACGATCGAGGCTGTCACGATGGGGCCGATACCCAGCTGCACGAGCGACCCGCTTGCCCCTGCAAGGAGTGCCCGCCAGTAGAAGAAGATATCCTGCGAGTTCGGATTAAGCCCGAAAAGGGGTATGTTGGTGAGGACAAAGTAGAGGATGAGGATCCCCGCTGTCCAGGCAAGCTTGTTCTTGAAGTGAACGTGTCCCTCGGGGCCTTTTACCGTGGGCATCGCTGCAAGCAGCGGTTCCATTCGGTCCAGTAGTTCTCCCATTCTTTCACCAAAGGGGGGATCAGATAACCAGGGCCTGGCCACCTATCGCTTCTATCTTTTCTTTTGCCTGTCCGGAGAACGCACGTGCCGTAACGCGCAGCTTCTCTGTGACCTTTCCGCTCCCAAGTATCTTATCGATGCCGATCTGGTCTGCAGATATGACAATGGCATCTCCGTCACGTGAAGCAAGACCTGCAGCAAGGAGCTCGTCGAGCATCTCCTGGAGTCTTCCTACGGAAATCGTCCTCATCCTGTCAGGTGTCGGGTTCACGAAGCCGTGCTTTCCGTTGTGCACTTCACCATAGACCCAGTAGTGGGAGAAGCGGTGGTCACGGTGACCTGCCCGGCCCCTGCCGCCACGGTTCCCCGCACCTCTCCTGTTCTTGTGTGTGCCTCCCCCGCATGTCCGGGAGCCCCGGTATTTCGACCTCTTGTTGACTGGCATCTTCCTCACCTCATCTTGTAGAGGAGCTCGTTTATCTCCTTCCCGTAGTAGCCGAGGGCTCCCCCCTGCGGAAATGTCCTCTTGATCGTCCTGTATCCCTTCCGGGGCGGATGGAGCCGGAGCACCGGCTTGACACCGGGGATATCGGCAAGGCGGGCTTCCCCTGCAGCCAGAGCTGCTGCAAGATCCGCGATTCCCTGGTAGGACGAGTTCTCACGGACGTACTCGTCGGTGAGCGGGCGGTTACCCTCGATCCGTCCACGGGTCCGCAGGATCGTCTCGATCGTTTCTGCATCCACCTCTCCCCATGCCACGAAGTCCTTGACCTTCCGGATCATCCCCAGGTACTCGGGCGTATCAGGCACGAGGACACAGTGGTTGATGTGATGGAGGCGGAGCATTTTAAGGGTGTCCCTGATGTCCCGCCGGGTGTTTACAACCCCTCTCACCTGCACGATCGCGTACATCATCCCTCTCCTCCTGTCCGGATCATGTTCGTTGCCCTGAGGGCATTGAAGGTGGCCTTTGCAAAGTTAATGGTCGTCCTGGTCTGTCCCCTCGCAAATGTCCAGACGTCCCGGATACCGGCTAGTTCAAGAACTTTCTTACTGATCTCACCGGTAACGAGCCCGATTCCCTGCGGGGCCGGCTTGAGGGTTACGCGGACACTGCCTGCAGCACCCTCGACGACCATGGGAATCGAGTGCGCTGTGTTACAGCCGCATTCCCAGCTGCCACAGCCACGCCGGACCTTGATTAAATTAATCTTTGCATCAACGATAGCTTTCTTGATCGCATCTCCCACCTGGGAGTCCTTTCCCTGGCCAAACCCTATGTACCCGTTCCTGTTCCCGACAACCACCACGGCGCGGAACTTGACACGCCTGCCGGAGTCGGTCATGCGCTGTACCATGGTAATGTCCAGAACCTCGTCTTCGAGGTCGGGAAGGAAGAGATCCACGATCTCGGGTTCCTTGATGGGCCGGCCGCTCTCCAGGACCTGGTCGATGCTGGAGAACTCTCCCGCGGCCACCTTTTTCCCAAGGCCGGTCAGCGGGACCCATTCCACTTTCTCGTAGGCCATATTACTCCAGCTCCTTCATGATGGCGTCCATTGTCTGTTCAACGTTCTGTACAAGGTCACCGGCACGGTCGGGTGCATACGCCGCAATGTGAACGCCCTTCACCCTGTCGTCATCCGGCAGGATCTCCTCCCCGTGGGGAACATCAAGCCCTGCAGTCACCGCACCCTTCAGTGCGGCAAAGACCCGCGCCCCTTTCGTTGCCCTGTGGAGACCGATATCGAGGATCGCAGAGTCGAAACCTTCATTCTGGGCTTTCACTGCAAAGAGAACACCTGTAAGGAACGCTGCAGGCGTACTCGACAGGGATCCCCTGTACCCGAACTTTTCCAGTTCGCTGGAGTGTGCGGTCACGCGTGTCAGGTCACCCTCTTTCTCCGCCTGGACGAGCTGGATGATGATGTGGCGGTTCGTCCGGCGCACCACCATCCGGGGCTTACCGGAGACAACGAGTCTGGCCCGGCAATAGTAGTCTGTCTTGCCTTCCTTTCTTCTCCGGAAGGGGATGAAATAGCGTGGTCCGGTCGCCATCTTACCGTGCCCTCCCCATGATGATACCGAGGTGAGCCTTAAGGTGGCCCACGCTCCTGAACTGGCCACCGGCTGCCTGCCGGTAGAGCAAACGATAGAGGCGCGGCTCTATCTCTCCTTTCTCGCGCAACTCTGCAAGGGTCTTCCGGAGTGCACGGATCTTCCGTATCCATTGGCGTTTAGCGGGATTTCTTGCCCCTGCAGCCCCCTTGCGCCGACCGGGACCTCTGCAGTGCCCGTATGCTCTCTTGGCCATCAGTGCACGCGCTCTTCCCCTGCTGTTACCCCTGATCTGGCGGGCGACGATTGCACCCTCCCCAATAAGCTTCCTGATGTCCTCTCGCGATATGGCGTTCTGGATATCCGTGAGCCGGTCGGGGTCAAACCATATCCTGTTTATGCCGCACGAGAGCAGCTCTGCTGCTATCCGCTTCTGGGAGGAAAGGTCAGTCATCGCTCTCCTCCTCCTGTTCTTCGCTCATTGCAGATGCAGGTTCTTCGACCGGTTTTGCTTCCCGCGGGTTAAGGATCTTCAAACCCGCCTGGATAGCCTTCTCCTGAATGACTGTTCTTTTCTTTGCGCCGACGCCTGCAGCGATGCGGATGGCATCCCTTTCCGGGTCAAGCCCGTCGAGCTCGGCCGGAGTGTGGACCCTCACGTCACGGTACCCGCTCGGGTGCAGGCCCCTTGCTGCAAGGGGACTTCCATATCCCGGTGTCGGGAGAGGGCCCTTGGCCTTCTTCTGGATCCGCTGCTTGTTGTGGAGTCCCCTCGGCTTTCGCCAGCTCTCCGAGAGCTGCTTCTTCTTGCCAAAACCATCGCGCTTGAACCGGGCGGACTTCGCTGCACGGACCCTGATTGCCCGAATTGTATCTTCTGCCATTGTTCTTTCACCCCCTCTGGACCCGGTATATCCCGTCCTGGAAGATGCGGGGGTCCCTGTACTTGATCTTCGTCGCGTGCTCGATATTCGCAGAGGTTATACCCAGTTTCTCGCGGTCGATGCCTGTGAGGATGATCTCGTCGTTCCCCACCTTTGCGGTCACACCAGGGACTATCTGCGCATACCGGGGTTTCTTCTCGCCGAGGAAGTTGTTGATCTCGAGCCTGTTCCCCGACAGCTTGAGCTGTATCGGGAAATGGCTGTAAACGACCTTCATCCGGTATTCAAACCCTTCCGTCACACCCCTGACCATATTCTGGACGTGCGCCTGGATGGTTCCAACCATGGCTATTGTCCTTTTCCTGTCAGCGGTGGTGGAGATGACCAGCGTGTTATCCCGGAGCGAGAGCGTGATCTGGGGGAACCGGAATGTCCTCTCGAGCTGGCCCTTGGGGCCGCTGACGCGGACCGTCGGCCCATCGACCTCGATCTTCGCGCCCTTGGGAACGGTCACGGTGCGTTCTGTTGCCATCTGTCACCCCTCCCTAGTAGACGTACCCCAGGAGTTCTCCCCCTACGTGTTCCCGGCGGGCCTGTTCGTGCGTGATGACCCCCTTTGACGTGGAGAGGATGAGGATTCCGAAGTTCTTGCCCGGGAGATACTGCGTCTCCCAGTATTCCAGCTCGTCGAGGCGGACGGAGTAACGCGGCGTGATTGCGCCACACCGGTTGATCCTGCCGTTAAGGTGGACCCGGAACTGTCCTCCGCGCCCGTCCTCGATATACTCGAACCCGTTGATGTACCCTGTCTCCTGCATGATGCGGAACATCGCACCGAGCAGCTTGCTGGCGGGCTCCACGATGACCGAGGATTTGCCCCCGTCGGCCGCGTTTTTGAGGGCGCACATGCCATCAGCGATTGTATTGAGTCTTGCCATTGGAACTGCCTCCCCCTAGTTCATCTTCTTGAAGCCCATTTTGTGCGCCCATTCACGGAAACACTGGCGGCAGAACATGATGTTGTACCGCCGTACAAGGGCCTGCTTCCGGCCGCAGATCTTGCACTCGTGTGCTCCGCGACCGAATACCTTCGTCTTCTCTCCACCCATCAGTACACCTCCACCCTGTGTGCCTCTTTCAGAAACCGGGCTGCATCGTCCTGCGTGACCCTCTGCCTGACGGGGAGGCGACGCTGCTCGATCGATCGGCGGGTCACCCTGACACCCCTGCGGGCCAGAACGACATTGATGTCCATTCCGTATATCCCGATCTGGGGATCGTAGCTCATGCCGGGGAAATCGGTATGCTCTTCGATCCCGAACGAGAAATTACCCCACCTGTCGAACTGGTTCCTTGCTATTCTCCGGTCCACGATATCGAGTGCCTTATTGAGGAACTCTGCCGCCTTCCTGCCACGCAGGGTCACACGGCAGCTGATGGGAGCCCCCTTCCGGATGCCAAACGATACGTTCGTCCTCTTGGCATTGCTCCGGACCGGCGTGTTCCCTGTGATGGTCTTCAGGAGATCAACCGCCCGCGTGAGCTTGTCTCCGGCTTCGCCGACTCCCATGTGAACTACGACCTTCTCGACAAAGACCTCGCGCATCGGGTTCATTCTTCAATCCCCCACTCTTTGAGGGCTGGCTCCTCGCGACCAACCATGTAGATGTATTCATCAATGGTCTCAAACCGCGATCCGTCGGCCGGGTCTTCCAGAATGACCCTGTTGGGAACACTCCCTGGAACCTTCTCGATGCCGACAATCCGTGCGACCTTTCCGGAATGCCTTCCGCCGATGACCATGGCCATGTTCCCCACTGCAAACGGGAAGTGGTCAAGGATTGCAAACCGGTTCTCAGGTTCCAGCGAGAGGACGATTGAATCCCCGGGGTGGTACCTGTTGTCCGCGATGACGTTCGCACCGAACCGGAGATTCAACTGGACTTTCCCTCCCGGCACGATTGTCTTGTTGCGGATCTTTGCGAGCCGGCTCTTTGCTGCCTCGGCGTCGATCTCGATCGTCTTGTGCCGGCCCTTCTTGTCCCGCAGAATACGGAAATGCCTGCCGATCCGCGGTATCGAAACGATGTCAAAGATACCGATACCCATCCGGGGATTCCGGCATGGCCTGCCGTTGATGATAACCTCCTTCTGCTGGAGGATCTGCCTGACTTCCTTTGCGTTCGCCGCAAGGTGCATGTGGTCCCGGAGCCAGACTGCAACAGGCATTGCATTGGCGTTGTGCGGACCGGGAGATGTCTTTGCGATGAACTTGCTGGTCTTCTTGGCCACGTGCCAGGAATCAGGGGCATTGAGCCTCTTCAAATGGTCTGACATTATTCAGCCCCTCCCAGTTTCTCTGCCCTCTTTGGGTCTTTCAGGTTCAGCCTGGTTATCTGCACGTTGGAGGGTGGGATGGGCCTTGGAACTTCGGTTCCATCTGCCTTGTTGACAGAGACTCCCTGGACCACGATCGTGGACCTCTTCGTGTCCACCATGTCCACGAGCCCTTCTGTTCCTGCCGATTCCCCGCGGAGAACTTTCACGGTATCGCCCACCACGACCCGCACGCTGCGCCTGTGGTACTGTTCCCTCAGGGCGGGCGCTAGAGGGGCCCGGAGAAAATGGTTCCTCGCGTGGGCAGGTGCCGTGTACCGTGCTTTTCTCTGCTTCCTTGGTTGCTTGCTCTCGACTCGGACCATGGATCCGCCTCACACGATGATTGTTGCCATGGAGCCGATCTTGGGAAACCGCTCTGCCACTTCGCGCGCGACCGGTCCCTTGATCTCGGTCCCCCTCGGTTCGTTCTTGTCATCCACCACGACCACTGCGTTGTCCTCGAAACTGACCCGCATGCCGTTTGGCCTCCGTAACTCCTTCTTCTGCCGGATTACGACTGCCCTGACGAGCTTGCGGCGCATGTCGGGCGTACCTTTCTTTACGCTCACGGTCGCGATATCGCCCAGTCCCATTTTCGGCTGGCGTCTCCGCACACCATGGTAGCCGAAGACGGATACGATCTGCACCTCCCGCGCACCGGTGTTGTCAGCGCACAGGAGTCGCGTCCCGGTCGAGAGTGCGCGTGGAATGTTCGACTGCTTTGCCTTCATGATGGCTGCACCTCCACCACGACGTAAGTGGTGGTCTTGGATAGCGGCCTGCACTCAGCGATGCGCACGGTATCACCGGTCTTCGCCTGAATGCAGGGTGGGTTGTGGGCATGTATCTTGCTGTTCCGCTTTTCGTAGCGGTTGTATTTGCCCACGTAGTGCAGGTATGCCCGCTCCACCACCACTGTCCCTGTCATCCGGTCGCTCACGACTTTGCCGGTGATCACCTGGCCGCGCACCGGTAAAGTGCCGTGAAACGGACAGAACGCGTCGTTGCACTCCCTCTCGGGCGGCCTGACGCTCAATCCGATGTTCCTTGCCATTATTTCCCTCTGGTCTTCTGAATTGCGTTGGTCCGCTTTTCTGGTGCCATGACCAGCGCGGAACCGTCTATCTCCACCAGGACACCATCCGGAAGGGTGAACCGGAACCGGGTCCCGGCTTTCTGGACCCTCTTTGTCCCCCGGTCACCCCGGATCACCAGTGTGTTCCTGGTCTCATCGATAATCCGACCCGACAGGCCATGCAGTGCGGGGTTGCTGGCCCCGATCACCAGAACCTCCAGCCCGATCAACTCGTGCCGGAGGATGTTCCGCGGTGTGATCATGAAACGCTGCGTCTCCTGGTGTTCTGTTCGGTCTTCATCCGGGCAATCGTCCGGCGAAGCTCCCTGATCCGGCCCGGGTTCTCTGTCGAACCCCCTGCGCTGACCTTACCGTAATGCTGGATGAGCTCGATTTTCAGCTTCTCCATCTGCTCGGAAAGTTCGACATCAGAGAGCTGCCGCACGTCCCTGGCACGAAATATGGCCATTTCATTTCCTCCTCAGCAGTTCTTCCTCGTCGAACTCGTCGGGCTCGACGGGGATGTCGTCCTCCGCGATGTCTTCGCCGACAGGGACAACCGGTATCTCGATGCCCTTCTTCTCGGGTTTCTCCCTTTTTGCCGTGACCTCGAAGTGATCGGGAATCTTGGCGCCTGCGGGGATGATCTTGACCTGGACCCCGATGACACCGAGCTTCTTGACAGCAACGGCGTACCCTTTCTCGACGATCGTGTTGACCGGTTCGCCCGAGTGCTTGATGTATCCCTCGGTAAACTTCTGGACCCTCGCCCGGGCTCCGGTGAGCTTTCCTGCGATAATGACCTCGCATCCCAGTGCACCGGCATCCATCACCCTGCGGATGATGCTCTGCCCTGCCTTCCTGAAGTACCAACCCCTCTCGAGGGCGTTGGCCAGGCGTTCAGCCATGATCTGGGCGTTGAAGTTCGGGTTCGGGACCTGCTGGACCTCGATCTGGGGGGACTCGACTGCAAAGTCGGTGGCGAGGTCCTGCGTGAGCTGGCGGACGAGTTTCCCGCCTTTCCCGATGACGATACCGGGTTTCTCGGCAAAAATGGTGACCTGGGTTCCAAGGGGAGTCCTCTGGAGATCCATTCCCCCGTAGCCTGCCCGCTTGAGCTCCTTCTTGAGGTGCTTTTCAACGCGTGCCCGCCGCGCTCCCTCGGCCACGAATTTCCTCTCTACTGCCATTACTGCACTTCCCTGACCACTATCTCGATGTTCACGGTCTCCCTGCGCTTGGGCGTGGCCCGGCCCATTGCCCTCGGAAAGATACCTCGGAATGCGCGACCGCGGTTCGCGGCTGCATGCACAATTTCGAGGTTCTCGGTATCCAGTCCGATGTACTCGGCGTTCTTGATGACCGAGTGGAGGAGCCGGATGTATACCCTCGACGCTTTCTTTGGAAACCTGCCTGCATCCCAGCCGGAGAGCCCCCTCTTGTGGGCGACCTTCCGGTTGAACCTGCGGAAAGGAATCGGCTTTTTCCCCTCGATGACCTGCTCGAGGTAGGGGATGACCTCCGATGTCCGCTTGTTCCGGATGAAGGAGGCTATTTCCATTGCATGTTTGGGAGAGACCTGGATCTCGTTGACCTTGCCCCGGGCATATGTGTCGCCTTCGAAAGACCGTGAATAGAGTGTCCTTGCCATGTCCATCACTTCAGCGGCACGTACTTGCTCGACCGGGTTGCCCCGATACCGGCACTCCCGTGAGTCACCTTCTTCCGTGTGAGGGCGAACTCGCCCAGGTAATGGAAGAGGGCCTCGGGCATGATCTCGACCTTCACGAACTCTTTCCCGTTATGGACCTCGATTGTCCGTCCGACCATCTCGGGCATGATGACCATGTCGCGCAGGTGGGTCCGGATGACCTGTTCCCCTTTCCTGAACTGGGTGAGGAGGTGTTCTTCCCCGCGCGTGAGGCCACGCACCAGCTTCCGCCGGGCACGCGATGGCATGACCGGGAGCAGCTCGGACCTGCCCATTGCCCGCAGGTCGTCCAGGCGGAACCCGCGATACGTGAATTCTTCGCGACGCCTGGGAAGTCTCTTCTGTGTCTTCTTTGCCATATGTTATCACTCACTTCTTGGAAAGCCCTGTTCTCCTCGCTGCAATGTGGCCGACAGCCCGGCCGGGGGGAGTCCCGCGGCTCACGGTCTTTGGCCTGCCGGCGTGCTGGTGTCCACCGCCACCGAACGGGTGATCGATCACGTTCATCGCAACGCCCCTCACGCGTGGCCAGTTGGATGCGGTGTTCTTCATCTTGTGGTACTTCTTCCCGGCCTTGACGAATGGTTTCTCACCGCGCCCGCCACCGGCGACGATTCCCACGGTCGCACGACAGCGGCTGCTGAACCATTTCGTCTTCCCGCTCGGCATCGTCACGCCGACGCGGTCCTCGGTCCTGTCGACGACGACCGCCTGGACTCCGCCTGACCGGACGAACTTTCCACCGTCGTTGGGCTGGGCCTCGATGTTACATATGAACGTGCCTGCAGGAATCTGCGCGAGCGGAAGGGTGTTTCCGTTCTTTACCTCGGCACCCTCGCCCCATGCAACCTGGTCCCCCACACCCATGCCTTCCGTGGCAAGGATGGAAACCTTCGTCCCGTTCTCGAGGCGGACCAGTGCGAGTGGCGCATTGCGTGCGGGATCGTGCTCGATATCCTCGACGATCCCGCGGACAAGCCCGCCGGTGCTGTTCACGTGCCGCAGCGCGGCCTTATACCTGTGGGAGGGGGCGCGGTATGTCGGCCCTCCCTTTCCCCGGCTCTGCGTGGTTATGCGATGTCCCATGTTCCCCACCTACATGATACCCAGCCGGGACAGGATCTCCTCGGCCGCTTTCTCGTTCGCGAAACTGATGACAGCCTTCTTTTTGCCGTCCATCGTCATCATCGTGGATACGTCGGTGACTTCCTGCTCGAAGGCGCGCTCGATCTCCCGCTTTATCTCTCTCTTCGTCGCATTGTTGTCGACGATGAACTGGAGCTTGTTCTGGTTCTCGAGCATCATCATGGCCTTTTCCGTGACATACGGGTAACGGAGCACCATGGTTACTGTTCACCTCCGAGCCGTGCGATTGCACTCTCCGTCCAGACGGTGAGCCGTCCCGGGAGTGTGCCCGGTGCAAGGAGTTCGCAGTTGAGCTGGTCCACCGTCGCGACGTCGACTCCCGCGAGGTTCCCCGCGGCTGCAAGGGGTTTTTTCCCTGTCACGATGAGGAGACTCTTCTTCTGCTTGTATCGCCGCCCTCTCATCTTCCCTCGTCCTGCACGGACTTTCCGGCTGACCTTTGCCTTCTCGACGTCCCCAAGGACCCCCGCGGCTGCAAGGACCGGGATGACCTCGCTCGTCTTCCTGAGGTCTTCGAACCGGTCTTCGAGGATCACCGGGACCTTCGCGGAAAAGACATGTCCCCGTGCCCGGACAATCTCCTCGCTGACTGTTGCTGCGAGTGCGGACCAGAATGCTTTCTGTTTCTCTTTCTTGTTGATTCTGCGGACGAGCACCTTTTCGACGACCGGCGGGTGGGCCTCCCTTCCCCCTTTCGCCTGGGGGACTTTCGCCGCCCGGGAACCTCCCTTGATGCGAGGCACCTGGGCAACGCCGCGCCCTGATCCCCAGCTGTGGGCTGACGAGAGTATCCCTGCATAGGGGTACGTCCCGTGGGGCTGACGCCGTGTGCTCTGCAGGGCAATAACAGCCTTTTTAATGAGGTCAGGACGGTATTCCTCCTCAAAGACTCTGGGGAGTTCTATCTCACGCAAAACCGAACCATCAAGCGATAATACCTGTGCTTTCATCCCTGCTTCACCCCTGTTTGCTCTCCGTGCTCACGAACTCGATGGCGGGCTGACGGACGACGTGTTCACCCTGCCTCATGGCCGGGCGTATACGGACAAGCCTCCTGACCGGTCCCGGGATCGATCCCTTGATCAGGACATACGGGTTTTTCACCACTCCGTAGTGGAGGAACCCGCCTGCGGGACAGATCTCGTCACCGTTCTCACCGATCTTGAGTATCCTCTTGTTGAACTCAGTCCGCTGCTGGTATCCCATCTGGCCCATCTGGGGAACCTGCCAGCGTACATGGTGGGGATTCCAAGGCCCGAGGTTGCCGACGTGCCTTTTCTTGCCTCCCCTCGCGTGTTTCCTCTTGCGCAGCTTTATTCCCCAGCGCTTGACCGGGCCCTGCGTCCCCTTACCGGTTGTGACTGCAGTGATATCGGCATAGGCACCCGGCTGGATGATGTTTCTTAAGTGGACTTCCTTTCCAAGGAGTCCCGCGATGAACTCGAACCGCTGCTGGACTGTCCCGCCTGCGACGCGAATCTCCATGATCTCCGGGACTTTCTTGGGAACACCACTGACCTGCTGGGGCATGGTGTGCATCACCGCAAAGATCTCTTCAGCCATCCCTTTCGAAATGGCATCCTTGAGAGCCTCCATCGCCCCGGAAAAGTCGTACTCCTTGGGGAGTGTGATCCGTTTTCCGAGTGCCTTGTCTAGCTCGCCGGCCCACACTTCCGTGAGGGGGTGCCTGCCGTAGGTGTCCCTGCTGTAAGCCCGGATGGCGGCCACCTTCATGGGGGGGATCTCGACAACGGTGACCGGGACCATGATATCCTTGCCCTCTGTCGGGCTGTTCTTGTGGTCATCCACCATGATCACGTGGGTCATACCCACCTTGTATCCGGCAAAGCCCTGCAGCACGGGGTCCCCCTGGTACGAGGGCCATGACTGGTACCGGGGTACCGGGCTCTTCGCCCTTTTGCGGGGTGAAAAAGCCAGGGATCCTTTTCGTGGCTGGTTTATCTTGGGCATGTTTCAATCAATCCTGCACTTGCAATTTGTCGCAAGGCCACCCCTGGTGGCCTTCACCGGCATTTGCGGTTTTTTCGCCTATCTTCGGCCAGAGCATACCGGAGATGAGTGATGTGTCCGGGCTCCTGTCGTGCGGAGGGGAAAGATGGCATGGAGAGTTTTCCAGGCACCCCTCTATCCCTCCGAGAGCAGTATGGAGAGGGCTGCTCCCACTCCAAGGTGCAGTACTCCAAAAAGACGGTCCTGTTCCTGGCAGTGACCGTCTCCCTGTGACCTGTCTCGCAAAGAGATCCTGAATCCGGCATGCACCTGCCCCTTTCAGGGGCAGATGAAGGGCTCGTATCCCAGGGGATTCGTCCACCCTGCATGCCTGTTTCAGCGACACCCTGTCAGCCGGTGGTGACTATTCACCACATTCTCACGCAAAGACACGGATTCCTGGAACCCGTGTCCCTGACCTGCAATGAGGCCTCTGCCCCCGGCCTCCGAGCCGGCGACAGATGACCCTCACATAGGCTTCCATAGTAATTCGAGAGAAAAAGATATAAACCTTGTTCAAACAGGGTTGGAGTGAAAAATGTCAACTGATATAGAGTTCTCCATCATCAGCAATGTAAACGTCAATATTCTCCTTTACAAAACGGGCTTTAAAACGTCCGGGTGCTGCCTCGCGGATTTTATTGATGAGGGAGATGGTATCGTACCTGACCTTGATACCGAGTTTCTCCGCTTCGCGATAAATGAGTGATGCAGCCTCGATCAGGTCCGTCCCTCCCGGGATGGTGCAGAGGTGTGTGGCATCGAGTGTATAGAGGAATTCCAGCGTCTCCTTTGCCCTCCTGATATTCTCCATTGCAGACTTTTCGATGGTGCATACATTGGCCTTCGATGTGTTGATGATATCTGCTATCTGTTGCTGTGTAAGCCCCTTTTTCCTGTATCGCAGGACTTCCTTCTGCCGATCGGTCAGCAGACCGTCCTTCATGATGAACAGTATGCCTGACGGATTTAAACACTTTTCGTTAACTTTTAGGGAGAAGTGATGAGAAGGCGGAACATCCAGCCGGGAACAGACTCCTTGATAATGGACACCAAAATCAGGAAAATAAGGCTGATTTACAGGAAAAAAGATTTCAAAACGTTTATAACAGTACCGGCAGATAGTAACCTGTTATAACCCAAAAAGAGGTGAATTACATGGTTGTGAAAGTAGGAGTTGCTAAGCTGGGCAATATCGCGAGTGGTGTGATGGCCGAGCTCCTCCTTGATGAGAGAGCTGACCGTGAGGACATGCAGACATTCATGGCCACGAGCGGGACGAAACTCCAGCCCGAGGACATCGACCGGGTTGTCAACAACATGATTGCCTGGAAACCTGACTTTGCCATCGTCGTCTCTCCAAACGGCGTCCTTCCCGGACCCACCGGTGCCCGCGAGAGACTGGCGGCTGCCGGTATCCCGACGGTCTTCATCACCGATGATGTGACGACAAAGAAGGAATGGGCCGAGATAAAGGACGGCAAGTTCGGGTACATTATCATGAAGGGAGACGCCATGATCGGGGCACGCAGGGAGTTCCTCGACCCCATTGAGATGGCGGATTACAACGGCAACCTGATCAAGGTCCTCTCGGTCACAGGCGCTTTCCGCAAGCTCCAGACGGCTCTGGACCAGATCATTGACCAGGTCAAGGCAGGGAAAAAGGGTGCAGAACTCGTATTGCCCAAGCTCGTGGTCACCTCTGACAAGGCTGTCGAGGGAGAATTCACGAACCCGTATGCGATGGCCAAGGCCCGCGCGGCATACGAGATTGCCCAGTCTGTTGCAATGGTCAACGTCAAGGGCTGCTTCATGACAAAGGAATGGGAGAAGTACATACCGATCGTCTGTTCCGCGCACGAGATGATGCGGATCGCTGCTGCACTCTGTGACGAGGCAAGGGAGCTTGAGAAAGCCTGCGATGGTGTTGTCCGCAAACCCCACAAGAAGGATGGCGTCATCGTCGCAAAGACCAAGCTCATCAGCAAGCCCGAGTAAACCCAAAAAACTTTTTTTTGTTTTCGCAACGGCTTTATGACCCGGCGGGGATATCCGGGTTAACCATCCACCGTGTTTTCTTTCTTCAGCCGTTCCTGTAATAATGCCCGAGCTCCTCGGGGAGCGTGAGTATCACGGGTTCCTGGTGAATCCTCTCCATGAACGCAGAATCACTCGTCGAGGAAACATTCGGGTTAATTCGCGAGATAACGGAACAGAACCCCCGAAAACCGTTTCCCGTCTTCCTTCTGTCAAAAAAGAGTGACATGTTGAAGGCATGTGTCCCAAGACTGCGGTACATGCGCAGCACCGAGAGGAGCCCTTCCACGAAAGTGCCGATGTAGGGCTCAAAATCGGGCATCGTTGATACCGGGAGGATTGCCCTGACTTCCCTCTCGCCGAGGGGAACGGCCTGGGCCATCCAGCAGATTTCGTCCCCGAAGAGAAACCGCTCGCTGTTGCGTTCGTGCTCGATGAGCCTGTCCCAGTAATTTTCCCCGTGCTTTAACAGGAAACGGAATCCACCCTCCATATACCGTTCGGCAAGGACGGCCGGCCTCCTGTCCACGAGTCCCTGGAGGTGGGGGTGCGCAATACTCGCCCCTGCCGAGGGCAGGTAGTTCCAGTTGATGCTCGGGTAACCTGACTGCCCGCCGAGTGACTGCACCTGTGCCACCAGTGCATCTTCTATCTGCCGGGAGGAAAACTCATCGACACTATGCGCACGGGTGATGATCGTTACGGTATGCCACTCGGCAAACGGGAAGAGATTCGGGAATGTCAGGCTCTCGCCAACGCAGATGCGTGTCCCGTTGGAAAAGGTCGGCGTTACCTTCTCCACTTCTCCCTCGCAGAACGGGCATCTCGCCGGAACGGGAAGAGCAACGTATGCTGCATCCAGCCTGCGGTTCAACCTCGCGGGAGATATCTTGCAGCGGAGTCCGGAGACATGTTCTTCCCGGAACTGGACTCTGTTGCTTCCGGACCTGATCTCGGTGATGGTAAACATTGGGCCCCTGACCTCTCTTGGGCCTCCGGATGGAAAAATAAGTGGGTTTGATCCCCTTGAAGAGGGGTGCCTAGACAATGTACTTGCCGAGCAGCCGGATCGAGTTGGTCATGTCCGGACCGAGAGGTGACCCGAAGATGATCTGGGTGACACCGGCCTTTGCGAGGTCCTCGCACTTCTGCTTGACGGTGTCGGGGGTCCCGGCGATGGTGAATGCGTCGATGATCTTGTCGTCGACGTTCTCTCCGGCAGTCTTGAAGTCGAACTTGGCCAGGGCTGCCTTGATGGTTGCCACCTTGTTCGCATCGAGGCCGTGGCGCTGGATGAGCTCGGGCGGGGACCCTGCAGCGATAAATGCAGCCACTATCTTGGCCGCGTTGCGGGCTTTCTTCTCGTTCATATCAATGGACATTGCAGTGTAGGCACCGACATCAAAGTTCTTCTTGCCAACCTTGTCACAGGCTGTCTTGATGATCGGGATTGCAACGGCAAAGTCCTTCGGGTTCGAAGCGTTGATCAGGGCACCGTCACCAATCGTTCCGGCAAGTTCGAGGACTTTCGGCCCCTGGGCACCGATGTAGATCGGGATACCCTTCTTGCCCGGCAGGGTGACACCGGTGAGCTTTGCACCATCATAGTCAAAGAACTCCATGCCTGACTTCTTGACCTCTTCACCCGCAACAAGCCTGCGGATCTGGGTTACTGCCTCGTTGAGCCTTGCGACCGGCTTGACCGGGTTGATGGCAAGCTTGGGCAGCGTGGAGAGGTCCCCGGGGCCGATACCGAGCACTGCACGGCCGTCAGATATCTCGTTGAGAGTGCAGACAAAAGAGGCCATTGCTGCAGGCGTGTCGGTAAAGGCGTTCATGATACCCGGACCCATCTTGAGCGTCGTGGTGTTTGCCGCGATCATGGCAAGGGTGGGGTAGCAGTGGCGGTTGTTGTAGTGGTTGGTAATCCATGCATAGTCAATGTCCTTGGACTCTGCGAGTTTGCAATAGTTCACGACCTGCTTGACATTGACTGCGCCTGGTACGAACTCTATTCCATAGGTTGTCAAGGTTCCATTCACCTCATGGAATAGTATCGAACGAAGATTTAAATACGTTATGATTTTCTTTTCCCCAAACTATTGTCTAATCACCAGTTCATGTCAAAAAAACGAATATAACAAGTCCTTTTTTGAAAAAGATACATTATTCGGGGAAATACGCATCGGTCTTTTCACTGGAAGGATTTAAATTGGCGAGCATTCATGCAGGGGCAGGCATACCTTCTGCAGCACTGGAGAAGGGCTCATGATCCAGAAATTGCATGTTGTTTTCTCCAATCCGCCCTGATACACGGGGGAGAACGGTTATTGAGGGAACAGAAGTGCTTTATCGTAACAGGAAAAAAACTCACAGGAACGGAAGAAGGCCATCATGCGCATTCTTGCAATCGGTCTTGGCGGAGCGGGCTCGCGTATCATCGACAAACTGCTTGAGCATGACAGGATGAGTACGATACACTGCGTCGAAGGACTCGCCGCGGATAGTGATGCGGACGAGCTTGCGTCGCTTGAAATGGTACCTGCCGACCGCCGTCTCTTTTTTTCACCGCTCGACCCCACCCAGCCTGACGATATGGCGGCACACCTCCCCAAGGAGGAAATACTCTCCCACCTTCAGGCAATGGACGATGGAGATATCGATGCTCTCGTCCTCTGCTGCGGACTCGGGGGTACCCATGCCTCGGTAGTTTCGGATCTCGTTTCTTTCCTGAAAAAATCCCTTATGGAACCGGTATTTGGGATATGCACCCTGCCCCGGGCAAGCGAAGGGGATCTCTGCCTTGCTCGTGCCCTTGACCAGCTGGAGGTGCTTCTGGGAACGCTTGACGGAGTCATCGTCTTTGACAACGAGGCCTGGAAAGAGAAAGTCCCCGCAAACCCCGGATCCGGGACAGGAACGGACGCGGAGGCTATTGCCGGGAAACTGCTCGGGAAGATACGTCCCGAAATTCCAGGGAAACCCGTCGATCCCTTTCATGAAGCCATGGACACTCTCATCGCGAGGAGGATATCGCTCCTGCTCCGGGCCGGCGAGTGTTCCCTGCGGGAGCCGGAAAATCTCCCCGAAGTCGTGCTCGATGCCGGGGAGATCCTGAATACAATCCAGGGAATGGGCCTCCTGACAATAGGATATGCCAGGGAGGAACTCCCTGCTGCCCGCCCGTTGGACCATATCCTCCGTTTCGGTCCGCATACCCGTTCTGTCAGGGAATGCCATGTGAAAGCGTCACGGGTCGTCGACCTTGCGAGAAGAGCGGTGTTCCAGGAGATTTCAGCTGATACGGACCTTTCACAGGTAAAGAAGGCCCTTGTCCTCATCGCGGGTCCGAGTCACGAGATGAGCATGAAAGGATTCATGACGGTAAGGAGGTGGCTTGACAGGAGCATTCAGGGCCTTGAACTCCGTTCCGGTGATTATCCCGTGAAGGAGACGAGATACCTGGGTATCCTCGTCATCCTTGCCGGGATGGAGACCCTGCCCCGGATCGAGGAATTGCGCAGGACAAGGAAGCGTTTGCAGGGAGAAGACAAACCAACTCCGGTTTAATCCTGGATAATACGTGAAAACGGGATTGTCCCCGCTCCGATTTCTGTCCGTATCGGGATCTTCTTTTCGTATGCGTTGGCCACAAGGTTCATTCCCGAATATGCCACGAGTGCCAGCCTGTAGGGGTCCAGGACGAGGTTGAACACCGAGCTTCCCATGGCAACGGGGAATGAAAAACCAGCCTTCTTCATCCGTGCAACGATCTCGCGCGCCCTGTTCTCGGCAAGGGCGGGTATCTCCCGGACGTTGGCAAGTGCAGTCCCCGACCCGGTCGAAACAAGGGAGGAAAGGGATGTCAGTCCCGAGGAGATGAAGAGCTGGAGCGGGTCTATCGTTGTCCCCCGGTACCCTATCAGGTCCACGAAGTGGGTGGCCTCGTCATGCTGTATGGCAAGCCGGCCCCCATAAGCCATCCGGACAGGGATCCCTTCCCCCCGGAACACGCCATCCATGGTGATGCTGCAGATGCTCAGAATACCGGCACTCCCCCGGGGGATCCTCGGGTCGTTATCGACGACCCGGTACCCGGAAAAGAAACCCCATCTTTTTGCAACGATCTCGTCGAATGCAGCCTTTGTGTCATCAAGCCTCTCCTCCGGCACGATGGAGAGGTTGTAGGCCACGTCACCGGTGGAGGTCTCGGGATTGAATGTACACCTGTACGCAAGACGCTCCAGTTTGGAGATGATGAAGCCCACGCGGTCCCCGACAAGGGCGTTCTCCGTTTCCTCGTGACCATAGGGGGTCAGTACCCGCCCCATGTTCCCGACCTTTCTCGTAAACCCCATCTCGTCGAGATATCGGAGGTAATACTGGACTGCCCGGTCACTCAGGACAAAACCCCTATCGGCCATCAGTTCCGAGAGCCGCTTTGCACCCATCGGTTCTGCGTGTTCCTTCAATATGCGGAGAATCTCGATGTACTTCCTCTCTGTCCGAATCATTCATCTCGCCTGTATGACACCCATGCTGTCCTGGTATTTTCCATCGTATCCGTTCCCACCGTCTGTTACCTGGAAAAAGATGATCTGGGCAACCCTGTCATTTTTCCTAAGTGTCAGGTGTTCACGCCCCATGTTCACCAGGCAGAGCGTGAGCTGACCCCGGAAACCGGGGTCAACGAAGCCTGCCGTGAGCATCACCCCCATCCTCCCGAACGTCGACCTGCACCGGAGTGTTGCTGCAATGTTCTGCGGCAGTTCGACCCTCTCGAGGGTATTGACGAGCGTGCACACTGCCGGTGGCAGGATGAAATCCCCACCGACCCGCAGGTCATACGATGCAGGCTGCTGACATTCCTCGCTGTACGGATCGATGACAAGATAGCCCTCCCGGCTGTCAGGCCCGATGCGCCTCCTGATCTCGGATGCAGAAAGGATCATGGTTAAAGATTATTTCCGCAGAAAATGCTTAATATGTTGTCCTGCCAACGCCTCTTCCGGATCCATGGGGTAGAGGACATCCTCTTGGGCTTCGGACCCAAGGACGCGGGTTCGATTCCCGCTGGGTCCGCTCTTCTTACACCGGGATTTGGCAGGCACGGTCGAATCCGGGGGATCTTTCCCGGTTAAATACCAAGATGCCATCACATTCACACGTCCCGGGTTAACGAGGGGGAAATTGATGAAGAGCCGAAAAGCCGGTTTCTACGCCCTCTTTTACGTCCAGCGCGTGTCCTGAGGGACACGGTCGAGGAGCATCCCCTCGACAAGTACAGGCATCAGCTGCCGTCCCTCCTCTATCGCTTTCTGGAGCCTCCAGCTTCTCTCGGCAAATATCGTAAAGATTGGCTCCCCTTTCTCCACGCGGTTACCCTTCTTCGCATGGAGGAGGAGGCCTGCTCCCTTGTCGTGCGGCGCACCTGCGGTGCGGGCAAGGCTGATTAATGCCTTGTTGTTGAGCTCGATCACGTACCCTGTCGCGGGAGCATTGACAACGAACTGGTGCTTTCCCGGTTCTATATCGTCTGATTTCACGTTGGGATCTCCCCCCTGGATCTCGATGATCTGGCGGAGCTTCTTCAGCGCATCACCCTTTTTCACGATCTCTGCAGCCATCTCCGCTCCTTTCCACCTGGCTGCCTTGCCCGACATCTCGAGAGCCATACCGGCAATTGACACACTCTTCTGCAGGAGTGACCCGGGACTCTCGGCACCCTCGAGGATGCGAAGGGCCTCGATGACCTCGAGTTTCGGGCCGATTGCCCGCCCGACGGGAGAATCACCGTATGTTATCGCGCATTCCACCTGGATCTTCAGGCGGTCCCCAAGCTCGATGAACTCGCGGGCAAGCCTCCTCCCATCCTGGACTGTCTTTACCTTTGCGTGCGTCCCGACGGGGATATCGATCACGGCGAGATCGGCACCGACTGCGAATTTCTTCGCCATGACACTTGCAAGCATCTGGCCCCGTGCATCGATCCGGAAGGGATATTCCTGGATGATAATCTTGTCGTCGGCAGGTGCAATATTGGTCGCCCCGCCCCAGACAATCGCTCCTCCCACTTTCTCGGTCATCTGCTGGACTTCTGCAGCAGTAAAGTTGACCGGGGCGAGGACTTCCATCAGGTCCGCCGTTCCACCGGCCCCGGTTATGGCGCGGGAACTGGTCTTGGGTATTTTCAGGCCGCTCGCAGCGATAATGGGTACGACAAGGAGCGAGATCTTGTTGCCCGGCACCCCGCCGATGGAATGCTTGTCAACGATCGGGTGGGTGTGGAACCGAAGCCTTTCACCTGTATCGACCATTGCCCGGGTGAGGTGTTCGACCTCGTCCATGTCCATCTCGTTGATATAGCAGGCCGTGATGTAAGCTGTCAGTTCCGCAGCCGAGAGGTTGTCCTCGACGACATCCCTGATTATCGCGTATGTCTCCTCCTTCGAAAGGTGCTCGCCATCCATCTTCTTCCGGATGAAATCCAGCGTTACGGGCCTTTCCGCCCTCCTCACCTCGACCGCACTCCCGTCAGTGACCTGCAGCCGTTCGTTGGTGATCCGGTAAATCCCGATCGTCCCTTTCGGCAGGAGCGATGTTGTCGTGTCAACGAAAGCTGCGACTGTAACACCACTTCCTTCATTGAGAATCTGGACGCGGTCCCCGGGCATGACCCCGATATTTCCGGCATCTTCCGTGTGCAGGAGGACTTCCCGCGTCCCGATGTCCATCAGTTTGACTGTAAGCTTCATTATCCCCGTCTCCCGCAGAATCAAAACCTTTTTCCCTGTGCCGAAGGCCCCTGACCCGCCCGGCCGGAGAAGGATCTCTTCTTCCTTAAATTCCGCCCTCCGGACTAATAGTGGTTTTGTGTCCGGGCAGAAAGGTATAAATGAATCACTGTATCCTGCCGGAGGCAGGGTTCGAGAAAAAAGTGAGGGTTTTGGATGTTCTTTTAGTGCCTGCGCACGATGAGGAACGCCACTGCACCAAGGCCGACAAGGGCCACCAGGGCACCGAATCCCGGTGATGTCGGGGTCGGGGTCGGGGTCGGGGTTGTCGGCACTGTGGTCACAACGGTCGTCGGTGGGGTCGTGGGCGGCATGGTGGTCGGTATGGTTGTCGGCGGCTTCTCAACGACATTGAAGAGTGCCGTTGTGGTGACGTCAACAGTCACACCGGATGCCTGCACGATGTACTCATCGGGCTTGAAGTTGGCCGTGTCAACCGGGAAGGACCATGTGTTGTAGCCCTCTGTTCCCTTCTTGACCTTGACCGTTCCGGTTGCACCGCTGAACTCTCCGCTCTCGGTCTTCTTGGTTGCCTTGAAGGACGAGGAGACGACTTCAACCAGGATCTCGTCATCGACGGCCAGGTTGGTGGTGCCTGTGATCTCGAACTTCTCGCCAACTGCCTTCTCGGTGATCGGGGAGATCCGGATGACCGGTGCTTCAATCAGGAACTGGAGCTTGGTGTAGGTGTCGTCAACGTAGGAGTTGTCGAGCGCGGTAACGAGTGCCTCTGCAGCGTCAGATCCCTGCAGGCTGCCTGCTCCCTGGAGCTTGAAGATCCTGGAGTTGGCTGTCGGGTAGGGTCCGACCACGTAGGTTCTCGTTCCATCGGGGTAGACATCAAGGATATCGTTGTACATCGGGTGCTGGACGACCACGAAGTACTGGCCTGCCGCCATGTTGGCAGTGATTCCCTGGTTGACTTCCTTCTCGAAGCTTCCGTCGTTGTTGACGCTCTCGGTCTCATACAGGACGTAGTTCTTGCCCAGGATCCAGATTGCCACTCCCGGTGAGGGCTGGCCCTCTGCAACGCCCCGGATGTAGAACTTGTCACCCTGGGCGATCGTGGACTGGGATGCGACCGCGGTCACGAACGGCTTCCTGATGATGATGGAGACGGTTGCGTACTGGGTGTCGGCAAGGTTGTTCTTGTCGGACGGAGTTGCGACTGCATAGATGGTGTAAGTACCTGCGTCGATGTTCAGGTTGGCAGTCTGCCACTTGTACTCCCATGTGTTGTCGTCCAGGACATCAGCTGTGGTAAAGGTTCCGGTGTTTCCATTGACAACGCCGGTCCTCGGGTCGGTCAGTTTGCCACCCTGTGAGGGGAGGTTCGGACCTGTGATGAAGAGGTACACGGTGTCAGTCTCGGAGTTCGTACCGGAGAGCTTGACCTCCTGTCCGAGGAAGTAACTCTGGTCGCCGGCTGCGACAACGGTCACTGTTCCCTTCTCGATCTTGACATCCACTTCGTCAGACTTGTAGGCACTGCCATCGAAGCGCTCGACACGGAAGGTGTACTTCTTGTCCTTGGTGGCCTGGGAAGTCTGCCATCCGACAGTGACGGTGCCTGAGTTGGAGGTCTTGACCTTGGCGTAGTAATAGACACCATTGCTCGGGGCTGCCGGGACATCCTGCTTGATGGTGCGCCCTGCTCCACCCTCGTACTGGTAGCTGCCGATTGTGTACGGGCCGCCCACCGGGTCGTTCGTGACATCCTTCTGGCTTGCAACAAGGAGCGGCGGCTGGTCAAGGGCTGCACCGGTCATCTGTCCGGTACCCTTCACCCAGAGGTAGTACTCGGTGTTGGGCCTTCCGGTAATGGTGACTGAGAATGCATTGCCACGGACAACGACGTCCTTGCTGGCCTCAATCTTCACGGTGTCAGCGGTGATGGTCACCGTCTGGGTCGAGGAGATCGTCTTGCCGGTGTAGTCGCTGCCGTCGGGTGCCTTGTAGTTGTCCTTGATCTTGTTCAGGTCAAGCTCGGCATACACTGTGTAGGTGCCTGCCTTGTACATCCGGGCGCCGTTTGCATCAAGGACGCCGGTGTTCCATCCCTGACCGTCTGCTGGCGGGTTGGGTCTCCAGTACCAGAGGTCATTTGTGGGCCTGAGGTTGTCGATGGGATTGGATGCGGTTGTTGTCTCGAAGAGAGACGTATAGACTGCACCATCGGATGTCTTCACGCGGACCTTCACGAATCCCTGCGTGCCGGCATCTCCTCTTGCAGTGACCGAATAGGTATTGGTCTCAATCCTGAAGTTCAGATAGTTGCCCGGCGGAACAGACTTGCCGGAGACGTCCTTGCCGGCGGTGTTGTCCCAGACCTTCACGACGATGGCAGGGTCAACCACGTTGAATGCAACGGGGCCAACAGTA
>JARYMB010000018.1 GCA_029907345.1 Methanolinea sp.
TCTTTCCTCGACCGGGAACAGAAGGCGACGGGGGAGTATTATTACTACACGGAGAAGGAAGAGGTGGCGTGATCTTCCCCCCGACCTCCCTTCCCTTTTTTGTCCTTTCAGCAGGATATCCGAACCCGGGTTGCCATCCCCTGAAGTCCCCCGGCAGGCCGATCGGAAGAAGCGTTGCCATCCCATGACTGCCCGATGATGGAGGAACCACCGGGGTGAGAACCTTTTTCATCCCCCTTCTGCCATATCCTCCTCATGGTCCGGCACGAGTGCGGGTACGAACAGGAGATCCTCTGCCGCAGGTGCGGATCCACGGTGGTCTACAACGAGAGGACAGGGCTCTTCTGCCCACGGTGCAGGCGCGAGATCACACTGGTCTGCCCGGGATGCGGGAAGAAATGGTGACGGTCTTTTCTCATGCCTTGCTCCGGAGCCACTCGGCATACTGCTCGCGGAGTGCCGCCAGTTCCTCGGGAGAAAGGTCCTTCTTCCGGTTCCTGTGGAGGTAATCCTCGAGCTGGCTGACGATACGCTCGGCAACCCGGTACTCGTCCACCTCGATGTACGCGGGGGCCTTCGCGACCTCGATCGCCTCTCCACAGACCGGGCAGAGCTTCCACTGCTGGAACCGGTCGACGTAGGAAAAAGTCCGGCACCCGGGGCAGCGGATGATGAGGAACATCGGCAATTGGTGATTACAGCTTCCCCGGTATATAAATATCGACGTAACACCGGGAACCCGCACGCTCACTGCCCCGGGCAGCTGGTACCCTCTGTGCCAGGTGTTTTTTGGTCCATCGGGAGAGTTTTTCAGCCGGAACGCCTGGCATCCCTATGCTGCGGGAAAAGGCAGACAGGATCCCGGATGGAAACGGTGAACGAAAACCAAAAAAAATGTGTTTAGTAGATGATATTCAGAACGAGGACTGCAACGCCGATTGCGGCACATACGATGATGACCGAGTACGGGCTGATATGAATTGCCCTCTTGTCCTCGCTCTCGTAGTAATTGACCAGCCCTGCCGAGGATATGAGGCGTCCACCCTGCTTCTTTGCCATACAAACATATTTCTCATTCTCGGTATATAAAAGGCTGGCAGCAGACATGAGTGGCGGGGAACTCCTGATCGAGGGACGCGCCCTCCTTGGGGAGGACTTCGAGGAGGCGCCCGTGCGGCTGGTGGTTGAGGCCGGCACCATCGCGCACATCGAGGACCTCGGGGGACCCGGAGACGATCTTCCCTGGATCGTGCCTGCGTTCTTCAACGCCCACACCCACGTCGGTGACAGTGTCGCCCTCGACATCCCGCTCGAGGGAGACCTCGACGCGCTTGTCCGACCGCCCGACGGGCTCAAGCACCGCATCCTCCGGTCGGTTTCACGGACAGATCTCGTCAGGGCGATGCGGCTGACCATCCGGACGATGGAAAACGGGGGCACGGCAGGATTCGCCGACTTCCGCGAAGGGGGCAGGGACGGTGTATCCGCGCTGCTCGAGGCCGGGAACGGTATTTCCTGCAGGCCTGTCATCTTCGGGCGGGAGGGTGGCGAAACGGTCGCGCAGGGCCTTGGAATAAGCAGCGCGCGGGACTTTGCGGGCGGCCTGGACGAGGTGGTGTCCCTGGCTCGCCGGAGCGGAAAACTCGTTGCATTCCACGCCGGGGAAAGGGACCCGTCAGACATCGAACAGGCCCTCGCGTACGAACCCGACCTCCTCGTCCACTGCACGCATGCTTCAAGGGATCATCTCCGGCAGATCGCGGACGCCGGGATACCCGTGGCCGTCTGTCCGAGGGCAAACTGGAGGTTTCGCGTCACTTCGTCTGCAATGAGACCTCCCGTGCGGGAACTCCTCTCCCTGGGATGCCCCCTCCTCCTCGGGACTGACAACGCGATGTGTGTCCAGCCGGACATGTGGAGGGAGATGGAGTTCCTCTCCACCGTTTACCGCGTCTCCCCGCGCGAGGCACTGCGCGCCGCAACCCTCGGGGCATCGCTCTTCATGGAACCTTTTTACATCAGGGAGAAAAACAGGGCCGCTTTTCTGGTCATCGATCCCCGTCCATCGAACCTCTCACTGAGCCGGGACATTGCAGCAGCCCTCGTAAACAGGGCAGGTCCGGCAAATATCGTGAGAAAGGTTATTAATTTGTAAAAGACATTACATAGGCAGACTGTTTTGGAGTGTACTGATGTTCTCGGATATCCTGGTCGCTGTTGACGGGTCGAACATGGGGAGGAGGGCATTCGAGGTTGCCCTCGATGAGGCCCGTGTCTGGAAGGCAAAGGTCCATGTGGTGTACGTTGTGGAGACAGGGTTGTTTTCGTCCCTGCCCATGGACAGCACGTGGGAGATCATGTTCAGCATGCTCGAGAAAGAGGGTCAGGAGACCCTTGAACGTGCAAAAGAGGCAGCGCAAAAGGCAGGCGTGGCACTCGAGACGCACATCCGCCAGGGCCACGCGGGAAACGAGATCGTCAGGACAGCGGGGGAAGTCGGTGCAGACCTCATCGTTGTCGGCTCCCACGGCAAGAGCGAGGTGGACAGGCTCCTCCTCGGCAGTGTCAGTTCTTTTGTGGTCAGCAACAGCAAAGTGGCTGTTCTGGTGGTGAGACCATCACAGAAATGAAAGTATCAGACTTCATGACCACCGACGTGGTCTCCGTGGAGATCCCCGGGAACCGCGACGACGTCCTCAAGATACTCAAGCGCACCGGGATATCGGGTGTCCCGGTCCTCAAGAACGGAAAACTCGTGGGCATCATCACGAGAAAGGACCTCCTGCGGAAGGCGGAGGAGACGCAGCTCGGTCTCCTGATGACCCGCGACCCGGTGACGATTTCACCCGATGCAACCATCAGGGAGGCTGCATCCCTGATGATTACACATTCCATCCGCCGACTGCCTGTCATCGAGGGCGATGACCTCCTCGGCCTCATCTCGGTCGCGGATCTCGTTGCGGCACTGGCACAGATGAAGGTAAGGGACGAGATCAAGGATTCCTACATCAGCCAGACGTTTGCCCTCTGGGAAGAGACTCCCCTCCCCCTCGTCGGCCGGATCATGGAGATCTCGGGCTTTGACGCAATCCCCATCCTCGACGAAGAGAGCACACTCCAGGGAATCATCTCGGAGCGCGACCTCATCCGGCACTCCTCGATCGAGGACACGGTCGAGGTGAGCGACTTTTCGAACGGCACGGATGACGACGAGTGGACGTGGGAGAGCATCCGCGACATGCACACAATCAGTTACGGCATATCCAAGATCCAGCTCCCCAACCGCCCGGTCAAGACAGCCATGGTCAGGAACGTCATCTCGGTGCCGCTGAACGCCGAGGTGAGCGAGTGTGCACTCAAGATGAAGAGGGCACGGGTGGACCAGCTGCCCGTCGTGAACGGGGACCGGAAACTCGTGGCGATGCTCTTTGACAGGGAGCTCATCAGGGCTCTCTGCAGGGACAGGCCCTGACAAAAATGTTTATGTTTTAGGATGACATTGTACTGTTTGAAGCGCTTTTAAGGCAATTTACCAGCGTTTTCCAATATTTTGGGGTGTTTCCATGAATGAACAATACAGGGAAGGAATGACAGGGACAACCACCGTCGGACTCGTCCTTCGCGATGCAGTTGTGCTTGCATCCGAGATGAGGGCCACGATGGGGTACCTGATCGCCTCCAAGAAAGCCAAGAAGATCTACCAGATTGCCGACAGGATAGGGATGACAACCGCCGGTGGCGTCGGTGATGCACAGCAGATAGCACGCCTCATGACAGTGGAGTGCAGTCTCTACCAGATCAGGCGGGGCAGGCCGATAACCATCGGGGCTGTGGCGACACTGCTCTCGAACATCCTGAACGCGAACCGGTACTATCCCTTCTACGTCCAGCTGCTGGTGGGCGGCGTCGACGAGAGCGGCCCGAAACTCTATGCAGTCGATGCTCTCGGGGGGGCGTCCCGCGAGGAGGAGATGGTGGCGACCGGATCGGGCTCCCCGATGGCCTTCGGTGTGCTGGAAGACCGCTACAGCCGGGATCTCTCGGAAGACGAAGCGGTCGCGCTTGCCGTCAGGGCGATCCGGTCGGCAATGAAGAGGGACGCGGGTTCCGGCGAGGGCATCCACGTCGTGGTCATCACGAAAGAAGCCTACAGGGAGCTGACCGAGAGTGAAGTCGCCGGTCTTTCCCCGGTATCCCCTGCGTAATACTTTTTTAGGTCGGTTTTGATGCTTATCGAAGAGAGGCTCAAAGAGCTCAAAGACAAGATCAACGAGAAAGTTCCTGCCGGGATCACGGTCTCGGACGTGGAGTTCGAGGGGCCCGAACTCGTCATCTACACGGACGACCCCAAGAGGTTTGCGGACCAGGCTGACCTGATAAAGGTCCTCGCACGGGACCTGCGCAAGCGGATCGTCGTCCGGCCCAATGTTCTCGAGGACCCTGAAAAGGCAATCAAAGATATCAGGGCAGTTGTCGCAGAGAACGCAGGTATCACCGATATATTCTTTGATGCAGATACCGGTGAAGTCCTCATCGAGGCCGAAAAGCCCGGCGTGGTCATCGGGAAGAACGGTGCAACGCTTCGCGAGATAACAAGGCACATCGGGTGGACGCCCAAGGTCGTCCGGACACCCCCCATAGAATCGAGTACCGTCAAGCAGATAAGGCAGTACCTGCGGTCGGTCAACGAGGAGCGGAAGGAGTTCCTCCGGGCCATCGGGCGGAGGATCCACCGCGACGTGATCGCCCGGGACCAGTGGGTCAGGGTGACGATGCTCGGGTGCTGCCGCGAGGTGGGACGTGCAGCGTTCCTCCTCTCCACCCCCGAATCGAGGGTCCTCATCGACTGCGGGGAAAAACCCGACAACAGCGCGAGCACGCCTTACCTCTACGTCCCCGAGATCCACCCCCTCAGCCAGCTGGACGCGGTCGTCCTCACCCACGCCCACCTGGACCACTGTGCCCTCGTCCCCCTCCTCTTCAAGTACGGGTACGACGGGCCCGTTTACAGCACGCCACCCACGCGAGACCTCTCCGCAATGCTCCAGCTCGATTACCTGGACGTGGTGAGCAAGGAAGACAGGAAGATCCCCTACAGCTCGAACGAGGTCAAGAGCTACATCAAGCACTCGATCACCCTCAATTACGGCAGTGTCACGGACATCGCCCCTGACATCAAGCTGACGTTCCACAATGCCGGGCACATCCTCGGCTCCGCGATTGCCCATTTCCATATCGGCGACGGGCTGTACAACATCGCCTTTACCGGTGACTTCAACTTCAGCAAGAGCAGGCTCTTCAACCCCGCGACCTGCAACTTCCCCAGGCTCGAGGCCCTGATCATGGAGAGCACCTACGGCGGTTCCGGAGACATCCAGCCCACGCGTGCCGAGGCCGAGGAGAAGCTGTACGAGACCGTCAACAACACCATCCGCAGGGGCGGGAAGGTCATCATCCCCGCGTTTGCCGTCGGGAGGTCGCAGGAGGTGATGCTTGCACTCGAGGAGGGGATGCGCAGGCAGAAGATACCGACGGTGAAGATCTACCTCGACGGGATGATCAGGGAAGCAACGGCCATCCACACGACCTACCCCGAGTACTTAAACAGCGAACTCCGGACCCAGATATTCAAGGAGGACCATAACCCCTTCCTCGCCGACTGTTTCGTCCCCGTCGACTCCTCCGAACTCCGGGAAAAAGTCATAGCAGGCGACCCCTGCGTCATTATCACCACGTCGGGCATGCTCAACGGCGGTCCCGTGATGGAATACTTGAGCAACCTCGCGTCCGACGAGAAAAATGCGCTCGTCTTCGTCGGGTACCAGGCGGAGGGGACACTCGGCCGGCGCATCCAGAAAGGCTGGCGTGAAGTCCCCATCGGCAGGAAGGGGACGATCGTGATTAACCTCGAGATCGTGACAATCGACGGGTTCTCCGGGCACTCCGACCGGAAACAGCTGATGAGTTTCATCGCCCACGTCCAGCCACGGCCCGAAAAGATCTTCACCGTGCACGGCGATGAGAACAACACAATTGACCTTGCCAGTTCCATCTACAAGAGGTACCACATCGAGACCCATTCGCCCATGAACCTGGAGACGTACCGGATGGTATGAAGGAGAACCTGCCCCTCCTTGCCGGGGCGTTTGCGGTCATGGCACTCTCGAATGCCATCGTCCCGGTCCTCCCCTCTTTTTCGACAGGGACCGCAGCCCAGGGTGCAATTTACTCTGCCTACTTCCTCGGTGCATTCCTCCTCGTCCTGCCTGCAGGCTACATCTCCGACAGGATCGGCGAGGTCCCCCTTATCCGGGCCGGCCTTGCCCTTACCACCCTTTCGGGCATCCTCCTCGCCCTTGCAGGCTCGCCTTTGCTCGTTTTCCTTGCCCGGCTCGCCGAGGGGATAGGTGCAGGTCTCTTCGTGCCTGCGGCTCTCGCATTTCTGAATGCCCGACCCGACCACGACCGGATGAGCGGATACTTCATGGGCCTCCTGAACCTCGGCCTCATCCTCGGTCTCCTCGTGACCGGGTGGCTCGTGACCGGAGGCCCGGGCAGCGGCCGCGAGGGACTCATCTTTTTTTCCTGGTTCTCGGTCATACCCCTCGTCCTCGCTTTTGCCACGGGAAGGGGACAGGGCACATCTCCCAAAACCCCTGCAGAACCGGCACAAGAGACGAAAAAGAGGCTTGTATGGGCATTTCAGACCTATTTCTGGCTCTGGGTCTCTGCGGTTGTCCTGGTCGGTATCACGGGAGCCGTTACCGCGCTCTACCCCGAGTTCACGGATCTCCCTGCCTCTTCCGTCTCCGGAAAGATCGCTCTCATGAACGCTGCGACGATTGCATCGGTCATCGTCACGTCACGTGCAAACCTGCCCCCCGTCAGGACGATACAGGTTGCTGCCGTGGCGATGGCAGGCGGAGTCATCCTCACCTTCTACTCGATGTGGGGCTTCCTCGTGATAGGATGGCTCGCCGGGATGGTGATGATCTCCCAGCTCTCCTTCCTTGCGGCCGCCGGGGCCCGCCAGGGTGTCCTGATGGGCCTCTTCAACACCGCAAGTTACGGGGGGATGACAGCCGTCCCCTTCATTGCAGGGTTCGTTGCGGAAACGGGGGGTTTCCCGGCAGCTTATTCCCTCACCGCGCTCCTTGCTCTTCTTGTTGCGGCAACCGTCGGCCGGTGCGGCTGCCGCCTCCCCACCGGGCCGGGCTGAACCGGGAGAGGACGAGGGCGGCCGCGTACACGGCTGCCCCGAGGAGGATGATCGTTGCCCCGGACGGGAGGTCCCAGGCATACGAGAGGAACAACCCGGACAACGAGAGGACGAGGGCAAGGACGACCGATGCTGCCATCATCGTCGGGAGGCGGGTTGTAAACCCGCGCACGCTCGCCGCGGGAAGGACCAGGAGTGCGATGACGAGGATTATCCCGACGAGCCTGATCAGGATGACGACAGAAGTCGCCGTGAGGACGAGGAGGACGAGGGAGAGGGGCGTTGCGGGAAGGTTCATGACCCGGGCGTACTCCTCGTCGAACGTGACCGCCTGGAGGGGAAGATAGAAAAGGGCGACGATTGCGACGATGAATGCAGAAAAGACTGCCATGAGCAGGATATCCCCCTGTGGCACGAGCAGGATGTTTCCAAAAAGATAGCTGAAGAGGTCAGGAGCATATCCTCCGGAGAGGCTGACAGAGATGATCCCGACAGCCATACCGGCTGCCCAGACCGCCCCGATGAGGGTATCGATCTCCTGCCCGGCCTTCTCTTTCAGGATACCGATACCAAGGGCCACTCCGACCGAAAAGATGAAAGCCCCCACGATCGGGTCGATGGAAAAAAGGTAACCCAGTCCGACTCCCCCGAACGCCGCGTGCGAGATGCCCCCGCTGACGGTGACCATCCGCCTGACGACAACGAGGCTCCCGATGATACCGCACGCGATGCTCGCAAGCACTGCGGCTGCGATCGCGTTCTGGAAAAAACCAAAAGAAAGGATACCCGCGTCCATCATCGCGAACTCCCCTGCCCCGGGTGATCCCTGAGCACCCTGTGGGGAATGCCGTGGGCTATGAGGTCGACCGGGCATTGGTACGCCGCCTCGATCATGTCCTCGGTAATCTCCGGAGAATCGTGGGAAAACAGCCTGCGGTTCAGGCAGGCGACCCGCGTGACATGGCGGGAGATGACACCGATGTCGTGGCTGACGAGGAGAACGGTCAGGTCCTTTTTGAGATCTTCGAGGAGGTTGTAGAAATGGACCTCTGTCGGGGCATCGATGTATACCGTGGGTTCATCGAGGATGAGGAGCTCGGGGTCCCCCACGAGAGCCCGGGCAAGGATCGCCCGCTGCTGCTCCCCCCCCGAAAGGGCAGAAAGCGGTCTGTCCGCGAGGGGTGCCATCCTCAGCCGTTCGAGTACCCGGTCTGCAGCCTCGTGGTCGGCAGGCGTGTACCTCGCCCAGGGGAACCTGGCGCGGGAGAGCCTCCCGGAGAGGACCATCTCCCGGACGGTGATGGGGTACGAGAAGTCATACGTCCTGAACTGGGGGACGTACCCGACCCGTGACCGTGCTTTCTCCGGGGGCTCTCCGAGCACCGTGACGGTTCCGCCGGAAGGGACGAGGAGACCGAGGATGATCTTCAGAAGAGTCGTCTTTCCCCCGCCGTTTGGGCCGATGAGAGCAAAAAAGTCCCCTTTCCTGACTTTGAGCGAGACGTGATCGAGAATCGCTTTCCCGTTGTGTCCAAACGAGACATCGCTAACCTCGATGACAGGTCTCATCAGGGAATCACCCGTCCGCGTCATCCCACCCCATAACTTCTCCGGATTGCACCTGATATGCGGACCAGGTTCTCCAGGACATCCGGGGCGAGCGGGTCGACCAGGAACACGGTCCCGTTTATCTCGCGTGCAATGACCTCGCTCTCCCTCGTGCTGAACTGGGGCTCGGCAAAGACCACGGATATTCCCTCTTCCCGCGCGAGGCTGACCAGGCGGGAGAGCCCTGCAGGACCGGGTTCGTGGCCCCCTTCCCCGACTGCCACCTGATTGAGCGAAAAGTCGCGGGCGAAGTAACCGAAGGCGGGATGGAAGACGAGGAACGACCTGCCTTCAAGGCCCGATACGTTTCTCCGGATGGCACCGGTGCAGGCATCGATCTTTTTGAGATACGAGTCTTTCCTCGCGGTGTAATCGTCTGCGTGGGCGGGATCGACCCGGGAAAGTCCCCGTGCGACATTCTCTGCCATGATGCGGAGGTTTTGGGGCGAGAGCCAGATGTGGGGGTCGGCGCCTGTACGGCTTTTTGCGGTCCCGTCGCCATCATCCGCATCGCCATAAAGCAGGGAAATGCCCTCGGACATATCGATGATGGTGATCCCCGGTTTTTGGTCTGCAATACGCCGGACGAGTGTATCCTCAAAGGGCATAAGATCGGGGCCGAGCCTGACGTATGCGTCCGCCTGGCCCACCCGTGCGATCTGGGACGCGGTCGGCTCGTAGGTATGCGGCTCGACTCCGGGGGGAACGATCACGACGACTTCCCAGTCCCCGCCGGCAACCTCCCTGACGACTTCTGCCTGGGGCAGCACCGTCACCACCGCCGTCCTCCCGTGGGGCGTACCCCGGCCTCCCGTCCCTTCCGAGAGGCACCCGGAGATCGCAATAAAGACGATGAGTATGACAGGCACCGCACGCCAGAGCGGTGCACGCAAATGGTGCAGTCGTCCATGCCGTGTCATTTTGGTACCTCAAAAATTCTCTCCTTCCCTGTCCGCCCCGCAGAGCGCATCGTGGCAGATGGCACCGCAGATACCCCGCGTGGGGTGACCGAGCGATGCGCAGATCCTGCGGACCGCTCCGGCAGAGACATACGCCTCGAACCTCTCTGCCTCCCGGCACGCCTCTTCCCCTGCAAGCCCGTAATGGGAGAGGACGAGCCCGAGAACCCGGTGCCTCCAGACGAGGAAGTCGGCACAGGCAACGCCTTTTTCCGTGAGGGTGACCCTGCCGTAGGGCTGGTGGAACACGAGGCCGGCTGCCGCAAGTTCCCGGACGGTCCGGGTCACCGTTGACGGGTCGACCGAGAACCGTTCTGCAATCTCACCCGTCCTTGCCGCGTTTCCCCTCTCGCGGAGGAACTTGAGGTATGCCACCTTCCGGGGGGAGAGCCCGTCGTCGCCGGCTGATTCCATCTGCATTCATGTTGGAGGGAGAAGAGAAAAAGTTGAGCATGTACCAAAATCGATTGGATCACTCCGATGGAAAGGAGGGTATCGTGGCCGTGACGTTTCCCGGGAGGGAAGACAACCGGACTTGTCCTCCGGAGGACCCGGGGGATGAAACGACCAGGATGGGAGCGACTTCGATGACCACCGTCTCTCCCTCGGCGGGGTATTGGCTGATCGGGACGGTTTCCGGCAGGTATCCCTGTGCCCTGACTGTGACTGCCCGGCAGGGAGTCCCCGTCAGGTAAACGAGGATATCGAGGGTCCCGTTCCTGATCTCTCCCCTGTAACTCCCGTCAATGAAGACGGATGCTCCTTCGACCGGGCACCTGACCTGGAGAAAACCCGTGCTCCCGCCGATGAGAGGAGGGTGGTCATCGTCGGCAGCGGGTACCACTTCGCCGCCGTCACCTTGAGGGTATGTCCCGTTTCCCCCCGTGATTCCCTCCCGCACGACTACCAGGCAGGGTGATGCTGACAGGTTGCAGCCGCCCCGGCCACAGACTTCGAGTTTGACCGTGTAGTTCCCCGGGTCATAAAAGACATGGACGGGGGAGGGCCCGGTCGAAGAGGTGCCGTCCCCAAAGTCCCACGACCTGTTTGCAACGTCCCCGTCCGAGACGTCCTGGAACTGAACGGCAAGCGGTGCCACGCCACCGGTGCTGTTGGCAAGAATGGCCGCAACAGGGGGAGAGGGGGAGACCGGTGAGAACACACCCCAGACCGTGTGGTTCCGGGAAACGCCCTCGAGCCTTGCACGGGGGTGCGGCCCGATGGATCTTCCGTCGACCAGGACATCGACGAGCGAGTACCCGGTCTCCGGGACAAAGAGGAATTCCACGGTCCCTCCTCCCGGAACCCCGATTGATCCCTGCGGGGAGACTGCCCCGCCAGGGCTGCAACCTGCCTCGATTACGAACCGGGCAGCAGGCTGGAGCGAAAAGACCGGCAGGTACAGTGTCTGTGACCCCCTTGTCGTGATCTCTCCTTCCCAGGGGACATAGCCTTCCCTGGAGATGGTGATCCGGTGAGTGCCTGGGGCGAGGGACACGCAGACCGGGGTGACCCCTCTCCCGGTCCCGTCTATCGTCACGAGAGCGGATGCCGGATCAGACTCGAGGCAGAGGTAACAGAGGTCTGGAGCCGGAGTGGGCGTTGTCATCGGCGTTGGCGTGGGACTCGGTGGAGGGGTCAACGTCGGTGTGGGACTCGGTGGAGGGGTCAACGTCGGTGTGGGACTCGGTGGAGGAGTCGGTGTTGGCGTGGGACTCGGTGGAGGAGTCGGTGTTGGCGTGGGACTCGGTGGAGGGGTCGGCGTTGGCGTGGGACTCGGTGGAGGGGTCGGTGTTGGTGTGGGACTCGGTGGAGGGGTCAACGTCGGTGTGGGACTCGGTGGAGGAGTCAACGTCGGTGTGGGACTCGGTGGAGGGGTCGGTGTTGGTGTGGGACTCGGTGGAGGAGTCGGCGTTGGCGTGGGACTCGGTGGAGGGGTCGGTGTCGGGACCACTGAATTGACAGGGCCTGGCCCACCGTCATCGTGGTGCACGAGTTCTCCCGGATGGTCCTGCGGGGGGGCACTGGTATCCGGGAAGGAGGGTATGGACCCGCCCGTATCCGTCATATTCACGTTTCCGGAAACCGGGGTGGGAGAGAGAACGACAAGTTTGCCGTTCGTGCCGGGTACCGTGAAGGGCGTCCCACCATCGTCCTTCATCCCGGGCACGGTCACCTTTATCTGAGTTGTTCCGGGTGCCTCCCCGCGGATCCCGAGCGTGGCAAGGACGACGTTCCGGTCACCCGGCCGGACGATATTGTTCGTATCTGCACCCTTGACCGTCACGAAACCTGCAGGTACCTTGCTCCGGCTGTTGAGCCGGGCAAAGGCAGGAAACTTCACCGAGGTGATGGTTCCGATGTGCGGATCCCCGATCCCGACCGTGACTTCGAACTCGGAGAGTCCCGCGGGAACCTCGTCCAGGACGATGACGCATTCCCCTGACTCCCCGGGTGCAGGGATCGTGCAGTCCCTTGCATAGACCGTTGCCGCCCCCGCAGGCAGGCAGATCACCAGCAGAACGGCGAACAGGAGACAAATTTCCCATTGTTGTACAGGACGTCCTCGTAAAAGACGTCCTCCCCTCCATGCCACGAGCATTGCCAATCCCCCATCCCCTGTCCTCCCGGCTCCCCCGCCATCGGGGGAGACTCCCCTCCGGGCCGGCAGGATAATGGTATATTTTCCGATAATCTCTCCAGGTATTTATATTGTACCCCCAAAAGGGCGAATTTACCCTGTCGGATTACCACCACTGGCGGGAGATGTGGCCCCTTGCCGCCGGAGTGGCCTCCCTTCCCTTGGGAGTTCGCTTGATGAGACCTGCCTGGATGAGGTACGGCTCGTGAACGTCCTCGATCGTGCGACTGTCCTCGCCGACGGCGATGGCAATCGTTTTCAGGCCCACCGGCCCGCCACCGAACTGGTTGACGATGGTGTGCAGGATACGCCGGTCCACCTCGTCGAGACCGAGCCCGTCGACACCAAGGAGCGTGAGGGCCTGGTCCGCAATCTCGCGGGTGACCGTCCCGTCACCCCGGACGAGGGCGTAATCGCCGACCCTCCGCAGGAGCCTGTTCGCGATCCGGGGGGTGCCGCGGCTCCTCTTTGCTATCTCGAGCGCCCCGTCAGGCAGGATGGGTATCTTCATGATCCCTGCGCTCCTCGTGATGATCTGTGCCAGTTCCCCGGCACTGTAGAGGTTTAACCTGACCACGAGGCCGAACCTGTCCCGGAACGGGGAGCCGAGAAGCCCTACCCTCGTGGTCGCCCCCACGAGAGTGAATGGCTCGAGCGCGATCCTGATGGACCTCGCACTGGGTCCCTCGCCGATCATCACGTCGATGCAGAAATCCTCCATGGCCGGGTAGAGGATCTCCTCGATGACCGTGTGGAGCCTGTGTATCTCGTCGATGAAGAGAACGTCCCCCTTCTTGAGGAGCGTGAGGATGGCCGCAAGGTCGCCGGGTTTTTCGAGGACCGGTCCGCTCGTGCAGTGGAGGTTCGATCCCATCTCGCGGGCGATGATATGCGCAAGAGTCGTCTTGCCGAGCCCCGGCGGCCCTGAAAAGAGCGTGTGGTCAAGGGGTTCCCCCCTCGCCTTCGCGGCATCGATCGCTATCCTGAGGGTCTCCTTGAGGAGATCCTGCCCCACGAACTCGGAGAAGCGTTCGGGCCGGATGACCGACTCGTCGACCTCGTCCTCCCCTTCCTGCGGGGGAATGCTGGGTTCACGCCGGGCCATTGCATCACCGTTCCCGCAGGATCCGGAGTGCTGCCCGCACGATGTCCTGCACGGCCGGTTCGGCCATGCCCGTCATCGCACGGCCCACCGCGTCCCTTGTCTCGCGGGACGAGAACCCGAGCGCGAGGAGCGCGCTCTCCGCGTCCCTCCGGACAGGGTCGTCGGACGCGGCGTGCCCGCTGCCTGCGAGCAGGTCCGCCCTCTTCCTCATGGTATCGCGCAGTTCGAGGATGAGCCTCCCGGCATTCTTCCTTCCCACTCCTGTGAGGCGTGTGAGTGCCTTCTCGTCGCCCCCGATGACAGCTGCGGCAAGTTCCGAGACAGTCATCTGCGAGAGAATGGAACATGCAAGCGCGGGCCCGACGCGGGTAACGGAAATCAGCATCCGGAACATCTCGAGCTCTGCAGGGGCAGGGAACCCGTAGAGTGCGATTCCATCCTCCCTGGCAACGAGGTGGGTATGCAGGACGACTTCCCCCTTCTCCCCCGCAACCTGCCTTGCATGCGGCCCGGGCATGAACACCTGGTACCCGACTCCCCCTGCCTCGAGGATGACATACCCGTCCCCGCATCCCACTATGCTGCCCCGGAGCCTCGCGATCATGTCAGGGGAACCTCGCGGTGTGGATGTGGCAGAGGGCAACGGAAAGCCCGTCGGCAACGTCGTCCGGCCGGGGGATCTCCGGGAGCCCGAGCAGCCGCGTAATCATCTCCTGCATCTGCCTCTTGTCCGCCCTTCCCGAGCCCGTTATCGCCTGCTTGACCTGGTTCGGGGTGTACTCGGCGACCGGGATACCGTGTTTTTGTGCTGCCAGCATGATAACCCCCCTCACTTCCGCGACGCCGAGCGCCGACGTGACGTTGCGCGAGAAAAAAAGGGTCTCCATGGCCATGCAGGTGGGAGAAAACTCCCCCAGGAGACGGCACACGCTGTCGTAGATGAGTTCGAGCCTCTCCGGTGTTCCCCCCGGGCACGGGGCAGTCCTGATGCACGAATACGCCATGGGCGTGATGAGTCTTTCGCTGGCCGAAAGGACACCATATCCGATGGTGGCAAGGCCCGGGTCGATTCCAATCACGATCATGCAGGTCGAAAAGGACAGTTATCCTGGTTTTTCAATCATTCTATCGGGTAATTGCCCACAAATACCTTTCTATCGCGGTGTGAAAGAGGGCGCCTCTCCATTCCTGCCTTTCCGGGAGCGGGAACAGGACAAAACAGTTTTACCATACCAGCGTCTATCTATCATCGGCTGTGATTCGCCATGGGATCAAACGAAGACATCATGCATGATTTTGTCAAAAAAGAGCTCAAGCGGCTTTACCCGAGCGTTGACGGCTGGCAGATCAAGGCTGCACCCCGGACAGGGGCGGGTGCAGGTTTCACCATATCCCGGAGGATCCTGGGCCGCCTCGAGGGTGCACACGTGCTCGTGAACTTCGACAGGAAGGTGACCGATAACGCAATAAAAGCCATCCAGGAACTTGCTGCCCGGTCTCCCATCGCCGGGGTCAAAAACCCCCGGCTCATCATCATGGCCCCGCAGGGAGCCGAGACTGCAGGCCTTCCCCCGGGCATCGAGGTGCTTTCCATGCAGAGTTTCGGGTACGAGGGCAAAGAACTCGTCTGGCTCAAGCGCCGTGCCCAGGCGAGCGAAAAAGTCCCCCCGAAGGCTTCCTAGTCCAATCCTGGAGAACCCTGCAGGAAAAATTCCTGTATTCTTTTTTCCAGGTCCCTGCTGTGCGAGCCGTGCCAGTAGAGCTTGCGGCACCGCGCACACCAGTAAAACGTCCTGTTGGGATCCCTGCCGGGCGCATAGTCCGCACGCAGGATCTCGGCAGGGCGTGCGGGCCGCAGCAGCGTGTTGCAGAGGGAGCAGCGGGTGAACCTGGCTTCCGGGACGATCAGGCCCGCCCGGGCAAGGACCCTGACCTGGTCCATGACGTTCTTCTCCTCGATCAGAACCGCATCGTCACCTCCCCGCCGGGCAAGGTCCCGGTCCATGGTGAGGAGGATCCGACCCTCCGCCCGGGCACGGGAGAGGAGGAGGGTGTCCTCCCGGCTGTTGCCCCCGGCCATTTCTGACGCACTCACGGTATCGTAGCCCATGAACCGCAGGTACCGGCACAGCGTCCCGAGCATCCGGTCCGCCAAAAAACGGGTCTGTGCCAGGGCTTCACCCTCTTGCCCGGACATAGGGTATCCGCTCACCGCACCGGGAGCATGCCTCCCCGGAGAGTTCCCGGAAGATCACGGAATATCCATACCTCTCGATACAGAGAGCCCCGCAGGACGGGCAGTACGTGCTCTCCCAGGGGTGGGGCGAGACGTTTCCCAGGTACGGGAACCGGAGACCCTCCTCCCGGGCCTGCCGGTAGATGCGCTCGAGGACGGCAACCGGCGTCGCCCCTCTGTCCCGCATCCGGTGATCGGGATGGAACCGGGTGAAGTGGACGGGCGTATCCTCACCGAGGTTATCACGTATCCACCGGATGAGGGCTCCCGTCTCCTGCGGGCTGTCGTTCTGGCCGGGGATCACGAGTGTCACCACCTCGACGTGCATCCCGAGTTCCCGCGCAAGGACGGCCGAGTCAAGGACCGGCTGGAGGTGAGCGCCGCAGACCTTCCTGTAAAACTCCTCCGAGAACGCCTTGATATCGACGCGGTAGGCCTGGAGCATGGGGGAGAGTTCCCGGAGTGCCTCTTTTGTAATGTACCCGTTCGTCACGTACACGGTCGAGAGCCCCTCCTTCCGGGCCAGGTTCCCCATGTCGAGGGTGTACTCGTGCCAGATCGTGGGTTCGTTGTAGGTCCATGAGATGCTCGCGCAGCCTGCCTGCCGTGCCCGCCGGACCCCCTCTTCGGGTGACAGGTCGCGGAGTCCCGGCATCTCCGTGTCCGCCATGGAGATGTGCCAGTTCTGGCAATGCGCACAATGGAAGTTGCACCCGACGCTTCCAAGGGAATAGGAGAGTGTCCCCGGCAGGAAATGGTACAGCGGTTTCTTCTCGATGGGGTCCACCGCTTCTGCACTCACCCGGCCGTACGTGAGGGCATAGAGCTCCCCCTCCCGGTTCTCCCTCACCCTGCATATGCCCGTCTTCCCGGGCTTGATCAGGCACCCGTGGGGACAGAGCGAGCACCTGACCGCGCCCTCCTGTCCTTCCGGTGACCACCGGAGTGCCTTATGCATCTGCCTCATGGATCAGTCTCCCATTCTCCGGTCACTGACGATAAATGTAATGAATGCTCACCCGTTATTGCCGTCACCCCGCGGTTCGTCGTCTCCGTCGCACTCAACCACGAGCGACCCGCGGTACCCGCAGGCCTTGCACCGGTAGACCTGGCCGATGCAACCCCCGGCAACCGGGTAGATCTCCCTGCTCCCGCAGACCGGACAGTGCTCCATTGCTTTCAACAGGTATATGTGAAATATGGAGAAATGAATGATTGGCATGGTTCGCATCGTCCTCTCACTGGGTGGTTCCGTCCTTTTTCCCTCGCTTGAGGCGCACACGCTCCTCTCCTACGCACCTGTTCTCCAGCGGCTCTGCAGGCAGGCAGACATTGCGGTTGTCGTCGGCGGGGGTGGCGAAGCCCGCCGGTACATCACGGTGGCACGGGAATGCGGCGCAGATGAGGCGTCCTGCGATGAGATCGGCATCCTCGTCACCCGGTTAAACGCCACGCTCCTGCTCGCGGCGCTCGGGGACTCGGCATACCGGAAGGTCGCACAGACCCCGGGGGAGGCGGTTGCGTACATGGGGAGGCAGAAGATCGTCGTCATGGGCGGGGTGACACCCGCGCAAACGACGGACGCGGTCGCTGCAGTCCTCGCGGAGCTCTCCCGGGCCGATATCCTCGTCAACCTGACGTCCGTGGACGGCATTTACACCCGGGACCCGAAGGCAGATCCCTCGGCCCGCCGCTTCGACCGCATGACGTTTGGGGAGCTGCTCGGTGTCGTCGGGACCGGCGGGCTCGAGGCAGGGTCCAACACCGTCCTTGACATCGTTGCCGCAAAAGTGATCAGCCGGAGCGGGATACCGCTCCTCGTCCTGGACGGGAGAGAGCCCACTCTCCTCGAAGATGTCCTTGCCGGGAGGAAAACGGCAGGAACGCTCGTGTGCGCTCCCGGAAAGGAGCCTGTGCCCCTGTTGCGGGCCCCCTCACCATAACCTATTTGCCGGAATGCAACAGAAATCTGATCTCCCGGGGTAGTAGGGTAGCCTGGTCCATCCTAGAGCGTTTGGGACGCTTTGACGGCAGTTCGAATCTGCCCTACCCCATTGCCATGGACAGGGAACGCGCCTGCAGGGTTTACTCCATTCTCGAGGGCCTGTATGGAGACCCCGGTTCCCCGCGAACGTTCCTTCGGTTCGAGAACCCGTTCCAGATCCTCATTTTGACCATCCTCTCGGCAAGGACGACCGATCGGAGCGTCAACGCGATCCGGGACCGGCTCTTTTCCCGGTACCCGCGCCCCGAAGACCTCGCGAATGCCGATCCCCGGGACGTGGAGGAGATTATCCGCCCCCTGGGTTTTTACCGCGAGAAGGCACGGCATATCATGGAAACGTCCAGGGCACTGATCGAGCGGTTCGGCGGGCGCGTCCCGGAGCGGATGGAAGACCTCCTTTCCCTCCCGGGCGTTGGCAGGAAGACGGCAAACATCGTGCTTGACCATGCCTTCGGCATTCACGAGGGCGTTGCCGTCGACACCCACGTGGCCCGGCTTTCCCGCCGCCTCGGGTTCTCCTCCGGCAGGGACCCAGCCCGGATCGAGCGCGATCTCATGGCACTCTTCCCGAAAAGTGCATGGGGAAACCTCAATTACCTCCTCATCAGGCACGGGCGGACCACATGTTCCGCACGGAAACCCTCGTGCACCACCTGCCCGCTCAGGAACCTGTGCCCGTCCGTGACCGGTCCTTTCGAAAAGAAGCCGGTCAGAAGGGAAAAATCGCCCTGAAGACCAGGAACCCGATGTACCCGCACGTTGCCGTGAGCGGGATCGTCAGTATCCAGGCCGTCACGATCTTCCTCACGATACCCCACTGGACAGCCGAGTAGCCCCTCGTCGCACCGATGCCCATGATCGAGCCGCTGATGGCATGCGTCGTCGAGACGGGGACGCCAAACGCCGTCACGAAGGAGAGCACGACACCTCCACCCGTCTCTGCGCAGAAACCCTGGTAGGGACGGAGCTTCGTGATCTTCCTCCCCATGGTCTCGACAACCCGCCACCCGCCAAGGAACGTCCCGAGCGCAATGGCAAGCCCCGAGACGATGATGACCCATGCAGGGACCACGAACTCGGTCAGGATACCGGCTGCAAAGAGGAGTGCGGTAATGACACCCATCGCGTTCTGGGCATCGTTGCTGCCGTGGCCAAGACTGTAAAACGCTGCCGAAAAAACCTGCAGCCGCGAAAATATCGCATTCATTTTCCCTGCCGGGGAGTTGCGGAAGAGGCGGATGACCAGCATCCCGAGGAGGTACGCAGACACGAGGCCGAGGACAGGCGAGACCACGATGAAGACGATGATGGCAAGGATTCCCTTGAGGGGGAGCACCCCGGAAACGATGGCAGGAGGCAGGAGGAGGGATGCCCCGCACAGGAACCCTAACCCGGTATACTCGACCCAGTGTTCTTCCTGCTTCCTCCGCGCGGCATACGACAGGAGGAGGGCCCCGGTGACGCCCCCTGCAATGAAAACAGCCAGTGTCTTTTCGAAGAGTTCCACGGACGGCCAGATGACCGACCCGATCCCTCCCCATGCCAGCGCAGAACCGATGAGTCCCCCGACGAGCGCGTGGCTCGCGGAGATGGGAATACCCGCCCAGGAAGAGAGGAAGACCCACAGGACTGCCGAGCACAGTCCGATGACGATCACCTCGGGAATGAGGAAACCGGGATCGACGATACCCTTTCCAATCGTTTTGGCTACCACCGTCGTGAAGACGAACGGGCCGACCATGTTGAAGAACGCAGCCATCGCAACGGCCCTGACGGGAGACAGGACCCGCGTCGCAACGACGGTGGCAATGGAATTTGCGGCATCGTTTAAGCCGTTTACAAAATTGAAGAGGAGTGCAAGGAATATCCCGATGGCAAGCAGTGTCTCCATGGTGACCCGTCAGGAATGGCGGATGGCAATGTCCGAGAGGACGTTGGCCACATCCTCGCACCTGTCGGTTGCGTCCTCCAGGTACTCGTAGATGTCCTTCCTCTTGATGATGGTGATGGCATCGTCTGTCCGGAAGAGATCGTCGTACGCGGCATGGAGGGCGTCGTCCGCCAGGTTCTCCAGGCGGTTCACCTCGATGCACCGCTGCTCTATCTGGCGCGGGTTCTTCATGGTGCGGATGCCCTTGACGGCCTCCTCGAGCTCGACGACAGAGAGCTGGATGAGTTTTGCGAGCTCGAGCATGTGCGGGTCGGTCTCCTGGATACGGTAATGGTACATCCGCGTTGCCGTGCTCTTGATGTAGTCGAGGATATCGTCGAGGGCCGAGGCCAGGCGCGAGATCTCTTCCGGTTCGAGCGGGGTGATGAAGGTCTGGTTGAGCTGTTCGTAGATCTCGTGGGTGATCTTGTCGCCCTCGTGTTCCAGCTGCTCGATCTGGTGAACCTTCTCCCTGACGTTTGTATAGTCATCGACAAGGTCGACGATGCGGTAGGATGCAAGCACGACGACAGCGGCAAGCCTCTCGAAGAGAGTGAAAAAAACCTCGTCCTGCGGGATGAGCCATTCCTTAATTGCCAAGGCAGATCACATTGGGAATCTTCGAGCGAGGAAAAAAACACTCCGGTTTGTGCACCGGACACAAAAAGTGATGGACCGAGCGGGAATTGAACCCGCGGCCTCTTCCATGCCAAGGAAGCGATCTTCCGCTGATCTATCGGCCCGTGCCCTACAATGTATGCTGTACTGCCTAAAAAAGAATTGTTTCCTCCCGGCGGAAAGGAAGGGTTGCCCTGCGATCCCCCGCCACCCCCACAGTCAATCCCCTGCGCGAACCGGGAGTGGTGATGCCAGGGAGTGCTCCCCGGGAAAATGCGTGGGTGATGCCCTCCTCTCACCTCTCTTTCCGGTTTTCCCGCTCCACGAGCTCCCTGATGGCAGGGATGCGCCGGAGGACACGGGCCCTCGCCTGCTCCATGCCCTGCCGGAACACGATCTTTCCGTCCCGGACCATCGGAACGAGGAGAGGATCCGCTCCTTTTGGTCCCTCCCGTCTTTCCGGCAGCACCACGTGGCGCATATCGGGGAACTCCCAGACCTGTTTTGCCCCGCTCTGCTTTCCCCTCTTGGCACACCCGGCACCATCCTTCTCGACGATGTCCATCGAGAAGTCGAGGACCGGCGCGTTTGCAATGGCACCGCCTATCCCGAAAGCGTCCACGATGTCCCGGAACTGTGCAACATCCCCGGCAGTGACACCCCCGGAGAGGAAGATCGTCACGTCGCTGTACCCCGCCGCATCCAGTTCCCACCTCACCTCCTCGAGGATCGCCCGCATGTCGCCCCGGCGGGAACGGGGCGTGTCGAGCCGCACACCCCTTGCCCCGCACCGTGCCGCAAGCAGGGACTCCTGTTTCTCGTCGCAGTACGTATCGCAGAGCATAATCCGGGGGACATCCGGTGGTGCATGCCGGTCGAATGCACGGAAGGCCTCTTCCGGCGAGGGGTAGCACATCACGAAGGCATGCGGCATCGTGCCCGCGAGCGGGACCCCGGGAGGGGCGCAGGTGTTGCTCACGCCGTCCACACCCCCGATCCATGCCGACCGCTCGACCATCGTGGCAATTGCCGGGTGCTGGCGGCGTGAACCAAAGGAAAAGACCTTGCGGTTTCCGGCAAGAGCCCGCACCCTGGCAGCGGCCGTTGCAATGCCGGACGCGTGGCAGAGGAACCCAAGGATGGCGGTCTCATATCGTGCGATATCCGGCCACTTCCCCCTGACGCGCAGCACCGGTTCGCGGGGGAAGAAGAGGGATCCCTCCGGCATCGCATCGAGCGAGAGCGGCAGGCCCTCGCAGAGCGAGACGACATCCTCAGTCCCGCAGACGATACCCCATCCCCCCGGGAGAGCCGATGCGGTGACCTCCATGGCGACCTCCGGGGAATGCCCGGACCTTTCGAGGACCGTGACCGCCCTCTCGAAATAGATATCCGTGCATTCCCCGGCCCGTATCCGGTCCTCGCCGACGATGGCAAACCGACCCATGGTACAAGGGTGAGGCAGTCCCTCGTGATACAGGTATTGGAAATTTTCCACCGAAAACGAGAACATCGTCTCTTCCCAAACCATGTATACAACCCATGACAGTCTCTGAAACCCGGGAGGGCTCCTGAATGCTCGGGATCATCGGGGGGACGAGCCTCCTCTATGCACGAATCCCTCCCCTTGAGGAAAGGGTCGTGCACACGCCCTTTGGGAACTGCGAGGTGAGGACAGGCGACATTGCGATCCTGCTGCGGCACCAGAGGTCGCTTCCCCCCCACAGGATCAATTACCGCGCTCACCTTTCGGCACTCGCCCTACTTGGCGTCGACCGCCTCGTGCTGATCGGGTCGGCCGGTTCGCTTCAGAAGGAGATCCAGCCGGGGACCGTCATGCTCCCGACCGATTACTTCTCGTTTGCACCGGTTCCGTCCATCCATGACCATGCCATATGCCATGTCACCCCCGGTTTCTCGCTCCCGCTCCTCGAACGCCTGCATGCCATCGTGCCCGAGGCCCGGTTCGGCGGGACGTACGTGCAGACACCCGGTCCCCGGATAGAGACCATGGCGGAAGTCCGGGCGCTCGCGTCTGTCGGGGATATCGTGGGAATGACGGTTGCATCCGAGGCAACGCTTGCCGCGGAACTCGGGATCGAGGTCGCCGCATTCTGCACCGTGGACAACTATGCAAACGGCCTGTCCGACGAGATGTTCACGTACGAGGGGCTCCTCGAGTCGTCGGCATCGTTTGCAAAGAGGAACGAGGAGATCCTCTCGCGTATCATCCGGGGACTGTCCTAGGAGAGACCATCTCATGGAAAAAGATCTATCCTGCCGGGGAAGCCTCCTCATCAGGGACGTGAGGCTCAATGGAGAGCGGGTCGATATCCTCGTCGACGACCGGGGCATGATTGCTGCGGTGGGAAACGACGTCGGCCGCACGGAAGGTAAAGGAGCCGACCGCGAGATCGGGGGGAATGGGGCGACCGCCCTGCCCGGCCTCGTGAACACCCATACCCATGCTGCCATGACGCTTTTCCGGGGGTACGCCGAGGATATGCCGCTCCAGGAGTGGTTGTCAGGCAAGATCTGGCCGATCGAGGCACACCTGACGGGGGATGACGTCTACCGGGGGACGAAGCTTGCGTGCCTGGAAATGATACGTTCCGGAACGGTTGCATTCTCGGATATGTACTTCTTCATGCAGGATGCGGCGCGGGCCGTCGCCGAGATGGGCCTCTGTGCCGTCCTCTCGTACGGCTTCATCGACCTCTTCTCCGAGGAGAAACGGGAGGCGGAGTGCAGGAATACGGAAGAGTTCGTCAGGTTCGTCAAGGGGCTGTTAAACCCCCGGATAAAGGCCGCCGTGGGCCCCCATGCCGTCTACACGGTTTCGCAGGAGGGTCTTTGCTGGTGCGCGGAATACGCCGCAAGCGAGGGTATTGGGATCCACATCCACCTGAGCGAGACGGAAAAGGAGGTCACGGACGCGGTCGCGCAGTGGGGAAAACGCCCCCCGGCCATCCTCGACGCGTGCGGGATACTCACTCCCCGGACGGTTGCAGCCCACTGCTGCTGGCTGGACCGCGACGAGTGCACGCTCCTTGCCCGACGGGGCGTCCACGTTTCGCACAACCCTGTGAGCAACATGAAGCTGGCCACGGGACGGGCGATGCCTTACCACTGGCTGAGGGAGGCCGGGGCACCGGTCACCCTCGGGACCGACAGCTGTGCCTCGAATAACAGCCTCGATCTGGTGTCCGACCTGAAATTTGCCGCCCTGCTCCAGAAGTTTGCCTGGAACTCGCCGACCCTCCTCCCCGCGGAGGAAGCCCTCGCAATGGCGACATCCGCGGGGGCACGGGCCCTCGGATTTGGAAACGGCAGGATCGCGCCGGGCGAGCCTGCAGATATCATCCTGCTCGATCCGCGGGCCGTCTGCAACACGCCTGCACACAGTGTCACCTCTAACGTCGTCTATTCCTGCACGGGAAGCGCTGTCCTGACCACGATCTGCCACGGGAGCGTCCTCATGCACGACAGGGTCGTCCCCGGCGGGGAGGAGATCATCCGCGAAGCGGCCCGGGCCGCACGGGCACTGGTGGAAAGGGTGCGGGAGACTTAGGACCCTTTTTTTCTCCCGGTGACCGATACGAGGGTATTTGCCTTCTGGTTTTTATCACCGTTTCCGGCTTCCCCATAGAGCGTTTCCAAAGCCCGGTTCTCTGCCCGGAAAGCGATACCCCGCTTCGTTTTCCTGCCATGAAACGGAAAAAAAGGAATTTTCGGGATTTTCGGACTCTGCCCCTCACGCGGTCTCGATCTTTGACACGTTTTCTAGACCCAGTTCCTTGATGGAGATCTCCCTCATCCTGTACTTCTGGATCTTCCCCGATATGTTCATCGGGAACTCTGTCACGAACTTGACGTACCGCGGTATCTTGTAGTGGGCAATCTTTCCCCTGCAGAACTCCTTGACCTCGTCCTCGGTCATCGTCTCTCCCTTCTCGACCATGACCCAGGCCATCAGTTCCTCCCCGTACTTTTCGTCGGGGACACCGATCACGTATACATCGGCAATTTTCGGGTGGTTGTGGAGGAACTCCTCGATCTCGCGGGGGTAGATGTTCTCGCCGCCCCGGATGACCATGTCCTTGAGGCGCCCGACGATCTTGACGTATCCCTCTGCATCCATCGTCCCGAGGTCCCCGGTGTGGTTCCACCGGTCTGCATCCAGCGTCGCATGGGTGGCACTCGGGTTGTTATAGTAGCACTTCATGACGCAGTAGCCGCGGGCACAGATCTCGCCGACCTCTCCGCGCGGGACGATCTTCCCTGTCTTCGGGTCGATGATCTTGATCTCGGTGTGGGGGAAGACGCGTCCCACCGTCGAGACCCGGCGCTCGAGCGGATCGCGGGTCGTTGTCATCGTGATCCCGGGAGCAGTCTCCGTCTGCCCGTACACGATGACGATCTCTGACATGTGCATCTTCCTGTTCACCTCCTTCATCACCTCGATGGGACAGGGGGAACCTGCCATGATACCGGTGCGCAGGGTCTCCATGGAGTACCGGGAAAAGTCGGGGTGGGAGAGCTCGGCGATGAACATCGTCGGGACGCCGTGGAGGGCCGTGCACCGCTCCTTTTCAATGCACTGGAGGACTTCCCCCGCGTTGAAGGTCGGTCCGGGCAGGACCATGGTCGATCCGTGCGTCATGCAGGCGAGGTTCGAGAGCACCATCCCGAAGCAGTGGTAGAAGGGAACGGGGATGCAGAGCCTGTCTTTTTCGGTGAAGTTCATCCCGTCGCCGATGATGTTGCCGTTGTTGACGATGCTGTGGTGGGAGAGGACGACGCCTTTTGGAAACCCCGTCGTGCCACTCGTGTACTGGATATTGACAGCATCGTCAAAGGAGAGGGATTCTTCCCGGGCGAAAAGTTCGTCATCGGATACGTCGTGTCCCATGCGGTTGATCTCGTCCCACGAGAACATGCCGTCCGGGGCGTTTTCACCCATGAAGATGACGTTTTTCAGGAACGGGAACTTCTCGGTATGCAGGTGGCCCGGGCGGGACGCCGCGACCTCCGGGCACGCCTCGAGGAACATGCCCACGTAGTCGGAGGTCTTGAACCGGTCCTGGAGGATCACTGTCTGGATCTCGGCCTGCCGGAGCACGTACTCGAGCTCGTACGTCCGGTAGGCGGGATTGATGTTGACCATGATCGCCCCGATCTTTGCAGTCGCGACCTGGGTCACGACCCACTCGGCATGGTTCATGGCCCATATCCCGACCCGGTCGCCCTTTTCAACCCCGATTGCCATCAGTCCCTTCCCGAGTTCTTCCACCTTCCGGAGGAGGTCCCGGTAGGTGTACCGTATCCCCTGGTGCACCGAGACGAGGGCCTCGGTATCCGGATATTTCCGGGCGACCTGGGAGAACATTTCGCCTACCGTGAGCCCGAGGAGGGGCTTGTCAGAAATACCGCAATCGTAACTGCCTGCATCCATCCCAAAATCGTTCGATGTTCATTCATATAGCCCCACCGGAATTTCCTTCGTGCCTTGTCACAGCATAACCCTTAAATCCGCTCAATGTGAGTTAATACAGTCAAGGGGTCGTGGCCTAGTCCGGAATGGCGACGGGCTCCAGCGGTCTTTCGCGTCGTGTGAATGATGAACAATGGGTCTGCTGAAACCGGATGATGATCCGTTGGAGCACTGACGCATGTCGGAGAGACCCGTCGATCGTGAGTTCAAATCTCACCGGCCCCACATTTTCTTCTGATCACCCCGTTCCTTTCCAGGCATGCCGATCCTTTATTTCTCCCGCACTGTCCCCCTGGCCCCTTGCGGCCGGGGCGGCTTTCAAAGGAGAGCCGGGGTTCCCGTGCTCCCGGACGAGAGGTCAGGGTCGTGGTGAAAGGAGAGATGGGTCATCCTCGCCGGAAACGCGGTGCCCGTCGTGTCAGGGCGTCTCCTGACACGGAAAGATCCCCAAATTCTCACATATTTATCTATAGTCCGGTCACATACTGAGTGAGGAGTTCGATTCGTCTCATGTATCACATCGGTGAAGCACTGGTCGGCGAGGGACCGGAACTCGCGCACGTAGACCTGATCCTCGGGGAGAAGGACGGACCTGCCGGGACGGCGTTTGCAAACGCCCTCTCCCAGCTCTCTGCAGGGCACACGCCGCTCCTTGCGGTGATCCGGCCCAACCTGATGACAAAACCGGCGACCCTGATCATCCCGAAGGTGACGCTGCGGAAGGGGAGCCAGATCCGGGAGATGTTTGGGCCCGTGCAGGCTGCCGTTGCAAAGGCAGTGGCAGACGCTGTCGAGGAGGGGGCGTTCGGGGACAGGGATCTCGAGTCGCTCGTCATCCTGGCAAGCGTCTACCTCGATCCGGAAGCCTCCGACTACAACCGGATATACCGTTACAACTACGGGGCAACGAAACTTGCCATCACCCGGGCCCTCGACAACTTCCCGGACAGAAAGACCCTGCTCTACGAAAAGGACAGGGCACCCCATGCCGTCATGGGCTTCAAGGTCCAGCGCCTCTGGGACCCCCCCTACCTCCAGGTCGCCCTCGACCTCGTGGAGATGGCAAAGGTCCGGTCCGTGCTCACCGGGCTACCGCAGAACGATCACCTCATCATCGAGGCCGGCACCCCCCTGATCAAGAAGTTCGGCCTCTCCATCATCAGCGAGATTCGCAGCGTCCGGCCATCTGCCTTCATCATCGCCGACCTCAAGGTCCTCGATACCGGCAACCTCGAGGCCCGGATGGCAGCCGATGCTTCTGCCGATGCCGTTGTCATCTCGGGTCTCGCCCCGCAGGCAACCCTCGAAAAAGCGATTACCGAGGCCCGCAAGACCGGTATCTACTCGGTCGTCGACATGCTCAACGTTGCCGACCCGGTCAGGGTGATCAAGGGGCTCAAAGCCAAGCCCGACGTCGTCGAGCTCCACCGTGCCATCGATACAGAGGGCTCGGCACATGCCTGGGGTGACATCCCTGCCCTCCGCAAGGCTGCGGGCGGCCGGCTGCTCGTCGCAACAGCGGGCGGGATACGCGTGGACAAGGTCAGGGATGCCCTTTCCGCCGGTGCCGATATCGTCGTGGTGGGCAGGGCGATCACAGCGAGCAAGGATGTCCGCTCCGCTGCAGAGCTCTTCCTCGAGCAGCTGAACAAGGAGGAGATCGACCAGTTCCGGGTGATGACGGATTTCTAGTCCACCAACTCCCCTTTTTTATACCGGAATCAAGCCACAACCGTCCCGAAGGTATGAATCTCCTCGGAAAAAGCCAACGTGACGAGAAAAGAAGGGTCGCCTTTTTCTGATACCCGTTGTGAAACCGACGCCGGGGCGCACCTTTTTGGGGTGGCGGAGCTATCCCCATGCGGGACTGGGGGCAAGTCTTCGGGGCATGTGTTCGGATATGGAGAAGACGCTATCCCCATGCGGGACTGGGGGCAAGGCAGCCTCTCTACAACTCCCAATACCCTTTTGGACACTCTCAGAGCCCGAAAAAATGGTTATTTTTTCTTGAATTTCAGCGGAAGCTTGTCGATATTGTTTGCAGCGAGGGTATACGGGCTGTCACAGATACCGTCCTTGTTTGAGTCGGGTGTGATCTGGGAGAAACCCTGCCCGTTCGGCTGACCCCAGGAGTTCCCGCCTGAGAATTTTCCACCGGTGATGCTCTTGACTTCACCGCGGGTCAGGTTCCAGGTATTGGCGTTGGTGGTGACAAACATGGTATTGTTCACGTTGTAGAAGTAGTTGTTGAAGATGACATTGTTCTTGGCATTGACTCCAACCCAAATTCCGGCAACAGCATTTTCCCTGACCAGGTTGTCGAAAATGACATTCTGGTCGGCTGCATTGAGAATAAGTCCATCTTCACCGTTTTTATCAATTTTATTCCCATTGATGAGATTATCGTTGGATTTCTCGCGAATTACGATGCCATGTGTTGTAGAGTTCTGAATGACATTGTTGGAAACAGCATTGTCCACACATTGATCATACAGATATATTCCCCTGGTACCACAATCCTTGACGGTATTTCCCGATATTACGTTGTAATTTGATTGTTCGCAGTAAATTCCTGTCCATTTATTTCCCGTGAGGGTATTCTGCGTGATGGTATTGTAATTGCTCTTCAAAACATAGATTCCATTTTTCCCATTTCCATTAATCGTGTTCTTGATGATTGTGTTAAAGTTGGCTTCTTCATTGAAATTTACTCCCTCCCCAGCATTATTCATGATCACGCTCTTTTCGAGGCGATTTCCATTGGAGTACCGGAGACGGACACCCTCCCCATTGTTTTGAGACGTAATTTCAGTGAGTGTGTTGTGATTGCTCTGGGAATACAGGAGGACACCCACCCCCTTGTTGTCCGTTGCGGTAATTTTTGTGAAAGTATTCCCCATGCTGCGGGCTACGAGCACGCCATGATTCAGGTTGCTCTTTGAGGTGATTTTTTCAAACCGGCTGTTCTTGACATCGTTGATGAATATCCCGGAATCCCAGTCTGACAAAACGACATTCCTGATGATGATATTGACAAGTGTCATAGCCGCGTTGTAGATTTGTATGCCGTAACTTTCCGTTTTATCCATCCCATCGATGGTCTTACCTTTTCCATCGAGCACGACATTGGAACACTGGATGAGAATGGCTATCGGTTCAGTGCAGTCCTTGATGTCGTTGGCCAGGTAGTACGAACCAGGCTCTGTGATAACTGTCGGCCCTGTGATGGGAATCGCCGCTCCTGCAGGTCCTGATGCGAGAAGAAACAGGCAGAGGAGTGCGATTGTCAATACGGGAAGGAGGGGCCCTGAACCCCTGAGCAGTCTTGGGACAGTCATGATACATCCACCTTTTTATCATCGGAAGAATTTGCATTCATGTTTACCGTTCGGCAGGTTTGATTGCATGGCAGGCATGCACTGGTGACATCTCCCCACGTGATGGCATTCCTTTGCACCGGTCAGGGAAATTGCACCATCTCCCCATCGCCACATCAAGGTATAAATTTTTGTTTCTTCGCTCTTTCGGGTGGATAGTGATAACCGGATATCGTGCACCGATTGCCCCAACCCCCTGTGGGGATAGTCCCGGCGAGGGTTTCACGATGGGTTCCGGAGAAAATCGACCTTTCTTCTCTGGACAAACCAATGCAAAACAAAGAAAGGCGGTCATGCACTGGTTATAAAAAAATGAAAATATTTATTTCGTTAATCAAATATGACGATTATATGATGCGAAAATTTCACAAAAAATTATATTTTATCTTCGTTTTTATTTTCTTCCTGTCTATTTTTCAGACCTCTGCCGTTGCATCTGATACCTCTCAGATTGTCCCTTCGGAACTGTTTGTCTGCTTCAGACCTGAAATCGCCGGTAACGAAACGGAATTCGAGATCGTGGCATCCTCATTGCACGCGCACTTCAATGCAACAGTTTTGAAAAATTCCTCCAGACTCGGGATACCGGGTCTCCAGCTTATCCACCTTGGAGATAATGTTACCATTCAAGAAGCAGTGAGCTGGTACTCTGACCAGCCATCTGTCCTTTATGCAGAGCCAAATTGTCTCATTCCCATTCCGGAACCGATACCGGCTTTGGAAGCGGAAGGAGGGGACTTAACTGTTGAACCTTCTCCAGGAGAGAGCAGGGTATCTGCACTGTCAGCCCTGTTCCCCAATGATCCCCTGTTCCCCGAGCAGTGGAACATGAATAAAATCCAGATGCCTTCTGCATGGGATCTGTCAACGGGCTCGGGTACCGTTGTTATTGCTGTTGCAGATATGGGCGTCAACTACAATCTCCCTGATTTGAAGAGTAATATATGGACAAACCAAGGGGAGATACCCGGTAACGGGATTGATGATGATCACAACGGGTTTACCGACGATGTGTACGGGTGGGATTTTTTTGACAACGATAATGTACCTCTGGACACTTATGGACACGGGACAGAAATTGCTTCGATTATTGGAGCAAAAGGTAATAACCAGGAGGGAATTGCCGGGATTCTCTGGAATGTCAGGATCATGCCCATCAGGTGCGGCAATGAGAGAGGCATATCTGTTTCTGACTTTATCGAAGGAGTGACATACGCAAAAAATAACGGTGCGAGAATTATCACCTGCTCTTTTGGAAATGAAGTATATAAGAATACCGAGAAATACGCAATTGAAAATGCACCGGACATTCTCTTTGTCTGTGCTGCCGGGAATGATGGAAAAAATGTGGATATAACGCCACACTATCCATCAGGATACCCCTGTCCGAATATTATTTCGGTCGCTGCAACAGATTCCAATGATTATTTATGTCGTTTTTCGAATTATGGCCGGAATTCCGTTCACGTCGCGGCTCCGGCTGAAGATATATTGACTCAGTCCCATGACTCAAAATTTTCCTATGTATCTGGAACATCCTACGCTGTACCTCATGTAGCCGGGCTGGCAGGCCTGATCCTGTCATTGGATCCTTCGAAAAAGCCCGCTGAAATCCGCCAGTTGATCGTCAACAGCGTTGACCGTCCTGGTTCGCTCACAGGATACGTAAGTTCCGGTGGCCGCATCAATGTATCAAAGACATTGGAAGCGACAATTTCATCGAAGAAGTACCTTATCCGTGCGACGGCTTCACCAGGGGGTTCCATCCATCCTTCCGGAGTGATTGAAGCCCTTTTTGGGAGCAGCCAGATATTCACCATCAGTCCTGATCCCGGATACAAAGTGGATGACGTGGTTATTGACGGCATCCATTATGGCTCTCTCTCCATTTTCACTTTCAATGACATCAAGTCAGACCACTCGATTACGGTTTCTTTTTCACCACGTCCCGTATCCACGTTTACAATAACCGCTTCTGCCACAGGAGGAGGAACAATTGATCCATCAGGGCAGATACAGGTCTCTGCCGGTTCCAGTCAGACATTCAGGATTACCCCGTCGTCCGGTTACCGGATTGCAGATGTCATGGTTAATGGAAAGAGCATGGGGCCAATAACGACATACACCTTTCAGAATGTCCAAGCCAACCAGACCATTTCTGCCCGGTTCGAGGTAACACAAACCGGTGGTAAGACCCTCAATGTTACTCTCGAAAAAGGGTGGAATTTCATCTCGGTTCCTGACCGTCTTGTTGATGGTCAGGATACTGCAGACTCGGTTTTCAGGGACGTAGCCACGGATGGACGCCTGACTTTTACTTATGATGCTTCTGCTGCAAGATGGCAGATAGTGACCGGGGACTCAAGAATTGAGCCGTACAGGGGGATCTGGATCTACTCTTCCAACCCGACAGAAGTTCATTTCCCATTACGGGAAAAGGAAAATGAAACTCCCATCAGTCTCTATCAGGGATGGAATGCAATAGGCTGCCCTGGTACAATACCAATCCCTGCCCGGGATGCTTTTTCCTCAATTCAAAACAGCTGGTCCATGGCTATCGGGTTTGATGCTCACCAGCAACAGTATGAAAACGTTCTGATCAAAGGGGGTTCGGGAAGTCACAGTGATGGGAATGCTCTTTTTCCGGGAAAAGGTTATTGGATATATGTGACGAATCCCTGCACATTTCCCTGACAAACAGAAATCTCTTTTTCCGCCCTCATTATTCCGGGAAATACTTCTCCATGGTCAGGTATGAATGAAAATCTGCTCGCTATGTTTCAATTGGTCGCGAAAAAGCCATGAATCCCTTATTTAACCTGTTATAAACTCCTCATGATTATCCGATTCCGTATCCGGAAAGCCCCTGTTCCCGCCAGCCGTACCCTGGTCCCGGTCACCTGATGAAAACGTACCAGAGACCAACCACGATGATGAAGAGGATGACGCCCGCCCCTATCACTGTCTTGCCGTCAAGCTCCATTGCTTATCACACTCGGACAATCCATCAATCAGTATATTCTTATATAAGGGTATCGGATGCGTCAGCGCCCGCAGGATAACCATATGCCGTTTCCGGTGGTGAGAAAAAGGGGAAGGCGATTACAGGAAGAGTTTTTCCGGTCAGAGCGTGATGCTCTGGCCGGGTTCCAGGATGCATGCCCTGCAGTCGGTCGTGCGTTCGAGCGCCCGTGCAAACCCGGACGGATCCTGTGCGATGATGGGCCACGTGTTATAGTGGATGGGGATCACCACCGGTGCCCCGATCATCCGGGCGGCAACCATTGCCTCCTCCGGGCCCATGGTGTACCTGCTCCC
>JARYMB010000019.1 GCA_029907345.1 Methanolinea sp.
AATGATCTATATTTTTCTCCCTTTCAGTCCAATAATAAAAACTACCATAATCCTGCAACGAGGATATCCATGACAGAAGAGGCAAAAAAGACACCGGAAGAATGCAATGGGGTCTGTGAAGGGTGCCCCGGTGCGCAGCAGTGTGACAGCGACAAGAAAACCTCGAAAGGGAAGGGGCTCCCTCCCAAGGCGGAAATCGACGTGGACCACGTGATCCTCGTCCTCTCCGGGAAGGGAGGCGTGGGAAAGTCCACGGTGGCTGTCAACCTCTCGTTTGCTCTCTCTGCCCATGGGTACAGCGTGGGTCTCCTCGACCTTGACATCCACGGCCCCAACGTCCCCAAGATGCTTGGCCTTGAGGGTCATCACCTGACAACCCTCGGAAAGATGATCCAGCCCGTGAGGGTGACGGGGAACCTTGCGGTGGTGTCCATGGCATTCCTCCTCCCCGACAAAAGTACACCGGTGATATGGCGGGGCCCCATGAAGATGAGTGCCATCAGCCAGTTCCTCTCCGAGGTGGACTGGGGCCACCTTGACTTCCTCGTCGTTGACCTTCCGCCAGGCACGGGTGACGAGGCTCTCTCCATCGTCCAGCTTGCTCCGAACGTGAGGGGAGCCGTGATCGTGACGACTCCCCAGGAAGTCGCCACGATGGATGCCATGAAGGCGGTCAGGTTCGTGGAACAGCTCAATGTCCCTGTCGTGGGTATCGTGGAGAACATGAGCGGGCTCGTCTGTCCCCATTGTAAACAGGAGATAGACCTTTTTGGCAAGGGCGGCGGGGAGGCTGTCGCCCGGGAGCTGGGTGTCCCGTTCCTGGGGAGCATTCCCCTCGACCCCGAGATGAGGAAGGCGGGTGACGAGGGAAAACCTTTCATCATCCGGAGCCACGACAGCCCGACGTGGAAGAACGTCGACAAGGTCATGGAAGAGCTCGTGAAGGTGGTAGAGGGGTAAATGGACTTACGCGAAGTACTCACCGGGGGAGGCGAACCTCTCGATATTTACGACGATATTGTACCCGTTCTCGAGGATGTCTGCCTCCTTCCATGGAAGGTGGAGGAGATATACCGGAAAGCAAGTTCCTACGATGATGCTCACCTCGACCGCCTCAGGTTCGCCCTTGTCCGGCTCCAGGTCTATGCAGACATCCACCGGAACGAGGATATGGAGAAGGCCCAGGCAATCAAGTATGCATCCGTTGTCCTCGAAAAGGTCATATTCGGATCACTGATGCTCGGGCACGAGGAGATGGAACGCGATTGAGGCGTTACCGGGAACCGGGACAAAAAACCGGTCAGGCCCGGTCATGACGTTGTTAAGGGTTCCCTGGTATACGGGGTGACATCCCGATGGATACGGAGAAATATTCTTTCATCGCCCGCGTCCCGGACAGGCCCGGCGCACTTCACCCTGCTGTCGATGTCATTTCGCGGAACGGGGGCAACATCAACAGGATCCAGTTCGACAGGAGGATCGATCCCTGCACGGTCTTTTTCGAAGTGACGTCCGGACCGGGGGCAAGAGAAGAGATCGCGCGGGGACTCCGGGAACTCGGGTACCTCCAGACCGCCCTGAAACCGCAGAGTTTCCTCAAGCTGTCAGTCCACATACCCCATGCGCCGGGGGCCCTCAGCGAGTTCCTCCGGTTCACGACCGCCCACCAGGCCAATATTGCCCAGATTGACTTCGACGACAGGGGAAGCAGGCCGCACATTCTCACGGTCAGCCTCAACATCGGGGAGGAGGAGGAAGTCACAAAGCTCCTCGACGATCTCAAGTCCCGGTACCGCATGGATGTCCTCGATTATGACACGAGCGGGAAATACCTCGATGACACCGTCTTTTATCTCCGTTTTGCCCAATCCCTCCGCGACATCGTGGGAGAATCCGAGGACGCATTCCTTCTCACCCTCCTCGGGGATATCAATCATATCGCGCAGGAACTGATGAAAAGGGGCAAGGATCCGAAAACAGTTTTCGAAAGCGTTGAAAAGACGGGACGGACCCTGAAAGCCACGTGCGGTCCCGGTTTTTACGCGGATCTCCAGACGATACAGCTCGCCCCTGATCTCATCCTCGTCTGCATCCAGCCACCATGCGGCGGGTCGGTCTTCCTCCTCGATACGCCGCGAGAGTGCGTGATGGTCGATACGGGTTATGGTATCTACCACCCTGACATCTGCCAGGTCATCCAGAGAGAAGTCCCCGGCGCACTCGACCGGCTCTCGGGGATTGTCATCACGCACGCGGATGCGGACCACTGCGGGGCTGGCGGTCTCTTTTCCGTTCCCTGCCTGATGCACGCCGGAACCCGCGACATCATACTCGTTTCCAACAGGGCATACGGGTCCCGTAACCATGAATCGATCCTCGAGGAGGTCTATACATCGCTCATCAATCTCTTCTCCCGTTTTTCTCCTCCCCGCGACATCGTCCTCTTCCCCCCGGGAGGGGATGAAAGGGTGGGATCGTTTCCCGTTATGGGGGAGGTCCGGGTTGGCAGGCACACGTTTTCCGTCCTCGGGGGACTCGGAGGGCACCTCTTCGGTCAAATCTACCTCTATTCCCGCGATCTCGGAGTGTTCTTTTCTGCGGACACGGTAATTAACTTCGACTACCTGACTCCCGACAGGGCGCAGTACAACACTCTCGCGGTCAACCTCGTGACATCCGTCAACGTCGACAGCGAAAAGGCCAGGGAAGAGAGGCAGGAGATTTTCGGCATCGCCCGCCGGACAAGCGGTTCCTACCCGGGCGGACGGTCGGGATGCCTGGTATGCGGCGGGCACGGACCCGTGTCTCTCCTGGAAGAAAACCAACTTGTCCCCGCTTCACCCGTCCGGAAGGTCATGGCAGGACAGTAAACGGCCAAAGGCTGCACTCATACGACGAAAACGATATCTTTGGATGACCCGTTTCCAGTCCGGTCCCCATCCCGGTGAAAGCCTGTGCCCGGAACCTCATCCCAACTTCTATCATAAGGGAGAGAGAAGTTCTTCGGGGAGAAATAATGGCAGTGCAGAGGGTCCAGGAGATGATGCGCCTCATGGCACGGCGCATTGCAGCCATCGCCGGGTCGCTCTCCGACGAGGAGGTGGAAGAGTTCATTGACGAGATCCTCCATGCCCGGAGGATCTACGTCATGGGCGCGGGGAGGTCGGGGCTCGTTGCCAAGGCATTTGCAATGCGCCTGATGCACCTTGGGCTTTCGAGTTACGTCGTCGGGGAGACCATCACCCCGGCGATGAGCCCGGGAGACCTCGTTGTCGTCTTTTCGGGTTCCGGAAAGACAAAAACGGTAGCTGACATCGCAGAAACGGCCAAGGAGATAGGGGGCAGGGTCGCCCTCATCACCTCGGACAGGAACTCGCGGATAGGCAGGATTGCGGATACTCTCGTGATCATCGAGCACCACCGTGATGAGATCAGGGACGAGGGGGCGGAGTTCGAGATCCGCCAGGTCATGGGGGAACACAAGTCGTTTGCTCCCCTGGGGACCCTCTTTGAGACTGCAGCCATGGTCTTTGCCGATGCCGTCATCTCCCGGTTGATGGAGATCACAAAGACAGACGAAAAAGAACTCAAGAACAGGCATGCAAACATTGAATGAGGAGGAAGAGATCCATGCAGAAGGCACGGTGTGCGGAAAGATGCCTTGGAATAGAGATATCGGGGATTCGCAGACTCTTTGAGTCTGCAGGACCGGACTCGATCAACCTTGGGCTGGGCCAGCCCGATTTTGACACTCCCGGCCACATCAAGGAAGCAGCGGTGGCAGCGATCCGTGAGGGCAAGACAGGCTATACCCCGAACATGGGTATCCCCGAGCTCCGGGAAGCACTCTCGCGCAAGTTCAAAGTCGAAAACAACCTCTCCTATTCCCCTGACCAGATCATTGTCACGGCGGGTGCAAGCGAGGCACTCCATATTATCATGCACGCACTCGTTGCGCCGGGGGACCGGGTCCTCTACGCCGACCCTGGTTTTGTCTCGTACGGAGCACTTGCGATCCTTGCGGGAGGACGCCCGCAGGGTGTCCCCCTCGACTCACGCATGCACATCGATGTCGAAAAGGCCAAGGAGACGATGGACGGCGCCCGCCTTTTCGTCCTCAATTCGCCGGGAAATCCCACCGGTGCGGTGGAACCGAAGGAAAATATTCGCGCCATCGTCGAATATGCAAATGATCGCGGTGTCACGGTCGTGAGTGACGAGGTGTACGAACACTTCATATTCGGGCCGAAACACTGGAGTGCAGCCCTCTTTGGCGAAGACGTCATCACGGTGAACGCTGCCAGCAAGACTTATGCCATGACGGGATGGAGGCTCGGGTACCTTGCCGGTCCGAAGGAGTACGTCGAGCAGGCCCTCAAGGTCCACCAGTACTGCCAGGCATGTGCGACCTCAATCTCGCAGTATGCGGCATTGGCTGCTTACAGTGGTCCGCAGGACTGCGTAGCAGAAATGAGGGAGGAATACCGGGCCCGCCGCGATTACTTTTACGGGGAACTGACCGGGATGGGCTTTTCATTTCCAAGACCCGAAGGAGCCTTTTACATGTTCGTGCCCTTCGGAGAAGACCTCACCGCAAAAATCCTGAAATCGGGGGTTGTCATCGTCCCTGGAAACGCGTTTGGGTGCAATGCTCCTGAGTATGCCCGGATGAGTTATGCAACGAACCGCAGCACACTGAAGGCAGCGGTGGAGAGGATTGGGAAAGCCATGGAGGGATGAGAAGACATGGTCATGGATCTCTTAACGAAGCTTTCCAATGCCCACGGGGTATCGGGGAGCGAAGACAGTATCGCAGCAATCGTGAAGAGGGAACTGAGAGGGTACGTGGACGAGATCTCCGAGGACAGGATGGGCAACATCATCGCGGTCAGGAAGGGGGGGAAGTTCCGGGTCATGCTCGCGGCGCACGCGGACGAGATCGGGCTGATGGTCAAATCCATCGATGAAAAGGGATTCATCCGGTTCGTTGCCCTCGGCGGGTGGTATGCCCCGACGCTCTACAACCAGAGGGTGATCCTGCACGGGACGAAAGGCCGCGTTACCGGCGTTCTGGGGGGCAAGCCTCCCCACAAGATGGACGAGGAGGAGCGAAAGAAGGGCGTGAAGATCGAGGATATGTTCATCGACGTGGGTGTATCCAGCCGGGAGGAGGCGGTGGAACTTGGCATCTCCGTTGGAACACCCGTCACGATCGATCGCCAGGTTGCAACCCTTGCAAACGGACGGATAACCGGCAAGGCATTCGATAACAGGGTCGGAGTGGTACTTCTTATTAAGACGATGCAGCAGGTGAAGTCACCCCATACCCTCTATGCAGTCTTCACTGTGCAGGAAGAGGTGGGCCTGAAGGGGGCAAAGACCAGTGCGTACACCATCAACCCCGACTGTGCCATCGCAACCGATGTCACCATCCCGGGTGACCACCCGGGGATCGATCAAAAGGACGTGCCCGTGGAGATGGGGAAGGGGCCGATCATCACCATCGCCGATGCGAGCGGGAGGGGCCTCATTGCAAGCCGCCCAATGGTCAGGTGGCTTGCAGATACTGCAGAATCGTGCGGCATCCCCGTCCAGTTCGAGGTGGGAAGCGGGGGCACGACGGACGCGACCGCCATCCACCTCGAGCGGGGAGGTATCCCGAGCACGACACTCTCGATTGCGAGCCGGTACATCCATTCCCCGGTCGAAGTCGTGGACATAGGCGATATCGAAAATGGTGTCAGGCTCCTCGTCGAAGCACTGAAGACCAAACCCGGTTTCTGATACGGATCCCGGTAAGGCAGCCGGTAAAACAACAGTCACCATACCTGGTGTGATATACGCGCGTTCTGCCTCTCCCCTTTCCTTTTTTCCTCCCTGTCCGGGACAGTATCGGGGTATTGATCCCTGATCCTTTTCATTTGCCATGTTGATGAAAAGGGAAGATAATGGGACAATGTCCTGAATAACTTTCTATTTTGATTTTTTTCGGGCATCCCTAAAGTTACTGTTCCAAGGAACTAACGGGAATTGGTGATGGGTGTTGTGCATTTCTTTACAGGTTTACCTGATCCCGTTTCTGCGTTTTTCATGGGACGGAAGTGTGAAAAGGGGGCTTTAATGAACCCGGATGAGGGAAAGTTTTAAATAGATATGTGAAGAGGATATGGTGAATACATTTGTTTGGGAATTGGAGTGACCTGTCACCGCCGATTCCCAATTGGGGAATGTATACAAAAATGCATCTGAGGTACCCGTATGACAAGCGAAAGAGGGCTGCAGATAGTAGTCACTATCCTCGTGTTTCTTGCCCTGGTGATCCCGGCATCGGCCACACTCGCCATTACCGGGATCGATCCAACATGGGGACTGAATACACAGGATGATCTGTACATCTCGAACCTGTCGGGAATGGATTTTCCCGCTCAGGGAGAAGTCATAGTCGCTCTGAACATGAGTGGGGAGGAGAACATCACGGGCAAGTATGTCACCGTGGTATCACCTTCCCGGATTACATGCGTCTTTGATCTGACAGGCCGCAAGGCGGGACTCTGGGACGTGGTCGTGATCAACACGACAAGCGGTGAATCCGCCGTTCGAGAAAAGGCCTTCTCCATCGAGAACCCAAGTCCTGAAATCACGGCCATTTCCCCCGCATTCGGGGAGAATGACGACTGGGTCGATATCACGAACCTTGCCGGCAGCAACTTCCTGCCAAACGTGACCGTGAACCTGACGAGGGGTGCAACAGTCATCCCTGGTGCTGATGTCACCCTTGCCAGTTCATCGCAGATCACCTGCCGCTTCAACATCACGTTCGCAGAACCCGGATTCTACAACGTCACGGTGACCAACGAAGACGGGAAATCGAAAACATTGACCAATGGGTTCGAGGTGCGGTATCCCAGGCCGGAAATCACAGCCATCCACCCATCATCCGGTACAAATGACAGGGTTATCGGGATAACGAACCTGTCCGGTTCCGGTTTCATGCCAGGAGCGAATGTCTCGCTGCGGAGGGAGGGATATGCGGATATTCCCACGATTAACGGTGCAATCGTTGAGTCTTCGGGCAAGATCCTCTGCTTCTTTGATTTAAACGGCGCCCATGTCGGGAAGTGGGATGTCGTCGTGAGGAACCTGGATGGCCAGAACGGAACCCTTCCATCCGGTTTTTCGATCTCTTACCCTGATGCACCTTCGCTGACCGGCATCAACCCGGCCACCGGGCAGAACACGGGCGACATCTCCGCAAACGTGACGGGGAGCGGCTTCCACGAGAACCCGGCAGTCCTCCTGACGAGGGGGACGCAGACAGTTGCAGGGACCGTCCTTTCGGTATCGGGGACTGATATCGGAGTCCGGTTCAACCTCACCGGAATTCCTGCCGGGAAATACAACCTGACCGTCACCAACGAGGATGGACAGGAAGCCACAAAGGTGGAGGCATTTACCGTCACCAACCCGCCGCCGACGGTAACAGACGTTGATCCGTCCTCTGCACTAAACACGGGAGATTACGTACTACTGGATATCTCCGGGACAGGATTCCTCTCAGGGGCGACCGTCACATTCACCAGGGGACCAACCACGTTTTCGGAAAGCAGTACTTACGTAAACAGCACACATCTCCGGTGCACGGTCTCATTCTCCGGGAGGGAGGCAGGTGACTATAATGTCACAGTGACGAATACCGACGACCTGTCCGGAACATGGGGAGGTGTCTTCACTATACAGAACCCGGCCCCCGTGGTCCATGCAATATCTCCCCCTGAGGGACAGAACATCGGATTGCTGGAGACAGTCGTCACAGGTGAGAATTTCCTGCCCGGCGCGGGTGTAAACCTCACGCGATCAGCAGAGACTCCCATTACCGGCAGTCCGGTGACGTGGATAAATGCAACTGCACTCTCGTGCACATTTGACCTGACAGGGAAAACGGCAGGGGCATGGACAGTCGTTGTCGCAAACCCCGACGGGCGGACAAGTGTCGAGCCTGTTGTCTTCACCATCACGAACCCGCCGCCCAACCCGCAGGATATCGTCCCCGATTCATGGCCGAACAACGGACCGGTTGGAATCACCGGACTGACGGGCAGCGGTTTCCTTCCCAATGCCACCGTGAAGCTCACACGGGAAGGGGAAAATGACATTCCCGGAACAGGAGTGGATATCAATGTTACCTCCCAGACCATCATGTGCTTCTTCAACCTGAACGGGGCACGTGTTGGCTATTGGAACGTTGTCGTCAGGAATGACGATGGCCAGTCAGGAACCCTCGGGGATGCCTTCTTCGTCCGGTACCCTGCAGCCCCGGCAGTCCTGGCAATAGACCCCGCGTTTGGTTCCAATGACGGTCCCATCGCGATCACAAACCTTTCCGGTTCGGGGTTCCAGAGTGGTGCGACGGTGAAGCTGACCCGGGCGTCGCTCCCCGATATCATTGCAACGAACGTAACTGTGGTCGATTCCGGAAAAATCACCTGCACGCTCAACCTGACGGGGGCCGAGCCCGGACCGTGGGATGTCGTGGTCACGAACGATGACGGGCAGTCGGGACAGATCTCCGGAGGATTCGAAGTCCGTTACCCCGCACCAACGGTGACAGGAATAAACCCTGACAAGGGGAACAATAACCAGATCGTCCCGTTCACCCTTGCAGGGAGCAACTTCAGGAGTGGTGCCACCGTGAAGCTTGCCCGGGCATCTCACACTGATATCGTTGCAACGGGTGTCAGCCTCATCAACTCCAGTGCATTGAGTGGGGCATTCAACCTGAACGGAATGGATGTCGGAGACTGGGACCTCGTGGTCACGAACAACGACGGGCAGTCCGCAACGCGTGTGAACGGGTTCACAATCGAGTACCCGAACCCGGTCGTTTCCTCGATACTGCCCAACAAGGGTGCAAACGACGGCCCGCTGCAGATAACAGCCGTGACCGGTAACTACTTCAGGGAGGGTGCGACTGTCACACTCACAAGGACGGGCCTGGCACCGATCGAGGCAACAGACGTGCACGTGATCAATGCCACGACCCTGAACTGCACGGTGAACCTACAGGGTCGAACCATCGGTCTCTGGAACGTTGTTGTCACGAACGACGATGGGAAGTCGGGGCAACTCGCAAACGGCTTCCAGATACTGCCCCCGCCGCCGGTCCCCGATTTCTCGGCAAGCCCGGTCTACGGGACGGTGCCCCTGACGGTCCGGTTTACCGATCTTACCACGAACAACCCGACGGCATGGATATGGGACTTCGGTGACGGGAGCCAGAGCGGGATCCTCGACCGGAACCCTGTCCATACCTACAATGCGGTGGGAACATACAATGTCACGCTCACGGTTTTCAACAGCGGTGCACCCGAAGGCAGGAGTATCACCAAGGCGTCCTATATCACAGTCGTGAAGACACCGGTTGCCGACTTTACTGCCACACCGACGTCCGGGAATGCCCCCCTGCTCGTCCAGTTCGCCGACACGTCCATGGGTAACCCGACAGGGTGGGTCTGGAACTTCGGTGACGGGAGCATGTCCACGCAGCAGAACCCGTACCACCTGTATGCCAACCCCGGCGTCTACTCTGTGACACTCAGCGTGAGGAACTCCGCGGGAAGCAACGCAATCACGAAGGAAGGTCTGATTACGGTCAGGGCTCTCCCCGTTGCAGACTTCTCTGCCAACAGGACATCGGGCCCGGCACCGCTGGTCGTAAAGTTCACGGATGGATCGAGTGGCGGTCCGACCTCGTGGAACTGGAACTTCGGTGACGGGACCAGCTCGACCGAACAGAACCCGGTCCATCAATACAACGTCCCCGGTCTCTACACTGTCAGCCTCACAGCTGCAAACGACGTGGGGACTGCCGAAAAGACGAAGACGGGGTACATCACTGTTGGCGAAAGGCTCACGGCAGCTTTCACGTATACAACAAGCAACCCGGAGAACCTTGCTCCCCTGACGGTTGCATTCATGGACGGCTCAGGAGATTCTCCGACCATGTGGGCCTGGAACTTCGGTGACGGCCACCTGACAACCGAGAAGAACCCAATCCATACCTACACAAAGGCCGGGAACTACACCGTAACTTTGACAGTCTCGGACGGGTTTGCGAGCAGCTCTACCTCAAAGACGATCGAGGTGAAACCAAGACTCATTGCAGACTTCAAGGTCGAACCCTCGACGGGATCCGCACCCCTCAAAGTCAAGCTCATCGACCAGACAATCGGGACACCAAATTCATGGAGGTGGGTCATCGTACGTGATGCACTCAACATGACAGTCTTTGACCCCGGTCAGGCGACGGAGACCTATACATTCAATGAACCGGGATCCTATGACGTGATCCTCACGGTATCAGATGCATACGGAAACACAGAGTCTGTCCGGAAGGACAGCGTAGTCGAGGTTCTTCCCTTCCCCTGAAGGGAAGGACATTTTTTTCCTCATTGAAAAAAAATTTCTCCCTTTTTTCCTGCCCTTTCATCTGTTCTCTGGTCAGGAAAGCCCAAACCGCTCGCCTGTCCGGCATTAGCCTGGACTATGAATTGGCTTGTCGTTCACCCGAGGGGTTAGTGAAGCACTCACGTGGGGGCTGCTTCCCCCCCCACACCCCTATGAGGATGGTTCCCGCCGCCCCCCAAAAGGGCAGCCCGGCGGCGGTTTCATCACACGTTTCAAAAAGTCGATATTTCTTCTTCGGATAAACCAATCCAGGAATTGAAAAAGGTGCTCGAACGCTTATGCAACTTACCCGTGTAAATGATGAAGAGGGTTAATATTCAGGAACGGTTCATTTTCCAGCTTTTGCCTTCAGGTCCCGGATCGTATCACGGATCCGGATTGCCTCCTCGAATTCAAGCCGCTCTGCAGCCTGGAACATCCGCGCCTCGAGCTCGACAAGGAGGTTTGGTATCTCTGCCTTCGGAACGTGCCGCGTGTCCCGGATGTCGACCCCTTTTTTGGGGACGGGTTTCCGGATGGTCCGGGGGACGATGCCATGCCGTGCGTTGTAGTCCTTCTGGAGGGTCCGCCGTCTCTCCGTCTCGGCAACCGCAACCTGGATCGACCCCGTGATGGTATCGGCATACAGGACGACCCGCGAGTTGACGTTCCGGGCAGCCCTCCCGATGATCTGGATGAGGCTGCGCGCGTCCCGGAGAAAGCCTTCCTTGTCGGCGTCCAGGATCCCGATAAACCCTACCTCCGGGATATCGAGCCCCTCCCGCAGGAGGTTGATGCCGACGAGAACGTCGAATGACCCAAGCCGGAGTTCCCTGATGATCTCCGTCCGCTCGAGGGTATCGATCTCCGAGTGGAGATACCGCGTCCTGATACCCTTTTCTGCCAGGTAGTCCGTGAGCTCCTCGGCGAGCCTCTTGGTGAGGGTCGTGAGGAGCACGCGGTCACCGCGTCCAACGGTTGCGTGGATCTCCCTGATCACGTCCTCGACCTGCCCGGCAGTTCCCCGAACGATGACCTCGGGATCGACAAGTCCCGTGGGGCGGATGATCTGTTCCACGACCTGCTGAGAGCGGGAGAGCTCGTAGTCACCGGGGGTCGCCGAGACGAAGATTACCTGGCGCATGAACTGCTCGAACTCCCGGAACATGAGGGGCCTGTTATCGTACGCGCTCGGGAGGCGGAAACCGTAGTCCACGAGGGCCTTCTTGCGCGACCGGTCACCATGGTACATGCCGTGCAGCTGGGGGATCGTCTGGTGGCTCTCGTCGATGAACATGAGGAAGTCGGGAGGGAAATAGTCGAGCAGGCAGTACGGTCTCTCCCCCGGTTTCCGGAAGTCGAAGTGGCGCGAGTAGTTCTCGATCCCCTTGCAGGAACCGGTCTCCTCGATCATCTCCAGGTCATACAGTGTCCTCTGCTCGAGGCGGTGGGCCTCCAGCATACCGAGCTCGGGCAGTCTCTCGTCGAGTTCCTTCCGGATGGAAGCAATGGCCCGTTTCTGCACGTCCCCGGGGATGACGTAGTGGCGGGCGGGATAGACGTGGAAGTACCGGTGGCTCTCCCGCGTCTTTCCGGACGCCTTTTCCACCTCGAGGATACGGTCCACCTCGTCGCCGAAGAGCTCGATCCTGATGATGTCGTGGAAGTAGCCCGGGACAATGTCAATGGTATCCCCGCGGACCCTGAACCGGCCGGGCATCAGTTCGAGGTCGTTCCTCTCGTAGAGCGCGGAGATGAGCTTCCCGATGATCTCCTTGCGCGAGATCCTGTCCCCGACCCTGATCTCGAACCCCAGATCCCGGAAATGCTCGGGCCTGCCGAGGCCGTAGATGCAGGAGACAGAGGCGACGACGATCGTGTCCCGCCGCGACAGGAGCGACGCGGTTGCAGAAAGGCGCATCATCTCGATCCGGGGGTTGATCTGCGCGTCCTTCTCGATGTACTGGTCTTTCTGGGGTATGTAGGACTCGGGCTGGTAATAGTCGTAGTACGAGACGAAGTACTCGACCCGGTTGTCCGGGAAGAACTCCCGGAACTCGTTCCAGAGCTGGGCCGCGAGGGTCTTGTTGTGGGCAATGACAAGTGTCGGTCGCTGGACCCGCTCGATGACGTTTGCCATCGTGAACGTCTTGCCCGAACCCGTGACGCCAAGGAGCGTCTGGAACCTGTGCCCCGCTTCAATCCCGGATACGAGCTTCCCGATTGCCTCCGGCTGGGAACCGCGGGGAGAGAACGTGGATTTCAGGGAGAACCCGGTCATGTCACCACCTTCCTGGACCGGAGGAGCCGGTGGTAGGAAATGGCAAACCGGTGTGCCTCGTCCCGGATCTCCTGGAGGAAGAGAGATGCCTTCTCGTTTCTCCTCACCGGGAGGGGATGGGAGGAGCCCGGGACATAGACCTTCTCCTCCTTCTTGGCAAGGGCGACAAGGGGGATATCGACGCCGATCTCCCTCATGCGGGAGAGCGCCGCTCTCAACTGGGTTATTCCCCCGTCGACGATGACGAGGTCAGGGAGTTCCTTTCCTTCCCCCACCTGCCGCCGGTACCTCCTCTCCACGACCTCGCCGATTGCCGCCGGGTCGTCGATCCCCTCCACGGTTTTGATGCGGAAGCGCCTGTAATTCCTCTTATCCGGGCGGCCGTCCCGGAACTGGACCATGGACCCCACCACTTCCGTTCCCGAGAGGTGTGAGATGTCGAAGCACTCGATGACGCGGGGGACATTTTCGAGCCCCAGCTTCTCCCGGAGTTCCTCGAGTTTCATCTCCTCTCCAAAGTGTGCGACCTCGATGTTCGTCCGGACGAGGGAGAGGAGTCGTTTTTTTGCGCCGATGCGGGGGACTGTTACCGTTACCTTCCTGCCCTTCCGGAGGGAGAGGAACTCTTCCATTTCTTCACCGGGATGGAGGGGGAGGACGAGTTCACCGGGAGGGGGAACATCGGAATAGTACTGGACAAGGAATTCCTCGAGGAAGTCCCCGTCCTCCTCGAAGATGTACTCCTTCTTGTTGACCAGCACTCCCCTGCTGACGGAGAAGATCATGAGGTAGACCTGCCCCTCGTGCACGATGAAGTTGATGATGTCCTCGTCGGTATCCCTCTTCCTCGCGACGTCCTGGCGGAGGGAGAGGTGCTCGATGGCTGCTATCTGGTCCCGGAGCAGGATCGCCCGTTCGAAGTCACACTCCCCGGCCCTCTTTTCCATCTCGGCCCGGAGGGACTTGACCAGCTCGGCGGCATTCCCCTTCAGCACCGCCGATGCCTGCCTGACCGCACGGGCGTATTCCTCCTTTCCGATCATGCCCCGGCAGGGTGCACTGCACGTCCCGAGGGATGCCCGGAGGCATCCCCTCTTCCGGAGCGTGCGGCAGCTCCGGAGCCGGAAGGTCTTTTTCACGACCGCAAGGACGTGGTCCCTTTCGGCGGCAGAGGTGAACGGGCCGAAGAACGAGCCCCTGTCGCCCATGCGGCGGGCGATGCAGATCCGCGGAAACTCCTCGTCGGTGAGGTGGATGAAGGCGTACTGCTTTGCGTCCCGCAAATTGATGTTGAAGCGCGGCTGGTTTGCCTTGATCAGGCTGTTTTCGAGGATGAGTGCCTCGACCTCGTTCTTCGTGACGATGTAGTCGATGTCCGCGATGCACCCGACCATCCGGGCAGTCTTCCGGTCGTGGTCGCGGTGCGAGAAGTAACTTGCGACCCGCTTTTTGAGGTTCTTTGCCTTGCCGACGTAGATGACGGAACCCGATCTGTCCCGGAAGATGTAGCAGCCGGGGGCGCCGGGGAGGGAGACGGGAGCGGTCATGCACGTGCCAGCATCTTTTGGAGGAACTTTCCCGTATGGCTCCCGGGGTTCCGGGCGACCTCTTCGGGGGTGCCGGTCGCGACGACGTATCCTCCCTCGTCGCCGCCCTCGGGACCGAGGTCGATGATGTAATCGGCAGACTTTATCACGTCGAGGTTATGCTCGATGACCACCACGGTGTTTCCCTTATCCACGAGTTCGTTCAGGACGGCGATCAGCTTTTTCACGTCATGGAAGTGGAGGCCGGTGGTCGGCTCGTCGAGCAGGTAGATGGTCCGGCCCGTACCACGCTTCGCAAGCTCCCGCGTGAGCTTGATGCGCTGGGCCTCCCCGCCGGAGAGGGTGGTCGAGCTCTGCCCGAGCTTGATGTACTCGAGGCCAACGGCAGCGAGTGTCTCGAGCTTGTGCCGGATGGAGGGGATGTTGGCAAAGAGCGCGAGGTTCTCTTCCACGGTCATGTCCAGGACCTCCGCGATCGTCTTTCCCCTGTACTTCACCTCCAGGGTCTCCCGGTTGTACCGCGTCCCCTTGCACTCCTCGCACTCGATGTACACGTCGGGCAGGAAGTTCATCTCGATCCTGATCAGCCCGTCTCCCTCGCAGGCCTCGCACCGCCCGCCCTTGAGGTTGAAGGAGAATCTTCCCGGCTTGTAGCCTCTCGCCTTTGCCTCTTTCGTCCCGGCAAAGACCCTGCGGATCTCGTCAAAGACCTTCGTGTACGTCGCTGGGTTGCTCCGCGGGGTTTTCCCGATCGGGCTCTGGTCAATGACGATGACCTTGTCGACCGGGGCATCGAGGGCAAGACCGGTATATTTCCCCGGGTTCGTGCGGGACCGGAAGAGTTCTTTCTGGAGCGCCGGGAAGAGCGTGTCATACACGAGTGTCGACTTCCCGGAACCCGAGACGCCGGTGACAACCGTGAGGACACCGAGGGGGATGTGGACGTCGATTTCCTTGAGGTTGTTCTCCCGGCACCCCGTGATGTGCAGGAACTTTTCGCTCTTCCTCCTCTCTTTCGGGACGTCTATCCGCAGGGTTCCGGCAAGGTATTGCCCCGTGAGAGAGCGGGGATTTTCCGCTATCTGTTCCGGTGTACCCTCGGCGACGATATGGCCCCCGTGGACTCCCGCGCCGGGCCCCATATCCACGACCCAGTCTGCGTTCCTGATCGTGTCCTCGTCGTGTTCCACGACGATCAGGGTATTACCCAGGTCCCGGAGCCGGCGGAGCGTGTCGATCAGCTTCTGGTTGTCCCGCTGGTGGAGCCCGATGGAGGGTTCGTCGAGGACGTAGAGGACACCCATCAGGTTCGAGCCGATCTGCGTCGCGAGCCGTATCCTCTGTGCCTCCCCCCCCGAGAGGCTGCCGGCGCTCCGGGACAGGGTGAGGTACCCGAGGCCGACCTTCTCGAGGAAGTCGAGGCGGGCCATGATCTCCTTGAGGATCTGGCGGGAGATCTCCCGTTCCCTGTCGGTCAGGTCAAGGTGAGAGAAGAACCCGATCGCCCCGCTGACCGGCATGTCCGTGATGTCCACGATGGACTTTCCCGCGATCCGGACCGCGAGGACCTTTTCTTTTAAGCGTTTTCCCCGGCAGCGGGGGCACTCCGATACCCTCATGAACTTCTCGAGTTCCCGTTTCCTGTACTCCGACTGGGTCTGGTGGTAGAGGCGCTCGGATTGCGGGATGAGTCCTTCCCATTCCCCCGTGTGGGACCACTGGGCGTTTCCACTTTTCGTGTTCAGGGAGAAGCGGATGCGGTCCGGTGAGCCGTACATGAGGATGTTGTACTGCCCGGGAGAAAGGTCCCTGATGGGTGTCAGGACGGAGAAGCCGTAGTGGCGGGCAACCGCGCCCAGGTACTGGTTCCGGTACCCGTCCAGGTAGTTCCTGTAGAGGGCGACTGCCCCCTCCGCGATAGATTTGGACCGGTCGGGGATGATGAGGTCAGGGTCGAACTCCATCTTGATCCCAAGCCCGTTGCACTCCTCGCACGCCCCGAACGGGCTGTTGAAGGAGAACATCCGGGGCTGGAGTTCCTCGAACGTGAGGCCGCAGACGGGACAGGCAAGGAGCGACGAGAAGATGCGCTCCTTCCCTTCCTGCGGGAGGGCGATGACGAGGCCCTGGGACTTTTTTTGGGCATTCTCACAGGCTTCCACGAGGCGGGAACGGTCGTGTGTATCCAGCCGGTCGATGACCACGTCGATATCGTGCTTCCTGTACCGCTCGAGTGTAATTTCCTCGTCGGTGCGGTGGATATCGCCGTTGATGCGCACCCGGGTATACCCCTCCCTGTTGAGGTCCCTGATGAGCTGCTGGTATGTGCCCTTCTTCTGCCGGACGACGGGAGCGAGGATCGTGACCGTCCCCTCCATCTCGGACTGGATCCTGTCGGCGATCCGTTCCGGCGACTGGGCCTCGATGCGTATGTTGTGCTCCGGGCAGTAGGGGACACCGATCCGGGCAAAGAGAAGGCGCAGGTAGTCGTAGATCTCGGTCACCGTCCCCACCGTGCTGCGGGGGTTTTTGCTCGTGCTCTTCTGCTCGATCGAGATTGCGGGCGAGAGGCCGATGATGGCGTCGACATCGGGCTTGTGCATCAGGCCCAGGAACTGGCGGGCATAGGCGGAGAGCGACTCGACGTACCGGCGCTGCCCCTCGGCGTAAATGGTATCGAAGGCAAGCGTCGACTTGCCGGAGCCCGAGAGGCCCGTGATCACGATGAACTTGTCGCGCGGCAGTTCGACGGAGATGTTCTTGAGGTTGTGCTGTCGCGCGCCCCTGATGATGAGTTTCTTCATCCGGTGTCGCGTGTATCATGTGGATGTCGAACAATATAGGGGTGTGCCTCCGGGTAAGGGAGGAAAGACACCGCATTTCCCAGGGGACAATATCCCGGTGACGGGAGGAACGCGCTCTTCCGGATGGAACCTAATATACCTCACCACGCCCCATGTATGTTTCATACCAGGGGATCCGGGAGATTACATCGGAATTTTTCCCCTCTGCAGCCCGCAGTCATAGGAATAATAAAAACCTGTTTGCGGAACGGAAAAAAAATGCATACAATCTACGTGATCGGTCACCGGCAGCCGGACACCGACAGCGTTGCGAGCGTGATGGGGTACGCGGAGTTCTGCAACCGCAGGGGGAACGAGACTTACGTCCCGGCCGTCTGCGGCCCTGTCCCTGCCGAGACCCGTTATGCCCTCTCCACGCTCGGCCTTGAGCCACCTGTACTCATCGAGAGCGTCGAGCCGTGCGTCGCCGACATCCCCGCGCTCTCCCTCCAGCGTGCCCCGGCCGGGATGCCCACGATCGACGTTGCGGCCATGATGGACGAGTACGACGTGCGGAACATTCCCATCGTGGACGATGACGGCCGCCTACTCGGGCTCGTCTCCGAGCATGGCCTCGCCCGGGCATACGTGACCCCCCGGATCGAAAATCCCCTCACCATCGGGCCGATACCGGTCGGGACCCTCGCCCGCATCCTGGACGCGACGATCTGCCACGAGGGATCTGCCGGGGTGCACGGGAACGTCTCCATCGTCATCGATGCGCTCCACGTCGCCCTCTCCCGCCTCTCGCCCCGCGATGTCGCCGTGGTCGGGGACAACGAGCCTACCCAGCTGGCCCTCGTTTCCGCCGGGATAGCGGTCCTGGTCGTTGCCGAAGGTGCACCCGTGAGCGGGAGGGTCCTGGAGGCAGCCCGGGCACGCGGGACGACTCTCCTCTCCACGCCGCTCGATGCCTTCTCGGTCGGCAGGATGATGCACCTCTCCCTGCCGGCTGGCAGGTTCGTTGCCACCGACGTCCCGGTCGTCGCACCGGAGGACACCATCGCGTATGCAAAGAGGCTCGTGACCGACTCGAAGTACCGTGCAGCGTGCGTCGTCGGAAAGGACGGCGTCCTTGTCGGGATGATATCGCGGAACACCTTCCTCGAGGAGGTGCAAAAGCGCGTCATCCTCCTTGACCACAACGAGTACTCCCAGGCCGTCGAGGGGATCGAGTCGGCGGAGATCCTGGAGGTCATCGACCACCACCGGCTCGGCGCGATTACGACCTTAAAACCGGTGCGGTTCCAGAACGAGCCGGTCGGCTCCACGTCGACGATCATCGCGCACAAGTTCATGGAGTCCGGGAGCCCGCCGACGCCCCCGATAGCCGGCATGCTCCTTGCCGGGATACTTTCCGATACCCTCGTCCTGAAGATGTCGACAACGACTCCCGAGGATGTCTCGGCCGCCGAATACCTCGCCGGGATAGCAGGCATGGATATCCAGGAATTCGGGACGAGGCTCATCCAGAACGGCATGGACCTCGAGGGAACCCCCCTCGACCAGCTGCTCTCCCGGGACACCAAGCGCTATACCCTGTTTGGAAAGGACGTCATCATCGCCCAGGTGATGACCAGCTCGCGGGAGTATGCGGCTGGGCACGCCGTCGAGATCCGGGCTGAACTCGAGAAACAGCGCAAAAGCAGGGGAGCAGACCTCTGCCTGGTCCTCTTTTCGGATATCATCGGGAACTGCAGCGACCTGTTTGCGGCCGGTGACACGGCAACCTTAAGGGCTCTCGGATACATGGATCAACCTATCTTTCTCCCCGGCGTCATGTCCCGGAAGAAGGATTTCCTCCCTGCATTCGGTAAAAAACTGCGGGACCTCTGAAAAGCCCCTTTCTGGATCCCTTTTTTTGCATCGGATTCTCTGACAGGGGATCGCGGTTTTCCTCGTGAAGCCTGCATTTAGAAGATTCCCCGCTCTTTTTCCTCTTCATCATTTTGGGTGGGCAGGTTGCATGGGTGCATGTCAGATTCTCTCAGTTTTGAATTGGTTTTTCCCAAGAGGAATTGTCGATTTTTATGAAACCCATCGTGAAACCGCCGCCGGGACGATCTTCCGAGGCGGCGGGACCAACGTCACGTGGGGGTGTGGGGGCACCCAGCCTCCATGCGAGTGCTTTACTACCCAATCGGATTAGCGAAGAGCCAAAAAAAGGGCAATAATCATTCCTCTGCCGATTCCTCGTTGGCAACGATCCGGAGTTCCCACTCCTCCTCGTCGAACTCGATCGTTCCCGCCCCTTCGCAGACGGGGCACTGGACCCTCTCCGGGATACCGTTGCACGCGTCCGGGGGAACGGCATCGTCAGAAGGAACCTCGTCCTCTGTCGGCATGTGGAAGTACTTCTTGATGTCGTGCGACTTGAGTTCCCGGCAGATCCTGAACTGCTCGTTCGGGATTTCACCCGTTCCCTTGCAGAGGCGGCAGCGGAGGAGGATGGTCATGGACTGTGCTCTAGGTATTTCGAAGGAGAAGGTTAACCTTTTCGATACTTCTTTTGTTTATCAAACCTGTCTCAAGTCTCTTCCGTCATCCCAGGCGAGTCAGGTTGAATTCGGGACTTCCGGTTTCCCCATGAAAAATGAGGATTGATCAAGAGAAGAACTCTCAGATTCGTACTTGAACAGTGTTTGAGAATCGTCGCCGGGGATAACAGACTGTAATAAACTGTATGGAGATGGGATGATGGTCAAAGAGGAAAAAAATCCTCCCTCATCCCGTTGCACATACCACCTCACCCGCGGACTCCGGACCGATAATGCATGTCCTTGGAAAACAATTCAATGGCACCATGGGCTGTCGTCTGTTCAGAATAGGCAATCTCGGAGGCCATCATTGGCACAAAACCCGCGGGATAATCCGGGAAATCTTCCGTATGCGGAGGGGTAATATTCCTCATCCGGCCTTCTCCCAGCCATGCCCGCACGTGCGCCTCGATTGACCCGGTGGTCACACGGGGGTCGTTTGAAAATGCCGGGTTACCACTCGCGACAGAGTAGTCCATTGATACGCCGGGTGCACCCTGAGAATCGACGAAACGAGTCCTTGCGCTCGTCATGACCGATCCCTGTGAAATGTCCGATTTGCTGCCCATCTCCACGACCTCGCAGAACGGTGGGATGAAAGGGCAGTCGTCCGGTAAAAATGTGCAGGAAAAGGAATGTTCCCTCGTGGTATGCGCCGCTGCAGCATCGATCGCAAGGTCTTCGGAAAATGTTGCATCCCCGTGGCCATTCGATGGAATAAAAGATAAGAGGGTACGCGTATCCACGTTGCCGCTATTCTCCTTGCCGGAATTGATTTTCATGTTCTTTTCCAGTTCCGTTGTCCCCTGCCCGGCAAGGAGGGTTGCAGAGTATCCTGCAGTGTATCGCACTTCCCCGGGTGGCACAGGCGTGCCGAGGAGATTGGCCAGGGCAGGGTCGGCCGTCCATCCATACACGGGATTGCCCTCCTCGTCAAACCAGACTGAATAGATGCCACCTGCATCGAGGGGCGGGTCGTGGAGGGATGTGCCCGATTGCTGCCAGGAAAGCGTGTTTCCATGGTCGACTGTCCCTTCACAGGCAACAGTTGTGATACTCGAGAGATGGATTGCATCCGGGGTGGGGGCAACCGGGACTGCAGCAGGGGAAGGGCAGACGGCCAGGGCCGTAATGATGATCATGGCGGGGCAGAGAATCGATGGTGTGAGCCGTTCCACGCGATCTTTCCTGCGTGTACTTCTCAATGGGGTGGTCATCATTGCACCGTCCTTTCAGGTAATGATGATCGCATTGGCCCGCATGCATTCGCCCCCGTCCGGGTTCCTGATACCAAGTGCCCATCTGCCCCTCGCGGAGGCAGGAACCGAAACAACTCCTGTGATCTTCGAGGGCGGTATAACGGCCGTTACAGTCACGGGGATGGTGGCAGTGCCCTGGACCAGCCTGGCAGTCGCACCCTTCTGGAAGTAGTTGCCGATGATCGCGACGTTCACGGTCTTTCCGTGCACCATCGATGCAGGGCTGAACACCCCGATGATCGGGGGACGGACAGGCGTGACACTGATGCAATCCGGGTGGGTGATGGTGCTGCTCCCCCCGCCGTTGCGCACGGTCAGGGTCACGGTATAGGTCCCCGGCATAGTATACGTATGTGAAGGATTCTTCCCGGAGCCCGAGGTGCCGTCTCCAAAGTCCCATGTCCATGACGAGGGAACGCCCGTGGACGTGTCGGAAAATTCTACCGCGAGGGGAGCAGTTCCCGATGGTGGCCGGGCCGTGAAATTGGCCACCGGCGGTTGCTGGGTGAGGGTAAAACCACCCGGGAACACCCCTGATTTTCCATCGGGGTTGGTGACGATTACGTCCCATTGCCCTGCCTCGTGCCCGATTGGGGATATTGTGCAGGTTATCTGCGAGGGGGAGTTCGCCGATACATTTTCCGCAAGGATATCGGGAAGCCCCGCGCGGGTCAGTTTCACGGACGGTGGATTCATGGTGTCAAAATTCGTCCCCGACAGGTTCACGACCATGGATGCTGTGGCGTTCTCTCCGGTGTCCGGCTCGATCCCTGTTACCGCCGGTGGTGGCAGCGGGGGATAGACAGCAATAAAGTCCTGTCTCGTGGACGCATTATACCCTCCGCTTCCCGATACCTGGAGGGTCACCGGATAAGTCCCTTCTTCCCGGTATACATGGATTGGATCCTGAATGGATGATGCAGTTCCGAAATGCCAGGCGTCACTTTTCATGGCGGTATCATTTGTCCCTCCCGTGATGACAAGGTCTCCATCCGGGAGGATGACGCCGGCGTAATAATACCTGCCGACAGCGGGGGGGATCTCGTATCTCTCCACGGACCAGTTCCCCGTCTTGTAGGCGATGCGGACCATATCCTTCACCGTCTTTCCTGTGTTCTCTCCACCGGCAACGAGGATGCTTCCGTCCGGCAGTGCAACTGCACTGTGGTAGCCGCGGGGATACAACGAAACGAGGTTTCCAAGGGGAGTGTTGGTCCAGGTCATCCCCTGGTCAGGGGAAAGCCACATTTCCCTGGAGTAACCGGATGATGTCCTGCCCCCGATGACGGCAATGCAGCCATCGGGAAGGACAACGCCGGCCAGGCCGTACCGGGCGCTCCACCCGGCCCTGGACGTCTGCTGCGTCCATGTCCGCCCCTTGTCCGTGGACCTCCAGACATCGTTTCTCGGGCTGGCGCCATCGAACCCACCCATGAGCAGGATGCTCCCGTCCGGGAGGGCAACAGAGGAATGCTTGGCCCGGGCTGCCCAGGGAGCACCGGAAGCCTGCAGTGTCCATGTCACTCCCTTGTCCACCGAACGCCACACATCACGGCAGTACGTCCCGTTATACCCGCCCATGAGAACGATACTCCCGTCGGGCAGAACGACAGCGGAATGAAATTCACGGCCCGGCCAGCCTGCACTTCCGTTCTGCAAAGTCCACGTCGTCCCCCCGTCTGAAGACATCCAGACATCATGCTTATACCCCGGCCCTCCGCCCATAAGGACAATGCTCCCGTCCGGCATTGCCACCGCTGCATGTCCGTACCTCGTGTCCCACGGGGTATATCCAGACAGTTCTTTCCACTCAGACCCCGTGTAATTCTCGTCGCCGAAGTACCAGGCCCAGCCGGTGGGGCCTCCGGCCGAGAGGTCAGTGAACGTGACTGTCAGGGGAGCATGCCCGGCGGCTGGTCTTCCCGAGAAGGATGAAACCGGGATACCTGCAGATGATGTGCCTGCCACGAGCAATACGCAGAGAAGCAGGATAAGCTTGTTCTGGAAACGAAATATCGGCATACAATCTTCTCCAATGATGCGGAAAGCCCCCCGGGTGCCAGGATGGAGGCGGGGATTCACCACATCTCCCGTACAGGGATGGTCAGGGTCATTCCCCATCAGAAGAGGTAACCGGTTGTGGAGGTTACACCGACGGAAAGGGATGATAGGGCATTGAGTGGTTCAAAAGCCTTCTTTTGACCTTTCTTTCCTGCCTTTGGCTCGTGAGGGCCTTTACCGCGATTCGATGGCAAAAAGTGAGGTTTATGCCTGGAATAGATGAAGATTCCTTTTTCGTGTCAATATTAATTTGAAAATATATGGTGATATGCATTGGTAACCTGGTGATTAGCATGCGGGAATGGTATCCCCGCTTCGTGGGGAGGAAAGATTACCAATAATGGCCAAAATGAGGAATCATTTTTTATTTTTTCAATTCCCATGAATTTTCGATCAATTGAGCCGGAAGAAAGCATGATCGTTGATTACATAAACGGAAGGAAAACCCAATCTTACTATGGAACGGCTAAATACAGCCATGAAATCAGTAAGAGGTTTCCTCCCGGCCTCATCAACCGGATTGAATACCCCCTGCCAATTTATTCCCGGTATATTGATGGATTCACGCGGCGGTATCTCTACCCCCACATAGTGAAAATATTCCAAAAGACCGACCATGTGCACCACATCACCAACCAGGACCTTGCATTTCTCTTAACCAGGATGGAACTGCCAAGGACGGTGATTACCTGCTATGACCTCATTCCGTGGGTATACTACAAGAACCGTTCAGCCTACTGGAAAAGAAACATCGAAGGCCTCTGCAGGGCAGACAGGATCATTACCATCTCGGAATTTTCAAAGAATGAAATCATGGCACACACCGGTATACCTGCCGATCGGATTGACGTGATCTACTGTGGAGTGGACAGGGGCGTATTCTATCCCCGGAGAGACAGGAATCCCTTGAAGGAATTGGGAATACACGAGGACAGGAAAGTCATCCTCTCTGTCGGTTCCGAAGAACCACGGAAAAATCTCGACGCCCTGATCGGGGCGATTGCATGTATCCGCGAGGAGATACCTGATATTGTTCTCCTGAAGGCAGGTTCGCCCGGGATGGGTGGAGACAGGAAAAGGACTCTCGCATTGATAAGGACACATCGCCTCGAAGACAACGTCATTTTCACCGGCGACATCCCCGAGGATCTGCTCGCAAAATATTACAATGCCGCCGATCTTTTTGTCTTTCCCTCCCTCTATGAAGGATTTGGGCTCCCCGTCATTGAAGCGATGGCGTGCGGGTGTCCTGTGATAGCATCAAATAGTTCATCGATCCCGGAGGTGGCGGGTGATGCTGCTGTCATGGTAAATTCCAGTAATCCGGCGGAGATTGCAAAGGCGGCACTTGAACTCCTGACACAGGAGGAGAAGAGGATGGAAGTCGTTAAGAAGGGATTAGCCAGGGTATCACAATTTGATTGGGATGCGGGGGCCAAAAAAACTATCCGGATCTATGAAAGCATGGGTATTACATGATATTGTATGGCTCTTCGTTATTCTGAGTAGATAGTGAAGAACCAAAGTGGGGGTGGTCATGCCCCCTTATTCCCGCATGAGAATGGTCCCGCTGACGCCGGCGGTCGTCCCGGCGTCGGTTTCACCATGGGCTCCATATAAAGTCGACTTTTCCTCTTTGAACAAAACAACATAAAGACTGGAATCCACTCATGCATCTTACCCACTTGATATAATGAAGGGGGTCATATTTTATCCAAATTTTAAAAATAAATTAAAATTTCTTTTGAGATGGAATTACATGGCAGAGAAATACTGAAAGGGCAGAAAAAATTTTGAAAATTGTCACAACGGGGTGCCACAACCAGGCCCAGTCTTTATCCACTATTGTCCGGTACAATGAATAGAATATGGGATACACAATTGTAAGGGAGAGAAAAAAATCCAGATTTCTGGGAGAAAGATACGTCCTTTTCCATATTTGAGAGTTCATCCCGCCGGAGATATTTCTCCGGTTTTTATGGATTAATTGTCTGAGAGAAGTGACATGGTAATGGAATACCTCACAACCCTTCATATATCGTATCTGATAGCCATGATTTACAATTTTATATGTTAGATCAATATCCTCGGCAGCATTCAAATCGCGAAATCCGCCGACTTTCTGAATAATTTCCTTTCTGATGAGGATATGACCTGTCCCCACAGGAATATAATTCCTTTTGGTGACAATAGGGGGCACGTTATTTCGAAATGGATTGCTCAAAATACTATATCGTAAAATTGACACGTCGTGAATATGATAGGTGCCAAGAGTCCAGACAGCTGCAATGGCAGGGGAATCAAATCCGCTGATCATACTCGAAAGCCACGAATCGGAGGGTAATTCACAATCAGAATCGATATAAGCACAAATGTCCCCAATCGCTTGTTTTGTTCCAATCTCCCTTGCATATCCTATCGACGAACCAGGAGCCCGAATCAGTTTCATTTCCCTGAATTTTTTTGTATAGTTATTAATTATCTGGAGTGTTTTATCTGTTGAGCCGCCGTCAACGATGATAATCTCAAACCGGGAAAATTTTTGACTGATGATAGAATTGAGGCAGAGATCCAGATATTTTTCCGAATTAATGGTAAGAATAATAAAACTTATGAAAATATCATGGAGACAATGCTGGCCTGATGACGAATTTTTATTATCATCGGGAGAGTGAATTTTCATGAATCACCTGCAGCGATTTTATAGACTTTGTATGTTTCCCGGGCACATTTTTCCCAGCTGAATAATAAACTTCTCTCTATGCTACGTTGTGACATTTCCTTACGAAAACCTGGATCATTTAGGAATTTTTTAATCGAATTTTTCACCTCTTCAACAGAATGTGGATTTACCAGAATTCCCGCATCACCTATAACTTCAGGAAGAGAGGAAGAATTTGAACAGATGACAGGGCATCCACAAGCCATAGCTTCCAGGGGAGGCAGTCCAAATCCTTCGTAATACGATAAGTAAACAAACACATCTGCATTGTTGTATAAATATAAGAGGTCTTCAACAGGAATATACCCGGTAAAAATCACATCTTTTAACAGATTCAGGTGGCGCAACAGATTCTTCATTTCATTTTTAACATTTCCACATTTTCCCGCCAAAACCAATTTATGGGGGATACCTTCTTTTTTCAAAGCATAAAAGGCTCTCATAAGAGTCAATAAATTTTTTCTCTTCTCCAGAGTTCCTGTGTATAGAATGAATCTCTCTGGAATTGAAATTGTCTCTAGCGATCGATGAAATTGGATTTGATTAAGGGGTTTAAAAATTGGATTTGCAGCCAGATGAATTACAAATATCTTTTCAGAAGGGAGGTGAAAGACGCGGATGAGATCTTCTTTTGTTCTATATGAATCGGATATAATGCAATTTACGTTGAAAAGAGTTTTTTTAAGAAGAAGTCTTTCATTGGCTTTTGTAATGAAATCATGACTTTCCGAAGCAGTAATTGTTGTAATATCATGAATCGTCATGACAGACGGCTGAGAGAACCGAAAAAAGGTGGGAACCTGAGAAGGATTGTGAATAACGTCAAAGTCATGATGTGATAGTTTGAATGTCAGGTAGGGATACCAGAAGTATGTCCGGTTAAAAAGAAATGGATTCTTGATTATTAAATTGGAATTGGGAAGATCCAGGTTATGTGGTTGATAATTTATAAGAATTGGTATCATTCCGGAGATTGTTCTATTCAAACCTTTTATTAATTGGAATGTATAATTTCCTATCCCAGTTAGCCTATAATTCAGAACATCAGAGATAATTCCAATTTTCATACAAATCTTTCATTTGATTTCGCTTGATATAAATTACAAATTTTTTTTGTAAATATTCTTTTCAGATATCGTTCGAAATCACTTAATTATTGATAAATAATTCACATGACTTGGAATTAATACTTATGAAAAAATCTGGTCTTTTTTAATATCACAATTTTAAACTCATAGAATTTTTTCAATATAATTTTTCCTGATTTCAATTTGTTCTTAAAAAATGTCATCGATGTTTTTTTGATACATCTTTTTAAAAATTGGTTTTATTGCTGAAGTGATTTTTTTTCCAAGGAAAAATTCCAGTATGGCCCAAAATAAGTGAGGATTAACGAGATAATATGGATCGATCTTAGAAGAATTGATAATTGACCTAAATGCCTCGAATAATTGATATCTTTTTAAATATGTAAGACCTCCAATAAAATAGGTATATCCCAGTAATCTTTGTTTATCTATTCCTATTTCTGGGTATTTTTTAAATATTTTATTGAGGATATATAACCTTTCGTTAAGGTATTTATAATTCATACTTGAACTTTTGGCATCACAATAGATACGAGCTTTTGCAAGTGGTTCATGGATATAATATGGTTTAAAATTAAGTATAATTTGCAGCCAATAATCATAATCCAAAGCGAGGTGAAGACTATCATCAAAATAACCGATTTGATCTATGATGCTCTTTCTGAAAAAAACTGTAGGTTGAGGAAGGTAAAACATTCCCATTAGATATTTTTGTAAATTAATTTCCCCGGTTTCGTGTTTCTCAATATATTTTGACTTCTTATCTATATGGATAATATCCCCAAAAACCATGAAAATATCCTTTCGTGATTCAAATAATTTTGCAATTTTCGAGAAAACTCCTTGAACATATACATCATCTGAATTAAGATATGCAACAATCTCTCCTGTGGACATCTTAAGTCCTTTGTTGATTGCGTCAGCCTGGCCTCTGTCCGGTTCAGAGACATATTTTAAAAATGGCTTATATTTTTGGAGAATTTCAACGGTATTATCTGTACTTCCCCCGTCGATTACGATATACTCGAGGTTTGGATAACCCTGTAACAATACAGAACGGATTGTTTCTTCAATAAATTCTCCCTGGTTGTAGGAAGGGGTAATAATACTGATTTTAGGCCAATTTAGAATATTCTCACCGGGAATGATATCCGGAGAAGCTTCAGTCCAGGGCCATCCTTTTTGCCCTTTACCAGGTGGAGGTAAATCGGATAATTTTATTGGTCTCATTTTTCCCTACCTGAATAATGAATGTATTTTGTAAATGCTGGTTATTCACTACATTATGTTTCGTTGCGATCAATATAATTGCTTATTTTTCACCAACAACTTTCCGATAAACATCCGCGGTTTGTTGTGCTGTCTTTATCCATGAAAACTCCTTCACTCTCTTGTAACCTTTTTCTTTTAGTCTATCACGCTTTGTTTCATCGGAAAGGACATCCTCGATACAATTACGCATCGACACTTCATCGTAAGGGTCAAAATAGACTGCAGCATCTCCCCCTATTTCGGGGAGGGACCCGCCTGTACTTAGAACGGCAGGACATCCCGAAAAAAAGGATTCAAGAATGGGAATTCCGAATCCTTCGTATAATGATGGAAATACAAAACATATTGCATTGTTGTACAAGTGATAGAGTGTCTCATTCGTTACGGGATACCAAATTACCTTGTTCCTGAGAGAGAGGTCATCCATCAGGGCTTTTTCCTGTTGGGAAAATTCTTTCCCACCAGCACATACGAGATGTAAAGATGAATTTTGAGAAAGAATTGGTGCAATCGCTTTTAAGAAGCGGTTAAAATTTTTATAAATATGTCGATCTCCTACGAAAAGGATGTACTGCGATGGAAAGATATGATTGCCTGGTTTTTTGGTAACATAGAGAGAATGTCCAAGATAAATAACATTTATTTTTTCTTCTTCAATATTATAATTTTTAATAATATCTCTTTTTGTATTTTGTGAAATGGCAATAATACAATCGGCCATTTCAATTAATCTTTTTTTGTTTTGTATTGTGGTATCCTTGAAAGGGAAATATTGTGGAAATAATTCATGAATCATATCATATACCGTTAGAACAAACGGTTTTCCTTTGATATATTGCAGAAAATAGGGATCATAGTATGTTGGATGAAAAATTTCATAATTTTTTTTAATGAGATGTATAATTGAATTATATTTATTTAGTAAATTTATGCCGGTTTGCTTTCCAGGGAAGTTTCTTTCTGGGATTGGCGTTTTATGAGGAAATATTTGGGAATAATATGCATTTTCCGAGTAAAAAACAGATATTTTTGGTTCAATATCAGGCACTTGAGAAATATGCGAGTATAATTCACAAAAGTAACGGGATATTCCTCCGTATTTCTGGGCGGTGAATATCTGGTGGTCGTAGAGGATTTTCATGTTAATCAAGTTTTCTCATGAGAATTTTTGTAACGAAGTTATTATAGCATTCTGAGAATTTTTCTCTTGTATGATTTGTCCTTGCATAATTCCATGCATCTCTTGACATTTGTTCTAACATTGTTCCATCTTTTTTTGAAAAATCCTTAACTATTTCAATTATTTCATCAACAGAATTATTCTTGGTGATTCCTTAATAAAGGCCACGATTATATACTAACCAACGGTGGCCAAATGGATGAACCTGGTAGAACTGATGCG
>JARYMB010000001.1 GCA_029907345.1 Methanolinea sp.
GTACTTTTCCATTGATTTTTCCTCCTTTTCGGAGATTTTTGGAGTGCTGAAGCGGAGGTGAAGCCTCACCGCAAGGGCGGTGATGCTTGCGGCATACAGTCCCTGCAGGAGCAGGGATGGTTTTGTCTCCAGGGGCACGATGAAGACAAAGAGGGCGAACATGGGGGCACAGAGGGAGACGATGTCCTTCCTTGGCTTGATCAGTGCAAGGAACGCGAGCACGAGGGAAGCAGCCACGCTCCCCCAGTAAAAGTCTGCGGCATCGGAAATGATACCTGCATTCACGAGGGCTATTCCCAGCACCAGTCCGCCGAACGACAGCACGGGGACGAGGATGAAGAGAACCAGCCCGAGTTCCTTCCTCCGGGTGTCCCGATCACTTTCCGAAAACACAATACCACATGAATGTGGAGACGCGACGAGAAAAAGATTTCAATGCCGCTTCCCGGGAAGAAAGGGTGCGGGAATGTGCCTCGGATGCTTTATGCGTCAGGGGGTGGTACACTGTTTTCATGAAGGTGTGCATTATGTGCGGCGGTGAAGGGACGCGGCTCCGGCCACTCACCTTCGAACGACCCAAACCGTGTATACCGATCGTCGGCCGCCCCTCCATTCAGCACCTCGTCTCCCACATCTCCAACCTCGGGTTCCGGGAGGTGGTGATCACCCTCGGCTACATGGGTTCTGCCATCGAGGAGGCACTGGGGGATGGTTCCCTATTCGGGGTGGATATCACATACGTGCGCGAGAAGAAAAAACTCGGGACGGCAGGGAGCGTCAAGAATGCCCAGCGGTACCTCGAAGACGGCAACTTCCTCGTTGTCGGGGGAGACCACGTCACCGACCTCAACCTCCTCGATTTTTACCGCGACCACGCCCGGCACCGCTCCCCTGTCTCCATCGGCTTGATCAGCATCGATGAACCGGGGGACTATGGGATCGCCGAGATCGATGCCGACTTCCGCATCCGCCGGTTCAAGGAGAAACCCTCTCCCGGAGAGATATTTTCAAACCTTGCCAGCACCGGGATATACGTCTGCACACCCGCCATCTTTGACAAGATTCCACCCCAAACGAAGTTCGATTTTGCCCGTGACCTCTTTCCCCGCTTAATGGAAGGGGGACACACGCTCAGGGCGTATCTTGCCCGTGGCAACTGGACCGATGTCGGGAATCCCGCATCCCTGCGCCAGGCAGAGAAGTGGAAACTCCAGGAGATCCCCTACACGAGCATCAGCGGCGATCTCACGATGAAGGCCGGCCAGATCCAGGGACCGGTCCAGATAGGCAGTTCCTTCTCGATGGGCAACGGATCCCGGGTCATCGGGCCCGTATCCATCGGGGCGGGGACCGAGATAGAGGACCATGTCCTCATCGGGCCCTACACGTGCATCGGCGGGGACTGCCGCATCAGGAGCCATGCAAAGGTATTCTCCTCGTCCATCTACGACAGGGTGACAATCGGGAAGAACTCCACGGTGTCAGGGAGCATCATCGATAACGACTCGGTCATCGGCGGGGACTGCAGCCTCGAGAACGATACGGTCATCGGCCCGCGGGTGACCATGGAGAAAGGGGTGGTGATCCATTCGCGGACGAGGGTCTGGCCCGAGGTCGTCATCCCGGCCGGAGCAGTGATCCGGGAACACCTGTTGAACGAAGAATACGAGGTCCGGTGCGACGGTTCTTAACCCCTGCGGCCAAGGCGGTGCGTGATCGCGACCAGGGGGTGCCGTGCGTAATCGAGGATCTGGATGTCGTCGAGGGAACGGAGGTTCATCGCCCTTGCCGTCCTCTCCATCCCAAGCTCGATATCCTCGTTCACCTCGATGACGTAGGCATCGAGTGCCTTTATCCCCAGTTTCCGGGCAGCAATCGCACGGTGGTGGCCGTCCACGAGGATGAGCCGGCCCGGTTTCCTGACGACGATGAGGGGCTCGGCGAGGCCTTTCCTTATCTCGTATATCCTGCCCTCCAGTTCGTCCTCGTATATCCGTGACTGGGTTGGAACAAGCTTGTCGATCGGGACGACCTCCCTTTTGAGCTCAGGGTTTATGCCATGGAGTGTCCTCAAGGTCGAGATGAAATTGAAGACCTTTTCGGGAGAGACGTGCTCGATCTGTGACCTTATCACGTCGGTGTTCGAGATGATACCGAGCAGGTGGCTGTGCTCGTCCACGACAGGGAGTTTCTGGATACCTGACCGGAATATCACCCTCGCCGCGTCATTGATGCTCATGTCCGGGTCCGCCACTATCAGCTTGTCTGACATGACATCCCTGACCGGGGTATCCGGGGGCCTGAAAAGGAGATCCCGTGCGGCAACGTATCCCACGACCTCTTTTCCGTCCACGACGGGAAATCCGTCATGCCCGGTCTTCCTGATCTTCTCCATGACCTCCTGCACGGTCCCGTCTGCACTGACGGTGATGACATCGTAGGTCATGTAGTCCCGGACCTTTTTCTTATCCATCCCATCTCATTTCAGGCTGCAGTAACTAAAAACCATCGGGAAAAAAGTGAACAGGAAAAAAAAGGAGTAATCGTCACTCTATCTTGATCCGGCTTCCCCTCTCCTCCTTCGACTTCTTCAGGCGGATCTCGAGGACGCCGTTCTTGAACGTTGCGGATGCCCCTTTCTCCGTGACATCGTGGGGGAGCGCGACGGTGCGGGACATCGACCCGTACATCCTCTCCCGGACATAGTATCCCTCGTCCTTCTCTTCCTTGTCCGAACGCCTCTCGCAGGCAATCTCGAGGGTGTTCGGGTTCAGGAGAGAGATCGAGATATCCTCCTTGTCCACACCGGGGAGGTCGGCAACCACCATGATCTCGTCGTCGTGCTCCCGGACGTCTACCCTGAATTCACCCCGTATCGCAGGGAGGAACCGGTCCGCAACACCGGCGGCCGGCAGGAACCGGCCCCCTGTGCCCCAGAACCGGTTCTCCATCTCTGCAAGCATGTCCTCAAAATCCCTCATCATCCAGCTGAACGGGTATCTCCTTCGGAATACCATATGAACACCTCCTGACTTTTTTCAGCGTCGGTATGCCGCTGACTAACCCTATGTTAATATTTATCATATATAAAATTTACCAACGTGCCATATCCCTGCCATGCGATTCATTCACCGGGAGGAGGAAGGAGTTCCACCAGGGGCCTCCTCTTCCCACTACATCATGAAATGTTTATTTTAACCTGGACCAATCAAGAATGAATGAAAAAATCGAAGGGAAAGGAGAAAAAAACGGGGTCCGGGTGGAACCTCCAGAAGATAGGCATCATCGTCATCGGGGTGAGTTTTGCGATCATCATGGTGGTGAGCTCGCTCGGCATGAGCTGGCTCATCACCCTCAACCCTGCTGCTGCCGGTGACCACGCAACGGTCGCTCTCACGCTGTACGACGAGACGGGCCGGCCTGTCCTGACCAGTGACCTGAAAAAATTCAACCAGACGTACGAAGCCGGCAATACCGTCTGGCTGTGCGGGCCGTTATCCATGTACGTGGGTGAAACGAACACGAAGGAGATAGTGTCCGTCCCGGTTTTCAATTACATGTACGGCGAGTCGAAGTATGCACTCTTCTCTCCTGAGTACAATGCAATCACACAGGGGATTGCCGGAATGAAGCAGGGAGAGACGAAAAAGATTGCCATTTCCCCGATTGGGGGACTGGAACGCGAGATGACCCCCGAACAGTTCGAGGCGATTGGAGGAAACTTCACGATGGTCGTCCCCGGTGAGCAGATCATCCTCGGTTTTGCCGAACAGCCAACCGTCTCGGTCGAGACCAACGAAACCCCGTCCGTCGTGATCAGGACCGGTTACGTGACGTCAAAAACCGCGGACGGGGTCAGGGTCAACTTTGCCTGTCCCACGGCTGAAGTCTCCATCAGGGAGCTGACAAAAGTCTGAAAGCAGAGATTTTTATAGATACCGCTCTTTTTTACCTTCATGGCAATCCGCGTTCTCTATTTTTTCCAGGAGGGGTGCATGGCCTGCCACGAGCAGGAACCAATCCTCGCAGAGGTCGAATCAGCCCTCGGCATGCGTGCAGAACGGATAAACCCTGCCAGGGAACGGTCTTATATCGGGAAATACCGGCTCTCCGTGACACCGACGATCGTCATCGAGCAGGATGACGGGACAGAGGCTGCCAGGTTCGAGGGCCTCGTCCACAGGGAACAGCTCGAGGAAGCCATCCGCGGTGTCAGCAGGGATATCCAAAGACCCGCCTGATCCTTTTTGCCTCTGCCTTCTGCCCCGGTTTCCTGAGCATACCCCCGTCACGGACCTTGATCCGGGAGATTCGAAACCTCCTCTTTCCGATCGTGTACATCTCCCCGACGGAGAACCAGTCTTCCCCCCGTACCATGACATGGAGCGGAGTCGTGGTCCCGCCCGTGTGAATTGCAACCCGCAACGCGACTTCTTCGACCTTCCTGGTCCAGAGGGTCGATATATCCCCCGCGACCGCCTGTTTTTTACGCACTCCTCCCGACTCGATGGAGGTAACCTCGACGCCGGTATACTCGTCCCCGCATGCAGCAACGAACGTATCGCCAATCCGGCATACCTCGCCATCGTCCATCTCGACCGTGCATATCCGGGACGAGGGGCCATCGCTCACGACTGCCCTGACATGCACCGTCTTTTGCCCTTCTCCCCAAACGACGGGATGCACATCGCCGCATTCAAGGCACCTGCCAACGGGGTTGCGTCCCCGTGCAACGAGCTCGTGGTCAGTCGGGGCGGAACAAACCGGGCAGAAATATTCCTCGTCTCCTTCCCTCTGCATGTCTCTTCCCTTCAGGACCCCCGTTTCACATGACGCTCTGGAAGAGTATCATGATTGCGACCGATGTGACCCCCCCGCCCAGGGTCGCAATGAAGTTCGTTCCCGCATTGCCAATCAGCCCGGGGTTCTCCATCAGTGCCCCGACCAGGCTGTCGATATTCGTCCCGATGAACCCTCCCAGGGCACATGCCACTGCAACCGGCAGGTCGACGATCCCGAGGATCCATGCAAGGAGCGCGATCGCAAGGGCACTCCCCATGGCCACCACTTCCCCCCTGACGGACACGCCACCGTTTGTTCCCGGCCTGACCTTCTGAAACGTCGTGATGAGGACCGGATCTCCCCCTGTCACGCCCAGCTCGCTTGCAACCGTATCAGAAGCTGCAGTCGCAACGCTCCCGACAAAGAGGGCCAGGAAAACCGGCGACCCGCTCACCCCCCAGAGAACGGCGGAAGCTGCCGAGACGCTCCCGTTGGCAAAGACGTTGAGGTAACCCCTTGCACCTCCCCGGCCCTGCTCGATTCCCATCTGCTGCTTGTAATCATACCTGTACCGCGTGCTGGCCGACCCGAGGATGAAGAAAGCGAGCATGACGATGAACCACCGGATGTCTGCAAAGACAATGAGAATGATCCCGATGAGTGCACCCGAAAAAAGCCCGCTCACGTCTGCGGTGCGTGTCCGGTAGGAGAAAAAACCAAAACTGAATGCGATGATGACGGCAAACGCGATGAGGGCCAGATCAACGCTGTAATTGAGCTCTTCGATGAGGAACATGGTCATCGCCACGCCGAGTGCCTCGATCATGAGGGCGTCCTCTCTCCTGCGGAGGATTGCCTTGAGGAGAACGGCGACCACGATCCCGAATATGACAACGAGCGGGGCCCACGTGTCCAGGTAAAACATGATGAGGACGCAGGCAAAAAACCCGGAGACGATCTGGAGGATGTAGGAGAGCATCCTGTCTTTGGCCCCGTGGAATATGACCTCGCCCGTGACGAGGATGGCAAGTGTGCAGGAAAAGATGAAAAGGGGGAGAATGGAGAGCCCGAACAGGATGGCGATGGGTACAAGCGCGATCGCAAGCAGCCTCGTCCGTTGGATGAGGTACATCACGAGGGAGGAGAGAAGGACGATGACCGCAAGTATCCACGGCGGCTGGATGAAAGGAGCAATGAGGACGAAGGAGAGGACGAGCACGGTGGCGAGCCTCTCTCCCATCTGGTTCAGCATCCCATTTCCGTTTGCATCCGGAAGATAAGAGTTTTGCCCGGAACGGGTTTTGGAAAAAGCCTCCCGTTTTTCCCGTGTATCTGCCCGGTTTATCCCGATTGCGCCGTGCCATACAGGAATTTTGAGTAGATTAGGTATATCTGCTAAAAAGTTCCATTACCTTGAGAATGTCGCCGTCTCTGGATCTCCCCAAGAATTACGAGTTTTCCGAGGTGGAAAGGCGTTGGCAGAGCGCCTGGCGCGATGAGAACAACTTTTTTGACCCGGCATCCGACCACCCCAAGTTCATCATCGATACACCACCCCCGTACCCGACCGGCACATTCCACATCGGCAATGCCTTCAACTGGTGCTACATCGATTTCATCGCCCGGTACCGGAGAATGAAGGGGGACAACGTCATGTTCCCGCAGGGATGGGACTGCCACGGCCTTCCCACCGAGGTCAAAGTCGAGGAGATCCACGGCATCACGAAGAACGACGTACCCCGGGAAGAGTTCCGCAGGATGTGCCGGGAACTCACCCTCTCGAACATCGAGAAGATGAGGCGCACGCTCCGGAGGATGGGGTTCTCTGTCGACTGGAGCCATGAGTACATCACGATGCTCCCGGAGTATTACAAAAAGACCCAGCTCTCGTTCCTCCGCATGCTCGCCGCCGGGTACATCTACCAGAGCGAGCATCCGGTCAATTTCTGTACCCGGTGCGAGACCGCGATAGCGTTTGCCGAAGTGGCATACGAGCCCAGGGAGACGACCCTCAACTATTTTGACTTCGACGGGCTGGAGATTGCGACCACGCGGCCTGAACTGCTCGCTGCCTGCGTTGCAGTCGCGGTGCACCCAAAAGACGACAGGTACCGTGACATGGCTGGCAGACGCCTGACCGTCCCCCTGTTCGGCCACAGCGTCCCGCTGATCGCGGACCCTGCCGTTGACCCCGATTTCGGATCGGGAGCCGTCATGATCTGCACGTTCGGTGACAAGCAGGATGTGCACTGGTGGAAACAGTACAACCTCGACCTCCGGAAAGCCATCGACAGGCAGGGGAGGATGACTGCAATCGCCGGGAAGTATGCCGGGATGAAGTCAGGGGAGTGCCGGAAGGCCATCCTCGAGGACATGAAAAGGGAGCAGATCCTGACCCGGCAGGAACCCCTCGAACAGAGGGTGGGCGCCTGCTGGAGGTGCAAGACGCCGATCGAGATCATGAGCGAACGGCAGTGGTTCATAAAAATCGATCCGGAAGCCATCATGAAGGCCGCCCGCGAGATCCGGTGGGTCCCGGAACACATGTTCCTCCGGATGGAGAACTGGGTCGGGCAGATGGAATGGGACTGGTGCATCTCGCGCCAGCGCATTTTTGCAACCCCCATCCCGGTCTGGTTCTGCAACTCGTGCGGGGAAATGGTCCTGCCCGGCGAGGACCAGCTGCCCGTCGATCCGACAATCGACAGGCCGTCCCGGCCGTGCCCGCGCTGCGGGTCGACGGACTTTTCCGGTGAGGAGGATGTCCTTGACACCTGGATGGACTCCTCCATTTCCGTCCTGAACGTCACGGGATGGGACGGAAAGGGCGTCTCCCCCCTCTTCCCGGCGGAACTGAGACCCCAGGGCCACGATATCATCAGGACCTGGGCGTTCTACACGATACTCCGGTCCGTTGCACTTACAGGGGAACGCCCGTGGGACACGATACTCATCAACGGGATGGTGCTTGGGGAAGACGGATACAAGATGAGCAAGAGCCGCGGCAACGTGATCACCCCCGAGGAGATCGTCGAGAAGTACGGTGCCGATGCACTCCGCCAGTGGGCTGCATCGGGAGCGGCAACGGGTTCTGACATCATGTTCAACTGGAACGATGTCATTGCCGCCTCCCGGTTCCAGACGAAACTGTGGAACATCGCCCGGTTCGTCCACCTCCAGCTCCGGCGCAGGCCTTACTCCCGGGACGCACCCCCCGTTGCCCTCGCGGATCGCTGGCTCTCCGACTGCCTGGCCGAAACCGTTGAAGAGGTCACGGCTGCAATGGATGCATACCAGTTCGATCGTGCCCTCAAGCTCATACGGGAGTTTGCATGGGACGTTCTTGCAGACCACTACATCGAGCTCGTCAAGGGGAGGCTTTACTCGGATGATCCCTCCCGGGACGGTGCGTGCCGCGTGCTCGAGACTGCCATTGATACCCTCTGCAGGCTGATGGCGCCCTTCACGCCTTTCTTTGCCGAGGAATGCTACTCGTACCTCGGGAAGGGCAGCGTGCATGCACAGCAATGGCCGGGTCTTCTCCCCCGTGACCCCGATGCCCGCAGGAAAGGTGACCTCCTCGTCGACGTCGTTGCCGAGCTCCGGCGCTACAAGCACGAACAGGGTCTTGCCCTGAATGCTCCCATGGGACGCGTAACCATCTTTTCGGCACCGTTTTCGGATGATTCCCAGGATGCTTCCCGGACCCTGAACGCCCCGGTCGAATGGCACACGGAACCTCCCCGCCTCGAGAAGGTCCCGGGCGACGTCCAGTTCAATATGGCTGTGATAGGTCCGGCGCTCCGGAAGGATGCGAGTGCGTTCATGAAAGCAGTGAGGGCACTGCCCAAAGATCTCCTCCAAAACCCTCCTGAAAAGATCGATATCGGCGGAAAGGAAGTCCCTGTTCCCAAAGACTCGTTTTCCGTCCAGTTCACGTACCGTCTCGGGGGGGAAAAAGTCGACGTCAGGATCGTTGGCGACGTGATCGCAACGATCCATACCAGTCCCTGATCGCTGCCGCGACAAGGGAATGCACCTCGCGGGCCGGCCGGCCCGCGTCGATGACGAGAAAACGTGACGGTTCCTCTTCCGCGAGACGGAGATAATTTTCCTGGACACGCTCCAGCAGGGTGGCCTCCTCGAAGTGCTCGGACACTGCAGCCCCGGCCTTGCGCCTGAGGGCCTCCGCAACAGGGAGGACGAGGAGGACCGTGCGGTCCGGCGGGACTGTCCATCCGTCGTGGACAGCCCGTAACCATCCCAGGGGGTCGGGGATTATCCCCTCGAGCGTGGCCGACTGGTACGCATAGCGGCTGTCGGTATACCGGTCGGAGATGACAAGCCGCCCACTGGCAAGTGCGGGCCGGACGATCGCTTCAAGATGGCTCGCATGGTCCGCCGCAAAGAGGAGCGCCTCTGTCACGGGGTCGGCCCTTTCGGCAATCGCCCTCCTCACCTGTTCGCCGACCCACGTGGCGCCGGGTTCCCGCGTGAACACGGGAGAGAGGTCAGAGAGCGAGTCTTCCAGGGCGGAGAGGAGCGTACTCTTGCCGCTGCCATCGATCCCCTCGAGGGTGATCAGGACCATGTGCCCCTCCTCACGGCATCGTGCGGGATTTTGCCCCTGTGGACAGCGGTTGCAACGATCGCGCCGTCATAGCCAAGTGCTGCGAGGGTGTCGAGGTCCCCCGGACCCGAAATCCCACCGCCGTAGAGCAGTTCCCTGCCATATGCCCCCCGCAATTTCCCAAGAAGGGAAATATCAGGGCCCTTTCCCGTCCCGACTGCCCCGACGTCCAAAACGATTGCACCTGAAAAATTCCAGGATCCTGCCCGGGAGAGGAGATCGAGGGGGTCGTCTCCGGACGGGATGACCCTGCTGTCCCGGATATCGACCGAGAGGAATCCCGCGGGGTAGAGGGCAAAATCCACTTCCGACGATTCGGTCGAGGCAATGTCCGTAACACGGGGGTGATGGAGAAAATCAGACGGACCGGCAGCACCGCGGTCGAGGAGGCACCTTGAGACCTGCCTGCTGCAGGAGAGAACCTCCGCTGTGTTTTCCCCCGTCCGCATGATCCTGTCGAGGTCTGCAATATAGATGGCCCTGGGCGAAACAGCCCTGACATACCCTTCCGGCTCGGCTGTCGGGGAGAGCCCCCAGGTCAGCGGCAGGTATGCCCGGCGGTTCCCGGAAGACCCATGCACCACCAGTCCGCCTTTTAAGTCCATTGCCAGAATCAAATCCATGCAAGAGCGTAATCACTATTAGATAGCAGGATCATTAAATCCTATGCAATTACTGGTCAGCCCGAGGGACATCGAGGAAGCGAAACGGTCTCTTGCCGCTGATATCATCGACGTGAAGAAACCCTCCGAGGGGTCACTGGGTGCAAATTTTCCCTGGGTTATCCGCAGCATCAGGAAACTCTCTCCAAAGCCGGTGAGTGCGGCCATCGGGGACTTTGATTTCCGTCCGGGTGGAGCGGCACTTGCAGCGTACGGGGCAGCCTGTGCCGGTGCGGACTACATCAAGGTCGGGCTCATGTTCAACGGCTCGTCCCGGGCAGAGGAGCTCATCAGGGCCGTTGTCCGGGCCGTCAAGGAAGAGTTCCCGGAGAAAAAGGTCGTGATCGCCGGGTACTCGGACTGTACACGTCTCGGTTCCATCCCGCCGCTGGAGATGGCACCCCTGGCCGCACGGGCCGGTGCCGACGTGGCCATGGTGGATACGGGGATAAAGGACGGAAGGAGCACCCTCGAATTCATGAGCGAGCAGGACCTGCGTGATTTCTGCAAAATGAACAGGGACAATGGTCTCCAGACGGCCATTGCGGGATCGCTCACGTTCGATGATTTCCCCGTCATCAGGCAGATATCCCCTGACATCATCGGCGTCCGCGGGATGGTCTGCGGGGGTGACCGTGAATCCGGAATCAGGGAAGAGCTCGTTGAAAAACTGGCCCGGATGGTGCATTGAACCATGTTTTCCGAGAAGCTGAATGCTCCCCTCGCACTGACGTTCGATGATGTCCTTCTCGTTCCCGCGTCATCGCTCGTCGAGCCGAACGAGGCGGATGTCAGGACGCGGTTTTCGCGGAACATTCCGCTGAACATCCCCCTCGTCAGCGCAGCCATGGACACGGTCACGGAGTCGGCGATGGCCATTGCGCTTGCCCGGGAAGGGGGAATCGGTGTCATCCACAGGAACATGTCCGCAGAACAGGAGGTCGCGGAAGTCCGGCGGGTGAAGGAGTCAGAGCAGCTCATCGAGAGGAAAGTCCTCTCGGTGGACCCCGAAACGAGTGTTGCCGAGGTCGAGCGTCTCATGATCGAGCACGGGATCGGCGGCGTCCCGGTCGTCGAGGAGGGCAAGATCGTGGGTATCGTGAGCCGGAGAGACGTGCGGGCAATCGCCACGCGGCGCGGGAGCGAGAGTGTCCGGACGATCATGACAAGGGAACCGATCACTGCCCGGGAGGATATTTCCATGGATCAGGCACTCGAGACCATGTACACCAACAAGGTCGAGCGCCTTCCCGTTGTCGATGACGAAGGGCACCTCGTTGGCATCATCACGATGCAGGACGTCCTCGAGAAGAGACAGTATCCCAATGCCACCAGGGATTCGCAGAAGCGGCTCCGCGTGGCAGCAGCAGTCGGTCCGTTCGATTTCGAAAGAGCCGTGCGGCTCGACGAGTGCGGTGCAGATGCACTCGTTGTCGACTGTGCCCACGGGCACAACCAGAACGTCGTGAAGTCCATCCGGGACATCAAGGGGAGCGTAAAGGCTGACGTGATTGCAGGAAACATCGCGACAGCAGCTGCAGCAGAAGATCTCGTGGACACGGTCGACGGCCTCAAGGTCGGCATAGGACCCGGCTCTATATGCACCACCCGGATCGTCGCGGGTGTGGGTATCCCCCAGGTGACAGCGATCGCCACCGTCGCGGATGTCATCTGCGGAACCGGTGTCCCGCTGATAGCAGACGGTGGCATCAGGTTCAGCGGCGATGTTGCAAAGGCAATTGCAGCAGGTGCCAATTCCGTGATGATAGGGAGCCTCTTTGCCGGCACCGACGAGTCCCCGGGCCGCATCATCACGATGAAAGGACGCCGGTACAAGCAGTACCGGGGGATGGGATCCCTCGGCGTGATGAGCGGGGGCGTCTCCAGCGACAGGTACTTCCAGAGAAAGGAGATAGGAAAGACCAAGTTCGTGCCCGAGGGCGTGGAGGGAGTAACCCCTTACGTCGGGAGCGTCTCCGAGGTCGTCTACCAGCTCGTCGGCGGGCTGAAGGCCGCGATGGGCTATACCGGTTCCCAGACGATCCGTGACATGCATGAAAAGACAAGGTTCGTCAGGATAACCGCCGCGGGGCACACCGAGAGTCACCCCCACAATATCATGATCACGGACGAGGCCCCGAATTACCGCCTCACCGATTAATACCTTTTTTCTTTCAGGAAAAGAGGCTCTCCGTGAAGACGGCGAGATTGTGGACGAAGACCACCATGAAGAACGCACAGACGGCCATGACTATGAGCGCACCGGAATATTCCTTCAGTTCCTCCGCACGCCCGGCCATGTAGATAATAAAGCCGGCAAAGGCGCACTTCACTCCAATATGGATATAGGGATTCTGCACAACCCACGCCATGACGGGGTTCATCTCGAACCCGCCGAGACCGAGAATGAGCGTCGTAAGGAGGACATCGAGTGCAAGAAGACCGCCCAGCAGGACGAAAAGGGCTCCCATGAAGATCTGATAGGCTTTCTTCACAGGACAGATTGATCCGCGGCATGGATGAAATATTTTTATATCCGATCTCCCGGGATATGCGTCCGGAACTGCACCGTTCCACCCTCCCTCCTGATGATCGAGGGAGGGAATTCCTCCCGTCACGGACCTCCGGGAGACGCACTTGTCGCCCCTCCGGCCCCCATGAAAAGACACTATGTTTTATCTATGAGAATTACTAACATAAAGTAACTGATGCTTGACCAGGTCGAGGTCGCCAGGATCCTTGATATTCTCGGTAATCGCAACCGGAGACGGATCATCGATCTCTTACGGCAGAAACCCTGTTTTGTCACGGAGATATCCGACAGGCTGATGCTCTCTCCGAAAGCCGTTATCGAGCACCTCCAGATCATGGAAAGGGAGGAGATCCTCTCTTTCCGGATGGACGAGAGGCGCCGGAAGTACTACTACCTGGCCAATGATATCGACGTGATGATCCGGCTCCTCAAGCGTGAACAACTCCATATTGCAACACGGGACGAGACAAACAGGCTCCGGTCATACCTCTTCCAGCTGCGCAGGATGATCGAGATCCGCGAGGAACTCGCAGAAAACCTGAGAAATACCGAACAGGCGATCGACAGGCAGATTCGGGATATTACAACCCTTGCAAAGGAAATCCTCGACAACACCATCCAGACAGACATACTCATCAGCCTGGCCCACTGTGACCTGACCCTGGACGAGCTGTGCGAGCTGACAGAGGCACCGCGGGATGCCGTATCCGATAACCTTGAGATACTCAGGGAGAAACATATCATCGAACAGGCCGGTGAGACTTACCGCCTGCGTGATACCCATGCCGGATTCTGAAAACCCGTACGACGAAATGCTCAAAAAGATCGCCAGGATGGTAGAGGAACTCCTCAGGAACCTTCCCCAGGAGGAGAACGCCCGGATCATCGGGTGCACCATCATCACGAATGGCGGGTCGCCCCACTTTACGAGGAACCCGAACTCCCGCAGCGAGGAGAGTGATATCCCGATCGAGGTCATCGACTCGCCGGACATGCTGTTTGTCACGGCAAGGCTTCCGTCGACTCTCCACACTGCACCCTATGCCGACATCACGGCAGAATCGCTCCACATCGTCGTGAACGAGAGGCGCATCCCGGTCCCCGTCTCCTGCCGGATCGATGTCATCCACAGCTTTTACCAGGTCAGGCACGGCGTCCTCGACATCATCCTCAAGAAGAAGAAGGTCCCTCCCCGGAGTGCCCCGGCAGAATCAGGATAGGAACGGGTATTGCTCACCGCGCTCCCAGAAGACCAGCATTTCTCTTCTCTTTTTTTTCACCCGTTCGCTGGATGAATTCATCTTGGTCACCCCACCAGCATGGACAGGCCGATTGCAACCATCAGGACGGCAAGGAGTCCCTGGAGGAATCCGGGGGTGCACGTATGGGAGAAGCGAACGCCAATCCGGGACAGGGGGACTGTTGTCACGACAAGGGCCGCCCATGCGGGGAGGTACACGTAACCCAGGGACAGGGGCGGCAGGCCCGTTGCAGACAGGCCATGGAAAATGTACGCGATGACCGCTGCACCCGAGGAGAAGACAAGGCAGGCCGATGACGTGCCGATGGCACTGTGCACCGGGAAACCGAAGAGGATGACAAGGAGCGGGACGAGCAGGACACCGCCGCCGATTCCGGCCAGGCCCGAGACTGTCCCGATGAAGAACCCGAGTACCGCACATGCCGGTCCTGAAACGCGGCCCTTTTGGCCTTCCGGGCATGACCGGCCGGGCCAGGCCATCCGGACCGCCATTGTAATGACCAAAACCGCAAAGATGGTCCGCAACGTGGTCCCGGGAAGGAAAGACGCGACCGTTCCCCCGAAAAGACCTCCCCAAACGGCACCTGCCGCAAGGGGGACTGCCGCTTTCCAGTCGACTGCCTCCCTCCTGTGGTGGCCGATAGTGCCGCTGACCATCGTGGGAATGATGACGGCAAGCGACGTTCCGAAGGCGAGGCGGGTTGCTTCCGTATCGCCGATTCCACCCGTTGAAAAGAGCCAGTAGAGGACGGGAGTCATCAGAAAGCCCCCGCCAATCCCGAAGAGACCCGATGCAAAACCGGCCGTTCCCCCTGTCACGACGAGGACTGCAGCAGCAAGGAGCGTTTCCATCTGTGGTTCTCCCGGTCTTTATGGGATCTACCAGTATTTTGAACCGGCAGGTATATCACAGGTACGTGAGTTCCATGGGTCTTTCCGCACTCCTGATCATCGACATGCAGAACGATTTCGTCAGAGAAGGATCGCCACTCCGCGTGGCCGGTGCAGAGGAGATCATCCCGCGTATCCGAAAAGTCCTCGATGCCTTCAGGGAGCGCCACCTCCCCGTGATCCACGTCCTGCGGGTTCACAGAAGCGACGGGTCCGACGTCGAGATATTCCGGAGGGAACTCTTCCGGAAGCGGGCGTTCGCGGTCAGGGGTTCGTGGGGGGCAGCGGTCATCGACGAGCTCTCACCCGCACCCGGGGAATATACCATCGAGAAGACCCGGATGAGCGCGTTCACCGGAACGGATCTCGACCTCCTGCTCCGGTCCCTCGGGGTGACACGCCTCTTCGTGACCGGGATCCAGACCCCCAACTGCGTCCGGACAACCGTCTTCGATGCGGCGGCCTGCAACTACGAGGTATTCCTTGTCACCGATGCAGTTGCTGCGCAGAGCGCGGAGGTGCATGCCGCTAACGTCCGCGACATGGAAAACATCGGGACACGGATTATCCGGGCCACGGAAGTTTCCCGGATCCTCGACACACCCGTTGCGATTGGAAAGGAATAACCGGCCCGGTTTTTTCTGGAAAAAGGAGTTCTTGTGGTCCCCGGCAGAGAAGACACGCGAGGGGTCTATGCCCTGACTCCGGGACCGGCCGCGACCCACCCGGATATCCTGCCCCGCCCCCCTTCATGCTCGCGGAACTGGTGAAGCGAGACCGTGAGGTCCCGCGTGAACGCAAAGTAACCGATCTGCGTTGTCCGGCAGAGGTTGAGGGCCATCTCCATGAGCCCCCGCGGGTCGGGGCGGGATTCACCGAGCCAGATGTGGAAGATGTTCCCGCCGTCCACGATCGGGAAGAAGACGTGCTCGATTGCGATCCTCTCGGCCATCGTGATGTTTGCACCGGGGGCCACGTGGGTCCCGTTCGTGTAGTAAATCGGCAGGTCGCGGGTCTTTCCAAGGTCCCTCTGTGCGTTCTCCAGGTCTCCCTTGATTACCCGCTTTGCATGGTCCCTGAACTCGCTGTTGAGGAGGTCTGCGACTGCAAACCGCTGGCCCGTTGTCTCCGCAGGAGTCCGGGCAAGGGCAATCGTCATCTTGTGGCGTTCCGAGAGCTCCTTTGCATAGAGTTCCATCTTTGTCATTGCAAGGACGGCAAGCGAGAATGCCTCGCGTGACTCGTGCATCTGCGCACCGGTATGGTGCTGCACCATCTCGTTGACCCCGACGACGCCGATCGTGTACACGAGGCCGTCGAGATCCACGGCAACGGCCCCCCGCTCACCCGTGTGCGGATCCCTCGGGCGTTGCATGGCAAACGGCATCCTGCCCTGAGCCCGGATGGTCTCCAGCCACCGCCTCTTGATCTTGAAGACCTCCACGCAGACGTCCATTAACGCCCGGAGCTCGGCAAAGAGCCTCTCGTTGTCTCCCCCCGCCCGGTACGCGGCCCGCGGGCAGTTGAGGGAGACGACCTGCCACGATCCCATGGAGAAGTGCTTCCCGTCGCGGAAGTAGAGCTTGTCCTCGAACTGGCTGTCCTGGTCGGCTATGGCCGAAAACTGGTAGGCACAGCACTGGTAGCACGATATGCCTTTCCCTGCCCCGCGGTATGCCGGGATCTGGTTATCGTAGTAGGGCGTTCCGAACTTGGAGGCAAGTTCAAACGTGAGGAGGTAGAGGTCCCGGTAGGTCGGCAGGTCAGGATGCGCCTCGTTGAATGCCTCGTCCTCCTGCATGAAGTCCGGCTCGATGCTGATCTCGGGCTTGGGGAAGGAGAACGGCTTTCCCCATGCGTCCCCCTCGAGCATGACCTCCATTAATGCCTTGAAGAGGAGGCGTACCTCCCTCTCGAACTCCCCGTACGTCCTGCGCGGTCCCCTCGTCCCGTCCCAGACCATCCCGCGGTACACGCATGGCTTGTCCTTCCAGAGGGAGGGGACTCCCGGGCTGAGCTGGACGGACGAGAAGACGAGCTGGCCGCCCCGGGCGACCATCATCTGTGTCATCTCGTACACGAACATCTGCATGAGCTGCTTGATCTCGTCGTACCCCATGCCCTCGAAGTACGGTGCAAGGAACGTGAGAAAGTTGTAGTATCCCTGGCCCCCAGCGAAGTTCGTCTGGGCGCTCCCGAGTGCCTTGACGGCATGGAGGACTGCGACCTCGGCCCGCTTCGCAGGCCCCGCGACCGAGGCCTTCGTGCCGTTCCCGTCGGGCATCAGGCCATAGTAGAAGAAGTACCGGAGGTCCCAGTCCTGGCAAAACGGGCGTGTTCCGAAGTATTCGAGATCGTGGATATGGATGTCGCCTGAAAGGTGGTGGTCAGCAAGGTGAGGGGGAAGCTGGAGGAGGTACTGTTCCTTGCTGATCTTGTCTGCCTTCTTCTTGTGCGAGGTCTCCGCGTTCTCCTGGAGGTTTGCGTTGTCCCTGGCTTCGAAACCGCGTCCCACGTCGATCTGGTGGGCGTCGTACACGGGCGTCCCCACGCGTGTGCAGACGTTCCGGTACTGGACCATCCCCTTTTCAAGCAGCGTGATGTTGACGATCTCCCTGATGAGCGGCCCGCTCAGGGCCTGGAGGTTCATCGACTTGATCCTCTCTTCCACGAGCCTTGCTATTTCCCGGGCGGTCTCCTCGCTTGCGCTCTCGTACCCATAGAATGTGGAAACGAGTTTTGTCTCCTCGACGATCTGGCGGACGATCCGCTGCCGGTCCCATTCCAGGATGTGCCCGTCCGTCGTCCGGACGGGGGGCATCGGGGCGACAAAGACCCCGTCGAGAGTCGACTGCCTCGTGTCGCGTCTCGGCATCAGTGACCCTCGAGGAACGAGAGAACGGTATCCATGCGCAGGCCTGATGCGGTGAACATGTCACCGGACACAAGGAACCTGTCCCCGCTCCGGAGGACGGGAGCCTCGCGGACGAAGACACCGTTGATGCGGAGGTCTGCCAGCGCCTCGGCCGTGGAGAGGTCCCGCTCGCTGAAAGAGAGCCCCCGCCCCTTCAGAAATTCCTTCAGGATCTCGCAATTTGGACAAAGTTCCAGTGAATAAACTGTAATATCGTGAGAACCGGCCATGAATATCCCCCGCTTGTCAGCTCAATGTCAGTAATTGTTCTTCGGGAAAAAATATTTGCTGATCCTGTCTCAATTGTACCAGAAGAAAAGGGGATTTTTTTGCAATCAGGTAGTTTATCGCGGGAAATTGATATGAAACACGCTGCCGCCACGGGAAGGGAGAGATGCTGAATGGACATGGACCGGCTCTTCATTGCGATTGAACTCCCGGGGAATATCCGGGAATCCCTCGGGTCGGTCCAGGCTGTCCTGAAGAACAGCAGTGCCCGGCTCACGCATGTCGATCCTTCCATCATCCATGTCACCCTCAAGTTCATCGGCGATACCCCGCATGAGAAGACACGGGCTGTTGCCGAAGCGCTGGGAAAGATCAGGGCGGCTCCGTTTTCTGTCAGGGTCAGCGGGATCTCCGGGAACAACCCCCGGCGTCCCCGCGTCATATGGGCGCGGGTCGAGGACGGAGGGAAGTGCGGCATCCTCCACGCAGCGATCGAAGACCTCCTCTCCCCGCTCGGGATACCCCGGGACAACCGTCCATTTGTTCCCCATGCCACGGTCGCGCGTGTCCGCGAGTTTCACCCTGACCTCCCGGGGATTATCCGCCCGCTCTCGGACCGCGGGTTCGGCGAGGGGTTCGTCGACAGGGTCGTTCTCAAGAAGAGTACCCTGACTTTCCGGGGACCGGTTTACGAGGACATCGCGGAGGTCCTGCTTGAAGAAGACAGCCCTTGAGGAAGAGGTCCTCGCAGCCATCAGGCCCAGGCCCGGGGAGGTCTCCCATATCAACAGTGTTGCCGACCGGATACTCGCCCGCATCCGGGCCGATGGTCGTGCGGAAGGAATGGTCGTCGGGTCGGTCGCCCGGGGGACGTGGATACACGGCGATCGGGACCTCGATATTTTCCTCCTTTTCGATCCGTCTCTTTCCCGGGAAGAACTCGAGGAGCAGGGGCTTTCCCTTGCACGGGCCATCGCCGCGGCCGAGGCCGGGAGTTTCCGCGAGAAATATGCCGAGCACCCGTACATCAATGCGAGCATCGACGGACTCGACGTGGACCTGGTCCCCTGTTACAGGGTGGAGTCTGCATGCTCCATCAAGAGCGCCGTGGACCGCACTCCCTTCCACACGCTCTACATCAGGGAGCGTATCCAGCCGTTCATTGACGACGTCCTCCTCCTCAAGCAGTTTGCAAAGGCAGGGGGCATTTACGGTTCCGACCAGATGACGGAAGGGTTTGCCGGGTATCTCTGCGAGCTCCTCGTCCTCTTTTACGGCGGCTTTTTGCCCCTCCTCGAGGCCGCGTCCCGCTGGAGACCCGGCATCATCATCGACCCCGGTGGTCACAGGGCCCGGGACTTTCCCGAGCCGCTCGTGGTGGTCGACCCTGTCGATCCGAAGCGGAACGTTTCTGCCTCGGTCTCCCTGACCCGGATGTGCGAGTTCATCGAGCTTGCCCGCGGTTACATCAGGGAGCCGGGACGCGCGTTCTTCTTTCCCCCTCCCCGTCCCGTGCTCTCCGTTGACGAGGCGGCCTGTCTCCTTTCCCGGCGGGGGACGTTCCTCTATGCGATCGTCCTCCCCACCCCGCCCTACATCGAGGACATCGTTGTCCCCCAGCTCCGCAAGAGTCTCGATGCCATCCGGGGACTCCTCGACCGCCATGGTTTTTCCGTGAACAGGGCGGACTGCGAGATGCACGAGGAGAACTCCATGCTCCTCTTCGAGCTCCTCGTCGAGGAACTCCCCTCGGTCATCCGCCATGCCGGTCCCCCGGTCTGGAACCAGACAAACGCGGCAAAGTTCACCGCCAAGTACCGGGGTTGCAGCGAGAAAGACCTCTTTTCGGGACCCTTCATCGAGGACGGCCTCCTCGTGGTCGAGAAACGGCGGACGTATACCCGGGCCGCCGACCTGCTGCGCTCCCCGGAAGTCCTCCAGGTCGCCCTCGGAAAGCACGTGAAGCAGGCGATGGAGAGGTCCTTTTCCGTCCACAAGGGGATCGAATGCTACCGCGAGGAGTTTGCACCGTTCATCTCCGGTTTCCTGCGGAAATACTCTCCGATGACATGGCTCGCGAGGCATTGACCGGGACCGTCCTGCACCCGGCAGGTCCTCTTCTCCCTCCTTTTTGTTCCGGGTCGGGAATTGAAACAGGCTGAACAGCAGGGGAATGGTTTGATATCTTTATAAGATGTTCCGGCACACATACTCCATAGTTCCCATGCCTGCCCCGCTCACCGACGAGGGCCTCTCCGAGGTCATCGGGTTCATCCTGATCCTTGCCCTCATCGCGGCACTTGCTTCCCTCTACATCACCTACGTGGTCCCTGCACAGGGAAGGGAACTTGAAATAAAGCACATGGCACAGGTCAATGACCAGTTTCTCCAATACAAGACGGCAGTCGACTCGCTCTGGATCAATGGCCAGAAAAACGTACCCGTTTCGAGCACTTTTTCGCTCGGCACGGTGACGGGGCTCACCCAGGGGGCCTTCGTCATCCCGATCTTCCAGCCCTATCCCTCGAGCGGGATGATGGTGTTGAACGGGAGGGGGGAGAGTATCACACTCCTTGCTGATGTAATGGTCCAGGGTTATCCGGGGGGATCGATACCGAATGTAAATCCGGTCCAGAATGATGCCGACCACCTCTATGTCCAGTTAATGACTACAAATACGTCAAAAGGAGGGGGGATTATTTTAGTTCCTGATAAAGGCAACTGGACGATATGGTTGAATATTACAGCAACGGTAAATCCTGGTTCTTCTTCTCAAGTGACTGTCCCCCCATTCCCAACTCCTACAGATGCTTCGTCTTCCATAAGCTGGACCGAGTTGAAAACATGGATAAATGCCAATCTTAATAATGCAGGAGGCTGGATATCACAACTCCAGTCCGGTTTATCCCAAACAACCAGTTCATCTCCTTCTGTGACAATGACACTTTTTAAAAACAATAATACAGTCTTTTCAGGACTGCCCCTTATATCGAACCTTCAGAACAATACCTGGTATACTGTTGATATCCTTGATGATGCATATGGCTTGCGGGATCAACTGGAACCCTCCTACACGTTGGTGATTTCTAACTCCACGAGTAATTGGATAAGCTACAGGTATCCTGCTGCGACAGGTTATCAGGGTATATCCATTGTTCTGAACCATCCTCTGGATTCCCTCGAGTTCCGCTCCACGAATAACTACTGGATCCAGCAGGATTACTATTACCAGATGGGTGGTGTCTTCCTCAGGCAGCCTGATGGGATGGTATCCAGAGTGGTTCCCCTCATCAGTGTGAGCAACAGAACCGGACTTCCCACTATCCGGATGGTGGATATTATTATCAGGGGTTCAGGGAATATCGGGGGGTCATCCCCTGTTCAGGTCGTCTCAATCCTGACATCGCTCCAGGAGAATACCATCGATCATCAAAAACTGGCCACGGGGATACCCAATGCGAAAAATGTCACTTTCATCATCGGTGCGCAGGATCAACAAACCGCACAAATGTGGAACCAGACATTCTCCCGCGTCAGGCAGGCAGCTTTGAGCGAAGAGTTCCCCCCTGCGTGGATTCCTGTACCCGTCCAAACCGGAAACACGGTCCAGTTCACCGTTCAGGATCCCGGTAATCAATATTCACTGTTCCTTGACTATACACGCGTCAACCTGAGTGTAAACCTCCAGACGGTTGCCCTATGAGGGAAATATATTCCAGCGATGCCGCGGTCTCGGAACTGGCCGGTGCACTCCTCCTCATCGCAGTCATCAGCCTTGCAATCAGCATTCTGGGAGTTACAATTCTGTCAAACATCAATGTCTCCCAGGTACCTGCAGTCTCGTTCGTTATTGAAAACGAAAGTGCACGCATCACCGTCATCCATGCCGGCGGGGATTCACTTCCGGCAGGTTCCTACAGGATTTACGTGGATGGAACGGACCGGACAGATGAGTTCCAACCCTCTCCCCGTACGACTCCCTTCCGCCCCGGAACGACACTCGGGTATACTGCTCCTTCCTCTCCCCAAAATGTCATGGTCATTTCCCGGGGAACCGATGGGAGGGAGATAATGCTCGTCCAGAAATTTTTCTCCTGATTGTCCTGTTTTCCCTGCCCGGATACGAGTGGCAGGAATGATCTTCATTTATATGAAGGGCATTCATAGAGTATCTGAAAACGATCTGAAGGTGTTGCGTGAATGCGGAAAGATGAGAAGTTCAATGCTGGTATATCGGAACTCATTGGAGCAATCCTTCTCGTCGGGCTCGTCATTACGGCAATGGCAATCGTGGCCGTTGTTGTTCTTTCCAATCCACCACCCGAAGAGATACCGCACCTTTCCGCGCTCGCAAGCAACACGAGTAATGCAATCCTGCTCTACCACAATGGTGGAGATGAGTTGAAAGAGGATCTGACCATAGTTTCCATCAATAACGGCCCTGAAGTCCCTCACTCGAAAATAACATTGAGAAACGAAGATGGTACATCTGAAAGCGCAACATGGGATATCACGAAGACTCCCTGGACAATGGGAAAGGCTCTCGTTATCGATACGACGCCGGATTTACCCCAAAGTGTTACTATTGTCTATAAAGGAACAACATCTCAGCAACTCATCCTGACAACATCATTTATACCTGGCACTGGCATCGGGAGACCGACGACAACTGCCACTCAAACAACCCATACCACTGTTCCCACGACGTCACCGACCCCAACACCGACCACAACAGGGTCACCAACGGCAACTCCCACACTTACACCGACGGCGACTCCCACTCCAACAACCAATACCACTGTTCCCACGACGTCACCGACCCCAACACCGACCACAACAGGGTCACCAACGGCAACTCCCACACTTACACCGACGGCGACTCCCACTCCAATACCAACTCCACTCTGTGGCACAATATCCGGAACAAAATATAAAGACCTCAACGGGAATGGAAATCTCGATCCCGGAGAACCCGGGCTTGCAGGATGGACGATGCAATGCTTCAATAGACAGCAGGGAAATTGGGTTTTAATAAAAACCACAACCACAAATGCAACTGGTTATTACATCTTTACAGGATTGGATTATTTGCAATCATCAGAAGATTACCAGATCAGGGAAATAATCCCTGCTGGTTGGGTCGCAGTTGATCCACCCCAAGGGATATCACGTTCTTACACACTCAACCAGCCACATTGTTACGAAACAGGTGTGAATTTTGGCAACAGGCAGGTTTTACCGCCGATCGCCGATTTTACCGCATCTCCAACCTCCGGTTATGCACCGCTCACCGTCCAGTTTACAGACACATCCACAGGAAACCCGGCACAATGGCAATGGGATGTGAACAACGATGGTGTTGTGGACTATACCGTTCAGAATCCGATCCACACATATAGCTCCCCTGGTACGTATTCGGTGAGGCTCACCGTGTCTAACCCGGGTGGATCAGATACCCGGATAAAAACAGGATATATTACAGTGAATGCTCCCCCAACGACCAATATCTATCTCGTCGCCAATAAAGACGGAAGCCTGCAACAGGGTGGGTACATGCAGTTCCGGGTTACGGGGCCATACTCATACATCAGGCATGGAAACACCTACTATAACCTCAATATTGGAGATATCGTGAGACTTGAGATTACATCTGATGGAACCGGAAATATCTATGCAACATCATCGACGGTGAACAATTTCAGGTTCAATAATGTCAGGTTGACACTCAATGGTGTCGATAAAGGGACAAAGGATATAGAAGGCGGAGACATCTGGATCAGCGGGTACGATTCCTACCTGTCCACATTGACGCTGATCGTTCCTGCCAAGAAAGAATGGACCCAGCTCAATGTCAATGGCGTCTCCATTATCTATGGAACTGATTCACGGGAGATCCGTATATTCAACCTTCGTCCCGACACCTGGGGTGTCATGAATCTTAATACCCGGAACGATGTCTACTACGACGGTGGTGCAACGGGCTACCAGCTCACCTGACCCCCACCCCCGGGAGTAAAAAAATGGAACAACCGTCGGGAAGAACGAGGCTGATGCTCTACGCGATTGTCGCACTCTGGATCGTCATCATCGCGACACTTGCCTATTCAACCTTCCTTGCTCCTTCTCCGGCGATATCTACCCAGTTCAACCTTTCCGTTTCAGGAAATGAAGCATTCATCACCCATACGGGGGGAGACCCGCTCCCCTGCGACAGCGTCGCCATTCTCCTCAACGACAGGGAAGTCCCCTTCCCGAAAGACAGCATCGAATGTCCATGGTCGATCGGCGAGACCGTTTCCATCAGCCTGCCGCGGTCAGGTTCACCCGTGACCATCAGGATCGTCTCGTCCGCTTCCCCGGAGAGCCAGCGGGAACTCTTCTCTGCCGAGATCCCTGCAATGACGACTCTGCCCACGCCCTCGCCGGCACCCGTTCCCCCTCCACCCGCCACATCGCCGGCAACTGTGGTCCCGACCACGACAGCGACACCTGTCCCGACACTCATCCCGATCGATACGCTCGGGGCACCCGTTGCTGCCTTTACAGCGGAACCGCGGTCTGGCCCCGTTCCCCTGACCGTCAGGTTCATGGATACGTCCCGCGGGATACCCGGAGAATGGCTCTGGACGTTCGGTGACGGGGAGACATCGGCCGAGCCAAACCCTGTCCACACGTACACGAAGGAAGGGTCGTACCAGGTGGGGCTCACCGTCAGGAACGCGTTCGGCGGGCATACGCGGCTAAGCCAGGGGTTCATCACGGTCACGCCTGCAGAGAACCGCGACGTCTACCTGGAGGCTCAGCGGGACGCACGCGTGCCTGCAGGCGGCTTCCTCGAGTTCACGGCCACGGAAGGCGGATCCCGGGTGAAGGTCGGGGGCACGGTCATCGATCTCCCTCCCGGTGCACGCGTCCGCCTCACCCTTCCGGCCGACGGGAAGGGCAAGGTCTCCATCCGTTCGGGAAAGATCCTTGCATTCTCCTTTGAAAACGCTGTCCTCTCCCTCGACGGTGAAATCCGGGGGCAGGGAGAGGTCAGGGAGATCTCCGTGCAGGGATACGACGACCTCGTCTCGAGCCTCGTCCTCGTCGTTTCGCAGGGTCCCGGGCAGGTCCGATTCCTGGAATCGGGGATCCAGGTCGGCCTCCCCTCGGCAGACTCTCCCCTCCTCCTGATCTCCGCCCGCCCTGACTCGGCAGGAATCCTGAACATCGACTGTTTCCGGCCAGATTCGACACTCTTCCAGGGTGCAGTGTCAGGGTATTCCTTTGGCCCTGCATAAGGCCCTCTCTGTACCTCCTGCGGATCCGGCCCGTCCGGGAACAATGTCAATTCCCCCGTACCGCGTGATTAATGCCTTTTTTGGGGGATAGTTTGATATAGGGACAGGAGAGATCACATTTAAATACCGGATATACCTGCCCTGCACGGGCCCGGATATGTCCCAAAAGAGGTGCATGAAAGTTTTTCGGGTGGAAGAGAATGGATCGGGAATCTGCAATCTCCAGGAATATCCTGCTGGCACTGGTTGCGGCAGTCGCCATCATCCTCGTCGTCATCGTGGCGGTGTTCATCTTTTTCCCACCGCAACCGGACGTGCTACCACGGTTTACGGCCACGATAGAGCGATCGGGAAACACCGTCTACATCTACCATGACGGGGGGGACCCTCTCCAGAGCAGCAGGACGCTCATCCGCATCAACGGGCAGACAATTCCCCCGCAATCCATATCCTTCCTCCACTCCCAGGACTGGCCGTGGACCCAGGGAAAGACTGTGCGCGTCCAGTATGACGGGCCGGGCACGCCTGACCTCGTGGAGGTCGTCTACTCCGGTTCGAAAGGAGAGATCGTTGTGTTCGCAAACAGGGCACCCTCCGGGACCCCGCCGACGATAGGCGTCACGACCGTTGAGACAGTCCCCGTTACAGCGACACCGGCACCTTCCGAGTTCATTCCTGTCGTAACGGCATCTCCCCCGGGACCGGCGAGCCCTGCACCACCCCAGGCCGGTTTCATCGGCGAACCGAGAACCGGGCAGGTCCCCCTCATCGTCCGGTTCATGGATAAAAGCAGCGGGTCTCCCACGTCATGGCTGTGGAACTTCGGGGACGGGGAGACATCGACCGAGCAAAACCCTGTGCATGAATACGCAAAGAGCGGGACATACACTGTCGCCCTGACGGTCCGCAACCAGTTCGGGACCGGCCAGAAAATCGAGAAAGACTACATAAAGGCAGGAATCCTCCCGCAGGCACAGTTTGCCGTTGTTCCCTCCGAGGGCGAGGCGCCGCTCACGGTCCAGTTCAACGATCTCTCGACCGGCGTTCCCACGGCGTTCTCCTGGGACTTCGGAGATGGTTCCGGTTCCGTCGAGCAGAATCCCGTCCACACCTATGTCAAGGAGGGTGACTATACCGTCAGCCTCACCGTCAGTAACCAGTTCGGGTCCGACACCCGCATCCAGAGCGGTGCGGTCAGGGTCTCACCGGCCAAAAAGGTGGATGTCCTGCTGACCGGAAGTCGCAGGGGGACTCTCTCGACAGGATTTATCCAGTTCACTGTCACGGGACAGCCCGCCTGGATCAAGATCGGAGGCACGCGTTACGACTTCTCCCCGCGGGACATAGTCCAGGTGTTCATAGACAAGAGCGAGAGCGGTACCATCGATGTGAATGCCAATGGCCTGACAGGTTTGAAATTTGACTCTGCCCGGCTGTACGTGAACGGGAACCCGGTAAGGAGCGGCCTTGTCAACGATATCAATGTCCCCTCGTACTCCGGGCTCTCCTCGTCGCTCGTGATCGAGATTGCCCCGGGCGATGCGACAATGACCCTCTTTGTCGATGGGGGGAGGATCATCTCCGCCCCGGACCGGAAGATCCTCATCAGTAACCTCTGCGAGAATTCAAACGGGCAGATGAGCCTCCAGATCATCCCGGGTGCCCTCGAGTACCGTGGCGGGGCACGCGGGTTCAGCGTGGTACAGGTATCGTAAAAAACCTCTCACCGTTTTTTCCTAAACACTTCATCATTTTGGGAAGCCCGTTTTCACGACCCGCCCGAAACGGCAAAGAGCTATTCTCACTCCTCCGGACTACCAGCGGGGAACAGGAGGTTGAAACCCCCTGCCGGCATAATGCAGAAGGATGACCCGCTGCTTCCTCACACGGACAGCGAGAGGTCGCGCAGCCTCTGGGAGACGAAATCGACCAGTTCCTTCGATTCGTTCCGGGCGAATTTCAGGAACCCCTCGTACGCCGCAATGGCTTCCTCTGTCATTGAAAGTTTCTCGTACGCGAGTGCTTTGTTCAGGAACGCCCTTGCATAACCAGGTTTTACCCCGAGCGCCCGGTCAAATTCCCGAATCGCTTCCCTGCACATGTTCCTGTTGTAATAGATATTGCCCATGTTGTAGTACGCCTCGGCAAGGTCCGGACGGAGCCCGACAGCTTTAGAAAAGTCCGCAATGGCCTCATCGAAGAACCCCTTCCTTCCATACTCGATCCCCCTGTTGTAATACGCCGTCGGGTTGTCGGGGTTGATCTCGATTGCACGCGAGAAGTCCGAGACGGCCTCGTTGTACATGCCGAGGGCCGCGTGGGCATTCCCACGGTTATTGTATGCTTTTTCGTTGACAGGGGAGATCTGTATGGCCCTCGAGTAATCGGCGATCGCTTCCTCGTACCTCTCGACCCTCTGGTAGGCAACACCACGGTTGTAATAAGCCTCGGCAAGGTCAGGGTTAATGGCTATTGCCCGTGAGAAATCTTCCATTGCCCTTTCTATCAACCCCTTCTTGCCGTACTCGATCCCCCTGTTGTAATACGCCGTGGGGTTGTCGGGGTTGATCTCAATTGCACGCGAGAAGTCCTCTATAGCCTCGTCGGGCATGCCGAGGGCCGCATGGGCATTCCCACGGTTATTGTAGGCCTTCTCGTTATCTGGGCTCAGTTCGAGAGTCCTGTTGTAATCCGATACCGCTTCCTCAAGCATGCCCTTCTTGTGGTAGGCAACGCCCCTGTTGTAGTAGGCCTCGGCAAGGTCAGGCCGGAGCATCACTGCTTTCCCAAGATCCATGATGGCCTCGTCGAGCATGCCCCTCTCCCCGTACTCGATCCCCCTGTTATAGAAAGCAACCGCGTTACCGGGGTTGATCTCGATAACCCGGGAAAAGTCGGCGATTGCCTCGGATGATTGCCCTCTTCCTGCCAGAAGGTTGCCGCGGTTGATATACGCCTTTTCGTTTCCGGGATCAATCCCGATGACCTTCGAGTAATCGGCAAGCGCCTCGTCGACCATTCCAAGCCGCTCGTAGAGCAGGCCGCGTGCAAGGAGGATGCTCACGTCACCCGGAGCCTGTTCGAGTGCCCGGGAAAGGTCTTCGACGGCATCCTCGTACCGCCCCACCCGGCTGTACTCGGTCGCCCTCGCGGTGAGCGCTTCCACAGAGTGGCTGTTGAGCCGGATTGCATTGGAATAGTCCTCTATTGCCTTTTCCGCCTGGCCGCACCTGCTTCTCTCCTGCCCCCTGCAGATGTATGCATCGAAGAGCCGGGGGTCGATCTCCAGAGCACGGGAATAATCAGCGATGGCCTCGGACGAATTTCCCAGTTCGGAATTCTGGCGGCCACGGAAGAGGTATGCCTGTGCATCCGTCGGGCGTAACCCGATGACACGGGAGATGTCGCTTGCAGCCTCCTCCAGGCGACCCAGTTTCTGCAGTATCCGGGCTCTCTGGAAGTAAGCATCCGCGTTGGATGGATCCAGGTCGATTGCCTTGGCAAAATCGGCAAGGGCCTCCTGCATCTTCCCGGAACGGGACAGCTCGATACCTCTCCGGACGTACAATCCGGCACTGTTGGGCTCGAGGGCAATTGCCGCTGTCAGGTCCTCTGTTGCACGCTCCGACAGGCCTTTTTGGGAATACTGTCCGGCACGTGCGACGAGGGCCTCGTAAAACTGGCTTCGCATCTCCAGTGCCCGCGAAAAGTCCCTGACAGCCATGTCGGAGAGGCCTATCTTTGCAAATTCGCATCCCCTGTGGTAGAGCGCATCCGGGTATGCAGGCCGGATCTCGAGTGCCTTTGTAAACTCCGAAATGGCCCTGTCGGAGAGGCTGGCTTTCTGGTACTCGATACCCCGGGCATAACACGCCTCGGCAAACTTGGGGTTGATCTTCAGGGCATTGGTATAGTCAGCGATCGCGTCGTCGACCATTCCGAGCCGGTCATACTCGTTGCCCCTGTTGAAATATGCCTCGATGTAACCGGGATCGATATCGATGGAGCGTGTAAAATCCTCGATTGCCTTTTCGGACTGCCCGAGCCTTGAGTACTCGACGCCCCTCCGGTTATAGAGTTCGGGATCATCGGGAGACCTGTTTATCTCCTCGGTCAGCTGGCGGATTGCAGGATCTTCCACCATTTCTTCCACCGGGGGGACGGCGGTTTCTCCTGTTTCATCCCCTCCGAGGGCACCCTGAACGGGTGTTATCCCTGCCGCCATCCCGGAAAGTGAGGCTTCCGGTTGCACAGGAACTGTCTCCGGCGGTGCCTCCTCTGATATTATCTCGAGTGCCCGAGAAAACTCTGCTATTGCTTCGTCAAACCTGCCCATGCGGTTGAAGAGCACACCCCTGTTGTTATAGGCCTCCACGAAAGACGGGTTGATCTCTATAGCCTTTGCATAATGGTCAAGGGCGGTCTCCACGAGGCCGAGACGGCTGTATTCGACCCCGAGATTGTTGTGGGCCTCTGCATAGGCGGGATCCTTCTCGAGGCACTGGAGGTAATCCGCTATCGCGGCCTCGGACTGCCCGAGCTTGCCGTATGCCAGCCCGCGGTTGTAGAGGATATCGGCTTTTCCCGGAGTGATCTCGAGGGCCCTCGTGTAATCAGCGATTGCATCCTCGAGGTGGCCCAGGCGGGAAAATTCAATCCCGCGGTTGAAGAGGGCCTCGGAGAACGAGGGATCCAGTTCAAATGCCCGTGTATAGTCCTCGACAGCCTTCTCGTGCATCCCCCTGCGGGCATAGATAACACCCCTGTTATTGTAGGCCGCCGCGTAGGACGGGTTTAGGGAAATTGCCTTCGAAAAGTCAGAGATGGCAGGTTCATATTCCCCGATGCGTGCATATTCAAGGCCCCTGTTGTAATAAGCCTCCACAAAGTCCGTGTCAAGGTTGATCGCACTCGTAAAGTCGGATATTGCATTTTCCGGCTGGTTCAGGAGGGAATAGGCAACTCCGCGGTTGTAAAAAGCCTCGGAAAAATGGGGGTTTATCCTGATGGCTGCGCTGTAATCTTCAATTGCTCCCGGGTAGTCATGCTTGCCTGCTTTTGCCACACCCCTGTTATGGTATGCCTCCGCATCGTCAGGATTGATCTCGATGGCCCGGGTGTAATCGGCGATTGCTTCGTCAAAAAGTCCCTTTTTGTGGTACGCGATACCACGGTTGTAATAGATCTCCCCGTCCATCAGCAGAAGTCCCCCGGATGGGAATCACTCAGGAACACTTGAGATTTCTACCCCTCATACTGGATGTGTCACCGGGATAATTAATTATATTCCCTCTCTCCATTGATTTTACCCCGGGGACGCCCCGGTATCGGTGGATAGAACCATCCAATTCGTAAAAAATATAGAGGGTGGGGACTTACCAATCACAGCAACAATTTCCTTCAGTGGTTGTCCTTTCCGGATGGTATTCCCCCGGTTGCCTGGATACATGCCGGTTCCTGTCCTGGAGGGGGAACATAATCGAGTTTCCAAGTAAACCAGAGGTGAGAGAGACGTGCAGCGGTCAAGGCCATTTTCGGTCCTAATCCTTGTGATCTGCATGGCAGGACTCATCATCCCTGCCTGGGCAGATATCCAGAGTGTTGTCCTTTATAAAACTGACTTTTCAGAGAACCCGGGGTGGATGACGAACAGTCCCTCGCGATATTACTGGGATAGTGACCGGGAGATGTACCATTTCAAAACGGAGGGGGGGACAAACGGGTACGCGTACGTGCCCCTCAAGTACGATGACCAGTCCTTTTCCCTCGACTACGACGTGATCGTCCTTGTCTCCAAGCCGGACAGTGCGTTCCGCTTCGGCCTCACGAGTTCGGAAATGGACTTTTCGAGGGGGACAACGATCCTTTCCGCCCTGGAAAACGGAAAATACGGAAAACTGTTCTCGCTGCGTGTGATTGACCAGAACAACCAGTTGCGGGAGATATCCAGTTACTATGCTTCCTACTGCGGCGAGCTGACAGGATGCAACACGGTCGAGTTCCAGGAAAACACCACGTACCATGTAACGGTGCGATACAACAAGGAACTCCGCAATGCAGACATCAAGGTCGTCCGGAAGGATACCGGAGAAGTGGTCTTCGGCTACTTTGTACCCGTGGCAAAGGAACTCCTCTTCATGGACCGTCTGGCAATCACGACCAGGGGGGATTATTTCGCGGGGCCGTACTCCGAGGGCTACATTGACAATGTCGAACTCTCGGTACTGACCCCGGTTACCCCGGCACCGACACCTTCCCCGACAACCGTTCCCGTGACCAGTACCCCCACCACGACCCTCCCGACTCCCTCCATGGAAAGAACGACGAGTCCCACTCCGACGCAGACTGCACCCGTTCCTGCCCTCGTCGCCGTTGTCTCCCTGGCAGCATCAGGAATCGCGGTTTCCCGGAGGCTGAAAAAGGGATGACTGATCGCGGGGCTCTGCAGGCATCCTTATCTCGTCCCTAGGGGAGGATCACCGGAGAGATGGCAGGCACCACACGTGACGAGCACGTCATCGAGGCAATCGGGAAGGCCCGCGTCGTGATCCGCAACGGGAAGGTTATAACCGTTGGGGAACCCCTCGTCAGGGAATGCCCCCTTGCACGCCGGTTCGGAAAACCGGTCCCGGTCATCACTCCCGGGGCAATCGGGGAGAACATGGAGTACAGGATACGGTCTTTCGGGATGTGCACGCCGGACAGGGCGGTCGAGGCCGACGGAGACTACGTGGGTTTCGGCGCATCGGAGCTCCTCTCCTGCGGGCTCTCCTCCGGTCTCCTCGATTGTGCGGTCATCGCGTGTGACGGCGCGGGAACTGTCATCGTCACGCGCCCTTCCCTCGTTCAGGGCATCGGCGGAAGGATGTCGGGGCTCGTCTGCACCTCGCCGATTCCACAGGTTATCCGGAGGATCCAGGAAAAAGGTGGAATCGTGTATGATCCTGCCGCAGCCTCCATCGACCAGGCCGGGGGTGTCCGCATGGCCCGGGAGATGGGCTGTTCCCGTATCGGTGTCACCGTGGCATCCCCGGGGGACGCCCGGTCGGTACGGCAGGAATATCCCGGTACACTCATCATCGCAGTCCATACGACCGGGGTGACGGAAGAAGAAGCAGTCATCCTTGCAACCAGTGCAGACATCGTCACGGCATGTGCGTCCCGCCACGTCAGGAACGTGGCCGGCCCGCGGGCATTGCTCCAGGCGGGTGTCTCGATCCCTGTCTTTGCGATGACAAGTGCGGGCAAAGACCTCATCCTCGAAAAGGTCCGCCGGACACCTGCACAGGTGGTCATCAGCAATGCTCAGCTCCCGGCCACGCACGGCGTCGAACCTCACCCACTGATCTGATCGTCACCCCCTTCGTCATGTCAAAGGAATCCTCTTCTCCACCCCCCACCTCTTCCATGACCCTCCCTCATGCCCGCATCATCCTCGCTTGGGCCACCCCCCACCCCCGGCCTGCTTCTCCGCACACGCAAAGGCTTCCTTTCACCCGCATGGTGTCACGGTTGATCGCCCCCGCCGAACGGTTTACTCATCTTTGCACCATCTTTGCACGTTTGCACATCTTTGCACACGCCGGTGCAAACGTAAGAACCATCCTGCACGCCCGGAACAGGGATCGGGGACTTTTCCGGGATTTCCGCGGTTATCTTTGCATCGTTTGCAGGATCGCACGTGCCGGGAAGAACCCTGCCCGGCCCTGCATCCGTGTCCTGTGCTCCCGGAAAATGGTGCAAAGATGTACATGAAGAAGATCTCTCTCGAGTATAATCTCACCATTTCCCGATCCGGGGAGGATTTCCCGACTTTCTCGTTTGCACTCCCGTTGTGCAAACCGGGTGCAAAGGTGCAAACATCGTGCCCGGGGCCGGGCCGGGAATCTCCCTGCGGAGAGTTACTCCGTGTCCGGATGCCATCGGGGTCCGGGTCCCCCAAATCAGGGGCTGGCCTGGCAGAAGAGGGGTTCCGGGGCAGTTGCATCTGCAGGCGATCCACCTGCTGCTCCGGAAAGCATGAAAATGATCAGAAAAAAGGGGTTTTCATGGAGAGAAAAAAGTGAAGAGAAAAACATGGTTTTCCATGCGAGGGATGGGATTTGAACCCAAGAACTCCTTCGAGACCAGCCCCTCAAGCTGGCGCCTTTGACCTGGCTCGGCAACCCTCGCGCGTGCCATAATAGATGGATGCGTTTTCGAAATAAGGTTATCCCTTTCCTGCTTGCCGGGAAGGCACCTGCACCCGGCTCCTGACACCGTTCGGAAGAACAAAGCCCATTATTGTACGGCCTGAAGCATAGGTGAAAGGAAACACTCAGTGGTGTATATTTAATCTCTCCCGCGGTACTCATCATTATGTGGTCGGAGATCATCCGGGAATTTTCCGATTCCCCCTCGCAGGCAAAAGTCGTCACTTTTCTCCTTGAAAACGGGTTCTCGGTAAACGAAAGGGGCCGGATAAACTGTAACGGACTCGAGATCCCGTCCACGCAGGTGGCAAAAGCAATCCACACGGACAGGCGGGTCGTGGACGCGACGGCCCAGCGGATCCTCTCCCTCCCGCTTCACCGGACTGTTTTTTTCCACATGCGGGTGACGCCCGATCTCTCCCGTGTGGCTGGCCACCTCGGTCTCTCGGTAATGACGATTTATCCCCGGGATGCAACGGAAAAGGGGATCGTCAGCGAAGCCGTGCGTGTCATATCCGAGGCCGGGCTCTCCATCAGGCAGATATACGTCACGGACCCCCTCCTCTCCGAGGACCCGAAACTCGTGATTATCATTGACGGAGATTTCCCGCCCCGGGTGATCGAGGGTGTCCGACACCTCCCCCAGGTCAGGAAGATCGTCCTGTAACATTTCGGAAACAATGGAATCACACCCGGTTGCTCCAACCGGGAATGCTACCTTCCCGGATGGGGTACCCGGGCGCCGGACCCTCCTTTGTCATGCACAGTCCCGGATGACCTCCATCTCCAGCCACAGGCGGAAGATGCGTCTTTTCACCTTCCGGGGGAGGTCATGGGCCCTCATCATCCTTTCTCCGATTCCGATGACACGCGCATCGGAAACGAGGTTGTCGGCATTGGCAACCGCTCTTTCTTCGGGTGTCCGGGGGATGCAGTCCACGGGCAGGAGACGGAGGAGCGTGCACTCGTCTGTTGTCAGGCCCGCCCCGATATGACATTCGACGATCCGCACAATCCCGTCCGGGAGGCCCTGTTCCCGGCAGTACGCCGCACCTTTCTGCGCATGGGACAGGTCATGCGTGATACCCCTGCCGATGTCATGGAGCATTGCGCCTGCAACAAGGAGATCCCGGTCCATGATACCGGGTACAAAAAAACCGAGGGCAAGGTCACAGACCGTGTCGCAGTGCCGGATAACTCTCCGGCTGCAACCGGCCCTCTCCAGGAGCTCCCTCCACGTGTCGCGCCGGTCAGGCATTGCACAGTGATTCTCTGATGGCCTGGATCCTCTTTTTCAGGGCCCGGAGGAGGATTTCGTTGTCGAAGTGTTCGAGGGGACTGTCGCAGGCAGGGCACTGGAACTCCGCGTCCATTGCCTTGTCAAATGTCAGTATATCGCCGCAGGATTTGCAGATATAGAAATCGTTCTCTTCCTCGAACCGCGCACGTGCCTCGAGTTTTTCGAGGATTTGTGCCATATCTTCCGCGATCACCTCGTAAATCCTGTCAATCCGCAGCTGCCAGAGGTAGGTGAGCCAGCCGGTCTCGGTGTTCTTTATCCGGCGGTACTCCGCGAGACGTTTCTCGTAAAGCGTGTAAAGTGTATGCCTGACGGAATTGAGGTTAATCCCGGTCTTTTCTGCAAGATCCTCATCGGAGTACTCCCCGTCGCCGGGAAAGCTCTCGATGAGGGAGATCCCCTCCTCCCCGACCAGACGGTCCAGGTACGTGCGGATCGCCGGATTTGCGAGAATATCTTCCATAGGACCTTCACCGAATGTATTGGCTTACTCTCCTGATATGTCTATCCAGGTGAGCCATGGCACTCTCCGGCGTGGGCCCCCATCCGAACACACTGATCACTGCTTTGCCCTCCTCGAAAAACGTGCCCGGCCAGGGTATATCGGAGACAGCGGGTGAGAGTTCCGAGAGGTCCGCGCGGACGGTGCAGTCCCTTTCGGCAAAGAAGATGCGACGGATGCAAAAACAGGACGGCTTTAGTACCTGGTCCGGAACCTGTCCCCGGCAGGCCCGGACATGGGCGGAAAAGAGGTTCACACCAAGGGCTCTCTCCACGGTATCGAGGGTTGCCTGGAACCGGGGGTTCACCTCGATCGCATGGATCTCCTCCCCGATGACAAAATCAACGCCGAGCGATCCGCAGCACCCGGATGATGCTGCGACCTTTTCTGCATATGCGATCATCCTTGGCGCGAGGGGATGTTCGAGGGGTGTTTGCGATCCGCAGAATCCATAGGCGGACTCTCCCTCGTCCCGGAGGATCTGCCTGTTTGCGGCGACTGCACGGGCGTTTCCCCTCCCGTCCGCAAGGCACGAGACGGACGCCGGAATGCCGCTGACGATTTCCTGCGATATCGGTTCGATCCCTTCGAACTCCTCGTGCCACCGGGATTCTTCCTCCCGGGAGCAAATGACCCTGTTCCTCCACCCTCCCGAACCGGATCGCGGCTTGATCATGGCAGGGTACCGGCCGGCGGGGAGCAACCGGGGGGCGGGGACCCCGAGTGATTCAAAGAATTCCTGCGTGGATACCTTGTCGAGGAACCTTGCCGCCGCATCCGGAGATGTACCAAGAATTGGCAACCCGTGTGCGAGGGTTTCTGCACCCGATGTGGGCACAGCCCAGTCGATCCGGTACTTACTGCACATCTCCTGGACGGCCTGGGGCAGATCGGCAAGATCGTCGAAGCGTATCCTGTCCCGGGTATACCAGGAGAGGTCCTGGTCACAGAAATGGTCGACTGCATACACGGTGTACCCGGCCTCGTGCGCGGACTTCGCCACGTGGCGCGTGGAAAAACCCATCACGAGGATGGATGGGGTCATATCTCCTCGCACCGTTTCCCCCTGGCTGAGGGAACGACCCTGATCCGTGCCCCGGGAAACTCCCACGCAAGTTCCCTCCCCTCGAAAAGGCGATCGAGAAAGACGGCAATCCCTGCAACTTCCGAGTGCGGCTGGTTCGTAATCGCGATGTTGAAATCGACAAGCGGGTAAATCTCCCCTGGCACCTTCTCGGCACCGACGACGACGAGGATACGTTCTTTCTCCCGGATATCCTCCTCGCGTTCCTGGATGGGCTCGCCATACATCGTCAGGTGGACAACGACCCCGCCGGACTCCTTCCATTCCCGGATGCACCTCTTCCACGGGACTCCGTCCTCGACGAAGAAATCACCCCCCCAGCGGGAAACAACGTCCCTGATTCCTGCAACAATGCCTGCATCCCGTGACGCGAGGTACATCCCCCGGGCTCCGAGGGCCCGGGCTGTCAGGCCGACGTGCGTCGTCACCCTCTGGTCCCTTTCGGGACGGTGCCCGAGGCGGAGCACGCGGACGTCCTTCATTCGCCCGGCTCCCGGTCTTTCTTTTGCTTAATGACGCCTCCCTCGATGACAAACGGGATATCCCTGCAGTAACGTGCCTGGCAGCGGATGAGCATCTCCTGGACGGAGAGAACACGAAGTCTTCCTCCATCCCCCTGTTCGATGAGGGATGCCCTCTCGAGCCGTTGGAGTGATGCCTGGATCTCGGCCGGGGAACACCCGAGATGGGCAGCGAGGAACCCGGCATCGCGCGCAGGGTCTGCCACGATGAGGTGGTAGACCTCCCAGTCCAGATCTTCTTCCCTCATGGCCTGCTGGTGCATAAGGTACCGCGGCGCGAAATGATAATGCTCGTGGTACCCGTCTTGCGCCCGCTGCACATTCCTGGTTCCACCCCGATCTCCCCTGGCACCCACCCGCATGTGCTGGAGAAAAACCGGGTCCCCCGTCCCGGCATCTGCCCGGCGGTCGCACTACCTATATGCATCCGGAGATCCCATATCAGGGTCATGCAACGGGAGGATGAGGCTGATCTGTCCCAGGGTGACCTCGCAGACATCGCGGATGCAATCCTCGAGAGGGCCGGGGAGGACTTTGATGCCCTTGCAGGCGAGCTCGACATGCTCGACCCTGCGGTCCGCCGCCAGCTCCTCGTCTCCGACTTCCTGAATGCATTCCAGGTGTATTATTACTTTTACAGGAAGGTGCCGGGTGAACTTGAACAGGAGAGGCTTCTCCTCCAGCCTGCATCTGCGCTTTGCCATGGCGTTCTTCTCGCCGAGATGGACCTTTTCGTGGTCATATTCCGGGTGGAAGAGGGCCGGCCGGTCATCAGCGTCGGTGACGGCGAGAGCATCCTTGCCAATTTCCGGGAGAAGGACGCCTATGAAAAGGCCCTCCGGTTCATCGATGAATCCGGATGAACGGTAAGGAAATAGTATCTATTCGCCGGGCCCGGTTATCCCGGTGACCTGTTCATGATTTCGTCCCTCTTTTTCCTCCCGGAGACGAGATCTCGCACTGCCTTTTCCGGGACCGATGGCACCCTCCCTTCCAAAGATCATCCTGAGGATGCTGATTTATTCCCGGGTTATCGTCCACGACGAGTATCCCTGGTGCCATTGTACTTTTCCTACCAGAGACCGCCGGTTACAAGGTCCCGGTCGACGCGTGCCCTGACGATGGGGGGAAGCGTCCCCTCCTTATGTATCCATTCCCCCTCGATGACGAGGACACCCTCGATGCGATCCCAGGGGACGCGTTCGAGCATTTGCCGGTCCTCACGCGAGACAGAATTGCACAGCGCCGTTGCCCAGGCATCGGCAAGGCACGGGTCAGGGGAGATGACACAGACCGCGTCCGCAGACCCAAAGGATATCGACGGCCCAACCGTTGCAGAAGACGTGCATATCCCAAGGATACGGTCCTGCGGGGGGATCCGGAAGGCAATGCCGTCGCTGTAGGGGGATGCCCCGGCATGGATCCCGACTGTGAGGGTCCTGTCCGAGACAAGCGCGATATCCCCGCCGTTGTCGATGACTGCCAGGCGTGCGCCACCCCGGACCATCTCCTCGACACCTGCACAGGCTATCGCGCCGGCAACCGCTGCCATAGGACCGACTCCTGCCGATACCCCGGCAGCCGCCATCCTGTCCACGATGGCAATCCCGGTCCGGAGAGGGTATGGCTCCAGGGTTGCCACGAAAAATGGATCGCCCGCGATGTACCGTTCCAGATCCTGGCGGGCGCTCATCAGACCACGCCGGGCAGCCTGCACGTCCTCGTCCCGTTCCGCAAGGATGGTGGCGATCGTCTCCCTGAAGGCAAACCGGTGACGTATCACAACAGTCTGGTATTGTCATTTCTGGGGGAAAAAACCACGAGTGTGCCCGGGTGAATTCCGAACAGGTTATTCCCGCAGGCAATCAAGACCTCTTGAGAGAGAGATGGTGTCATGGATGCGCGCGGGTCACCGCCGGTCCCGTACCCGGGGCCCCCTGAACCCGGCCTATATCGTTGTCCTCTGCGTTGCGTGGCCCGGACTGGAAAGGTTGCAGGACCTGGTTGCACGGGAGGTGGGACTGTCTCCCGGCCAGCGTTTCTTCCCGCATGTCACTCTCTGCGGCCCGCTCGTGCTCCATCCGGGTACAGACATCGTGGCGCTTCTCGACCGGGCTGTCAGGTCCCTTTCCATGGCGCGGGTCATCCACCCGGCGGATCTCCATCTCTTCAGGGGGAAGCGGGGACGTGCAGTCTCCATCCTGCTCCGGGAGGATCAGGCACTCTCCGCGTTTGCCCGCGCTGTCAGCGATGCCCTTGCCCCTTTTTCCAAAAAATGCAATCCCATCGATAAGCCCCCGTCGCAGCGTATCCTTCACATCTCGGTCGCGGTCAACCTCCCCCGGCAGAAGGGAGAACTCCTGTTTTCGGAACTCACAAACCCCGGCGGGAAACTGGGCAGGGAGAGAGAATTGCTCTTCCGGGAGACGCCTCCCCTCATCACGCGCATGGCCCTCATCCGCAGGGGTGCCCTCTGGAAGGCGTACGATCTCTTCCAAAAAGAGTGGATCGGCCGGAGCGGACTGTTCGAGGTAAAAAAACCCGGGGAGAGGTAGAATTTTCTCCTCTCCATCCCGGGCGTTTTTTCAGGCCGGCCCCTTCCTTGAGAGGGCACGGTGCGGGCAGATCTCGATGCACCTTCCGCACAGGACGCATTTTTTGGCGTCCATCCGCAGTCTGAACCCGCTGTCGAAGGAGAAGACCTCCTGGGGACAGATGCTGATGCACGCACCGCAGTCCACGCACTCGGTCTCGTCGAGGACGATCTCCTCCTCGAGGATGCGGACTGATGCACCGAGATCGGTGAGCCTGTCCTTCACGATGCGACACGACTCGTCGGGAATGTCGATGAGGGCCTCTCCCTCGCTCGAATCGATCAGGGCGCGCTCGACGTTGACAAGGACACCGGTGTCCCGGACGACCTGCGCGATAATGGGTTTTCTCCCCTCCTTCCGGGAAAACGTGACCAGGAGCTTCACTTGAGCCACCTCCCCCCGAAGAGCTTGCCAAGATCCATCGCCGTGAGTATCCCGATGACGTGCATCTCCCTGTCGACGACGGGGAGGGCACTTATATTGTATTTCTCGAGCTTGCGGATCGCGATATCAACGGACTCCTCCGGGCTCGTGGTTATCACTTTCCGTTTCATGATGTCCCTGACAAAATTCCCTTTCCCGGGGTTGACCACTGCTTTCGAGATGTCGTACGTCGTCACGATACCGACAAGGACCCCGTTTCCGTTGACAACCGGGAGATGGTTGGTCTCTCCCTTCAGGAGTTTTGCCGCTGCGTCCCTGATGAGTTCGTCTTCCCCGATCGTCGCGACGCGCCGTTCCATGATCTGGAGAACGCGCGGGCCCTGGACGGTCTCCTTCATGGGTTCCGCCTTCCGGTCGGGATCAAGAGGCCTTGTGGGGAGTGCAAGTGTCATCCGGCCGGACTCTACCCACGCTTTCAGCTCCGCCGCAACCATCCGTGCCCGGCGGAAACTCGAAAGGGACGAGGTGCGGATCTCCTCCCCCCCGATCTCCACCCGCCCGCTCCGGAGCATGGCGTAGGAGACCCGCCCGAGCGACGGCCGGGATCGCGAGGGGACGCTGTAATCGATGACATCGACCCAGATATCCTCGTCGCGTACGGCGGTATTCCGGACAATCCCGATGTCGAGGACGGGGATGGGAATTCCGAGTCCCACGTAGAGCGTGACCCCGTATCCTGCCATCGTGGCTGCACGGAGGTACTCGGTTTTCATCCGTTTGAGGTCCCCGGTGACCATGAGGGTCCCAAACCCGGTCGCCGGGGACGCCTGCGTCCCCTCGCCGACGACCATCCCCTCTGCCCCGCCGAGAAAACAGGGGACTCCCTGCCCGATGACTCTCAGGTTCGGGTCGTTTGCAAGCGGGTTGAGTACACCTGCCCCCGAGTAGGTGATATTTCCAAGGGACGGGAGGAGCATGCCCATGTACGTGTGCAGGACACGGTCACCCGAGTTGCCGGCAGCATTGTATCTCTGGTACCCGTTCCTCGGGTTGACCATGATGGCCTGGTTACAGTTCTCGAGCAGGATCTCGGTCGTGATGGTGCGCCGGGGGTAACAGTCGGTTCCCCTCGATATGGCCCGCAGTTCCACCGACCTTCCGGCAGCGAGATCCTCGAGGACGTGGGCTCCCCCGTAGTTCTCCTCCCTCGTCGTGGACTTTTCGGTCGCTCCCAGGTACGCATCGACGGCTGCGATACCTGCATATGCCTCCACGTCGTTGAGCCAGACCTTCTCCATCCGGATCGGGGGGTCGGCATGGCCGAAGTTGAAAAAACATCCCGAGGAACACATTGCCCCGAAAGTCCCTGTCGTGACCACGTCTACCTCTGCAAGGGCTCCCTCTTCGCCGAGTTCCGCGACGATCTGCGGCATCTCCTCGGCAGTGACCACCCGTGCATTACCCTCCTTAATCCGTTCGTTTATCTCCTGGATGGTCTTGCGCATGGCATGATGTTTTAAAATGAATATTTATAGATGTTTCGTATTACTCATAGTAATAAACCCTTGATTATCCCTGGCGCACACATCATAGTGATGGACATTTCGCAGTTCCTCGCTCTCATGGAGGAGATTGCACCTCCCGGCCTTGCCGAGGAGTGGGATGGGGGAAAGATAGGCCTCGTTGTCGAGGGTGACAGGGACATAGACAGGATCTCCTGTGCCCTCGATGCGACTCCCGCTGTCCTCCGGGAAGCGGTAAGATCCGGCTCGGACATGCTTGTCGTGCACCATACGCCGCTGTGGACACCCGTAACGTCCGTGACAGGGGCCCTCGCATCACTCTTGAGACCCGTCCTTTCGTCAGGCATGCACATCTACGTCATCCATTCCAATTTCGACCACGCACCCGGCGGGATCAACGATGCACTCGCAAAACTCCTCAGGATGGAGAACGTCCAGCCCCTTTCCCTGGGTGTTGTCGGCGACTGCCCGCTCTCCATCGGGGAAATGGCCACGATTCTGGACTGCCCGGTTGTCACCTGGGGTACCCCGGATCTCCCGGAAAGGCTTGGTCTGGCCGGAGGATCCGCATTCTCCCCGGATCTCATCTCGGAGGCAGTACGCCTGGGGGCACGTGCGTTTCTCTCTGCCGACCTGAAACATTCCATTGCACGGGAATCTCCCCTCCCGCTGCTCGAAGCAACCCACTACGCCCTTGAGTCCCCGGGCATGAGGGACCTTGCAGAACGGATGGGGTGGACATACATCGACGATCCCCCGGTTGTCAGGACATGGAACCCGACGAGTTCTGGGAACGACTAAAAGAGGAGCGCTGCCTTACCGCGTCCCTCCGGGACGCATTTCTCCGGATATACGGTGAGCGGGGGAAAAAGGCACTCGAAGCCATCGACTCCGGCCGGGTGATGCAGTACAGGGACTTCGTCGTTGTTGCCGGGAGTTCGGACCATTACATCGTCGAGGACGATTTCTGCACGTGCCACGATCACCTTTTCCGCCGGAGCCTCTGCTGGCACCTGCTCGCGGTCCGCCTGGCAACACTCGCCGGCGGGTTCCGGCATGTCGGGGAATGGTTCCAGGAGAGGTGGATCCAGAAGCGTGAGTAAAGCCAACAATTTTTATCGTTTCAAGCCGAATTAAATCAGAACACGTGGTTTTATGCTCGAAGAGGAGTACCAGCTCGAATATTTCAAGACCCAGGGGCTCACCCGCAAGATATGCTCCAGATGTGGTGCAGCGTTCTGGACACGGGACCCTGATACCCTGACGTGTGGCGATGCCCCGTGCGAGACCTACAGGTTTATCGGGGCACCTGTGTTCAGGTGCCACAGCGTCGACGAGATGCGGGAGGCGTTCCTCTCCTTCTTCGAGCAGAACGGCCACACCCGGATTGCGAGATACCCTGTTGCTGCACGGTGGAGGGACGATATTTATCTCACCATTGCCTCGATCGCCGATTTCCAGCCCTGGGTAACGAGCGGAATAGTGCCGCCACCCGCCAATCCCCTGACCATATCCCAGCCCTGCATCAGGCTCAACGACCTCGATTCTGTCGGCAGGTCGGGGCGTCACCTCACCCTCTTCGAGATGATGGCGCACCATGCGTTCAACCGCGAGGGCGAGGAGATCTACTGGAAGGAAAGAACTGTCGAGCTTTGCGAAAAGTTCCTCTCGTCTATCGGCGCGGACCTCTCGCGCGTGACCTACAAGGAGCACCCGTGGATAGGGGGAGGGAACGCAGGCCCAAGCCTCGAAGTCCTGATCGGGGGTCTTGAGGTCGCCACGCTCGTCTTCATGAACCTCGGCCGGACAAAGACCGGGAAGCCCGGGATCGATCTCGGCGGTGAGACGTACTACCCCATGCCCAATTACATCGTGGACACGGGTTACGGACTGGAGAGGTTCGTCTGGGCATCGAGGGGTTCCCCGACGATATACGATGCAGTCTTCCCGGAGATGGTCAGCAGGGTGATGGAAGCAGCCGGCCTCGCACACGCCCTCGAGGACAAGGAGTACACCAAGATCCTCTCCCTGAATGCGCGGTTTGCCGGGGTGATGGATATATCGGGGACGAACCTCTGGCAGCTGCGCAAGAAGGTTGCAACCGCAATCGACGTGCCCATCGAGCGGCTTGACAGGATGATCGCCCCCGTGGAGAAGGTCTACGCCATCGTGGACCACACCCGGTGCCTGGCTTACATGCTCGGGGACTGCATCGTCCCCTCGAACGTGCGGGAGGGTTACCTCGTCAGGCTCGTCCTGCGCCGCACGCTCCGGATGATGAAGGAACTCGGAATCAGGGAGTCCCTTGCAGACCTGATCGAGGAGCAGATGAAAATTGTCGGGACGGGAACATTCGCGCAGGACATCTGCATCGTGCGAGAGATCGTGGAACGCGAGGTGGAAAAGAGCAATGCCACGCTCGAGAGGGGGACAAAGATCGTCCAGAGGCTGACCCGGACATACAAGGCAAGGCGTGAACGAGTCCCTCTCCGGGAGGTGATCACGCTCTACGACTCCCACGGAATCCCGCCCGAGATCATCAGGGAGGTGGCAGCCGCCGAAGGAGCCGTTGTCGAACTCCCGGACAACTTCTACTCTCTCATCGCCGAGATGCACTCGGAGTCCGAGCCGGAAGAGGAAGAGGATCCCTTCGCCCGGTACAGCGAGAGAATTTCGATGCTGCCTGCAACGAGAAGGCTCTACTACGAGCAGCCTTCCGACATGGAGTTCGATGCCATGGTCATCGACTTCTTCGACGGTTACGCGGTCATGGACCAGACCCTCTTCTACCCCGAGGGGGGTGGCCAGCCTTCAGACACGGGGATGCTTATCTCCGCAGAGAACATGGTCAAGGTCGATGACGTCCGAAAGGTAGGAGACGTCATCCTCCACCACGTGACCGGCGGCGTCCTGCGCCGGGGGGACCACGTGAAGGGAATCATCGACGAGGAACGGCGGTGGTCCCTGATGCGCCACCACACGGCGACACACATCCTCCTGCATGCTTCAAAGGAGGTGCTCGGGGCCCACATCCACCAGGCCGGCGCACAGAAGGGGCCGGAGAGCTCGCGCCTCGATATCCGGCACTACAAGCACATCACGCCGGATGAACTGCGCAAGATCGAGATCGCTGCAAACCGGATGGTCATGGCAGACCTCCCCATCGATATCAAGTACCTCGACAGGACAAAGGCGGAACAGATGTACGGGTTCTCCCTCTACCAGGGCGGCGTTCCTCCCGGAAAGGAGATCCGCGTCGTGCGAGTGGCAGGAGATGTCGAGGCCTGTGCAGGGACGCACTGCCGCAGCACGGGGGATGTCGGGTTCATCAAGATCATCAGGGTGGAGCATATCCAGGACGGGATCGAACGTCTCGAGTTTGCCGCCGGACTTGCAGCAGTCGGGTACGTGCACCGTCTCGAGAAGATCCTCTCCGAGTCAGCAGAAATCCTCTCCGTCCAGAACGAGTACCTGCCCGCAACGGTGAACAGGTTCTTCTCCGAGTGGAAGGCCCAGAAAAAGGAGATCGAGAAGCTACGCCAGCGTATCGCCGAACTCGAGAAGAAATCCCTTGATGCCGAACTCGTGGGCAGTACCCCCGTCCTTGTCAGGCGAATCGACCTGTCGGGAAAGGAGCTTGCCACGATCGGAAATGAAATTGCCGCCCGCGGCGGTGTTGCACTCCTTGCCAGCGGTTCGGACCAGGCGACTATCCTGCTCATGTCAGGGTCAGACAGGGTCGATGCCGGTGAGCTCATCAGGGATGTCTGTGCTGTCCTCGGAGGGAAAGGCGGAGGAACCCCCGCCATGGCGAGGGGCGGTGGCCCCGCAGTCGAGAAGATCGAGGAAGCGCTCGCCATCGGAAGGCAGAAGATCATCGCATCACTCGGACCATAAGCGGGGAGAGAATGGAGAACAGCAGTGAGGACAGAGGTCCCGGTCAGCCGGATCCGCAGGCACCTGAGGGCGAGGTGATCATCCTCGTCCCCGGTGACGAGCGTTCCCAGAAGATTGCAAAGGCCATCTCGAGCCAGGCAGCAGGAGATGTTCTCCATGCCCTCGAGAGGGGACCCCAAACGGCAGGGGCGCTTGCCTCGGCCCTGGCCATGCCGATGGGAACCGTCAAGTATCACATCGAAAACCTCCTCGAGGCAGGGCTGATCGAGGTCAGGGATACGAAATACAGCGTGAAAGGCAGGCAGGTCAAGGTGTACGGGCTGCGCAACCAGCTCCTGATCATGGCCCCGAAGGTCCAGAACATACGCTCCATCCTCCTCAAATATGCAGCCCTTTTCGGTGTCGTTGTCCTCTCCTCGCTTGCAGCGTATGCGTTTCTCGCCGCATCGCGCTTGACGACAACGGGCTATGGTGGAGGGGACAGGGCAGCCTTCCAGGCGGAAAAGACAGTCAACATCCTTGCAGCCCCGACACCTGCACCCTCTCCGTTCCCCCAGACACTCCCTGCCGATATTGCACTCGCCTTCTTTTTCGGGGGTGTCCTGGTCCTCATCATCCTCCTGCTCTACGAGGTCTCCGTCTGGCGCAGGATGAAGTGACCGGGTCTCCCCTGCCCATCACCTCTTTTTGCGATCGCAAAAAGCAAGCGCAACAACAATCAAACCGGCGATTCCCCCTGCGACAGGGAAGGGAGACACTGCAGGGGCTGTGGGAGACGGAGATTCCATGGTTGTTTCCGGGGTTTTTTCCGTGGGTGGGACCGGTGTTTCAACCGGTTCGCTGACCGTGAACCGGACCGTCGTGATATAGCCCTTCACGTCGGAGAAGTCCACGTAATAGTTTCCCTTCTCCCCGACGGGAATCGTCCTGCTGAAGAAGCCGTCGTCCTTTCCTAGGACTGTCGTTGTCCTGATGTCCTCCGGCGGGATGACTGCGCCCTGCGGACCGGTAACCTTCATGGTCAGGGTGACAACGCCACCCCCCGGTACGTATCCCTCGACCCGGAGCGCTTCGCCGATCACCTGGTCTTTTGCCGAAGTGATCACGATCTCTCCCGACCTGTCCGTTATTTTAAGCATCCGCGTCGTGACCGAGCCTGAACTCAGTTTCGAGCCGGGGTCAGAGCGGAACCTGACCTCGACCTTGTATTGGCCGGGAGAAAGACCCATCGTCGGGAAAGTGACTTCGAATGACTTCGAATCGCTCACCACGACGGTCTTTTCAAAGACAGGTTCCGGCATCGTCGTCTGGATCCGGTACAGGACCAGGTCGAACTCGGTGCCTGCCGAAAACGTTGTGTTCCCCGAGACCTCGAGAGGAACCCCTACCCGGACTTCCTGTGGCGCCTGGATCGTGAGTTCGTATGCCAGCACGCCCTGGACAAGGCAGAGGATGCAGAGCAGGAAAAAAACCGCATGTTTCATGCGATCGTCTGGGCTGGCTGACGATAATTAGTTTCTGCCCCGGAGGGTTTGCCATGGGCAGGAGACATTTTGGGCAGGGAAACGGGGAGAGCATTCTTTGACCGGCAGAGGATCCCGGCAGATACTATATAATATGCCAGCGCATCTTCTTTTCGTATGGAATCCATCACTCTGAAAGTCCAGGAAAGGGCCTTTCCAAGCAGGGGGAGGGCCAGGATCAACGAGGTGCATTTAAAGACCCTCGGGATCAGCGAAGGCGACAGTGTCGAGATCTCGGCAGGACCGGATAAGAAACCCGTTGTCGTCACTGTCTTTGCAGACAAACTGGTCGAAGAGGGGACCATCAGGTTGAGCCCGGAAGATATCGCAAAGGCAGGGGCAATGGCAGGCGCTCACGTGACAGTGACACGGGTTCCCCCTGTTTCTGAACGTGTCAAGAAGACAGCGGGCCAGGCAAAAGAGAGCGTAGCCAGGGATGTGAAGAAGGCAAAGGAAGTCATCTCGAAAAAATCGTCGGACGCGAAGGAATCGATGGAAAAAGGGGTTGAATCTGCGAAAAAGAGCCTCCAGAAAAAAGACCTGTAACCCCGGGAGACCAGATCAATGACAGACATGTGGGTGGTTTTTGAAGGGTTTCTCCCCTATCTCCTCGTTCTCATCGGCCTGATCATCCTGTTTTTCATCATCAGGGAGTTCCGCCTGATGTATTCGGGGACCAGGCTCGCGCAGCTCGAGCTCGAACGGGAGAAGATCAACCTCCTCAAGGCAGACATGGAACAGCGGGGCCGGCCGTTCTATCGGATATCGCCCCAGGATCTCGAAGAGTTAAAAAAACTCGACGAGGAGAACGTAGAACTGGAGACCGATATTTTCGCGCGGCACACCGCCGTTGAAAAACGGTTGAAGCGCCTCGAGAGCAGGGTCGCCCTCACGAAGCTCGACCGGATGATAGAGAAGATAAAACGCGAAGAAGAGAGGCTGGGGTGAGACAGTTGACCATATACGGGACACCCGGCAGAACGACAGAGAAGTATCCCCTGCTGGAATCGATGAAGGAAATACCGGCGGTCATCGATGAGCACCTCCCGACGATGGACAAGGGGCTCGACGAGTATTTCGACCGTAATTTTCCGGCTATCATTAGCGAATGGGGGCTCGTGACCTCCATCCACCTGAAAAACCTCGAACGGAGGCTCGATCGCGTTCACAGGCAGATCGATGTCCTCGAGAAGAACAAAAATGAACTCGAGAAGAGAGCTTTTGCCCTCGATAAAGAGTTGAGGAGGCTTGAGGGGCAATGAGGAGCCCGGATTACCTTGGTTCCTACGTGGACCGGCGCATGAAGTACCTCATCGAGGAATGGGATCTCGCAACCCGGCGTGATCTCGGGGACCTCGTGTCCCGTCTCTCCGTTCTCGAGGAAGAGGCGCGGATGTGTGCAGGGTTCGAGGCGACTGCCTCGGCAAAGCTTACCGAACTCGAAAAGAGACTCGAATATATCAGGGGGAGACGGAAATGACAATCATCGAAGGGCTCCTCGTCCTCATTCTCATCATCGTCATTGCCTTTACCCTCTACTATTACTTCAGGGGATCCACCGGCAGGCTGGATATCACCCGCCCGCTGGAGAGCAGGATCGACGAGTACCTCGACCGGAAATTCGACATGCTCATCGAAGAATGGTCGCTTGTCCGGCGTTCACAGGCCGAGCAGTTCAGGGATGAAAAGGTGCCCCTCCTCGCAAAGGACGAGGAGAGGATGGCAGCGCTCAAGGCTTTTGAAAAGGATTTCGGCGAAGAATTAAACAGGCTGGAGGAGAGGATTGAGGCTCTGGAAAAGCAGGTCCCAAGGTAGCCGCCAGGAAAAAAAGAAGGGGGAAGACATCCTTTCCCGCATCAGGAAGGATATCCGGAGAGTGAGGAGGCAGGGGGATCCCCCGGAGCGGGATCCCGCCAGTTTCTCCCGCTATTCGTGCGACCTCTGCAACAATACGTACCCGAAGAAAGACTTAAGGCAATGTGCCCTCTGCGGGAGGTGGGCCTGTGCCTCCTGCTGGACGGAAAAGTTCTACGCATGCAAGGCATGCAACGGGATCATCACTCTCCACCTCGCAACGGAAAAACCAGGGGAGTGAATATTCCGGGAATGGTTTAGAAGAGAACGTGGTGGATATTCTCTGCAAAAAGTGTCACCGCGAGGACGAGCCCGGACGCGATCACGAAACCAGCCGTCGTGAAGATGATAGTGGGAATTTTTTGCCATCCCAGGATCCAGGCGATCACGGGAGTGCCGTAGAGCCCGATCCCGGGTATCCACGCGATGAAAATGCAGGAGATGGCCCCGTACGAGCGAATCGACGGGTGTTTCTCCATGCTCTTCCCGACTTTTGTGATCCATCGTGCAACCCGCTCCGATGTCAGGGAGAGTGCATCGCAGACCTCGAGGATGCAGGTCACCACACCGACTGCGAATGATGCCATCAGGACGATGATGACAGGGTCAGCCAGGCCCAGGGGATGCCCAAGGGGTGGGGCTGCACCCTGCAGGACGAATGCGGATGCGATGAGGGGAAGGATCCTGCCCTCCGGTATTCCGAGGATGGCACCGATGAGGAGGGGGACTGCCAGTACGAAGGTGAAAAGGACCAGAATCGCACGCGAGAGCTCCGCCAGCACACGCACATGGGAACGGAGCCAGGGAAACATGGTGACAGATGGGCCGGTATCTCTGATATGGTTTGCCTTTGAAACAATGAGCCTCTACTCCCTGCGGAAAAATACCCGGGGTCACTGCCCACGAATGAAAGGGAAGAGACAAGAAACCGGAAAGAGAGTCCCCCGGGAGTCCCGTTGCGGGTTCTATTTCCCGGTTTTCGTCACACGAGCCCGAGGAAATTTTTCAGGAGGGCAAGACCACGTGCACCACTCTTCTCGGGGTGGAACTGGACTCCATAGACATTCCTTTCGTCCCATATCGAAGACGCAAACGGGAGGATGTATTCCGTTTTGGCAAGCGTATACCGGTCTTCAGTATCGGCATAGTAGGAATGGACAAAATACATGTAATCGCCGGCCCGTATCCCCTCGAAAAGAGGATTGTCCTGCCGGACAGGGGAGAGAGAGTTCCACCCCATGTGGGGCACCTTGCAGCCGCTGACCCGTGGGAACCGGCGCACGGTCCCCGGGACGAGCGAGAGTCCCCTGTGCAGCCCCTGCTCCTCGCTCCATTCGAGCATCATCTGCATCCCCAGGCATATCCCGAGCAGCGGGACCGACCGTGAAGCCTCGAGGATAATGGCCCGGAGGTCCCCGAGCTGCTCCATGCCGTCGCGGAACGCCCCGACACCAGGCAGGACTATCCCGTCGGCAGAGGCCACGTCTAAGGAGTCCGTCGTGATGACCGGCCTTCCGCCTGCCTTTTCGAGGCCCCGGAAGACCGACCTCAGGTTTCCAAGGCCGTAATCAACAATTGTAATCTTCTTCACCGGCAACACCCCTGATCCGCCACCCGGCGTCTTCCACCCAGGAATCGGGGAGGCCGCGGGCTTTCTGCCATTCCTTCAGCCTGGCATCCCATTTCTCCCAGAGGGACGGGTAGCGGGACATGACATGGCGGATGACGGCAAGGTCGCTCGAAGGACACATGAAACACCCAATCCTGTCGACTCCCTGCTCGTAGAGACGGTTATACGGCGCTTTCTCCCGGAAAAGGTACAGCCAGACGTGCAGGGCCGTCCAGTGGTGGATGGGCGCCGCGGAGACCTGGGCCGGGATGTGCGGGTTCCTCCACACGCGGTGGCTAGCCATCCTCCGGGACGATTCGAACTGCCGCTGGCCGATGAAGGAGAGGCACTCGCCCCATGTCTGCCTGATGACCCTGTCGACAGGCGCAAGTTTTGCTGCCCGGCAACACCACCGGAAGTCACGTGCAGGCGGCCCCCTGGTCGAAAAAGCATCCCAGAACGCCTCGCTGCCCCGGGCCATAATAACGGGAAGGCCATAGTGATCTGCCACCTCCCGGACGTTGTCGTATGTCTCGGGGAACTCAAGACCCGTGTCTGCAAAGAGGAGAGGTACCCTGCCAAGAGCTTTCGTAACGAGGACCAGTGTCACGAGGCTGTCCTTTCCACCCGAATAGGAGACGTTTGGGGAGAAATCCTCATGACCCTGCCTGACATTTCGTATGAAACTGATTGCCTCTTCCTCGCGTTCATCAAGGGGCCCCGCATTTGCAGCCACGGCATCCTCCCAGGTTGCCTTCCCCGGAACGCAGACGGATGCAAATGTCCGCCGGGTCCTCACGACGAGTCCCCGTTCCATCGATTCTGCAACGCATGCGTCCACACGTGCCCGCCCGACGGCAATGCACTCTCTTTTTTCATCGAGGACAAAGACCTCGTCGCCCTTCCTGACCGAGGGCTCGATCGCAACGAGGCCCGGGGCAAGCAGGCTCGCCGACCGGTCCCTGATCGCCGCTGCTGCCCCGTCGTCAGCGACCACCCACTTTTTGGCCGGGGCGGAAAGCCCGAAAGATTCCTTCCGCGGGATCGCCTCCCATCGCCCTTCCTCCGGGATGTAGCGAATCGCCCCGGCCACCCCGCCTCCCACGATCACCTCTTCCATGCGGTCTTTGTCCGGGACCTTGTTGAGGAGGGCAAGGTGCCCGTCCGGGACGAGGGGAGACCCGAAATGGTCGGAGTAGACCCTGTTCACGAGCTCCACGTCAGCAGGGAATGCCGGTCGCGGATCCCCGGGTGGCGTGAGCATGACCTTCCGTGTCACTCCTCCGCACCGCGAGCACACGCGGGAGAGCACGGGCGTGTGGCACGTGTCGCACCACCAGAGCATTCCCCGGAACGAGAGAGGCGACGGCATCGCACCTTAGACGTGTGCCGATCTTTCCATAAATATCCACGGGTAAGCTGCGTCTCCTTCCGGAACGATGCAGGGAAAAGGCCCGTTCCGATAACCTGTCATAACCTGTCGGAAAGGACCCCATCTCCTGCCGGGAAAAGCAGAAAAGTCACAACATTCGCCGGAAGAGCAATTCTTTCCGGCATCTTCATTATCAATCATGATGTATTTTTCCCGCGAAAGAATGGCGGGGGCCCCGGATGTATCCGGAAGAGACAGGGCCCCTCTCTCAAAGACTCCTCCGTGATTCCCATGTCGAACAAGTCAACGATTGGACCAAAACAGCATCGGTGCGGAGGGCCCGGATGATTGCCTACCTTGTCACCTTCATCATGGCCCTCCTCCTCTACCTCGTCTTTTCAGCCGGGAGCGGGACGCTCTGGCTGTGGTCGCCCTCTGAACTTCTGGCAGGATTCCTCCTCTCCCTCCTCACGGCAGCAGTCGCAGGAAAGGTTCTCTGCCGGGGAAAGGACTACCGGATGGCAAACCCTGTCCGCCTGCTCATCCTGCCTGTCTACATTATCGGGCCTTTTTTTATCGAGGTGACACGGGCCAACCTCGACGTGGCGTACAGGGTCATCACGGGAAAGATCCGGCCGGGCATCATCAGGGTGCCGTCCGGCATGAAGACGGACTTCGGTGCCTTTCTCCTGGCCAATTCCATCACCCTCACCCCCGGGACGATAACGGTTGACATCAGCGAGGAGACAAACGACCTCTTCGTCCATAACATCAACGTGCCCGCGGGCTGGGAGACACGCGACACGGTGGAAGCGCGGGAGTTGTTCGGGCTTGCAAACATCCCGGCATGGATCCGGAGGATTGCAGAATGACTGCTCCGTTCGATATTGCTGTCTTCATCCTGCTCGTGCTCGTCTGCCTCGCCCTCGTCCGGCTCGTCCTCGGGCCGACCATCGCCGACCGTGCCGTTGCCGTCGATACCGTCAATACCCTCGTTGTTGCCGCCCTCATCCTTCTCGGCGTGGTCTACCGGCAGGTCATCTTCATCGACGTTGCGATCGTGTATGCACTCCTCTCCTTCGTGAGCACGCTCTATGTTGCAAAATACATCGGGGGTGAATTATGATCGCCGAAGTCCTGGCCGTTGCCTGCCTTGTCATCGGCACTGCCTTCAACTGCCTCGGGATCATCGGCCTCCTCCGTTTCCCCGACGTTTACACGAGGATGCACGCAACGACGAAGATGACGACGTTCGGATCGGTCTTCACGGCGCTTTCCGTCATCATCTACGGTGCCGGCCAGTTCCTCGGCACGGGCGACGGGCAGTATATCACCCTCTCCCTGCACACCGTTCTCGCAGCACTCGCCCTCGCGGTCACGAACGCCATCGGGTCCCATGCCATCGCACGCGGTGCACACAGGTCCGGGATCAGGCCGGCACAGGCAGTGGTCGACCGGCTCGGGGAGGTGCCCCCATGATCGGGTTACTCATCCAGGTCGCAGTCATCGGCGGGCTGATTGCCTCTGCCATCCTGGTCTTTTTTTTCAGGGACCTGCTTGCAGCTGCGCTTGCCGCCGGGTTCTTCTCGTTCCTCGTCTCCCTCGAGTTCTATATCCTCCAGGCCCCCGACGTCGCGATCTCGCAGGCAGCGATCGGTGCGGGACTGACGACGGCGATCTTTATCATCGCGATCCGGGCCACCACCCGGTTCGAGGGGGAGACTCCATGAAAAAGGTCCTCGTTGCCGCAATATTCCTCGTCTGGGCAGCGGGTCTGTGTATACTACCCCTCCTCCTCTCGTTCGGGAACCCTGCTGCAACAGACATGGATACCTATTTCCTCAGGAACGGCCAGGCGGCTGCCGCCGCAAACAACATCGTCACGTCGGTCGTGTTCGACTTCAGGGGGTTCGATACCCTCGGCGAGTCCGTGGTGCTCTTTACGGCCGTGACCGGCGTGGCACTCATGTTCCGGGCAAGGAAGGAGGGTGAGGAGCATGAGGATGAGTAAGATCGTGCGGACCGGGGCATGCATCCTCTACCCCCTCATCATCATCTTCGGGCTCTACGTGGTCGTTCACGGTCACCTGACACCGGGAGGGGGTTTCCAGGGCGGGGCAGTCATCGCGACCGCTGCAGCCCTCGTCCTCGTCGCCTTCTCGCACCGGGAGGTCGCCGGGATGGTCAGGAAGGCAGTCTTCTCGGCACAGGAATCTCTCGGGCTCCTCCTGTTCATTGGTGCCGGGATACTGGGGCTGCTGGCAGGGGCGCCGTTCTTTGCCAACATCCTTGCCAACAGCGGTCTCCTCTTCGGGCTGACGGTCCCCCCGGGCCCGAACCCGGGCGAGCTGAACACCGCGGGCGTCATCCCACTCATGAACATCGCTGTCGGGGTGGAGGTCTGGGGCGGCCTTGCGATCATCCTCATGTACCTGTTCTCCGCGACCGGAGGTGAGGGGACGTGACCATGGTGTTTTTCAATCTCCCGTACGTGGCCGTTGTCGTGCTCACCCTCATCGGGCTTGCCACAATCGTCCTCAAACGTAACCTCATCAAGATATTTCTCGGCATTACAATCCTCGAATCTGCAGTCAACCTCTTCCTCGTCTCGCTCGGGTACCGGGAGGGCGGCATCGCCCCCATCTACACCAACGCACCGGAGGGGCTGATGGTTCTTCCCACGCCCCAGGCCCTGACGCTGACGTCGATCGTTATCGGGGTTGCCACAACGGCCCTCCTGCTCTCGTTTGCCATCATCATCTGGAAGAAATACGGGAGCATCGAGATCGGGTTCCTCCGGAGGCTGAAAGAATGATTCCCCCGTTTGTTGTTGATAACTCGCCCGCCCTCATGGTCATCGTGCCGTTTGTCGCGGCGTTCATCGCGCCGTTTGCGGGCAGGGCTGCACCCGCCGTCCGGGCGCTGGTCGTCGGGGGAGCGATGGCGATCACGTCCGCGATCACCCTCATCCTCGCGTCCGACGTGTACGCGCACGGCACGCGGCTCTACGTGTTCGGGGCACAGGCGGCGACACTTGCAGTACCCCCGGACTCGGGCGGCATTCCCGTCCGGATCATGTTCACCGTGGACCCGATGAGCGCCCTCATGCTCGTTATCACCGCCATATCAGCGTTTGCAGTCGTCCTCTACTCGCTGACGAGCGAGAGGCACCACTCGGGCCTCGGCAGTTACTACACGCTCTTCCTCCTGATGGTTACCGGGATCCTCGGGATGGTCTCGACAGGCGACATCTTCAACTTCTTCGTCTTCCTCGAGATCCTTTCCATTGCGTCCGCGGGCCTGATTGCATTCCGCATCGACGGGGGTGTCGCCGTGGAAGCGGCCATCAAGTACTTCGTCCTGAGCACCATCGGTGCACTCGCCATCCTCTTTGCAATCGGCATCTACTACGGGGAGTACAACGCCCTGAACATGGCCCTCATCGCCCAGAGGATTCAGTTTACACTCCTCGACCAGCTCGCCCTCGTCCTGATCATCGCTGCCCTTGCCATGAAGTGCGGGGCTGTCCCCATGCACTTCTGGACTCCCGATGCCTATTCGATGGCGCCATCGTCGATCACGGCCCTCCTTGTCGTTGCAAGCCAGGCAAGCCTTTACGGGCTATTCCGGACAGTGTTTTCCCTCTATAACATCACCCTGAACGCCGCCTGCGTCGGCTGGCTGATCATCATCCTCGGTGTCCTCTCGATGGTTGTGGGAGTGACGATGGCGATCCCCCAGAAGAACGTGAAACGCCTGATGGCCTACCACGCCATCTCGCAGACGGGATACATGCTCCTCGGCGTGGGAGTCGGGCTTGCAGTGCTCGGTAACCAGCCGCTCCTGGATGCCTTCGGGTACATGGCCATGGAGGGAGGGATCTTCCACATCATCAACCATGCCATGTACAAGGGGCTGCTGTTCCTGACCGCCGGGGCCATTTTCTTCCGTATCGGGACCTATGACCTGAACAGGATGGGGGGTCTTGGGCATTCCATGAAATGGACAATGGTCTTTTTCATCATCGGGGCGCTCGCGATTGCCGGGATCCCCCCCTTTAACGGGTTTGCTTCGAAACTCATGATATACGAGTCCGTGTTTGCTTTCAATCCCGTCCTCTCCGTGATTGCCATGGTGGTGAGTATCCTGACCCTTGCATCGTTCGTCAAGGTGTTCCACTCGATCTTCATGGGTCCCGTCCTGCCCGAGTACAGGGACGTCAGGGAAGTCCCGGGCCCGATGCTCGCCGGGATGGGAATCCTCGCCCTTGTGGTCATCGTGTTCGGCCTCTTCCCCTCCGTCGTGGTGGAGACCCTCGTTGCCCCGGCAGCGCATGCTCTTGCGGACCAGGGGATGTACATCGCCGCCGTCATCGGCGGGGGAGCGTGAGACGATGGACCTGCTCCTTACCCTCGATACAGGCGCCGGCTTCTGGAACCCGGTCTTCTGGGTTCTCGGAGCCGCCGTCGCCGGAGTCATCGCCCTCCTCCTCTATTCCCTCGGTGAAAAGGGCTACAAGAAGGGGACCGCACAGGAAGCCCCCTTCCTGTCCGGGAACCCGGAACCGGAGAAGGGACTCGTCCACGTCCGCTCCGGGAATCTCTACTGGGGATTCCTGGATGCAATGGAGGGGTACTACCGGCGGCTTGTCCCCCTCCACACCGGGGATCTCCATGACTACGTCCTCTGGTACATGGGGATGACCGCCCTGTTCCTCGTCGTGGTGGTGGTCTTCCGATGAAGCTGAATGCGCTGTTCAACCGGTCGCTCTGGGTCTACCACTTCAACTCCGGGTCCTGCAACGGGTGCGAGATCGAGATCGTTGCCACCCTCACGCCCCGGTACGACCCCGAGCGGTTCGGGATAAAACTCGTCGGCAGCCCGCGGCATGCAGACGTCATGCTCGTGACCGGCCCTGTCGTCCACAGGATGAAAGACCGGCTTCTCCGTGTCTACCAGCAGATACCCGACCCGAAACTCGTGATGTGCATCGGGGCCTGCGGGATCTCCGGAGGTGTCTTCTATGACTCGTACAACCTGGATGGTCCCGTGGACGAGGTCATCCCTGTCGATGTGTACGTTCCGGGCTGCCCGCCGCGGCCCGAAGCGATCATCCACGGCGTCGTGAAGGCCCTCGAAAAACTGGAACGGCTCCAGGGGGTGAAGGCATGAACGAAGGACCGCTTACCCCGGAAGAGGTCATGGCGCACCTGACCGCGCGCCTTTCAGGGGGCATCAGGGACACGTCCATCAGGAAGTGGGAGCAGGGCAGGAAACGGGTGCCGCACTATACCCTCTGGATAGACCTCGAGCGCGACTCTCTCAAGCCTGCAATCAGGGCCCTGATGGAGATCCAGTTCCCCCACCTCTCGGTGATCGCCGGGGCGGACCTCGGCGATGCGATCCGCCTCCTCTACATCTTCTCCGTCCAGTACGGGAGTCCGAAGAGCGAGTACATGGTCACCTTCGCCATCGCGCTGCCCAAGTCCGACTTAACGGTCCCGACCATCTCGGACCTCATACCGGGAGCCGTTTTTTCGGAGAGGGAGAAACAGGAATTCTTCGGCATACGGGTGACGGGCATCCCCGACGGCAGGGGCCTCTTCCTGCCCGAGGACTTCCCCGAAGGAGTCTTCCCGTGGCGGAAGGACGAAACGGGCGTCCCGGAGGGAATGGTAAAAGCCCTCTGGGAATCGAAGAGGCCGAGGGAAAGGCCCGCTCCGCCGGTGAAAGAGAAGGGGCCCGGGCCGGAAGGGGGAGATGCACCTTCTGCGCCCGCACCCGCCGGGAGATCGGCAAAGGAGGAAGAAAAATGAGTGGCGAGTCGAAGAAGGCACCGTACCGGGTACCGATAGGTCCGAACCACCCTGCCCTCAAGGAGCCCGTGATGTTCACCTTCGAGATGGAGGGAGAGGTCGTCAGGGACGTCGACTTTGCCCCCGGTCAGGCCCACCGGGGGATCGAGTGGATGGGGATGCGGCGCAACCCGGTCCAGATCGTCCATCTCACCGACAGGATATGCGGGATATGCGGGGTCGTCCACTCGCTCTCCTTCTCCCTTGCCGTCGAACAGATCGCCGGCATCGAGGTCCCGGAGAGGGCGGACTACATCCGGACAATCGTGCACGAGTTCGAGCGCATCCAGTCCCATCTCCTCTGGGCAGGCGTTGCAGCCCATGAGCTCGGGTTCGACTCGCTCCTTTACCTCACCTGGAGGGTCAGGGAGGAGGCCATGGACGTGATCGAGAACCTGACAGGAAACCGCGTCAACTATGGTATCGTGCAGGTCGGGGGAGTCCGCAGGGATATCGTGCCGGAACAGCACGCAATCATCGAGAAGTGCCTTGCCACCTACGAGGGGCTGCTTGATACCCTCCTCTCCTTCTTCCTGGATGACAGGACCATCCGGATGCGGTGCCGCGACGTCGGTGTCCTCTCCCGCAAAGACGCAGTCGAACTCTGCACCGTGGGCCCGACGGCGCGGGCATCGGGAGTGAACGTTGACCTCCGCCAGGACTACCCGTACGCAGCCTACGGTGACCTGGACGTCAAAGCCGTCCTGCCCGACCGGTACCTGGGCGAGACCCACGGCGATGTCTACGACAGGATCGTCGTGCGGCTGCTCGAGGTCGGCCAGTCCTGCCAGATCATCCGGCAGTGCCTCTCGGAGATGCCGGCAGGGCCGATTACGGCCGAGGAGAAGCTGGTCAAGCTCCTTGCGACGTGCAAAAAGGCGACGGGGGAGGGTATCGGGAGGGTCGAGGCGCCCCGGGGCGAGTGCCTCCACTACGTCCGGATGGAGGGGAAGGACTCGCCCGCCTCGTGGAAGGTCAAGGCATCGTCCTACTCGAACCTGATGTCCTGGATACCCATGCTCCGCGGGTCGCAGATTGCCGACATCCCGATCATCGTGGCGTCCATCGACCCGTGCCTCTCCTGCACCGACAGGGTTGCCATCGTCCAGGACAACAGGAGGTCCATTCTTACCAAGGATGACCTCCACCGTCTCTCCGCGGAAAAGACGAGGAGGTTGCAGGGATGACCCCGGCAGAGATCGCCCTCCTGGCGGCATGGTGCGCAGCCCTCTCCCTGTTTGCCCTTGCCGGGGGACTCCTCCTCTCGGGGATAGACAGGAAGCTTGCGGCGCACATGCAGGCCCGGATAGGTCCCCCGATCCGGCAGCCCTTCATCGACACCGTCAAGCTCCTCCAGAAGGAGAACGTGGTCCCGGCCAATGCCATCCCCTGGCTCTTTTCGGCTGCACCGGTCGTCGCACTCGTCTCGAGCGTTCTCGTCCTCTTCTACATACCGGTCGCGAGCACGATGCCCGTGCTCGGTGCGTATGGCGACCTCGTCCTGGTGATGTACCTCCTCACGGTCCCGGCCCTCGCGCTCGTTGCGGGCGGTTTTGCATCCGGGTCGCCCTACGCCACCATCGGGGCACAGCGCGAGATGGTGACCATGATCGCGTACGAGTTCCCGCTGGCAATCGTTGTCATCGGCGTTGCATGGAGGCTCGGCGCAGCAGGTATCTCCCACCCGTTTGCACTCCAGTCCATTGCTGCAAATCCGGTATGGTCTGTCACAGGACCGCTCGGGCTCGCCGGGGTTTTCATCCTCCTCGTCGTGCTTGCAGCCATTACTCCCGCCGAGCTCTCCCGTATCCCGTTCGACACGCAGGAGGCCGAGACCGAGCTTGCAGGCGGCCTGCTGGTCGAGTATTCCGGCAGGAACCTCGCGATGTTTACCCTCGCACAGGCCGCAAAGACGCTCGTCCTTGCCGCGGTCATCGTGGCTGTCTTCTTCCCCTGGAACCTCTCCTCGTTCCTTGCGATGCCAGGCCTCCTCGCCCAGGCCGCCGACCTCCTCTTCTTCCTCCTCAAGGCGGTCCTCGTCCTCTTCTTTGCCGTGACCCTCGTCCGCGTCGCGATGGCGCGTTTCCGGATCAACGAGCTCGTCTCGTTCTACTGGGTCTACCTCTCCGTCATCGGTCTTGCCGGAATAGTCCTCCTGATGGCCGACGTGGTCGCAGGGCCCCTCGCGGGGGTGGGTGTATGAGGGGCCTCCCGCTCGTTCCCGAGCTCGTGCGCCAGCTCTTCCGGAGGCCTGCCACGAACCGGTTCCCGGCCAAGTACCTCCCGCCGTCCATGCGGGCATTCCTCCGGGACGTGCAGGCCGGGCGGGCAACCGCAAACCCGCCGGTCCCGACACCGCCGAAGTTCCGGGGAAAGATTGCCTACGACAGGGATTCCTGCATCGGCTGCATGCTCTGCGTGAGGGTCTGTCCCGCCCATGCAATCGAGTTCCTCCCGGATACAAAGAAGATCCGTGTCTGGGTCGACCAGTGCATCTTCTGCTCCCAGTGCACGAGCATCTGCCCGAAGAGCTGCCTCTCCATGACGGATGCATTCCTCCTCGCCGGCGAGGACAGGTATGCCGAGGACCTGATCGTGGAGTAGGGGAAGGGAATCCTTTTATTTTAAGGCTGTCCGCTCACCTGCGCAAGTCGTGAAGCCCCAGGGCGGGGGCGGCTTCGCCCCCACACTCCCACACGAGGATGGTCCAGTCCGTTCCCCCAAAGGGGAGCCCCCGGTGGCGGTCTCACGATGGTTTCATGGAAAATCGATATTTCTTCTTTGGATACACCAGTTGAAAAATGAGAGAGCCTGTCATGCAGCCATGTACGGTCCCTCTCTCCCCTACCGGAACACCGGGATCGTATCCAGTTCTCCCCGTGCCAGGTACCCGATGAGCCGGTCTGCCCCTTCCCGGACGGGCGAGGAGAGCCCTTCCCCTGTCTCCACAACCCGGGGCTGGATCCCGATCATGACTATCCGTCCGGCCGAATGTGCGAGGTAATCCACGATGACGTCGAGCGGGAGCTGGTGCGTCCCGAAGGAGACATCCCTGATCCTCTCCTTGGGGATCACGCAGAATGCGCCGGGGGACCGGCCCATCTCTGCCGCGTCAACGATGACGAGGAGGGCGGGGTGCTCTCTCCTGACGACCCCCGTGAAATTCTCCGGAACGGTCCCGCAGTCAAGCGACATCCAGCCCGGCCGGCGGAAGTTCGCCGCCACGTAGTTTCCCGCGCCGTCGTCCCGGCGAAGGGGGTTTCCGACACCAAGGAGGATATTGACCATTGCGTTTTTCCCCGGAACGTATCTTTGGTCTCACAAGCCCATGGTCGCAAGCAGGGCAAGGATGATGAGGATCATGATGGCGACTGCACAGGCAACGGGAACGGGAGAGACCCCGAGGAGCTGGGGAATGGTCTCTGCCGGGAACTTCCCGCGGTTCAGGACAGATCGCTCGAGGACGGGGTAGAGCCGTGCGAAGATGCCCGCACCGATCACGATCCCTGCCATGCCGACTGCTGCATCGAGTGCTCCCGAACCGGATGCACCGGCGGCCGTCGCGGGACAGTACCCGAGGACAGCGAACCCGGCACCGTAGATGAGACCGCCGATGACAGTCGAGCCGATCGAGCCGGCCCGGACGTGGAGCCGGACCAGCCCTGCTGCGTTCATGGCATGAATCCCGGCCATCCCGACGAGGATGGCAGAGAGCATCACCTTGAGAACGGAAAAGTCAGTGAGCAGGAACTGCCCGACCATGACGTCGTACAGCGTCACCCCTCCCTTCTGGAGGAGAAAACCGAATATAATGCCAAAAGCGAGCCCAAGGAGTACCTGGAGAGTTCTGTTCTGCCTGATTCCATCAAATGGCATTTCTCGTTTTCACCTCACAGGAACCAAAAACCAAAGAGGAGTCCTGCCGCAAGGATTCCCCCGGCAAAGAAGCAGAGTGCCGCGACCCAGCTTGCAAGAGAGAACTGGAGCGTGCCGGAGATCCCGTGGCCCGTCGTGCAACCCCCGGCCCAGCGGGCACCGATACCCAGGGTGATCCCGCCTGCGAGTGCAACAGCGAAACGGAAGAAGGTGTCAGCCCCGAAAGCTGCGGCAAACAGCGGGGGGACGGCAGAAAGGGCAAACGTACCCGAGGTGTATGCCGCGATGAATCCCCCTGCAATGACCCCGATGATGATTGTCCACTGCCAGTCGGGCTCCGGGGTCACCTGGCGGTAATACGGCATCGATGCAACATTCTCCCGCGAGATTGCCTTTTCGATCATGCCTGCCGTCTTTGCGTAGGCAGTAGACGCTCCGAGCGGGCGGTCGGAGAGGAGAAATGTCATCCATGCAAGGATTCCAATCCCTGCACCGACGACGTAGGGCGGCCAGGTTGCCGAGAATAACCAGTCATACATCGGGATACCCTGATCTCTAGGAGGAGCATTCCACCCTGATAAGCCCTCCCATAAGGTCCAAAGCCGGACCCGTCCGGGACAGGAAGGATTTGCGTATCCATCTGCCTTCACAGGCCGGAACAGTCAATGATGGCCAAAACGTTGCCACAGCAACAGGGAAAAAATGGCCGGTATTGCCAGCCAGGGAACCGGATGCCCGATCATCCGCGATCAGTGCAGCGTGTCTCTCCACCTGCGGGCACTGCAGGGGTCGTTCGTTGCAAATCCGTCGACTCCCATCCCGCGGGCCCGGTCCCATTCGGCAGGCGAATCGAGAGTCCAGGGGATCACGCGCATGCCCCGTGCGTGGACCTCTTCCACGGCTTCCCGGGTGAGGCTGTCGAACCGCGGCAGGTACGCCCGGAATGGCGGATCTTCACCCCTCCGGGGAGTCGGGGGTACGGGCTGGGTGTGGATGAGCCCCAGGGGAACGTCGGGCATGACATCATGGACCATTGCAAGGGAGGCGCGGTGGAACGAGACCACGAGGAGGGGGCCCCCCGCCACACGGTCGAGGACCTCGCACACTTCAAGTTCGCTCCCCGGCTCCTTTATCTCGACGCAGAGACCTGTCTTTCCCCCGACAAGCAGGCACACCTCTTCGAGCGTCGGGACGGCCTCGCCTTTCCCGGCATCGAGGAGCCGGAGGTCGGCAGCCGAAAACTCTGCGACGCGACCGCTCCCGTTTGTCGTCCTGTCGAGGGTCGGATCATGCATGATGACGGGGACATGGTCCCGGGAGAGTCGCACGTCCACTTCCACGAAATCGGCACATTCCATCCCGATGCGGATGGCCGCCAGGGTATTTTCGGGTGCTGCGGCAGCCGCACCCCTGTGACCGATGATCTCCATTGAATAGCGTGTTCTGGTTCCCCGTGATGATAAAACGCGATGGTCGCGGGAACGGTCCCGCGGTCGTGCCGGGGGATACAGGGGCACCTTTTTTGGTTACCGCGAGAGAGAACTCTTGCAGCGCATTCCCGGATCGCGTGCTTTCCATGGACGTTCCGCTGAAGACCTCCCTGTTTGAGATATGTCCCGCGAAGGGAGTCCCTCTCCACGAAAGGCTCGTCCGTATCGCGATTCCCTTTGTGATCGGGGGGTTCTACATCCTCCTCTGCTTTCTCTTCATGCCCTACGACAGCGCCCTTTTGCTCGGCGGCCTGATGCTGGGCTACCTTGTCCCCCCGGCAGGAAAGGAGAGTATCGTCCCGCTGGGAATCGCCCTTGGGTTTCCCTGGTGGCTGATTGCCTTCTCCATCGGCCTGATGGACGTGCTCGCAGGGATATTCATGGCCTTAAACTGCGACGTCGCGGTGAAGATACCCCTCCTCGGCCGCTGGATCCGGCGGTTCCTCGAAAAGGGCAATGACTTCGTGAGCAAACGCCCCTGGCTCGAGAAGTTCTACTTCTCCGGTGTCGTCTTCTTCGTGATGTTCCCCCTCCAGGGGAGCGGAGGCATCGGTGGTTCACTCGTGGGCTGGATGATCGGCCTGTCCCCCGGCCGCACTCTCCTCGCCATCACCATCGGGGCGTTCCTCGGGTGCACGCTGATTGCCATCGGTTCCCAGGTGATCAGGGACCTCATCCTCTCGAACCTCGCGGCAGGGATCATCGCCCTCGTGGCAGTCATTGCAATCCTTGTCATCTCCTATTCCCTCTACAGGTGGAAGACCAGGTGAGTGAGGGATCTTTTTTACCATACATCCCCCATTGCCTGATGCAGGGTTGTTCCCATGAGCCTGGTCATTGCATTCTGCGGGAGAGATCGCTCTTTCATGGCCGGGGACAGGAGGGAGATAGTCTTTCGGGGAGATGATCAGGGCACAGGGACCCTGGAAGATGAGCTCTATTCCGGGCGGATACAGAGCAAAGACGCGCTCCAGGAGAGGGCCCGGGAACTCGGGATCGATCTCTGGATCCATGATGACAGGTGCAAGGCCTGGGAGGAGGGAGGGGTTCTCGTCGGCCAGGTGAGCGAGAGGGACGGGCTCTCCACGCGTTCGCGGAGGCTGCGCGTCTCCTGCGGAACCTTCGTTATCACGGAGGTGCAGGAAGGCAGGGAAAGGGAGGTCACACGGGGATGCGCAAGCCGTTTCATCGTCCTTGGCAACAGGACGACGCAGGAAATTGCACACCGCTGTATACGATCCCACTGGAAAGAGAGCGGGGGAACTCCCGCCGATGCCCTGCGAATCATCATCCTTGCCATGGAAGAGGCCGCATCCCTGACCCCCTCGGTCTCGGAGACCTATACCCTCGTACAGACAACAGCAAAGGCGAGCCTTTCCCCCTAGGGGAAAATGCAGGGGTTTTCCTTTGCGTTCATATAATTGGCTCTTCTCTATTTCGAGTGCATAGTGAAGCACTCACGTGATGGCTACCCCGTCCCTACCCCCCATGAGGATGAACACGCTGCCCCCAAAAGGGCGCACCGGCGGCGGTTTCACGATGGATTTCAGAAAAAAACGACATTTCTTCCTTGGATAGACCAATTCTGAACTGAAGAAAGTCTGTCATGCACTCATGCACCTTACCCGCCCCAAACGATGAAGAGGCAGAAAATGTTGTCCCTCCCGGGACAGGGACCCGCTCCTGTTTTCCCGGAAGGTGAGGTTTATCTTTGAACGGGGAAAAAACTGGACAGGAAAAATCCGGTCGCTTGAAATAATGAACCCAAAAGTCAGGTTGATCATCGAGGAGACCTTCCCGAAGATCATCGAGAGGCATATCCGGACCCGCCCGACAGTCGAGTCGACCCAAAAGAGCCTCGACTCGTACCTCAGGATGGGGTACGCTGCAGTGAAGAACCTCCCTCCCGAAGAACGCGAGCTCAACGAGAAGGCCCTCGATACCGCGTATACTGCTTCCATGCAACATTTACATGACTTCCATGCCCGCGAAAAGTCCCAATCCGGGACCGTGGAAGGGACCGGGAAAGAGACGATTTGAACCACGGGTTCTTTCCCGGGGATGACCATGCTCCCCTCATACTGGCCATTTATTCTTTTCTTCATGGTCCGCAGGAAAAAAGCAAAAATCCTATAAACTTTTTCATCCCAGCTCTTTCTATGTCATGCTATATCATAGCATGGTGATTTTCCATGAGAACCGATTGCATTATTTATACGATACTTGGATTGCTCCTGATCGCACTGCTCCTCGGGTCCGGCTGCACGCAGACACCGGCCGCAACAGGACCCTCGGAGATCAAAATCGGGGTGGTCGCCTCCCTCACCGGGCCTGCGAGCACAACCGGAAAGGACATCTGGCAGTCTGCAGAACTTGCCGCCGACGAGATCAATGCCAGGGGCGGCGTGCCCGTCAGGGAACTCGGGCGTTCCCTGCCTATCAGGCTGATCCCGGGGGACGACGAATCGACCCGCGAAGGGGGCATGAAGGCGGTGACGAAGCTCATCACGCAGGACCAGGTCAGCGTCCTCGTGGGAGGCTACTCGAGCGCTGTCGTCTCCGCGCACCAGTCGATCGTTGCCGACAACAAGGTCCCGTACATCATCTCGGGTGCGTCCAGCAGCGCAGTCTCCCGGCGGACGGACCTCGATACAAGTTACATGTTCTTCCACAGGCCAAACACGGATGACTCTGCCGAGGCAAGCATCCGGTTCCTGACAGAGGTCTTCCGGCCGGCGATCAACGCGAAGTTCGGGTTTTCGGGTGACCGGAAACTCCGCGTCGCCGTCATCTACCAGGACAGTCCGTTTGGAAAGGGCCAGCTCGACGCGGTGAAGGCGCTGATACCGGCAAAGAACCTCCCGATCGAGATCGTGGCAGAAGAGCCTTTCAAGATGGGTGAATCCGACTTCAGGACGGTCCTCACATCGGTCAAGTCAAAGAACCCGGACGTCATCTACGCGGTCACGTTCTTAAACGAGCTCGTCCCCATGACCCAGCAGGCCCGGCGTGACGTCGGCCTCAACACGGTGATCATGGCGATCGAGAACAACGATGACCCCGATTACTACAGCGGGGTCGGTGTCTACGGTGAGGGCATGATCATGGAGAGCAGGTTCTCCCCCTACGCCGTTCCCGCAGGGTCAACGGAGGCAGCGACCCGGAAGTTCCTCTCCGACTTCGACAAGAAGTACGGTGGATTTGCTGGGATGATGGGTGCAGCAACGTACGAATCGGTCTATGTTGCTGCTGCCGCTATCGAGCAGGCAGGCAGCCTCGATCGGGCAAAGATAAGGGATGCCCTTGCCACCATCAGGGTGCCCCAGATGATGGAGATAATGAAAAACGGGACGATTGCCTTTTCCCCGGAGTTCCGGGAGAGCAAGTTTGACCTGTACGTCGTGCAGCTTGCCATGGACCAGAAGTCGGGAGAGCCCCGGCCGGTGATCGTCTGGCCGGAAAGCCTGAAAGCTGGGGAGTTTTCCATACCGGACTGGTATACCCCCGGATCTCCCTGAATCTTTATTTTGGGACAGGGAGAGGTAATACAGGATGGATGGCGGCATCGCAGTACTTGGCCAGGTCGCATTCTGGGGGCTCTACTCGGGGTGCATCTACATCCTGCTCGCCACAGGACTCAACCTGATCTTCGGGGTGATGAAGGTCGTCAACTTCGCCCACGGCGAGTTCCTGATGCTCGGGACGTACATCACGTTCTTCTTCTTCGTGATAAGCGGCTTCAACCCCTACCTCCTCCTCTTCCTGTCGATCCCCATCCTGATAGGGGCCGGGATCATCGTGGAACGCCTCTGCTTCCGGCCGATCCTCGGGACGGGAAAACTGAACGAGATATTCATCAGCCTCGGGCTGATCTACATCTTCCAGAACGGCGTCGCAATGGTCTTTACCGACGAGTGGCGTTCGATGAAAAGTCCCTTTGCAGACCTGACCATAGGGATCGGGCCCATCCAGCTGCCCCTCGACTACATCATCATCGTGGTGATCACCGCGATCATCCTCGTTGGCCTCTCCGTCTTTCTCGACAGGACCACGACGGGAAAGGCGATCCGGGCGTCCAGCCAGAACAGGAGAGGCGCGATGCTGATGGGAATAAACGTGGAGCGGATGGACATGCTCACCTTCGGGATCGGTGCGGGACTCGCCGGGGCAGCCGGGACCCTCTGGGCCGTGAGCGGCCAGGTCTTCAGTCCCTACATGGGATCGGTGCCGGCCATCAAGGGGTTTGCAATCATCATCCTCGGCGGCCTCGGGAGCATCCCGGGGGCGATCATCGGCGGCCTTGCCATCGGGATGGTTGAAAACTTCACTGCATTTTTCCTCGGGGGGTCGTGGAAGGACGCGATCTCGTTCATCCTCCTGATCGTCGTCCTCCTCGTCAGGCCGACGGGGCTCTTTGGGGAGGCCGGGGAATGAACCTTGCGCAGGTGCGAACACCAAAGAACCTGCTTGCGGCAGCAATCCTGGCCCTGGCACTTGCCGTACCGTTCCTCGCCGGCCAGAATCTGTACCTCCTGACCGTCCTCGTGCTGATGCTGATCTTCATCATCTACTCGTCCGCCTGGAACTTCCTCACCTTCTCCGGCCAGGGGTCGCTCGGGCATGCGGCATTCCTCGGGCTCGGCGGATATGCCGCCTCGCTTGCGACCGTCCGCCTCGGTCTTCCCCCGCTGCTCACACTCGTGCTGGGAGGATTGTTCTCTGCCTTCATCGGTATCCTCATCGGGATCACGTGCGTGCGCCTGCGTGAGTGGTTCCTCGCGATGGTGACGTTCGGCTTTGCCGTCATCATCCAGACGCTCGTCGTGAGCCAGCTCGCCCCTGTGACGGGAGGGTGGGATGGCTTTGCAGTCCAGAAGATCGTCCCCACCTCGGTTCCGGGGTACCTCGTGCTCGAGTACTACGTGGTTCTCCTCATCGCCGTTCTTGTCCTGGTCCTCTTTTCCTTCCTCCTGCGTTCCCGCATCGGCCTTGCGCTCGCGGCTATCCGCGAGAACGAGACCGAGGCACGGGCAGCCGGTATCAACCCGGTCCCGTTCAAGCTGTTCGCGTTCGGCCTGTCCGCGTTCGTGAGCGGGATTGCAGGCGGGCTCGAGATCTTCCATTTCGGGTACATCACTCCCGAGATCTTCGGGATCGACCTCTCGTTCTGGCCGATCATCTACTCGATTACGGGGGGCCTCGGGACGCTGGCGGGGCCGGTCATCGGGACGATTGTCGTCACACTCCTCTGGGACGGCCTCAACGTGCTGGGCCTCACGTACGGGCGGTTCATCATCATCGGCGTCCTCCTGGTCCTCATCATCATCTTCCTTCCCCGGGGACTCGTATCCCTCCCGGAGGAGATCGGAAAAAAGCGGGGGAGAAAAGGAAAGTAAGGCTCCGGGGGAAGAGACGCGGGAGAGACCTTTTACAACCCGAGGTATGCCTCGCGGATCTGCTCGTCGTGCAGGAGGTCTGACGAGCGTCCCTCCCGACTTATCCTTCCCGCCTCGATCACGTAGGCCCGGTGGGATATCTCGAGCGCCCTTCTCACGTTCTGCTCGACGAGAAGGATGGTAATACCTTCACTATTGAGACGCTCCACTGCTTCGAGAACCGTGTGGACAAGCTTGGGGGAGAGGCCAAGGGACGGTTCATCAAGAACGATCATCCGCGGGTCGGCCATCAGGCACCGGGCAATCGCAAGCATCTGCTGTTCTCCCCCCGAAAGCGTGCCGGCCTCCTGGTCCTGCCGCTCGGCAAGGCGGGGGAAGAGCTCGAAAACCCGGTCCGGGTCACCCTTCCTGCCGGTTGCAAAGGCCCCGAGTTCCAGGTTTTCCCGGACGGTCATCCGCGGAAAGAGTTCCCGTTTTTCAGGAACGAGGGAGAGACCACGCCTCACGATCTCGAACGGCGCCATGCCGCGGATGTTCTCGCCCTCGAACTCTATCCGCCCCCTGAGTGCCGGGACGAGGCCGAAAAGTGCGGATACGAGCGTCGTCTTGCCTGCACCGTTCGACCCGATCAGGGTGACGACTTCGCCCCTGTCGACGTGCAGGGACACGTCCCACAACACCTGGAGGTAGGAGTAAGAGACGTTGAGGTCTTCTATGTGAAGCATGGGGGGCACGGTCCTTCCCTTTTAGAAATGGTAGCGCTCCCCGAGATATGAATCTATGACTTTTTCGTTTGTAACGATCTCAGCGGGATCTCCCTCTGCGATCTTCTCTCCATGGTCAAGGACCACTATCCGGTCGGAAACCCCCATGATGATCCGCATGACGTGCTCGATCATCAGGATGGTCATTCCCTGGTCACGTAGTTTCCTAATCAGGGAGACGGCTTCCTTCCCCTCGCTCGGCGTAAGACCGGTTGTCAGCTCGTCGAGGAGGAGGACTTTGGGATGGGACGCAAGTGCCCGAGCCAGCTGGGTGCGGCGGAGCTCGAACGTGTTGAGGCTGGTGATCGTGCTGTCGATCTTCTCTTGGGGAAAACCGACCATCCTGAGGCACTCTTCCGCCTCCCGGGATGCCTCCCTGACAGTGGGGCGGCGGCCGTTTCCATACAGGGCGCCGATCATCACGCCCTGCCGGGCGGTAAGCGCCGGGAAAGATCGCGGGTGCTGGAATGTCTTGGATATCCCCTTCTTGCAGACAGCGTCGAGGGATAGGCGGGTGATATCCTCACCGCAGAAGACTATCCCCCCGGCATCAGGGCGGTAGATACCCGAGATCAGGTTAAGGAGTGTTGTCTTGCCGGCACCGTTGGGGCCGACCAGTCCCAGGATCTCGCCCTCGGAAAGAGTGAGGCTGACCTGGTTGACTGCAACGAGCCCACCGAATGACTTGGTCACACCTTTGACTGTCAGCATTCCATGCACCCTGTTAACAAATAGCATGATATATGTTAACATACAGCATATTAAACATATCCTTCGGGGGAGACAGACATGGTCAGACCAGGGTATATTGTTGTGGTTCTCCTGCTCGTCCTCGCACTTGCGGCAGGATGCACCGAGCAGAAAGCACAGACACAGGAGGCACTCAAGATCGGTGTCGTGGCCTCGATGACAGGGGCCGCGAGCACGACGGGAAAGGACATCTGGCAGTCTGCGATCATTGCCGCAGAAGAGATCAACGCACGTGGCGGGGTTTACATCAAAGACATCAATGCCAGGGTCCCGATCACCCTCATCCAGGGCGATGACGAGTCGTCAAGGGAGGGAGGCCAGAAGGCAGTATCCCGTCTCATCACCCAGGATGGCGTGGATATCCTCGTCGGGGGCTTCTCGAGCGCCGTCGTATCGGCCCACCAGGCAACCGTCTCCGAGTACAAGGTCCCCTACATCATCACCGGTGCCTCGACACCGACAATCACACAGCGGACCGATATCGATACGGGCACGATGTTCCACTACTGCCCGACGACTGACGATTACGGGGAACAGACAACGCTCTTTGCGTACGAAGTCATCAGGAAAGCCATCAATGAAAAGTTCGGATACCCCGATTCCCGGCCCCTGCGCATGGCACTCATCATCCAGGACAGCCCGTACGGGAAGGGTGTCCAGAAGGCCGTGAAGGAGACAATCGAAAAGAAGAACCTCTCCATCGTGATCGTGGCAGAGGAGACGTACAAGATGGGAGAGACTGACTTCCGGACCCAGCTCACGTCAATCAAGGCAGCGCAACCCGATGTGGTCTATCCCGCCGCATTCCTCAACGAGCAGATCCCGATGGTGACCCAGGCACGCAGGGATGTGGGGCTCGATACCATCTTCCTTGCGGTCGAATGCAACGATGACCCTGACTATTATGCCGGCCTTGGAAAGTACGGGGAATACTCCGTCATCGAGACCCGGTTCAGTCCCTATGCAGTCCCGAAAGGGCCTGTTGCCGATGACATGGTTGCGTTCCGGGAAAACTTCCACAAGCGCTGGGGTTCGTATCCCGGAATGATGGGCGCCTCGACGTACGAGGGCATCTATATCGCCGCACATGCCGTCGAGAACGCGGGGACACGGGAAAAGGCAGCCGTGACACGGGCGCTTGCCACCCTCGAGATGCCCCAGATGGTCGAAGCCATGAAAGACGGCATAATTAAGTTTTCACGAGATTACAGGGAGGCAAAATTCGATCTCTTCATGGAGCAGCTGGTATGGAACGAGACTGCAGGCGAATTAAGGCCGCGGATCGTCTGGCCGGATCACATGAAGGAGGCTGACTTCGTGCTTCCCGACTGGTACGTACCGGGGCCGGCAGCTGCCCCCTGATTCCCGCGGGCATTCCAAAGGTCCGGGCCTCATGGAGAAGGCGGAGGATTTCCGCCTTCCGTTTTCCTGTATTTATTCCGGGGAACGAGGATCTCGAAGCGTGCACCTTTGCCGTATTCCCCGGTCTCCCGGATTTCCATGCCGTACACGGAGAGGATGCCACGCGCGAGGTAGAGACCGATACCGAGGTTCTTCCCGATTCCCTGCTCAAAGATCAACTCTTTCTGATCAGGGGGAATCCCGATACCGTTATCCTCGTACACGAGGACCCCCTTGTCCCCTGATTCGTAAAATGAAAGGGTGATCCTGTCAACTCTCTCACCATGCGATACCGAGTTATCTATCAGCGTGGAAAAGATCTTTGCCAGGAGGCGATCAGAATAGATGAAAAGATTATCGAAGAGCACCTCGGCCTTCACACCGAAAAGTCCCATTCCCATTGCCACCTCCAGGAATAGTTTTCTCACGTCGATCCATCCCACAGACGATGGCAAAGCCTCAAGCTCGTACTCCCTCATGAAGGCCAGCTGGTGCTCAATTGCCTTTGCTGCAGACCTGATCCGTTCGAGGTATTCGATGTCAGCAGATCCCTCCGGGATACTCTCGGCGAGGAGATCGGCAAAACCCCGCACTATTGTGACCTGGTTGAGGACGTCATGTCGCGTGATGCGGGAAAGGAGAGTCAGTTTTGCATTCGCAAGGCGGGCATCGTCTTTTGCGGCAGTCTCTGCCTTAACGTGTTCATCAAGTGCATCCAGCATCCTGTCGATACTCTGAGAGAGGGAGGCTACTTCGTCGTCGCCTGAAAGTGCAGTCCTCCCCTTGAAATCCCTCTGATCCGTAATCTCTTTCACAGTTTTTTCAAGCAGGGATACCCGCGAGAGGACTTTTTTGTCCAGGAAACGGATCGCGGTTATGCCAATCGCTCCTCCGGCAAGTACCACGATGACGAAGAAAAGGATGAAACTGTTCCTGGCTATCTGGAATACCGTTCTTTCGATGGTGATGCTGGTAATAAAAGCAGGAGAGCCGGAAATATCGTTGATGGTCGACTCGGCGACGAGGGAGTCGCCGTTGCCCGGAAGTTGAATGGTAATCGGGATCTTCTCGTGGAAAACCGGGGAAATGGCAAAGCCCGGTTCGTCAGCGGGCCCGGCTTTCCTGATGGTGAGGTTCGCCATGGCCAGGGATGCATAATGCGTGGTCTCGTCCCCATCGAGATAGCGCCCGATGAGGAGGTAGCCTGCTGCCGGTCCGGTCCGGTCGTTGGGGAGGATCGGCCCGATACTTGCGAGGAGCGGTCCGCGGGAAGTGCTGATGACCCCGCTAAGGGGTGGAACATCATCTCCGGAGTTGTTTGAGTCAGGTTTCGGAATGACCGGGATATGCGATAAATCATCAGGGATGGAAAGTGCGACCTGCCTTGAATAGTCAAACCCCTTTCCGTAAACGAGTGTTCCATTGGTGTCGTAGAAGAGCATCAGGTCGAGCCGGAGGGAAAGAAATGTTTCATTGACCAGGTTCGCCGCCGGATAACCCTCATTCTCCCCTTTTGCAAAATAATACGTATCATCCCATTTTCCCCAGTCTTCGCAGGTACCTCCGAGTGTTCCAAGATCGTATTCTATAATCCGGATAACTTTCAGAACCGCATTCTCTGCTTCCCTGTTTTCAATATTCCTGACTGCAGGATAGAGTGCCAGCTGCGTTGCCACTGCAACAATCAGCACGGAAATGATGATTACTGCGACGAGAGTGAGGGTGACACTGAAACGGACTTTCATTCTGCAGTTACCCCGGCGGTCGGGAAAACCAAGGCTGTTCCCGGATTGTTTAAATGTCCATCTTTTCCCTGATTAAAATTGTGATTGAGGATTTTCTTCCCATTTCCGTCATTCAGGCGTTACCAGAAAAGAAACGAGCCGATAAGCAGGACACCAAGTCCCAGCAGGACAAGTCCCATGATGATGCGGACGGCCCTCCGGTGTTCCCGCCTCCAGCGGTCAACTCTCTCCAGGGGGAGGCCAAAGACAACGGCACAGAGGATCAGAACGAGGGGAAGTACGAAGAAGACGTTGTAGACAAGGAGCAGGGGGATTCCTTCTGCCATGGTCATTTTATCGGATATCAGGGAGAGGATTGCAAGGTAGATGCCCCCCGTGCAGGGCAGCTCGAACATGCCCACCAGGACACCGAGGACGATTGAAGCCGGGACAGATGCCTTCTGGATATAATCCCCGATTATCCCTTTCCTGGAGGCGGGAATGGCAAGTGTGGGCTTTTCCCGGTCGAATACGCCTTCAGAGAGGCTGATTGCCCCAAAGATGAGAGCAATTGCTGCTGCGATAATCCCGATCGCCCTCGATATCTCGGCGAGCTGGATGAGGTAGAATATGCCGAGACCGGAGAGGAAATAAAAGATAAAAACGGTCCCGATGAAGCAGGCACCCACGGAGACCATCCTTTTCCTCGACCCTGCGACAGAAAGTGTAAAAAGGAGAATGATCAGGACCGAGAATGCGCAGGGATTTATCCCGTCGGCAAGGCCCGCCGTGATGACCAGCGGGATGGTTATTTCCTGTGCCGAAATGTTATCCAGCGAAGGAAACCGGGCGGAGGGCTGGGGGGAAAGACCGTGGCTTTGTTCCTTCACCACTTCTTCGAGGGATCCGGTTATCTCGTCGTAACCGATGAGGACCCTGTCCCCCACGAAGACAGAGGGGACAGGGATAGCTCCCGTATTATACGCTTCCTTGTATACCGAAAAGAGCTTCCAGTAGTCGAAATTCTCCTTTATGTTCAACAGGTGTGTCTCGAGTTCCGGGTGGTCCCTGATGTACTGCTGGACGAAGGGAAGAGTCCTCATGCAGTCGCCGCAGTTCGTGTTGTAGAACATTACGATCACAGGTCCTTTGTCCGTGAACCTGTGATCGGGACTTACCGGAAGTGCAGGCGGCTCTTCGCCGGCAGAGGGAGCTAAAGACAGGCCTGTTTCTGCCCGGGCTGTCACGGGAAGAACACAGGCAAGGATCAGGAGGATTACAAAAAAGAGAATGAAAGGCCGGATTTCTCTTCTTTTTTGATTACCTGCCATTCAATCACGCTTCTTTGGGGCCTCTTGAGGCTACCGGAAATATACAAATTATATTGAAATACTTGGTTTGATGAGATATAGCATTTTCCTCCATGGTGCAGCTGTCCGGCGTGCCGTCATGGACACCCTGCCAAGGGGGGAAACCCTTTTTTTTTCGAAAAAAGTAAGAAAAATCCCTTTTTCATTCCTTCGTAACAGTCATTCCATCGTAACAGAGATGATTTGGACAGGACAGAGAGCGGCTGCCTCCTCGACACAGCCTTTCAGGTTGTCGGGCACCTCCCCTTCGGATATCCCTCCGCCTGCGCGGTATTTTTCCCGTATCTGGCTGAAGCTGTCGTCACCATTCTCTTCGAACACCTCCGGGCAGGTCTCCCAGCAGGTGCTGCACGCCGTGCATTCCTCCCGCTTGATACTGACATGAATCATGCTATTTCACCTTGTAAAATTCCCGGGGGACAGAGATGGTGTCCCCCGGTTTGTCCTCCTGCATTTTTCTCATTGACCCCCTTTTGATTTTAAGGATTGTACCTTCCCTCCTTCGGAGATCCATGTTCCCTTCCCCCATCCTATGAACAGACCGCCCGTACAAGCCGTTCCACGGTCCCTGCCGCGGGACAATCGCCATCCAGTGCTGAAACGACAGATGGTTCATGGGCCCTGATACAGGGATCGTCGGGGACTTCGATCTTTCCGGAGATGTATCCGGGAGAAAGATCGTTTTTCATAGCATCCCTGCCTGTCACCCGGGCCTTGTTTGTCATTAGGAATATCCTCGGTATACCACACTCGTGCGCAAGACGGCAGAGTTGCCCTGCAACAGATCTCCCGTTGTAGGATGGATCTGTTACGACAAGGGCAATCGAGAACCCCTGAGCAACCGCACGCCCGAAATGTTCGAGGCCGGCGGGCGTGTCGAGAAGAATAACGTCACCGGGCAGAAACTGCGCATTTCTCAGTACCGCCGAAAGGAGGGTATACTCGGGGCACAGACAGCCGGATCCCGCATTCTTCACCCCGCCAAGGACAAGGAGGCGAATCCCGTTTCCAGCCGGATAACTGAAACGATCGACGACATCGGCCGTGTCCGGGTTGAGGACCATGAATCCGCCCCGGCCGGGTAATGCCCCGATCTTTTCTGCGATGTATTCTTTCCTCTCGGAGAGGGGGACGATTGACCGGACCTCGCTTGCCGGGAGACCGAGGGTGCAGGCCAGGTTCTGCTGCGGGTCCCCGTCCACCGCAAGGACCGTCCGCCCTTCGCGTGCAAAACAGTGGGCAAGGAGGGCCGTCAGGGTTGTCTTGCCGACACCCCCCTTCCCCGTGACGACGATCCTCACTTTTTCTTTGCTATGAGACAATGCACATGCCCCTCTCCGGTTGTTGCATATCCCGCCTTAAATCCCAAGTTCTGTCCTCTTCCTCTCGATATGGGCGGAGATCAGGTCGGCAGCCTTGACCGGGTCGGGTTCGACAGCAAAGGACGCGTTGACCACGCCTTTCAATCCCTCGGTCAGGAGGGAGATGACCGGTGGACTCCCCGAGATCTTGGGCATGACACCAAGCACCGTGAAGACTCCCGATGCGACAAAGTAGGACCCGATCGAGACTGCTTTTTGGGAATACCACTCAGGTGCTGCCCCGGCAACCGGGAGACGGTGGATGCCGACATTCAGGGCGTTTGCCAGTTCTGCGGCAAGGTGCAGGATCCGCGAGCAGTCGACGCAGGAGCCCATGTGGAGGACCGGAGGTATTCCAAGTGACGTGCAGACAGGTCCGAGACCCGGTCCTGCCAGGGATGCGGCCCGGGGCTGGAGCAGACCTGCTTTTCCGGATGCAATGGCTGCACATCCGGTTTCCACGCAGAGGATATCCCGCCTGATCAGTTCCTTCGTGAGAGTCACATGGCCGTAGTCATGCTTCACTTTCGGGTTATTGCAGCCCACGATACCGACCGCACCCCGGATGTTCCCGGACGCGATCTGGTCGATAAGCGGCTTGAGTGATCCGCCGAGCGCCCCCCTGATGGCCTCGACCGAAAAGCCGGTCGTCACCTTCACGGGTTCGACAGGGATAAAGACCCTGTCCGCGTTCCGGTTCTGGTAGTTCTCCACCGCCATCTTCACGATGGCCTTTGCTGTTTCGTAGGCGGTCTCGGGTTCGAACTCGAAATAGTAGGAGCCGGGGATGCGTGATTTCGGGCTCGTGGAGATGATATGGGTATGGTAACAGCTTGCCGTGCGCGGGAGGGAGGGGAAGATGCACTGGTAGTCCACGACCATGGCCTCGAGAGCCCCTGTCGTGATCACGAGTTCCTGGTTGAAGTGGTTGCCGGCATTCGGGATTCCCTTCCGCATCAGGAGTTCGTTGCCCGTGCAACAGAGCCCGACAAGGTTGATGCCGGCGGCTCCCACTTTCCTGACAAGCGCCTGGATCTCCGGGTCTTTCGCTGCCCTGACAACCATCTCCGAGAGCATGGGGTTGTGGCCATGCAGCGAGATGTTGACGTGATCCTTTTTCAAAACACCCAGGTTCACGAGAGACTCGTTCGGCCGGGGTGTCCCAAAGAGGACATCGGAGACCTCGGTGGCAAGGCTCGATCCTCCCCACCCGTCCGAGAGCGCGGCCCGCAACCCGTGGACCAGCGTGTTGGCATAATCGGCCGCAACACCCATCTGGACGCGGTGCATCGCCTCTACCACCTCGCGGTCGATACCCCGGGGGACGATGCCCGCATTCTTCCAGACATCCCGCGTGGCACGGGGTGCCCGGTCTGCAATCCGGAGGGAGTCCCTGACAGTCCCGAATTCTTCGAGCATTGCGAGCCCGAGCTCTTCAGCCAGTTTCCTGTCGCTCTTTCCGGATGTCTCGATCCCGTATTCACGGGCAAGCCTTTTCAGCTTCTCCGGGTCCGAGATTGTATAATCGTTGACCGTGCCTTTCCCCACGCCGTAGAGGGTCAGGACAATCTCTCTCCCGTGGTCCGAGTGTGCCGCTGCGCCGGTCGCCAGCTGGTCGAGCAGGTTCCGCGCAACGATCAGGTCAGCATCGGCCCCGCAGACACCCCTGACACGGTGCGGGGGGATGATCCGGCACGGTCCCATCGCACACCGCTGGCAGGAGATCCCGGCAGCGCAGTACTTGCATTCCGGCTGCTGCATCTCGTGCCGGTCCCAGACCGTCTCTATTCCCTCCTTCATCGTGAGCTCGACGAATGGCTTTGCTGCCTCGTCACATGTCCGGCTCTCCTTCTTCTGCTCGATGAGAGCAGGGTTCATCAGGGCGAGGCGGGCACGGTCCAGCTCGCACACCTCGATCCGTTCCCTGATAATTTGGGGTTTTTTCTCTTCAGCCATGGTGAGTCAGGTCCTTTCCTTTTCAAATGAAAATGATACCGCCATTCTCGTTTTTATATCCTTGTATCCTGGTGAGGATCATGTGATTTTTTTCCAACGGGTGGATGACAATCCAATCGGGGCTTGGATCCCCGCATTGGTTCTTCCCCGGCCCTACCCTCCTCCTGCGGGAGGGAACAAGGCAACGAGATCTCCCTCCGAGAGGGGGGTGTCCAGCCCGGAGATAAAGTGGATATTCCGCCCGTTCCGCAGGATGTTCACGAAATCTTTCAGTTCCCCCTTTTCGTTCAAAAGCTCATTGGCAAGGGGCGGGGCCTGTTTTACGAGGAGGTCGAGGAGGTCTCTGACCGATGACCCGTCTCTGATCTCGACCTCTGTTTCCCGCGGCAGGAACTGCCGGAGGATGGCAAACGACTTCACCCGGACCTTCATGGGGCAACACCTCTCCCGTTGCACCGGGTACAGGACGGATCCCTGGCGACGGGTATCACTTCCGCCTCTCCCATGAGCCCGTCCCAAAGCAGCATCCGTCCTGCCATCGGTTTGCCAAGCCCCGTCACCAGCTTGATCGCCTCTGCCACCTGGATGCTCCCGATCGTCCCGACGGTGACGCCGAGGATGGGGACATCCCCGGGAGGCGGCGGGTGGGGGACGATGCAGTGCAGGCAGGGAGTCTCTCCCGGTATAATGGACGATACCTGGCCATAGAACCCGTTCACTGCCCCGTGGATAAAGGGGAGATCCTCCCCGAACGCGGCATCATCGAGGATGTACCGGGCATCGTAGTTGTCCATCCCGTCGATGATCACATCGATTCCGCATACAAGTCCACCGATGCTCTCGCGGGTAATCGTCTCCCTGACCGGTTCAACCGAGAGCCAGGGGTTGTTCTCCCGGAGCCGCCGGGCGGCGACGTCCACCTTGAAGAGACCGTGGTCCCTTGCCGCGTACAGGACCTGCCGGTTGAGGTTGTGGCGCTCCACGACGTCATTGTCCACGATCCGGATCTTCCCGAACCCTGCACAGGCACACATCTGGGCACAGACCGACCCAAGACCCCCGGCACCGGCGACGAGCACCGCTGCATCTCTCAGCCTCTCCTGGCCCGTTTCCCCGAGCAGGGGTATCTGGCGGAGGTAGCGTTCCCGCTCAACAAGCGATAACATGGTCATTGCCTTTCCATTCGGGCCATGGTCTCCTCCACAGGTACTCCGCCATCACCTGCCTCGCCTGTCAGCTCTGCATCATCGCGAGCTCTTTTTTCACGTTCGGCAGGACCTTGCGTTCCTTTATGAGGCGCTGCACCTTTGAACGGGGGTCGTCTCCTTCTTCGGCGAATCTGATGGCAAGCGCAGGGCAGAGGTTTGCGCAGGTCTGGCAGCCGACCACGCAGTTTTCCGGGTGGATGACGACCGATTTCTTCCGTTCCCAGTCAAACCCGTACACTCCTTTTCCGCAGGTAAGAAAGCAGAACCCGCATCCGATGCATTTAGCCTCGTTGACTACCGGGTGCCAGTCAATCTCGTTCCGCGGTATACCGTGCCAGAGACCGGGCTTTTGTTCGGGGGTTGCGACCATGCACCTTACCTCATGCGAGGCCCAGTTCTTCCAGTTTCTGTTTGGTCGGGACCCCGTTTTTGTCCCATCCCCGGAGTTCGTAGTACTCGTCGAGCAGGGGCTGGCGCTGCCACACCCTTCCCCTGGGGGCACCCTCGCGGAGCGGTTCGTTCAACAGGCGCGGGGGGAGAGTGTCGTCGTCCTTTGTATACCCTGCCTTCAGGTTGAAGAGCCGCTGGAGGTTCCAGATCCTCTCCCCGATGTGGAGGAGCCCCTTGGCCGTCAGGGACATTCCCGTTGCTGCAGAGATCAGGTCTGCATAGTCATCAGCATCGAGGGCAAACGAGGAGAAGAGGCACATGCCTGATGCGTCGATTGCCGCCGTGAGATCCTGGAAGGTCTTGGTCCACTCCGCTTTGCCTTCGCTCGTGTAGGGATCGAGCTTGACAGGTGCGCCGAGCACTTCGGGCGAGATCATGTAGCCATAGACATGGTCTGCACCCCGCACGGATGTCGCGTATTCGAGGCCGTGCCCCTGCAGCCCCCGCGGGTCGTATGCCGGGATGTCCTGCTTCTTCACGCTCATCGAGAGTTCGGGGTGACCGTGCTTTTCGGCAAACATGAAAGACCCGTCCGAGAGTTCAGCGCCGAACCCCTCGCGGTTCGCCATCTGGCGGATGAGATCGAGGAGCCCCTCCGTGGAGCCAAACTGCGGGCCGTCCCTGATGTATCCCTTCTCCTTCATCTCCATTGCGCAGGCAATCGCTGTGGGGGTTCCGATGGCATCGATCCCGAGCTTGTTGCAGAGCCATGTGGCCTTTGTGGCAAACGCGAGGTCATCGATCCCAAGGTCAGCCGTAAAGGCCCAGAGCGGTTCGTACTCCGGCCCCTCGTGGGTTTCTCCATCGACCTCCGACACCCTGCTGCAGCGGACGATGCATGCATAGCACCCCTTGTTCTTCTTCAGGTACTTCTCTGCGAGAGCCTCCCCCGAGACTTTCTCGGCGTTTGCGAAGTGCGCCGACTGGAAATTGCGCGTCGGGAGGATGCCTGCCTCGTTGATGATGTTGACGAGGACTGCCGTCCCGTACTTGGTCAGGGCCTGGCAGATGCCGTTTTTCTCGAGTTTCTCCCTGATTCGTTCCTTGACTGTGTTGAGGCGTTCCTCGTCTGCTATCCCGATGGAGAGGTCCCCGGCTGCAACGATGGCCTTGACGTTCTTTGAGCCCATGACGGCCCCGCCACCGGCCCGGCCGGCAGCCCTGTCCATGTCATTGATCACGCAGGCAAGGAGACTCTTTTTCTCCCCCGCGGGACCGATGCAGGCAACCTTTGCCTTCGTATCCCCAAGATCCGAGAGGATCATGTCGGTCGCCTCGTGGGTCGTCTTTCCCCAGTAGGGGGATGCGTCCCGGATCTCGGCCTTTCCTTCGTTTAAGTAGATGTAACAGGGCTTTTCCGCCTTCCCGTTCAGGATGACGGCATCAAACCCCGCCCTCTTGAGCTTCCACCCGAAGACTCCCCCGGAGTTGGAGGACATCAGGGTGCCGTTCAGGGGAGATTTCGCGCTTATCTCGTACCGCGACCCGAGCGGGATCCCTGTTCCCGTCGTCGGACCCGAGGCGAGCACGAAGACATTTTTCTCCCCGAGCGGGTCGTCGCGGGGGTTTACCCGGTCCGTCACCACCCTTGCGCCAAACCCCCTTCCTCCAAGATACCTCTTCTTCCAGTCAGAGGGTGTCGCTGCAACTGTCACCTTTATTCTGGTCAGATCGATGTCGGCTATCTTTCCTGCATAGGCGTCCATGGTACCACCATGCCACCTGTAGATCTATCTTCCTCATAAAACTATTCAAAAAAACATGAAACATGGTAAAGAGAATGAAACGAAAAATCCGTTTCCGGATTTTGGTGGAAAAAAAGTCCCTGGTCCATCCATGCCAAGAGAAGGCAGGAACTCCAATCATACCCCGGCAGTGTCCCGGGCATCCCACCGGGCCCCCGCCGCCCTTGAAAAGAGGTATGCGGGGACCAGGAGAAAGACTGACAGGAAGGCGTATAGGGAGCTTGCAAAGGAGATCGCAGCAAGGATGGCAAGTGCCACCCCGTCGAGGACAAGGTAAGTGAAAAGGACACGCACGTCATAGACGAGAACGCCCGGGAAAAGCCCGCAGAGGAATGCCATCACGCTGGCGGCATAGACGGAGATCGAGATGCAGAGGACGACGGCCGGGGCAACCATCTCCGGCCCGGAAGACATTCCTGTCACCGCCCCGATGAATACTGCGGGGAGAGCCTGCAGGAGCAGGAACGTGGTCATCTTGCCGGCAATCAGGGTGCTGACGGAGAGGGGGAGGCAGGAATAGGGCCCGAACGAATCGAATTCCGTCACCCACGTGTAGATGGTCGAGGCAATGATGCCCGTGGTGAGGCTGAAGATCACGATCAACCCGTGGGGAGGAAGGGAACTTTCCAGAAGCGAGAGGAAGAACCAGATCACGACGAGGGGTATTAAGAAAGAGAAGAGGGCCTGGCCGATGCCGATGCCGCTCCGGGAGAGATCGAGGAAATCCTTTGCGACGATCGGTGATTGGGGAAGGAACGAGAGCACCTTTGCAAGGCGCCCGAGCATCCGGCCGTACGTCCTTGTCGAACCAGTCCCTTCCGGGGAAAAGAGCACGACTGATGCGGTAAACAGGGCGGCAATGGCAATGGATATCCCAAGGAACGTCATCCACGAGAACCCCGAATAGAGGAGGTAAGGGGGAAAGAGCAGGGCGGGGTTTGTGCCTGACCAGGCAGAGTACACCCCGCCCGCGATACCCGGAACGATCACTGCGAGGAAACAGGCTGTTTTTGACCTGACATAGAGGGACGAGAGGAGGAAAACCACGCAGAGCCCGAGGAGGAATGAAAGGGAAAGTGTCAGCAGGAGGAGGAGTGCCCGTGAGAGGGGAATCCCCAAAAAAGGCGATGCGGCGATGTACCCGCCCCCGAAGGGAAGAACCCAGAGGAAGAAATAGTAGACGATGTCCTTTACGACGAAGTTTGTAAAGATGAACCGCTCTGAAAGGGGCAGGTTCCGGCTTGAATACACGAGGAGACTTGCCTGGCCAAACCTCCTGTTCATCATCTCGTTCCCGAGGAGCCCGAAGCCCCCGACCATGAACCCGAGGAGAAGGAAGGAGGCATGGGCAAGAAACGCAAGGTCACCTGCAGGGAACGCGACAGAGAGCAGAGGGAGCAGGAACGAGCCCATGAACACGATTCCAAAGATCATTACCGGGAAGAGCGCAAAGGAAATGCTCCCGAACATCGTGGAGTGCATCCTCCACTCCTCTTTCATGAGGCAGGAAAAGAGGTCAGGCATGGCCACCCTTCCGGACGAGAGAGAGGAAGAACCCGGGGAGATGCCCGCCACCCGCGGTTACATCAGCGACCGATCCTGCATGGAGGAGTTTTCCCCGGTGGAGGATTGCAAACCCGGAACAGATCTCTTCAGCAACTTCGAGGATGTGCGTCGAGAGAAAGATGGTGTTTTTCTTCCTCACGTAATCGATGAGGAATTCCTTGACCACGTCCTGCATGAGGGGATCGAGGTTGATCAGGGGCTCGTCGATCAGGGCGAGGACAGGTTCATGGATGAATGCCTGCGCGAACATGAGCTTCTGGCGGGTCCCCCTCGAGAGGTCCTTGCAGAGCACATCCTTTTTATCTCTGAATTCGAGGATATCGAACCATTTTTCCGCCCTTTCCGCGATGTCGGGGATCTTCCTCACGGCCCCGACGAACTCCAGGTATTCCATCGCTGTCAGGAAACTGGGCGGGGACTCCTGTTCGGGGATGATCCCGACTCTTTCCCTCACCCGGATGCCCTCCTTTTCCGCGTCAAGGCCAAGCACCGTTGCATAACCCCCGGTCGGCCGCACCTGGCCGGTCAGCACCTTTATCATGGTCGTCTTGCCGGATCCGTTCGGTCCGAGGAGGCCGAAAAGTGCCCCCTCTTCCACCGAGAGGGAGACGCTGTCAAGGGCCGTAACGTCTCCGTAGACCTTGGAAAGCCCGTGTGTCTCGATCACCGCTGCCATTATCTTGTGCTCCTGGAAAAAATGCCCATGAAAATTACCCCGGGAAGATACCCTAACATACTGTTATTGGAGAGAGGTCCCTTTAATAGGATTACTCCCTGCAGGAAACAGCGGGTGGGTTCATGTCCTTTCCCGTCATATACCAGACCGGATGAAAATCTCCCCCGTGATACTGGCACTGATCCTCGGTATCGGCGTATGCATCTGTCTTGGAATGTGTCTCCTGTTCCGGGACCAGGTTCAGCAGGATGGAATACGCACATCGGGAACCGATGTGACACGGAATATCACTGGTCATGGGGCTCCGGCAGTAACACCGGCAGGCGACCGGTTGGCGGGGATGACACCGGTACAAACCGGGGGGACAACCCCGGTAACCGTCTATCCGGCTCCTACTCCCCGCCCCGTTGCATTCACACTGGAGTCGGGGGCCCCCGCAGGTTGCGGTCTTACCTGCCGGGAGACGACGGCGACGATAACGAACACGGGAGACGAGACAGCCCATTCCGTCTGCGTTGTCCTGGAGGTTTTCAACGATGCCGGAGAGAGGATTTTTATCAACGGGGGCCCATCCGTCGAGAGGTGCATCGGGGACCTGCCGGGAGGGTCGCTGAGGACGGAAACGATACAGATTAACGCCGATTGTGGTTTTCTTGCAACAAGGTGCATCGGTCATACACTGATCCTGAAAACACGGGTCAGATCGCTCGAAAAGATCCAGGAGTTCCCCGATATCGTCATGCAGGTATCATAATAACCCCCTTCGTCATTTCAAGGGGGATGGGTTGTATATTTTTTTGCAGCATGTCGCAGTTTCGGCTTGATGAAATGAGAGAAGAAAAAGCGTGTTCATATGAGATTGAGGCCTCCGCGACATTCTGGTCGTGACCATGAGCGGGAACTTCTCCATCCCGTCCATCCTGTGCACCGAAAGGACCCCCGGGACCGGAAATATCCTCTTCTCGGTGGACTGGCCTGACGAGCGGCCGCAGGAAGCGGTGGACGCGCTCAACCACCCCCCTCTTCCTGACCGACTAAGAGAAGATAGTATATAGGAACGCCGAGCGCGTGCTGAAGCTCGGTTGAGGCGGGCGGGGAATAACGTCCGGTAGACCCGCCGCCGCCCGGCCTGGTTACCCGCTCACCGGCCCCTCTTTTTGGAGATACACGAGCAGCCGGTCGGTTGCAAGTATGCTCGACGATACCGAGTGCGGTGCCGACCCCCCATGGAGATGATGAGGGTACGCTGTATCTTCGCTGTCCTCTCCTGCTTCAGTAACCCGTCATTATCTCCGGTGATGAAATTTACCTCCGGCCGATAATCTTCGGTAATTGCGCCGAACCTGGTACGGTAGTGTTGTTCTGCAATAGTTGCATACGCAACTTTTATGCCGGAACCCTGCTCACCTTTACTGCTACTGATGCCCGATGCACCCTGACCTTCCCCTGGGAGCCATTTTCTCCCTCATTCACCGGAACCACTCCATCGCCCTGAACAGGCACCTGGTGCCACGGGGTCTTGCCGCCGGGCAGTTCCCCATCCTGATGTACCTGTCCCGGAAAGAAGGTGTGATGCAGGAAACCCTTGCGCGCTTCTTCTACCTCGACAAGGCAACGGTTGCCCGTGCCGTGCGGCGGCTGGAACGGGGCGGTTTCATCTCCCGGAGAAAAATACCCGGGAAACGCAGGGCCTGGGGGCTTTTCCTGACGGAAAAAGGAAGGGGAACAATCGCCGAGATCCTCGGTATCGAGGCGGAATGGGAGGAGGAGCTCCTTTCTGTCCTTGCGAGGGAGGACCGTAACCTTGTCCGGGACCTTCTGGGGGTCCTTGCGCGACAGAGCATGCACCTGATAGGAGAGGGATGCGGGGATGGCTGCACAGGCGGATAGAGTGGGGGACACACCTGATCGTGCATTCGACGAGCAGGTGACACGCGGCGTCAGCATCCTCCGTGGAGACCCAAAGGTTGCCGTGAGGAAACTTGCCGGGCCGATGATTGTTGCCATGCTCCTGATTGCGATCTATAACCTCGCAGATGCCGTCTGGGTCTCCGGCATCGGTTCCGATGCCCTCGCCGGTGTCGGCTTCGTCACCCCGCTCTTCATGATTCTGATGGGACTCTCCAACGGGCTGGGGGCAGGGGCGACCTCCGTTGTCGCCCGGTGCATCGGGGCCCGGGATAAGGAGGGGGCAGATACTGCGGCCACCCACGCCATCCTCACCGCTTTCCTCGTTTCAGCGGTCCTGATGGTCATATTTGTGCTCTACCTCCGCCCCATCGTGGTACTGCTCGGTGCAGGCCCGGTAACCGATATCTCGGTGGAGTACGGGCAGATCGTCTTCCTGGGGACGATATTCTTCCTCGTCGTCCAGATGGCCTATGCCGTCCTCCGGGCCGAGGGGGATACAAAAAGGACGATGTATGCAATGGCCGTCTCGTCAGTCCTCAATATCATCCTCGACCCGGTCCTCATCTACTGGGCAGGGCTCGGGGTCGCCGGTGCAGCGATTGCAACCGTCATCTCGATAGCCTCGGTCCTCGTGGTGCTTGCATACTGGTTCCTTGTCAGGAGGGATACCTTTGTGACTCTGAAAATCAGGGGTTTCTCGCCGGACGTGCGGATCTTCCGGTCCATCCTTGGTGTGGGAATCCCGGCAAGCCTCGAGTACCTCCTCCTCTCGGTCATGTCCCTTTCGATGAATCTCATCCTCGTCACGATCGCGGGCACCGATGCAGTTGCCGTCTATACCTCGGGCTGGAGGATCGTGATGTTTGCAATCGTCCCCCTGATAGGGATCGCAACATCGGTCATTGCCGTTTCAGGGGCGGCATACGGGGCAAGGGAATTCGAGAAGATCCGCACCGTGCACCGCTACTCGATCCGTATCGGGGTTGCCATCGGCTTCGTGACCGGTATCCTCACCTACCTGCTCTCTCCCCAGATCACTGCACTCTTCACGTATTCACCCGAAAGCGCCCACCTCTCCCCGGCCTTTATCCTCTTCTTCCAGACCATGTGCTTCTTTTACCCCTTCATCCCGCTGGGCATGTTCTCGTCCTCCGTCTTCCAGGGGACGGGGCACGGCGTCACGTCCCTTGTCATCAGCCTCCTGCGTGCCCTTGCCTTCGATATCGTCTTTGCATTCATCCTTGGCATTGTGCTCGGGCTTGGCGAGTTTGGTGTCTATTCCGGGATCGTCGTCGGGAATATTATCGGCGGTTTCATCGGGTACCTCTGGGCAGGGGTCTTCCTCGACCGCCTGGTACGGATCGACTGACAAAATGGGGTTTTCTATTCCATTTCTTTCTCCTTTTGTTTACGAGAGAAGATTGAATTGGGTTTTTCGTGTGCATGAGGTAACATTCCCTCACAGGCCTTGTGGCAGTGCCCGGGGTGGACTGTCGCTGCCAGCCTCATCTCAGCCCTGGTCCTGGTAGTGCTCCTGCGAGGGAAGACCGGGTGATCAGACCTCCTGCGTAGCATATCGGGAGTAGCTGGTTTAGGCCGGACCATTCTTTATCAGGGTTCAGTCCAATCTCTCACAAGTCAATCACGAGGAAAGATGTTGTTTTCATGGGCATGATCGGGAAGGTTGAGGTCAGTAACCCGGAAAAAGTGCTGTTCCCCGGAATGGGAATAACCAAGAGAGATATCATCGGGTACTACATCCGGATCGCGCCAAGGATGCTGCCGTGGCTCGCCGGAAGGCCGGTCGTCCAAAACAGGTTTCCGGACGGGATCGATCACCCCGGTTTTTTCGAGAAGAATGCTCCGCGAGAGACTCCGAACTGGGTAACGCTCTCGCCTCACCTGACCGAAACCGACAGGAAAATGGTGAACTACATTGTCTGCGATAATGCAGATACCCTGATATGGCTTGCCAATCTGGCTGCAATTGAGTTCAATATCACTCTTTCCCAGGCAAATGACCCCGAAAGTCCCGACTTTGCTCTCTTTGACATCGACCCGGAACCTCCGGCCGCATTAAAAGAAACTGTGCAGGTTGCCCTGGCACTCGACGAATTTCTCGAGGGACTCGGGATAAGGGGCTATATCAAGACCTCAGGGAAAAAAGGGCTGCACATCGTGGTCCCGCTCAAACCCGGCTATACTTTCCGCCAGGTCCGGAATTTCGTGCATGCAACCGGCAGACTGCTGGCGCGTGACCTCGGGGTGGTGGTATCAGAGTTTTCCCGTTCAAGAGAGCCGGGCACAGTATTCGTGGACTACCTCCAGAACGCAGCATGGAAAACCATGGCCTGCCCCTACTCTCTCCGGCCGGTACAGGGGGCACCGGTCTCGTGCCCGCTCTCCCGGGAAGAGGTAACTCCCTCGCTGAACCCCCAGGATTTTAATATTCGAACGGTCATTTCCAGGACAAAGGATCCCTGGAAAGGAATTTTCGAAGATCGCCAGGATATCCCGGTGAGATGAGATGACCAAAAATACCAAACCCCCCGGAATTCCGCACCGCCCGATATGGACCGGGTCGATCAGCATAGGACTGGTGAACGTTCCGGTCAGACTCCTGACCATGGTCAGGGATCACTCGATCCCGTTCCGGCTCCTCCACAGGGCTGACGGCCAGCCCATCGAGTACCAGCGGGTATGTACCAGGGATAACCAAATTGTGCCCTGGGAGGATGTCGTCCGGGGATACGAGGTAAAGAAAGACGAATTCGTGGTATTCGGGAACGAAGAACTGGAGGCAATGAAACCCGAGTCCGACAGGAGAATCCGTCTCGAAAAATTCGTGTATTCCTTCTCTGTCGATCCGGTGTACTTCAACAAGAGCTATCTTCTCGTCCCCGACAAAAGCGAAGATGCCTATTCGCTGCTTCTGGCGGCATTCAGGAAGACGGGAAGGGCCGGCGTGGGAATGGTGACCCTCCGGACCAAGGAATATCCCGCACTCGTCCGGGAGTACCATGATGCACTTATCCTGACCACCCTGCATTACGCGGACGAGGTTGTAAACCCCCTGGACATGGAAGAGATCCGGAAGTTGTCCGAACCATCGGAAAAAGAACTGGGTCTGGCCGAAAAGATCATCAAAGACCTCTCCGGAGAGTTTGATATCACCGAGTTCAGGGATACCTACCGTGAACGCTTAAACGTGCTGATCCAGGAAAAGATGGAAGGAAAAACCGTTACCAGAGAAAAGCCTGCGGCGGAGGAGGCAAGGAAACTCATGGACGCCCTGCAGGAAACACTCGCCAGGCTCGAACATAAATGAGCGATGCGTACATGCCCATGCTGGCCCGCGAAGCGGTTGCTCCTTTTGATTCGCCAGAATGGCTCTTCGAGATCAAGTGGGACGGGATCCGTGCACTCTGCACTATCGGCCGGTCCGGTGAAGTCAGTCTCCGGAGCCGGAACGGGAGGGAACTCCTGGGGATATTTCCCGAGATCGGCGAGATAGCGGGTCTCGCCCCGGCCTCCAGTGTCCTTGACGGTGAAATCGTGGCCATGCGCGGAGGAAAACCCGATTTCCAGGCCCTCATGCAGCGGGCCCGGAAGACCGACCCCCAGGAGATTGCGTACCTGTCGGGACAGGAACCCGTTACCTACGTTGTCTTTGATATCCTTGAATGCCGTGGAAAACCACTCATCGGTCTCCCCCTGACGAGTCGGAAAGCCCTCCTGGAACGCGACGTACACGAGGGACGTCACGTGGTCCGATCCCGCCCTGTGGAAGGAAGAGGAAAGGAATATTTCGAAATCGTGAGCCGGGAAGGGATCGAGGGAATCATCGCCAAGAAAAAGTCGAGCACCTACGAACCGGGGGCAAGGAGCGGCAACTGGCTGAAAATAAAGCGGGTCCTGACCTGCGACTGCGTGGTCTTCGGGTACACCCGGGGAAAGGGAGAGCTCCGGTCGACTTTCGGCGCCCTGGTCCTGGGACTCTACGATGGATCTATCCCCGTTTACGCAGGAAAAGTGGGCACAGGCTTCTCGGGGGCGCTGCGCAGGGAACTCAAAGAACGCCTCGCAGGTCTCGGGGAGGGGAAGCCTCTTTCGGGGGCCGGGAAAGGCGTGATCTGGGTGGAACCAGTCATTGTCTGCGAGGTTGCATACATGTCGGTCACCCGTGACGGTATACTCCGGGCACCCCGGTTCATGCGGTTGCGCCTGGACAAACCGCCGCGGGAGTGCGGGACTGACCAGCTGAAAAGGGAGTCGTGAAACCATGGAAGCTGATGAATACAACAAAAAGAGAGATTTTAGGAAAACGCCGGAGCCCGCCGGTATGCCGGAGCCAAAAAGGGCCAAAGACCCGCGCTTCGTGGTGCAGGAGCATCAATCCTCCACCCGCCACTTCGATCTTCGGCTCGAGCGGGACGGGGTGCTCCAGTCCTGGGCAGTCCCGAAGGGCATCCCTCAAACAAAGGGTGTCAGGAACCTGGCCATCCGGACGGAAGACCACCCCCTCGAATACGCGGATTTCGAGGGGACGATTCCTGAAGGGGAATATGGTGCCGGAGAGGTGAAGATATGGGACCACGGTTTCTATGAGCCGCTCGAATGGGGCGAGGACAAGATCGAGGTTATGCTGAAAGGAAACCGCATCAGCGGTGTGTACGTGCTCGTAAGGTATAAAAAGGCGGGTGGGAACGACTGGCTCCTCCTCAAGGCGAGGGAGTAGCCGGCAACATTGCTTTTTTCTCAATGATTCCATACCCTCTTTTCACTTTCTCCGTCTCCCCCGTTTGGAAAGGGAAAATGCCCCGGTTTCCGCGGGGTCTGCCCCTGACCATTGCCGGACCATTGCCGGATAAGGGTGCCCGGGACTTACGTCTCCTCCCCGCGGACCTTCCCCCGTGAGAGAGAGAAGTAGATTCCGGCCGTGCAGAGGAAGGCAAACAGGGTAAATGCTATGCGTATGCTCGCCAGGAGGGGGGTATGCACGTCCGGGGTAATCCGGACACGCCCGATGATCAGCGAGAATATGACCATGGTAATGCCCAGGGAGAGCATCATGCCGACCTGGCGGGCGGTCGCAACGGTGGCGGAGGCGATTCCCAGGAACTCCCGGTCGACGGAGCTCATGATGGCATTGGTGTTCGGCGAGGAGAAGAGGGCAAAACCGAGGCCGAGGATGACGAGAGCTGCAACGAGGAAGAAGAGGGGCGTCTCCTCCGTAAGGAAGGCAAGCATCGCAAGCCCGACTGCGGTTGCACCCATCCCGGCCGATGCAATAACTCCGGGTTCGACGCGGTCAGAGAGCCGGCCGGCTGCCGGAGAGAAGATCGCCTGCACGACCGGCTGGGCTGCGAGGATAAAACCCGCAGTCTGGGGATCGAACCCCCTGTTGAACTGGAGATAGAGGGCGAGGAGGAAACTGATCGCAAACGTGGCACAGTAATTGATCATGGTCGCGATGCTCGAGAAAGAAAAAACACGGTTTTTCAGGAAGATGTCGATCTCGATGACCGGGCTATCCGTGCGCAGTTCCCAGAGGAGAAAAGCTGCGAGCAGTGGCAGGAAAAAGAGGGTAAAAGCCCATCCTTCGGGCCCGGGAAGCAGGGAGAGCCCGTACATGAGGCAGAGGAGCATGAGACCGTAGAGGATCGAACCCGCGAGATCGAATTTTTCCTCGCACGTCCCGGTCCACTCCCGGCCGTTTTTGACAACGAGGATGATAATGATGACCGAAAGCGGGATCGCGGCGAGAAAAATGCTCCGCCACCCGAGGTTCTGGGTCAGCACACCCCCAAGCACCGGCCCGAGGGAAAGGCCGATGTAGGAAGCTGCAACGCTGAGTCCCAGAACCATTCCCCTTTCCCCCGGGGGATAGACTGCCGTGAGCGCGGCAACAGCCGTCGAAAATATCATGGCATTCCCTATCCCCTGGATCACCCGAAGGCCGATGAGCATCGGAGTTGAGACGGAAAGTGCACAGAAAACGGTCGACACGGTGAAAATAACGATTCCCGGGAAGAAGACCCGCCGCATGCCATGGATATCAGCCAGCCGTCCCACAGGGATGAGAAAGATCGCTGATGCGAGGATGTAAGATGTCGGTATCCAGCCGAGGAGGACGGCATCTGCTCCAAACTCTGACCCGATCGCAGGAATGGCAATATTGACCGATGAGATCATGAACGGCGTGAGAAACGAGGTGAGTATGGCAATCAGGAGGACTGCCTGCCGGTCGGCACGGTTTTCCCCCTGACCGGTGTGACGACGTAGGGGAGGTTTCCCGACCAGCTGCCACATGGTAATCAGTCAGTATTCACAACGTCGTTGTTAGAAGACGAAAAATCTTACCAAGACGATTTCGAGGGGCACAGCGCCGGTTCTCCGTGGCAAATTACACAATGCAGGTTTCAATGGAGAGTATCCGGGCCCAACATCGGAGGGCCGGGATCTCTTTGATGTGGTTTCATGGCAATCAAATTATCAATCAAAATAAGAGGCATCAGTCTGTGCATGGATGGTCATTTACGGTGTTTTGCACCATGGCAGTGCTTGTCGCGCTAATACTGGGTATGGTCTCCGTACCTGCAGATGCCGGATGGGTGACGAAAACAATTTCTGATAATTCAACGAACGCCCTCGGTGGAAAAATTTCCGGAGACTTTGTCCTCTTCACCGGACGGGTGGAAGGACCCGACGATTCCCAAAACCGAATCTACCTCTATCGCATTTCCACCGGTGAGAAAAAGACCGTCGGGTTGCCATCGGTAAACATGACGATCACGGGACCGGAGATATCGGGGGAGTATGCAACATGGTTTGAAACCCCCCGGGTCGATTTCGGACCTGGCACGACAGGAATCGCACAGAACCGGGTATTCCTCTGTTCGATTCGCAACGGATCTGCCGGGATCATCGATGACACAGGTAACGCCTGGTGGCCAAGGATTGACAGGGGGAAGATCATCTGGCAAAATGACGTGAGTGAAGGATTGGACACTCGTATCGTCCTCTATGATATTGACACCGGGGAGAGAAAAGAGGTGTGCACGCTTCCCATCGTCAACCCTGCCGCTGTCCTCTTCAATGGTGACAGGATTGCATACCTTGGCAGGAATGGTCTTTTCCTGTATTCTCTTACTGACAACATAAATACGGAAGTGTTCCGCAACAACGCGGGAAATGTGTCCAATACCGGTGTCAGTGATTATGCGATGAAGGGAGATTACCTGGTTTATACGACACGGCGTATCACCTTCGAAGGCCAGGATAAGGGATCTTTCAAAGAACTCTTTCTTTACGTGATTTCCACAGGTAAAACGGAGCGCATCGATCCTGTGAGTGGAACCCTTTTAGGTTCATCGCAGCCGCCGGCAGGAACCGAAAGGAGTCCTGACATTTCCTCGCCGTTTACCGATGGAAAACGGATTGGATGGGTTTACACGGAGAATTCGCCCCGATCGAGCATCGTCCTCTGTGACCCGCAGACCGGCGCTGTGGAAAAAATATCCCTGGACGGCATTGCGTGTGATGTATCTATCGATGGGGACCGCATGATCTGGGTCGAGTCGCACTTTCCCTCGTTCCATGGAGATCTCGTCCTCGCACAGGAGATTCCAGATTCCGGGGAAGACATGCGTGCAGCCGCACCGGGATTCTCCTCATGCATTGGCATCCTTGCCCTGGTGGGTGCATTGATGCTCCTTTGCAGGAAAAAATGAGCGAGGTGCATCCCATCACGATGCTCTGTTCACTTGGGCAGCGCGCGCACCATTCCTTGAGCGAAGCGCTAAGGCTCTTGAGGTGATGGAAAAGCCCATCGCCCCGATCATGACCACGATGAGAATCACGCTGTACTGCTGGAGAAACCGGCCCGGTGCCGATGAGACAAGCCCTGCCCGCACATCCTCATGTTCGTCCTACAACGAGGAACAACCCTCTTCTTTTCCTTTTTCATGTTTCATGAACAAAGCGAGTGCGTGCTTGCCCCGGGAATGGGGAAGCGCCTTCTTGTTCAGGTACTCGAGGTGGGTGATGATCGAAGGCAGTTCATCGATGGGAAACCCTACAATTGCCTCACCCGGGCCGATATCGGTTGCATCCCGGCAGCCATAACACCCGAAGTTGAAGTTGAGCCGCTGTTCCCTGAAAGGAATGATTGTCGCGTCAACGCAGGTTGCCTGCAGCACGGCCGTCGTCCCCCGCACCCGTTCGCCACCATGGCTGTGCATCGAGGCAAGTACGATCCACATGAGTCTCTCCACTTCGTCCTCCACCACCACGACGTCTGGCTCTTTCCTGGCCTCTTCAAGGGGAAAAACCTCGATCCGGTCAATATATCCCTCATCGAAGACAGTCATCCCTTCAAACATTTTCACCCCGACCTCTTCCCTTGACGTGATGCCGAACCCGACGAGACCCTTGCCGGTCTTCAAGGGTTCCGGCAATGGCTTAAAGGCGAATGCTCGTGCAGCAGCAGGGCACGCGAGGTTATCCCTGCAGATCACCGCCCTCATCCCGTGACGGGCCTGCATCAGCGCCTGGCAGAACCGCATGTGCTCTTCCGAGCAGGGTTCTGCCGACCTCGCCTGGTCTTTCTTCACGAAACGAACTCCTATAGGGGATCCATGAAGGCCGAGGATCTCTCTCATCCTCTGGCCGGCTCTTTTTACATCTTCAACCCGATTCATTGTTTTATCACCATACCTTCCTGCGAAAAGGTTCCTTGATAGCCATGTCTGGGGACAGAGAGCACGTCCACTTCTGATACAAGCGAAGTCCAGAGATCCTGGTTCCGTATGCAACCCGGATCTGGGGCATCGAGATTCCTGAAGTATGCATATGCCCGTGCCCTGCACCCGCCGCACAGCAGCCGAAAGCGGCACGCCCCGCAGTTCCCTTCCAGGTTCTCACGGGAGCGGAGACGAAGAAGGGTCTCCGAGGTGTGCCATATCTCTTCGAAGGAAGATTTCCGGAGGTTGCCGACAGGGATAGGCATGAAGACGCAGGGCTGAACGGTCCCTTCCGGCTCGATGCAGCAGTAGATCCTCCCCGCACCGCACCCCCCGATGAACTCCGCGAGTGCCGCGGTCTTTCCCTCCAGTCCCTCTCCTGCATAGAAGTGGCCGACAGGGACTCCTCCTCCTTCCTCCTCGACCGCGACGCGGGCAAACTGGGGTGCCGTGGAGAGCAGCACCGGCCCTTTGCCCTCGCGATCAGTCGCAACGATCCACTTGTGGAGTGCCTCGCGTCGGTCCGGCGGGATATCCTGATCAGCCATTGCCATTCCCCGCCCGGTAGGGATGAAATTGAAGCACATCATCCTGCTTGCCCCAAGGGTCGCGGCGAGCTGGTGGATGGCAGGCACCTGGTCAACGGTCTCCCGTGTCACCGTCGTTGCAATGCCGGTGTCCAGGCCGGCGCTGACACAGGCCCTGATACCCGTGATGGTCCGATCGAAAGCACCGGGAATCCCCCTGAAGAGGTCGTGGTGGGCGGCATCCGCACCATCGAGCGAGATCTCGATGTAGTCAAGCCCATCGGATGCAAGGTCCTTTGCCAGGGCTTCGCTGATCAGGGTGCCGTTGCTGGCAAGCGAGACAAAGAAGTCCTTTTCCTTCGCGTACCGGATAAGTTCCCGGATATCGGGGCGCATGAGCGGCTCACCCCCCGAGAATGCAATTGCGACCACCCCGGCCCGTGCAAGCTCGTCAATGACCCTCCTGGCCTCTCCTGTGTTGAGCTCATCCGGGAGTGCATGACGGGCGTCCTGGTAACAGTGGACACACCGGAGGTTGCACCGGTGCGTCACGTCCCAGACCACGAGGAACGGCGCGTTCACCCGTTGCGGGCGGGAAACTCCGTACCGGGCAATGCTCCGGATCACCGTGGCAAGGCCGCGCCTTAAATAGGGGTCGAGGAGGCCTTCCTTTATCAGGCCCTCCCCGACACCGAAGATCTGCCCGCTTTTCCGGATGGTGAGGGCAACGAGCCATGATGCCGTCCGGCAGGAGATGCAGGGTGCAGATGATCTTCCGTTGCGGGTGAACCTGTCCAGGGCCATATCGAGCCGGTTCCCGCACCGCGGGCAATCCGAAGACAGCCACCGGAGGAGAAACCGGGTGACCGGGTTTCCAAGCCACCTCTCGATGGTTGCCACAGTCGCCGACATCTTCCCGTCACCATTTCCGGCGATATCGCTTTCCCGGGAAGATGCGCTATGGCTGGGCAATCCGGGTGGCAGGGGACCTTCCGTCGTGCTTACCTCACCACCATCACGTGGGCCTTGGCCCTGTGCACGATCGCTTCCGTCACGCCTCCCAGGAGAGAACTCACCGTGCCGGTCCGCCCCTTCGCCCCCATGACAATGAGCGTCGGCTCAAATGTCTCCTCGGTCTCCAGGATCTCATCGATGGCGTTGCCGATCGTCAGCTCGGTCACGACCTGGCGGATGCCCAGCGTATCGAACCTGCCTTTCAGGTCTGCGAGCCTTTTTGCGTCTTTTTCATTGAACGCCGAGATCTGCTCCTGGGAAACGCTCCAGAGACGCCGGGTATCCTGGACGTGCATGATGACCAGTCGGTCGGGTTTTGCTCCGGCCATCCACCCGATGAACGGGATGCACCGCTCCGCCTCGGCGGAAAAATCGGTGAGATAGAGGATCCGGCGAAAGATTCCGGTGTCCAGCGTGCAGGTATCCCGCTCTCCTTCCTTCATGATCGAGATCCGGAGGACGAGGAGGGGGACCCGTGCATGGTGGAGCACGTTCTCGGTCTGGCTCCCGAGGAACATGCGGGGGATCAGTGACCTGCCATGCGAGCCCATCACGATGAGGGAGGGAGAGAGAGCTTCTGAACGCTCCAGTATCTCGATCCAGGGAATTCCCGTGACGACTTCGGCCTTCACCTCCCGAACACCGCAGGCCTCGATCCTGTTCTTCCAGTCATTCATCACCTGCCGGTCGTGTGCATATAATCCCGGGTCACCCGCTGTCTCGCGGATGTTCATTACGTACAGCAGCTCCACCCGGTTCACACCGAGGCGGGCGATCTCTTCCACGGCAGGGACCATCACCGTTCCCGCGCCGTGTATCTCAAGTGGTACAAGCATTGAATCCATTTTCATACCGGTTCACCCCTAAACAGCCCCTGGGTCCGCAGGCAGATCTTTACGAGCATGAGCATCACCGGCACCTCGATGAGCACACCCACGACCGTTGCGAGCGCTGCCCCCGAAGCGAGCCCGAAGAGGATGGTTGCCGTGGCAATTGCGACCTCGAAGTGGTTCGATGCTCCGATCATCGCAGCCGGAGCGGCATCACGGTAGGGAAGCTTCAGCCAGCGGGCAAGGGCAAAATACCCGATGGTGAAAATGAGCATGGTCTGGATGAAGAGGGGGATCGCAATCCACAGTATCGTGAATGGGTTCTCGACGATCACGTTGCCCTTGAACGTAAAGAGGAGCACGAGTGTTCCGAGGAGGGCAATGATGGAGACAGGGGTAAGGAAGTGGAGGAACTTCGTCTCGAACCATGCCACTCCCTTGTGCCGGATGATCCACTTCCTCGTGTAGTACCCGGCGAGGAGGGGGAGTCCGACGTAAATGGCAACCGACAGGAGGATGGTCTCCCAGGGGATCGGCATCGCGTTCACCCCGAGGAGGAACCCACCGAGCGGTGCGTAGAGCACGAGCATGGTAAGCGAGTTGATGGCGACCATGATCAGGGTGAGACCGTCGTTTCCCCGCGCCAGGTAACTCCACATCAGGACCATGGCAGTGCAGGGTGCGATGCCGAGCAGGATGCATCCCGAGACGTAACTCCTCCAGAGTTCGACCGTGCTCCCGTTTGCGAGAGCATCGGTACCGGGGATGAAAGAGACGAACACGTAACCAAGGAAGAACGTGGCGATGAGGTACATCGTGAACGGCTTTATCGCCCAGTTGATGAACAAAGTGAGGGCAACGGGTTTTGGGGTGCGGGCGGCCTTGAGCACCTCGGCAAAGTCGATCTTCACCATGATGGGGTACATCATGAAAAAGAGGGCTATTGCAATCGGGATCGATACCTGGTAGAGAGAGAACGAATCGAGGGCCACGGCAACGCCGGGTGCAACCGCGCCAAGGCCGATCCCCGCAAGGATGCAGAGAGCCACCCAGACCGTGAGGTATTTCTCAAACGTGCTTAAGCGGCGCTCGGTCATGATGCCTCCCGGGCTGGGGGATTCCTGCCGGTCAGTGTATAATGGGCTCCTTTGCAAGGAAGGACTTGCCTTTCAGGTTTCCGGCCGGTGGCCGAGAATTCGCGGAAATGAACATAATACGGGTCGGCATCTGAACATCCGCGGGGGCTGCCCGTTTCAACCTGGTTGTCAAAACAATTTTCCGGTACCCTGATGCGCATGACCATACTCCATTTTTTTCAACAACTTCCGCCGCATCCACACCCGCACCCGGTACCCGGACCCACGTCTTTTTTTGACCTTGCACCGGTATTCTCACCCTTTCCCTCTCCAGCCCAGCATGCCGCGACGACTTTCTCGATGTCATCAGCAGTATAAGATCTCGATGGTCCTTTCGTGATTCCCAGTTCGGTCATGACGAGGTGCTGACCGATGGGAACCCCCTGGGATTCTGCAATCTTCCTTGCACATTCCATCGGGCATCCGTCAAGGACCACGACCTCATCAACCTTCTTTGCACTGGTCACCAGCCCCTCGGACCCGATTGCAAGCAACGATGCACAGGCGATACTCCCGTATCCTTCCTCAGTCAGCTGGATCGCCGCCAGGTTGGTGATCTGGCCGGTGTTTGCCTGGCCGGCACAGGGAAAGATGATCCGTTTTTTTTCGTTCTGTCCACATGTGCAGGAAGGAATTTCCGCCATTTCAGGCACCTCCGGCAAGGATCCGTTTGATCTCGGCGACGTCGGCAACGCGGCCGGAGACCTTCAGTTCACCGTCGACTATCAGCGCAGGGGTGAGCATGACCCCCCGGTCCATGATCGCGGTGATGTCTTCCACTTTCCGGATATCCGCACTGACACCCAGTTCCGCGACCGCCTGTTCGACATTCTTTGCAAGCCTCTTGCACTTCATGCACCCTGTCCCAAGGATCTCGATCTTCATGGTTTCACCTTTTTTTCGTACTCCCGGTAGATTGCTTCACGATACTTCTCCTCCGCTGACGGGGGAACGTAATTGTAGATCTTGATGCGCCTGACAAGTTCGCTGACGATTGCGTCCTTCGATGCAAGGTGAAGCCCCTGCACCTCGTCGATGATGTCGTCGAGCATCGCGAGCCCGACGGTGATCCCCCCGACATCCACCTGCCGGATACGCCGGAGGGCCTCTGCCGCACAGCACGGTTTTTCCTTCTCCACCATAGTCGTTTTCACCTCACCCGAGGAACAGGCCGTAACCAAATCCTGCCAAACTCGAGAATATAATGACGAGAATGGCATACGTGACCGTCTTTTTTGCTCCCATGATGCGGGAGAGAACGAGGAGCGAGGGGAGGCTGACACTCGGGCCCGAGAGCAGGAGGGAGAGTGCGGGGCCGGGGGCCATCGCCCCCGAGGAGTAGCCGAACATCGTCCCCACGATAGGGACTTCGAGGAGGGTCGGCATGTAGAGGATCGTCCCCACGATGGCTGCAAGGAGCGTGGAGAGGATCGAGTTGTTCCCGAAGAACGGCCGGAACGACTCAGGCGGGAGGAAGAACGCGAGCATGCCGAGGGCGAAGGTCCCCACGAGGAGGATGGGGAAGATCTTCTTCGTCAAGTCCCAGGTCTCGTACCCCCATTCCGTGACCTCGTCCCTCTCGAAGAAGTAGACCAGGAGGTAGGCAACCACGAGGGTCATGGCGTAGATGAGGGGGAACTTGATCATCCAGTCGACCTGCGCAGTGGCAGTGACGAGGATTCCGACGAGCAGGACGAAGAAGAGGGGGACTGCCCATCCGGGTCGCTCCGCCCGCTCTCCGGTGGGGACTGACGGGGCAAGCCTCATCTTCTCCTTCGTCTCGGTATCGTAGGACCGGAAGAGCGTCGCCATGACGAGGCCGATGATGATGGACATCACGATGGCAAAGACAGCCCTTGCAATCCCGAGGTCGAACCCGAGCACCTTGGCAGTGTACACGATCGCGAGGATGTTGATGGCCGGCCCCGCGTAGAGGAACGTAGTTGCAGGCCCTATCCCGCTCCCCCGCTTGAACAGCCCGGCGAACATCGGGAGGATGGTGCAGGAGCAGACGGCAAGCACCGTCCCTGAGACCGATGCCAGCCCGTAGGCAATCGATTTCGGCGAATCAGGGCTGAAATACTTCAGGATTGCCTCCTTCTTGATGAAGGTGGCAATTGCGCCGGCGATGAAGAACGCAGGCACGAGGCACGTAACGACGTGCTCCTGCAGGTACCCTGCGAGTGTCTCCCAGCCCAGCAGGAGCGATCCGATAAAAGCGTCAATCATTGCAATCCCTTTCCTGACCTCCGGGGTCTCCTGCCCGGTTGGAGAGACTCGCGTATCCAATGAACCGATACATCCATCGTCCCTCCGTTGTGGGATACAACACGAAACATGTCATTTCAAATACATTTGAAACATGCTCGTTCAACCTATATGAACATGGCGGAAATGACAGGAGTGCTGCTCTCTCATGCAGGCTGGAAAAATGCGATACCTGGTACGCTGCGATTATGCGAAAATAAAAGTGGGGAATTACCCCTCCTCATCCCTTCCGGAACCCTCCGCACGAGGGGCACCACCACCCGACCGGGACCATCCGGGGTTTTCCATCAGGGCCCCGCGGCCTGACGTATGCCCTCATCATGGCAACCCGCGCATTCGCCTCCCTGCAGGCTAGACAGATGACCTTTCTGCACATGATGCAGGACTTGCCGGCTGATGGTATAAATGAGTGCACGCCAGACGGGTTGACAGCCTTCATCAGGGAGACGGAAAAAGAGGAGAGAAGCGGACAGCCGGCACGACTCCTGGTCCTACCCCTGCCCGCCTCGTTTCCCACATAGTTCCTTTCAAGGTGCCGTTTTTACCCTTCATCAGGCAGTCGCAGTGCCTTCCCCTGCAAGGTAGTCATAGAAGAACGCTGCAACGACCGAACCAATGATGGGTCCTATGATATAGATCGGGAAGTATACCCAGAGGCTGGGTCCCCCGAGCAGGGAATCGATCAGGTACGGCCCGAACGTGCGTGCCGTGTTGAGAGACGAGCCCGTGATATTGCCGATGGTGGTGATCACTCCCCCCACCGTCAACCCGATGACCAGGCCTGCGAACCCGGGCGGTGCCCTCTTATCGACGGCAATACCCATGATGACCATCATCAGGACGAAAGTCCCGATTGCTTCTGCAAGGATTGCCTGGCCGTACCCGATCCCCGGGAACGGTGCGGTTGCCCCGAGCCCCCCGATCGTTACAGCGTCCATTCCCGCGCTGGCTGCAAAGAGCAGGCTTCCGAGAGCCGCCCCGGCCAGCTGGGCGATGATGTACGCACCGGCCTCGCCGGCGGGAAACCTCTTCGTGGCCCATAACGCGATGGTTACCGCCGGGTTGATATGGGCACCCGAGACCCTGCCCATGGAATAGATGACCGCTGCAATCACGATGGCAAACGCCATCCCGATGGCAAACCAGTCACCGAGGCCCCCCAGTGCTCCTATCCCGATATTGAACGGGGTGCCGGTGTCTGTTCCGCGGGCGATCATGAGGGTGATTGCTGCGGCACCTGCCCCGAAGTAGACGAGGAGCGCGGTTCCGGCAAGTTCGGCGATGCAGCGTTTTACCAGGTCTCCCATTCCTCTCACTTCCCCCTGAGAGCCCTGTAGCATTCAGGACAGAGGATACGCGGGATCTTTGCTTTCACCTTCTTGGCCGGGAAGGGGTAGCCCCCCTCCCACATGTCCAGTTCCTCGCGCATTGCATGCTCTCTACAGAGCCCCATGCCGCAGACGATGCAGACCGCCACAGCATCCGAGGACCGTCCTTCCTGTGCACAGACGTAACACTTCATGCGGCCTCACCTTGTGGTCCTAGACCGCTTCCTTCCACTGGCAGTAACAGTGCCGGAAGTCCATGAGAGCGGCGGACGCGCAGTCCTTGCATATCCTTGCCGGGGCTGCGGCAACCTCCTTGTGCAGTGCTATGATGTTGGTCATGAGGGTTGCCGTCACGGGCTCGCTCGTCAGGAGGCAGGGGTAGTCGGCAAGGCGCAGCATCGCCGATGCACGCACGGTAATGGCACAGGCTGGGTAGGCATACCTCTGCGGGTTCATGAGGACCTCGTTCTCGTGGATGGGAGAGAGGTCGATCTCGTAACCGCCGACTTTCGGTTTCAGCATGCCGGGCCGCCCGTTCTGGGTCCTCCGGGCCTTGTCAATGTACTTCCAGCCCCGGTAGATCATGTCCATGAAGTCGCAGTTGTGCAACTCGGCGGCCGCCCCGCGGCGGGGGTAGAGCTGGACATAGTTGTGCCACCGCTTCGTGAGAAGGTCAACGACCATGATGGCATTGAACCCGTCCAGTTCGAGGAGGTACTCGGCAGCGCAGGCCGATGCCCCGGTCGCAACAGAGAGGACATCGTATTCGTTCCCAAACTTCGGGATCGCTGCGTTCAGGTTCCTGTCCATCACCTCGGTGGCAGCATCGATCGTGGCCATGATCACGTCGTCCTTGCACATGTTGAAAGTGGACTGGGCTATGTGGTGGGCTATGTCTCCGACACAGTAGGCAGGGATGGTAACGATGTTGCCGTAGTGGATCCCGTCGTCGATCGCTGCCCTGACCGGCGCTTCCATCTTCTTCCGGTACCCGGACATGTACTTCCGGCAGTCAAACGAGTTCATCCCGGCATCCTCCATCAGGCGCGCCTGTGTCTCGACGGGTTTTTCGTACACCGCCTGGAGCATCTTTATCTCTGCTTTGACCGCATCGGCAAGGGTGGCACCCTTCTCAATCTCGTGGGCAAATACCTCCCCTATCCCGTAGGATGTGTTCATCCCCCAGGACTTTGAGGCAAGGATTGCCTGCTTGTGGGCTGCGGGGATGTCGGTCTTCTGCAGGACCTGGTTCACGACATTGCTCGTGCTGCCCGGTATGAGAGCAAAGTCGACAACGCAGGTCGGCCCGTAAAAGCCCGCGTAGCGGCGGGCAGATTCCTTCCCGATGAGGGCCTCGGCCTTTCCAATCGCCTTGACGAATGCATCAACGCTCTTTTTGAACGCCGGATCCTGGTCGTAGAGGATTTCCATCACCACGGGCGTCTGGTAATGCTCGACGAACGGGTCGTCTTCGGGCCGGACGGTCCTTGTCAGTTTCTCGAGGACGTCAAAATGAGCTTTGACCGATTCCACGTGAAGGGAGAAGACTGTTTTTGACTGTTCCCCGATTGGTTTCATCAGCTTCACAGCATCGAGGTATGCCTTTGCATCATCGATGACAAAGGACTGGCCCCTCTTCTTCCTGACCGTTTCCACGTCGGCCCGCTGGGCCGCCATGGCCTCGTGGACCATTTTTTTGTATAATTCAGACATTTCTTCATTCCCCCTTCGGGTGGCCTTCCCGCGTCATGCCGGGGAAGGCCCGTATGATTCCATTCACTCCTCCCCGTATATTAAATTTGTTCAAAAAAATTTGAATTGCCAGTGAGATTTGACACAGGTACAGGAAAACCGGTCGTAATTCCGTGATCAGGGGGACGATGGAACCACAGCCAAAACCCGTGCCATCCAGCCCGGGCTGCAGTCACTCGTCTTTATCCGGCCGGAAAAACAGCCTGCAATGGCAGTTCCCCTCGTCCCTGACCTCGTCCTCATGGAAAATGCAGGGGCATACAATATCCCGGTCCTTTTCGGGGTCACCGCTGCGTAACCTGCACGGGCAGTAGGGATGCCCGAACTTCTTGCAATTCCGCGTAAGGCCACGGATAACGATATCGAGGGCACGGCTGTCGGGGTTCAGTATCCACCCGTGCTCCGCTGCATAGGTCCGTGTCCACCTGCGTATCTTCTCCCCGATCACTTCGGCTTCTTCCGAGGGATCACAGGGAACGCGGCCCTCTTTCTTTTCCGTCTTCAAAACACCTCGGTCAACTTCTGGAGAGAGCGGGACGTCAGAAGCCCCGCCGGTTTGAACAATAGTAAAAGACTCATTCCCCCTTATAGTATCTCCGGTTCCCCCCTTCGTGTTCCCTTCGCATTGAAAAAGCCCGCACTGTGCATGAACCGTTCCCTGCCGTTGGGTGATAACTGTTTTTTTCCTTTCAGAGCCTCCGGGGCATCGTTCTCCTGTGGAGGTACATCGTCGCTGCCGAAAATATCACCGAAAACAGGGCCAGCAGCCCGATGTCGACAATGACCGGGAAGAAATTTGCGCCCGAGAAACAATACCGGGTAAGGTCGCAGAAGTAGGTGAGCGGGGAGAAGGCTGCAAGAGAGACTCCCCACGGAGGCATCTGCGCGAGCGGGACAAAAATCCCGGATATGAAGACGAGCGGAAACTTGAGGAGCGACGAGAGCATCATGATGTTAGAGGGGACGTTCGTCGGCGGAACGGCAAGGAGAGTCCCGATTGCAGAAAAACAGCAGGCACCAAGGAGAAGGGCAACGAGAAGGATCCCAACGTGGAGAACCGGCAGGCCGGCTCCGACCCCGATGAGGACGGTCACAAGCGTAATCCCGATGCCGAAGAGTGCCGATGCAACCATGTCCCCAAGGACGATCGCCTCGATGGAGATGGGACACGATGCGAGCCTCTCGAGGGTCTTTGCCGAGCCCTCCCATGGGAAAATGGCCGGGGATACCGCTGTTGCGGAAAAGAAGAGTGTCATCCCGATGAGACCCGGGATGAGGAACGAGAGCGGGAGGTCCCTGCCCCCCATGTAAAAGGCGAGGAAGAGGAAGACGGGCATGAACACCCCGAAGATGAGGACAGGCCCCTTGAAGTAATAGATGCGGATGTCTTTCTTGGCAACGGCCCAGGCCCGGCGGACCTGTGCAGGGAGACTCTCCGGGTTCACGGTCCGCTCTCCTGTGTCAGGCGGAGGAATGCATCGTCAAGGGTGGGTGCAAGGGTGTTCAGCGTCACGATCTGGAGGTTGTGTGATACGGCGAATGAGACAAGGGACCGTATCGCGGCATCCCTGGCAAGAACGTCGAGCTGGTACTTGTCACCTGTCCGGTTCACCGCGGTCACACCGCTCACTTTTCCCAGATCTTCCCCCGGCACCTCGCGGTCGAAGCTCACCTCGATCCTGTGCACGCGGTCAATGGCCATCTTCAGCTTCTCGGGCGCATCGATGGCAACAATTTTTCCACGCCTGATAATGGCGACGCGGTGACAGAGCCTGTTTGCCTCCTCCATGTTGTGCGTTGTCAGGAAGATGGTGATCCCCTCCCTGTTTTTATTCCGGAGGAGGGAGAGGATCATCTGGGTGCTCTGGACATCGAGGCCTCCCGTCGGTTCATCGAGGAAAAGAACCCTGGGATCGTGGACGAGTGCCATGGCAAGGATCAACCGCTGCTTCATGCCCTTCGAGAAAGTCTGGACCTTCTGGTCCTTCTTCTCGATGAGCCCTACCGTCTCCAGGAGGTCAGACGATCTCTCTTCCGCAAGCGCCCGTGGAAGGCCATACAGTTCCCCCATCAGCATCATGTTCTGCCAGGCCGAGAGATCAGTGTAGGCATTCGAGGTCTCCGGCACGACGCCAAAACCCTGCTTGGCGAGCACCGGTTTCTTCCGGATATCGTGGCCAAGGACCGTCGCAGTCCCTGCATCCGGTGGGATGACACCGGTGAGCATCCGGGTCGTCGTCGTCTTGCCGGCGCCGTTTGGACCGAGAAACCCGAATATTTCTCCCTCACTGACGGTGAAAGATACACCGTCCACGGCCCTGTTCCGGCCAAAAGTCTTGACCAAATCCTGTGCGCTGATGACCTCTGTCAATTCTCTTCACCCTGCCCGGCCCGTTCCCTGATCCCGGGGACGATCAGGCGTTCCCGGGAAATGATCCCCCGGAGAACGTTCTTTTCAACGGCGGGAAGAAAATCGAATCTCCTCCGGAAGGTTCATCACTCGCTTCCTTTACTTTTGAGAGATGCAATCCTCCTGTCAAGAGCCTCGATCCTGGCAAGGTACACACTCTTGAGCTCCTCGCATAGCTTAACCTCAACCGGTACATCAGAGGCATTGGGTTGGCAGCACCCCCGCCTTGCATGGTGAATGTCGTGGCAGCACGGTGAGCACATCGGAAAAGTCCTCCCTCGTTCTGTTCAAAGCTATTCTTTTTATAGTATTAAAAAAGGTAAGTTTATGGGAGAATACTATGTGCACGGATACCGGCACAATATGCATCTGCGGCCTTGGGGGAATCTTCTCCACCATATCCAAGAAATGGGCTCTCCTCATCATTAACAGGCTGGGGATGCGGGGTCGGCTCCGTTTCAGTGACCTCATGGACGAACTCGCCGGTATCAGTCCAAAGACACTTTCTGACACCTTGAAGGAACTCCAGGAAGAGAACCTCGTGGGACGCGAATCGTTCGCCGAGGTCCCGCCCCGCGTGGAGTACTTCCTGACGGAAGAGGGGAAAGGGCTTCGCCAGGCGATTATCCCCCTCCTCGAATGGGCATCCCGGCGGGACAGCGAGAAGGTCAGTTCCTGTACCGTACCGTGCCGGAAAAGTCCCTGTTTTACGAAAAAAGGAAAAGGAAAAGGTGGAACGGGAACCGCTTCCGGATAGAACGGTCCGGCACAGCCAGGAATGTTCACCCTGGAATGCTTGTATTTTTCCCGGGTAGAGAATGGAGCCGGAGTGCGCCGACCGGGACTCGAACCCGGGTTTAGGCGTTGGCAACGCCTAGTGATAACCACTACACTATCGGCGCAAGTGCTCTCTAGACTACGCGGTACAGCCTATTAAGGCTATCGAGTCGGATGAACCCGTGGAAAATGCACTCCGGTGACATCCGCGTCCCGGTCGACCCTGAAGGCCGATGGAGATGGAAAAAATGCGGGAGGTTTCTCATGGTCTGCTTTCCAGTAATTTTTCGGTAAAAGAAGGTACCTGGGGCGGATGCATTCATGAGGGCACCGGCAGATTCGATCCCAACACCTTAATGAAAAGCCCGCTCTACACCTATACTGATGATCCCTCTCCTCGTGGACTTTTCGAAAAAGAAGGTCGCAATATTCGGAGGAGGTGATGTCGGGGCAAGAAAGGCTGCTTTTTTTGCACGAGAGGGTTCCGTTATTGTCTATTCACGGTCTTTTTCTCCCACCCTCATGGAACTTCCTGTCACACGGGTCACGATCGATCTCGAGGAAATCACGGACGAAAAACTCCTGTCGCTCCTCGGGGGTATCTTCTGCGCCGTTGCAGCAACTCCCGATCCAAAGCTCAATAACAGGATCGGGGAGGCATGCAGGAGAAAGAACATCCTCTTCAATAACGCGGAGGGGGAGCAGGGAGATTTCCTCATTCCGTCTGTCGTCAGGGGAGAGCATTTCATCCTGGCGATCAGCACAGAAGGAGCGAGTCCTGCCATCCCGCGGTTCATCAGGGAACACCTCGAGGAGACCTTCCCGCACCTGGACAGGATGGTAAGCGTCCAGGAAAGGCTCCGGGCATACCTCCGGGAGTGCCAGCCGGACCCGGAGGCACGAAGGGAGATCCTCTGGAACGTCCTGAAAGACAGGGATGTCTGGGCTGCCCTCCAGAAGGGAGAGACATATACATGGTCCCTGATCGCAGGGAGGTACCTCGCATGAGGGTGCAGGAGGAGACGTCCCTGCAGGTCCCGGTTGCTGTCGCCGGTGTCAGCCACCACACGGCCACGGCAGACGTCCTCGAAAAGATGCGTTTTCCCGACGAAAAAGCGTTCCTGGAAGAGGCAAGGGAGAGGTTCAGGGGTATTATCCTCCTCCAGACCTGCAACCGCGTTGAGGTCCTCGTCCATGGCGACCCGCAAAACCTCTCTTTGCTCCTTGAAAATGCAGGATGGAAGGAATACAACCTGTTCTCGGGCAACGATGCCCTCCGCCATCTCCTCGAACTCGCCTGCGGGATCGACTCGATGATCGTCGGAGAAGACCAGATCCTGGGCCAGATGAAATCGGCCCTCATGCAGGCGATGGAGGCCGGATGCACAAGTCCCATCCTCGAACTCTGCATCAATAAGGCAGTACATGCCGGGACAGAGGCACGGAGGAGGACCCGGATCAACCGTGGAGCGGTATCCGTCGGCTCTGCAGCGGTCTGGCTTGCCGAAGAAAGGCTTGGAACACTGGAGGGAAAACACATCCTCGTCATCGGCTCCGGTGAGATGGGAAGCCTGGTTGCCCGGGCACTGGCCCAAAAGAACCTCACGGCAATCTACGTTGCCAACCGGACGTATTCGAGAGCTAAGACCCTTGCCGAAAAGATAGGGGGCAGGGCGATCAGGTTCGAGGATCTCTCCCGTTACATGATCCTCTCGGACGTGGTCATCTCGTGCACGTCGGCACCCCACCCTGTGATCCATTGTGACCAGCTCGAGCGGGTCATGGCCGCACGGTGCTGGCCCCAGGAGACCAGGCCACGCCCCCTCATCATCATCGACATCGCCCAGCCAAGGGACGTGGAAGAGGGCGCCGGGGATATACGGGGAGTGTCCCTCTTTTCCATCGACGATCTCCGCGAGGTCAACGAAAGGACAATGGATTCACGGAGGGCGGAGGCCGCGAAGGTGAGGGAGTTCATCGACGGGGAACTTGTCCGGTTCGTCCGGCTCCTCAACAGCCATGCCGCCGACGACGTACTGGCCACGCTCCACACCTGGGCGGAGGCAATCCGGGTGCGGGAAAGGGACCGGGCAATCGCCCGCTTGGGCAATCCCGATGAACGCACGTGCGGGATAGTTGACGATCTCTCCCGGGTCCTTGCCAGAAAACTCCTCTCGGATGCCACCATGTCCATCAGGCTGTGTGCAGAGGAGGGCGACCTTGACCGGGCAGAGGCCCTCGTCGCTGCAATCGTCAGAGGTGAAAAACCATGTTCCCGAAAAGAAGAATGAGAAGGCTGCGTGCACGGGTCCTACGGCCGCTGCTCTCGGAGACTGCCCTCGCAAAGAGCGACCTTGTTGCACCTGTTTTCATTGACGAGACTGCGCAGAAACAAAAGTCCATTGCATCGATGCCGGGCCAGTTCCGGTATCCCCTGGCCGAAGCAGGAGGGGTTGCCCGTGACCTGTGGGATGCCGGTATCCGGGCCATCCTCCTCTTTGGAATCCCGCGGAAAAAGGATGAGCAGGCCTCGGGTGCCTTCGATCCCAACGGTATCGTCCAGAGAGCGATCAGGGCCGTCAAGAAGGAAGTCCCGGAAATGGTCGTCATCACCGATGTGTGCGCCTGCGAATACACGGATCACGGCCACTGCGGTATCGTGGGAGTCACCCGCTACGGTCCCGATCTCCTCAATGACCCTTCCCTTGACCTGATGGACAGGATCGCTCTCTCGCATGCAGAGAGCGGCGCAGACATCGTTGCACCGTCGTGCATGCTGGACGGGGTCGTCCAGTCGATCCGGGCAGCCCTCGATCGCGAGGGCCACACCGATGTTGCTATCATGTCCTATTCCACCAAGTTCGCAAGTGCCCTTTATGGTCCGTTCCGGGATGCTGCAGACAGCGGTTTTTGTTTCGGAGACAGGTCGACGTACCAGGTTCCTCCCGGAAACTCCCGCGAGGCAATCCTTGAGTCGATTCTCGACTTCGACGAGGGTGCTGACATCCTCATGGTCAAGCCGGCCGGTTTTTACCTCGACATTCTCGCCGAGGTCAGGACGCTGGGAATTCCCGTCGCGGCATTCCAGGTCAGTGGCGAATATGCCATGATCAAGGCTGCCGCTGCCCGGGGCTGGCTCGACGAGAAGAACGTCGCACTGGAGACCCTGACCTGCATCAGGCGGGCCGGGGCAGACCTCATCATCACGTATTTTGCACGAGACGTGGCACGGTGGCTCGATGAAGAGTAGTGACTATTTCGCACGGGCACGCACCCTGATCCCGGGGGGCGTGAGCAGCCCGGTCCGGGCGATCGCCCCGTACCCTTTCTACACGCGGCGTGCTCAGGGATCGCGGCTGTACACCGTCGATGACCAGGAACTCATCGACTGCTGCATGGGATACGGCCCGCTCCTCCTGGGCCATGCGCATCCGGAAATCAGTGCTGCCATAAAAAGGCAGATCGGGGACGGGTGGCTGTACGGGACCCCCACTCCCCCCGAGGTCAGATTTGCAGAAATGCTCTGCCGGGACCATCCCGGTATGGATATGGTCAGGTTCGTCTCGAGCGGATCAGAAGCCACGATGGCTGCAATCCGGCTGGCACGCGGATTTTCGGGGAAAAAGGATATCGTCAAGGTCGAGGGAGGGTTCCACGGCGCCCACGATGCTGTCCTCGTGAAGGCCGGATCCGGCGCAACAACTCTTGGCATCCCTGACTCTGCAGGTGTCCTGCCCGATGTCGCTTCCCACACGCTCCAGGTACCTTACAACGATCCTGATGCTCTGGAAGCCCTGCTCTCCCGCCACAAAGACGTTGCAGCGTTCATCATCGAACCGGTGATGGGAAACATCGGTCCCATTCTCCCGGAGGACGGGTACCTGCAGGATGTGAGAGAGATCACGCGGGCACATGACGTGCTCCTGATCTTCGACGAGGTCATCTGCGGTTACAGGGTTGGTATCGGGGGGGCACAGAAACAATGGGGCGTTGTCCCGGACATCACCACGCTCGGCAAGATCATCGGCGGGGGTCTTCCCATCGGTGCCTTCGGGGGCAGGAATGAGATCATGGAGATGATCGCACCGCAGGGCCCGGTCTACAATGCAGGGACATTCTCCGGAAATCCCCTCTCCCTCGCTGCAGGGATCGCAACAGTGGAATGGATTTGCGATCACCCGGAACTCTACCGCGATCTCGCGGAGAAGACGCGGGCAATAAGTGAATCTGTCTCCGATACCGGCCGGGGATCCTTTGTCTGCCTCGGTTCGATGTTCCAGCTCTTCTTCAGGGAAGCCGGACCGCGCAACTACAGGGAGGCAAAAGAGTGCGATACGGGAGCCTTCAGACAGTTCTGGAAGAAGATGCTTGCATCCGGGATATTCCTGCCGCCCTCCCAGTTCGAGACCAACTTCCTCTCCGTGGCACACACGGACGGGGACGTGGAGACTATCAGCACGGCATACAGGCAATGTCTCTCCTGATTGGAACCCGCGGAAGCGCCCTTGCACTCGCCCAGGCGGACAGGGTGATTGCTCTCCTGGAAAGGAACGGAATAGAGGCAGAAAAGGTGGTCATCTCGACCCTCGGCGACACCGTGACCGGGGTGCCCCTCCACGAGATTGGCGGACAGGGTGTGTTTGTCCGGGCACTGGATGATGCACTCCTGCAGGGCGGGATCGATGCTGCCGTCCACAGCGCAAAGGATATCCCGGCAGGGAGGCCGGAAGGCCTGGTCACGTGTGCTGTCTTAGAGCGCGACTCTCCTGCCGATTTCATGGTCCATACCATCCCTTTCCCGGAGATACGGGTTGTCGGGACTTCCAGCACGCGCCGGAAGGCACAGCTTCTCAGGCATTACCCGTACCTCGAGATCCATCCCCTGAGGGGAAACGTCGACACCCGCCTGCGCAAGCTGAAGGAGGGGCAGTTCGATGCCATCGTCCTTGCCGAGGCAGGCCTCCAGCGGCTGGGGCTCACCCTTCCCGGCACCCGCCTCTCCCCCGAGACGTTCGTTCCGTCGCCCAACCAGGGGACAATCGCTGTGGTGAGCAGGGAGGGGGAGACTGCCAAAATGCTCGCCGATGCCCTCGACCATCCCCCGACACGGCGTGACATCGGTCTTGAGAGGACTGCGATGGAGGAGATAGGGGGTGGCTGTTTCACCCCGCTCGGGATATACTGCGACAGGGGCCACCTGCACGCAGAAGTCCTGTCCCTTGCGGGAGAGAGGTCGGTCAGGAGGGACTGCAGGTGTGCAGACGAGAGGTCCGCCCGTGACCTTGCCAGGCAACTGAAGGCAGAGGCCGCACCTCTCATCAGGGAAGCATATGCAAAACTGGGGCTGAAGGAATGAAGGGGAAGGTTTATCTCGTTGGTTCAGGTCCGGGCGGAAAGGCATTGCTCACGCTCCGGGCGCAACAGCTGCTGGAGGAGGCGGACGTCATCCTCTATGACCAGCTCCCGGGCCCGGAGATCCTTGCCGGTCTCCCGGAGCGTGCAGAAAAGATTGACTGTGGCAAGTTCGGGAGTCAGCACACCCTCGAGCAGGATGAGATCGAAGAGATCATGGTCGCACGTGCACTCGAAGGGAAGAAGGTCATTCGCCTCAAGGGAGGTGACCCGTTCCTGTTCGGAAGGGGCGGGGAGGAACTCGAGGCCCTTCGGGAACGGGGAATTCCTGTCGAACTCGTCCCCGGGATCACCAGTGCAATCGCAGTCCCTGGTGCTGTGGGTATCCCCGTGACGCACAGGAAATATGCATCATCAGTGACGATCCTGACCGGTCACGAGGACCCGGAAAAGGAAGGATCTGCCATTGACTGGGAGAACCTTGCAGGGAACAGGGGCACCCTCGTCATCCTCATGGGGGTTAGGAATCTTCCCGCGATCGCGGAAAACCTCGTCTCGCACGGGAGGGACCCGGGCACACCGGTTGCCATCATCGAAAGGGGGATGAGACCCGACCAGAGGGTCACCACCGGGACCCTTGCGACCATTGCAGGGATCGCACGCGAACGCCGGGTGAAGCCCCCGGCAGTCATCGTCATCGGTGACGTTGTCAGGCTTTACAGGGAGGGCGAACCCGGGCTTGTCCCGTTATGACCGCAAAATCCTTTCCGGAACGGAGTGGAACCCCAAAGAGATACCTGTGAATGCGGGACGCGTACCTCCCTGACGGGAGCCAAACAGCCCTCCCGGGAGTTATACCGGGAAAATATGGTTTCCACTCTCCTCCATCGACCTTTTTTTCATCGCAATTTCGAAAATACAAGAGTTAATAGTTTTCAAGGAGTAACTGGTAGGTGACTGCTGATGGGTCTTTCCGGTGGACCGACGAAGGACGAGGTGATGGCTGTGGCACTCGCCAAGCTCGACCTGCAGCCAGGCGACCGTTTCATGGATATCGGCTGCGGGACCGGGAAGATCGCGATACATGCAGCCCGGCAGGTCGCGAGCGTGTACGCAATTGACAAAAGGAAGGAGGCGATCGAGTACGCGAGGAGAGAGGCGGAAGGTGCAGGTGTGACAAATATCGAGTTTTTGGAAGGAAACGCAGCAGACCTGCTACCCGGTCTCCCCCGGGCTGACGCAGCTTTTATCGGTGGTTCGGGGGACTTGGACCGCGTCCTTTCCCTTCTTGCCGGGTCGAAAGTCCGTTCCATCGTTGTCAATGCGGTGAAGATCGATACCGTCGCTGCTGCCATCTCGCTCATGCGGGAACTCGGAATCTTCCGGGAAGCCGTCCTCGTCCAGGTCTCGCACGCAAACCCGGTTGGAACCGGCTACATGTGGAAGCCGGCTCACCCGGTGGCCGTCATCGTCGGGGGGACAGCACCATGCTGATCGGTCTTGGCCTCGGCCCCGGGGACCCCGAGCTCATGACCCTCCGGGCAGTCCGTCTCCTCCGGGAGGCAGATGCCGTGTACGTCCCCGGCAGGCTCGCCCACGCACTCGTCTCGTCCTACAGGGATGCCGAGATACTCGACTTCCCGATGACGGAGGATCCTGCACAGATACGACTCTGTATGGAACGGAACGCGGAGAAGATAGCCCCTGTTGCATCGGCCGGGACCGCCGTGCTTGCTCTCATCGGCGATCCGAACTTCTTTTCCACTTTCACGCGGCTCTGCCAGGTCATGGAGGAGAAGTACCCTTCGATAGTGTGCCGGACAGAACCGGGAATCAGCGCCATAACGGCATTCGCATCGGTGGCCGGCGTATCGCTCTCAGGGGGATTCTGCGTCTCTGATGGATCGGAACAGCGGTACAGGGTCCTGCTCAAGGTCCGCAGACCGCGGGAGGTTGCATCTGCCCTCGGGAAGGAGGGGTTCAGGAGGTTCGTCCTCGTCGAGAAAATGTACCTCCCCAATATGCACGTATACCGGGACGGGGATCTCCCCGAGACCTGTGATTACTTAAGCGTCCTCTACGCGGAGCGGTGAGATGCCACGGGTTTATTTTGTCGGTGGGGGTCCGGGAGACCCCGGCCTCATCACGGTCAGGGGTCGCGACCTCCTCTCGAAGGCCGATGTCCTGGTCTATACCGGCTCACTCATCCATCCCCGGCTCGTGGAAGAGTGCCCCGCTCACCTCAAAGTGAACAGCCACGGAATGAGGCTCGAAGATATCGGGGAATTACTCGTCAGCCATGCAAGGGCAGGGTCCACGGTTGTGCGCCTCCATTCGGGCGATCCTTCCCTCTATGGGGCAATCGTGGAGCAGATGCAGTTCCTGTCAGATGCAGGTGTGGATTTCGAGGTCGTTCCCGGAGTCTCCTCGCTCTTTGCCGCAGCAGCTGCCTTACAAACACAGCTCACCCTCGGCGGGGTCGCCGAGAGTCTTATCATCACCCGGCCTGCAGGGTCCACCCTCGAAAGTGACGAGATAGCGGAACTCTCGGAGCACAGGGCAACGATGGTCTTTTTCCTCGGGACAGCACACCTCGAAGAGATAACCGCGAAGGTCCGGTGTCCCCCCCATACACCGGCAGCGGTCGTCTACCATGCGAGCTGGGAGGATCAGCGAATCGTTCGGGGAACTGTGGCAGACATCGCAGAGAAGGCGCGGGAGGCCGGGATAGAAAGGACGGCCCTCCTCATCATCGGCGGCGTCCTCGAACCCGCCTCCTCCGGCCACAGGAGGTCGCACCTGTATTCATGAAAGGATCCGTCATCGCACTGGAGAGGTTCACCGGCCCCGCCCGGAGGATAGCAGAATACCTTGACGGTAACCTCGTTATCTTTTCCCGCGATGCGTTCGCATCTGCTTTCCGGGATTCGCCGTGGATCGTTGCGGTCATGGCAGCCGGTATAGCGACAAGGTCCATCGCGCCGCTCCTTCGGGACAAGTGGCACGACCCGGCCGTCGTCGTCGTTGACCCTGACCTCTCCTTTGCAATCCCCCTCGTCGGAGGCCACCACGGGGCCAATGACCTCGCGCGGAAACTGGCCGGACTTGGCGCTGTCCCGGTGATTACAACGGCAACGGACAGGTCCGGGAAGGAGTCCGTCGAGGCTGCAGCTACCCGCACCGGCTGCCGCATCCTCAACCGGGAATCCACCCTCCCTGTCAATGCGGCAGTCCTCGACGGGGAAGTCCCGATCTACACGATATCCGGGCCCTCCATGGTCATTGCCGGACCACGTGTTGCCATTCTCTTCCGGAATGGCGAGTACTCCGTCGGGATCGGGTGCCGGAGAGGGGCCGGGGCGGAATCCGTCCGGGAAGCCCTCGAAAAGGCCTTCGAAATGACCGGTATTGGAAAAGAAGACGTGGGCATCTACGCCTCGACGGTAAAAAAGGCACACGAGCAGGGGATCATCGGGGGCGTAAGGGCACTTGGGGGGACGATTGTCTTCCTCGAGGATTCTGTCCTTGCGGCGTATCCTCCTGCGTCTCCCTCCCGGGCAGGGACCGTGGGGCTGGCGGGTGTTGCGGAACCTGCCGCCCTCGCGGTATCTGAAAAAAAGGAACTTATCATGAAGAAGACAGTTTTTGGAGGTGTTACCGTTGCCATTGCCCGGTGAAGGACGGGGTGTCCTTTACGTGGTCGGGTGCGGGCCCGGCCCCGTGGACCAGATGACCGGGAGGGCCATTGCAGCCCTGAAGGAGGCAGAATACGTCCTTGGCAATGCGTCCTACCTTGCCCCTCTCGCCCCGATCCTCGAGGGCAAGAAGGTCATCAGGAGCTCGATGGGAAAGGAGGTCGAAAGGGCACGACTTGCCGTTGAACTCGCCGGAGAGTGCACCGTTGCAATGGTGAGCGGTGGGGACCCCGGTGTTTACGGGATGGCAGGCATCGTCCTCGAAGTCGCGCAACGGTCAGAGATTCCCGTGAAGGTCGTTGTCATCCCGGGGGTGACGGCGGCAACCGCTGCCGCATCCCTTCTCGGCTCACCACTCTCCGGAGACTTTGCAGTCGTCAGCCTCTCCGACCTTCTCACCCCCCTCGGGGTCATCGAGGAGAGGCTCCGGTGTGCGTTTGCAATGGGTGTTCCTGTGGTTCTTTACAACCCCCGGAGTCGCGGGAGACCGCATAACTTTGCACGGGCGGTCGGGATAGCCCTCCGGTTCAGGGATCCTGCAACACCTGTCGGGATTGTCAAAAATGCGTACCGGGAAGGAGAGGAGATCATCGTCACGACACTCGCCGGCGTTGCAGATCACGAGGAGACAATCGACATGCACAGCACCGTTATCATCGGCGGAATCGAGACCAGGATTGGGAAGGTGGGAGAAAATGACAAGACGATCATCACCCCGCGGGGATACCAGAAAAAATACGTATACTGATCTGGGGGCAATTCCCGGAGAGGCACTTTGGATCTCGGAGAAGAGCAGGAAGATTGCCCAAAAGGAGATCGGGAATGCGACCCCGGAGGACCGCATCCGCCAGAGGTGCTCGATTGCAGTCGGGGACCTGGCCATGGCAGAACTCCTCCGGTTCACACGCGACCCTGTCACTGCCGGGCTTTTTGCCCTGGGGCGACGTGCCCCCCTCATCACCGATATACGCATGGTCCAGGCGGGTATCCAGAAAAGGGGACACGGGAGCAGGGTCATCTGTGCTCTTGACCATGCGGGAAGGGCGCAGGCGGAGGGGATAACCCGGACGAGAGCAGGGATACTGGCGCTCCGGGAAGAGATCGGCGGGGCCATCGTTGTCATCGGGAATGCACCTTCCGCACTCCTCTCCCTCTGCGACTTAATCGAAGACGGGTGCCTTCCAGCCCTCGTCGTCGGTACACCGGTAGGGTTCGTCAATGCCGCGGAGTCCAAAGAGAGGCTTCGTTCACTTCCCGTTCCTTCCATCACAAATATCGGGACACGGGGGGGGACACCGGTCGCAGTTGCTGCAATCAATGAGATCATCACGATGTATGCGGAGAGCCACCCGGGCCGGGGACATGCAGGAGAGTAAACCCCTTATCGACCCCGTGACAGGGTTTTTGTACCCGGAATCATGGGTGGCCGCATGCACGGACAGGGAACAGCTTGCCCTTGCCGCCTCCGGGCTGGGCGTGCTGACCGCATCGGGAAAGATGCTCAGGAGAGGTTATACCACGGGGACGACCGCTGCTGCTGCCTGCAAAGCGGCCGTTCTCTCGCTTGAAAATCCCGTTGACAGCGTCACGGTCCGTACACCATGCGGGATTTCCCTTGATGTTCCCGTGCGGTGCTCCAGGGGACGGGCCGAGGCCTCCAAGTTTGCAGGAGACTATCCCGGGGACGCTACCGCCGGGCTTGTCTTTGTTGCAGAGGCAGAGGCCCGGCACGAGGGTGTCACCCTCGAAACCGGAGAAGGAATAGGGCGTTTTTCCCGTGAGACGCCGCGGGGCCGCCCGGGAGAGCCGGCGATCAGTCCTTCTGCACTCCAGGAGATCATGGAGGCAATCACCGACGGGATGGAGATGACAGGGATTCCGGGTGTCGCAATCACGCTTGCCGTTCCGGGAGGACATGTTACCGCCGGAAAGACACTGAACCCGCGCCTCGGCATCCTCGGGGGGATTTCTGTCCTTGGGACGACCGGGCTCGTCGAACCCTGGGACGATCACATGGCAGGATCCGTGAAGGAGAGGGTGGCAGCAGCAGGGCGCGTTGTGGTCACAACGGGCCGCCTCGGTTTACGCTACTCCCGCCTCCATTTTCCCGACCACGAGATCGTCCTCGCCGGTTCGGGGATCGGGGAGGCACTCGGGGCAGCGAGGGGAAAGGTAATCCTCTGCGGCCTGCCGGGCCTCGTACTGAAGTTCCTGTTCCCGGGAATACTCCAAGGGACAGGCTGCCTCACCGTTGAGGAACTCTCGCAGACACCTGTTTTTTCCGAAAAAATGGAAGAGGCTTTTTCCATTGCGCGCACGAAGTACCCGTTCCTGCGTGTCGTTATCCTCTCGCGGGATGGAGAGATCATGGGGGACAGCGGATGAAGATCGTGGGGGTCGGATGCGGACCGGGTTTGCTGACTTCCCAGGCCATCAGGGAGATATCGGAAGCCCGGCAGGTATACGGGTCAGGAAGGGCTATCGACCTTGCCCGCGCCTTCATCAGGCCGGATGCCGTTGTGCACGAGATCGAAGACTACCGTACTTTGAGGGATCTTCCTGCCGGGGCAGTCGTCCTTTCCACCGGCGACCCGATGCTCGCCGGGCTCGGGTACCTGCCGGGAGAGGTCATTCCCGGAATCTCGTCCCTCCAGCTCGCACTTGCCCGCCTTCATATCCCGATGCAGGAAGTCTCGGTCGTGGTCGCACATGGCCGCAACCACGGGCGTGCCCTCGCTGACCTGCACTCCGAGGTGGAAAGGGGAAAGACAGTATTCCTGATTGCTGACCCCGGTTTTGATGTCGGTTCCTGTGCCGGAACCCTCCTCGACATCCCGGGGGAGATTGCAATCATCCTCTGCGAGGATCTGGGTTACCCCGGCGAACGGATCGAGGCCGGGACGCGGATGAACCCTCCCTCTCCCCGGTCGGACCTCTTTTCCCTCATCATCAGGCCTAAAGGAAAAAATCGGGGGTAAAATCCGGTATTCAGTCTCCGATCGGGAAAAAGAGAATAAATACAAACAGGCAATAACACTGTACCGGGAGAAGAAAGAATGGAAAAAAGTGCCAAGAAACAGATAAGCCTCCTCTGTTTTGTCGCGGGTTTTATACTCTTGCTCATCCAGGACCTGAAAGGTTTTTCCACCATCAACCTTGGATTCTCATGGCCGTGGGCAATCATGTTCTACACCGGCCTGCTCCTGATCCTTATCGGGTATTATTTACGGGGATAAGGTCCCACCCCGGTTGCCCGGCAGACGGGGCTTTCAGGGAAGCCTGAACCACTCCCCCTCCCTTACGATGAGACCCTCTTCTGCCATCCGGTCACAGATTGCACGAACCCTGTTACCTTCGGCCATCACTGCTGCAGGAAGGTTCGACTGGTCGAGGCGGCCTGAATGGAGGAGGACAGAGATGATACGCCCCCTGATCTCCCGATCCGATCCGCGGAACGGGGCCTGCCTGTGGTAATGGGCGCTTCTCCGGTTGGTGTCCGGAACAACGGAGCGCAGGTGGGCCCCAAAGTCCATCAGGGCGTAGTACCAGTCCGCTGGGTTTTCCCGGTCCAGAGTGGCACGGACGAGGGGGATGATTGTGCTGTCAGGGATGCGTTCCCCGACAGGGAAGAACCAGTGAAGGAAGAGCCTGCGGATATTCGTCTCGACAAAGACAGATGGCATGTTGTAGGCAAACGCCCTGATTGACGCCGCTGTTGCCTTTCCTATGCCGGGTAGGGAGAGGAGGTCTTTTTCCTCCGCGGGGAGTATGCCCCCGTGCCTGTCGGTGACGATCCTTGCCGTTTTATGCAGGTTCAGTGCTCTCCGGTTGTATCCAAGGCCCTTCCATGCACGCAGGACCTCTGCCAGGGGAGCCTCTGCAAGGGGTGAAAATCCGGGAAATGACGAGATAAAAGGAGGATAGTGCACCATGACCCGTTCGACTCCCGTCTGCTGGAGCATGACCTCCGAGACAAGGATGCAGTAAGGATCGGTCGTTTCCCGCCACGGAAACCTGCGCCGGTATTTCCTGTAATGGCTGTATACTGCTTCCCGGACCCGTGCAATTTCTTCCGAAGAAAGAGGGCAGGTATCAGTATCGGCCGGGTATTCCATACTTTTCAATGAGGGCCTCCACCCGTTGCACGTAACTTTCGATGGAAAACTTCCTCTCGAGACCGGCTGCATTCATGTACCGGACTTTTCCCAATACGGGTCTCTCCGGCCATGGCCTGTCGTGTTTTCCAAAGCACCACGCAACCCCGGCATAGGAACTGGGATCCCTCCCGTCCAGTTCGTAGCGGTTATTCAGAACAAGTGCGGTGGAATATGCCTCTTCCGGTGACCGGGTCCATTCGAGGATCTTTTTTGCCCAGTACATGCGCATGTAGCCGTGCATCTTCCCGGTGATGACCAGCTCATTCTGGCACGCGTTCCAGTAGGGATCGTGCGTCTTGGCCCCCTCGAGTTCCCGGGCAGTATAGGTATATTCCCGCAGGTCGCGGGCATGATCCCCGAGGGTCGCACGGGCCCATGCGGGAAGTCCCTGGAACGAGTCATACCGGGGGTTGTAATGCACGAAATTGACGGCAAGTTCCCGCCGGACAATTAGCTGATCCAGGAACTCATCCATGCCCGGTTTTTGCGTCTCCATGACCCTGGACGCACATTCAACGGGTGATATGTTCCCGAAATGGAGATAGGGGGAGAGATGGGAGAGCACGTCCTGCGAGGGGTCGTTCCGGCGGGATGGATAAAGCGACAGTTTCTCTCCGATGAACGTCTCCAGTCTCCTGCGGGCTTCGTCCTCGCCACCCCGGAAAATGGGTGAGGGACCGACGGAACTGTCGATTCCGGAATGAATGAGTGTTTTTACATCCTGGTACGGAATTCCGTCGACATCCGGGGCCTTCCCTGCGGACGCAGCATCCCCGGGCATGTCAAGGAAATCAGGGATGAGTCTTTCCATTTTCCTCCGGAAGGTCCCTGCCGACCATTCCTCCTTTTGAGATGCCCGCTCCACGGGGACGATGACATTGTCCTCGACCTCGATGAAAGGGCAACCAATCTCACGGGCAAGAGTCTCCCGGCACCTCTTGTGGTAAGAGAGGTACCCCCTGTCAGTGACGACAAATGCCGCATCTTTCGCGAGGTCAGCAATCTCTTTCACGGGATCTCCCCTCCGGAGGACGAGGGGGATTTTCCGCCGGGAAAGACCGGCACCTGCCGAGAGAATTCCCTCTGAGAGGAACGTGAAATGCCTGAGGTTCGCTTCAGGGTACGAAGGGTCGATGCAGAAACAGGTGACAACCGGCAGGTCACGCGTGCGGGCATTTCCGAAGGCGTACGCGAGTGCCATGTTCCCCCCGGACCGCACCGAAGACTGCATCCAGTAAAGGACGTACTCTCCCTTCCCTGCACGCGGTGCACGGACCTCCCTGATGCGTGACCTCTCGATCACGTGTGATACCGCCATGCACCACCGGGAACTATCATTTCAAAAACCGCCCCCTCACCCGGCACTCCGCACTCCCTGATGGAAATGCCTGTAATCGCGAGGATTTCCCTCGCCAGGAAGAGCCCGTAACCGGTATGTTCCCCATATCCCTTCCCGGATATTTTCTCCTTTTCATCCTCCGCGATACCCTTCCCGTTGTCCCGGAACCGGATAACGAGGTCGTACCCGCTTTTTAAACACGCTACCGGGAAGCGGGAAGGAAAGTGCCGAAAAAGGCACTTCCCCCTTCCGCTTCAGATCTTGAATGAAAACGGGGAAAACAGGTTCCCGGTCCGGGAAAATGAAAATTTCGTACCCGTGTCCTTTGGCACAAATGTCATCTCCGTTGTCCAGGTCCGGGCACCCGGGTTCACAACCGTCTCCTGGAATGTCCATTCCTGGATCTTCGGGAACCCATCTGTATACGTGATCTTTTTCACGGACACTGTTTCGTTGATCACGACGTTGCCGGATATACTGGTACTGCTGGATATCAGAGATCCACCAAGGATCTCAGCGGCAACAGGTGAAGCGAGAACGAGTCCGCACAGTATCACGCAGACTGCTCCAATGAATGGTGTATGATATAAGTCTGGCATATTTTCCTCCGTGTGGCGTGGCGGCTCACGACGGACCATGTTCACACTACTGTCGGTCCCCCTTACCTATATCCTTTTTCCCCTGCACTCAGCTCCTCAGGAACAACCCGTCGAGATCCTTTTTCCGGAAAATGACCATCGTGGGCCTGCCATGGGGACAGCTGAAGGGGTGAGAGGTCTGGCGGAGCTCGTTGAGGAGGGTTCTGCACTGTTCACGCGAGAGGGGTGTTCCGGCCTTGATCGCACCCCGGCATGCAACGACTTTCCGGATGGCATCTGCCCGGGAAGGTTCATGCTTCTCATCTCCGGCAAGGATGGCCGAGAGGAGTTCCCTGACGGCACCGGGGTCAACCTGCCTGCCGAGGACGACAGGTATGGCACGGACAGCATAGGATCCTCCCCCGAACTCTTCGATTGTGAACCCGGCTTCGCCCAGGACAGGTACAATGTCCGGCAGGATCGATTTCTCACGGGGAGAGAGATCGAGGACAACCGGGACGAGGAGTTCCTGGGACTGAGGCTGCATCGCGTCCCGGGCAGAAAGCTGGTCAAAAAGTATCCGCTCGTGAGCTGCGTGCTGATCAACGAGGATCAGGTCTTCCCCTCCCCGGAACGAGGCAAGGATATAGGTGTCGTCCAGCTGCCCGAGAACATCCATTTCATGCAGGAACGCATCCCGGCTGCTCTCCTCCGCATCCTCCCCTACTCCCAGCTCGGACTGTCTCTCCATTCTCATCTGCCCTGGAAAGACAGGGCCGCCGGGTTCAGAGACCGTTCCCGGGGAAAAGGAGACGGTATCATAGGCAGTCCCGGGAGAAGGCGGAACGATGGTACTCTGCCGGGCTATCCGGGACGCGTCCTCCACTGCAGGGATGAGGACCTCGGATTCGAGGGCAGACTTCACTGCAAGGGAAATCTCCCTCCGGACGTCCTGTTCCCGGGCGATGCGGACCTCCCTCTTCGTCGGGTGGACGTTGACGTCCACGAGCCCGGGGTCAAGTGATATATCGAGGACTGCCACCGGGAACCGGTCCGCCGGCAGGAGGGTGCCATATCCCTCCCGGACTGCAAGGGCAAGCGGACGGGACTGGACAGGCCGGTTGTTGACAGATACAAAGATCTGGTAGGGATTCTGCCGCGAAAAGGCGGGTCGGGACACAACACCTTCCACACGGATGAAACGGCCGGAAAAGTGAACGGAAACAAGTGACTTTTCGCATTCGGTCCCAAAGAGGTAAAGTACGGCATCCCTGACAGTGCCGCCGGGTGTCGAGACAAGCGTCCTCCTGTTGTGGAGAACCCGGAAGAAGATGCCGGGATGAGAGAGGATGATGCGTTCCATTGTACCGGTGATGTAGGCCATCTCGGCAGCAAGGGAACGCATGAACTTTTTGCGAACGGGTGTGTTGAAGAACAGGTCGCTGACTTCCACGGTTGTCCCCGGGGGGCACCCGCATTCCTCCCGCAGAACGAGTTCTCCTCCCTCGTACTGTATCCGGATTCCTGCAAGGGCTTCCTTCCCTGCCCTCGATGTCAGACAAAGGCGGGAGACGGCGGCAATGCTCGCGAGTGCCTCCCCCCTGAATCCCAGGGAACTGACCGCCGGGAGATCGTCAAGAGAGGTGATCTTGCTTGTTGCATGCCGTACGCAGGCAAGCTCCGCATCGCGCTGAGTCATCCCGCACCCATCGTCGGTCACCCTGATTCCGGTGATCTTCCCTTCCTTGGAGGTGATTTCAACCTCGATCCTCCCCGCACCGGCATCAAGCGCATTTTCCACGAGTTCCTTGACGACGGAAGCCGGTCTTTCAATGACTTCCCCGGCAGATATCCGGGCTATTGTCTCTTTGTCGAGGAGTCGGATCTTTCCACCGGTCCCCTGCTCGACCATCTCTCCTACCTCCCGCCCGGGCCGTGGGCCTTCTTCTGGAGCTCGTAGAGCGTTGAGAGAGCCGAAAGAGGCGTCATATCATCGAGGTTGAGGTTTTTCAGGGTTTCGAGGACCGGATGGGACGCAACTTCCGGCGCAATGTCCAAAAGGAGCATCTGGGTATACCTCTTTGGTTTTCCCTCCCTTCCTGCACCCGCACCCCGGATCTCCTCCTCGAGGAGTACACGTGCTCTCTCGGTGACCTGACGTGGTACTCCAGCAAGCGATGCGACGTGAATACCATAGCTCCGGTCCGTTGCACCCGGGATCAGTTTCCTTAAGAAAACAACCTCTTTTCCCGTCTCCCTGACGGCAAAATGGAAGTTCCTTACCCGCGGAAGCTCGCCCTCCATCGAGACAATCTCGTGGAAATGGGTCGCAAAGAGCGTGCGCGGTCCGTGGGACCTGCCACCGTGGAGGTACTCGAGGACGGCACGGGCGATGCAGAGCCCGTCGAGAGTGCTCGTCCCCCTTCCTATCTCGTCGAGAATCACGAGGCTCTTTTCGGTGACGTTGTTGAGTATGTTGGCAAGTTCAAGCATCTCCACCATGAACGTGCTCTGCCCGCTCGCAAGGTCATCGAATGCACCGACACGGGAAAAGACCCTGTCAACGATTCCCACCCGGGCATACTCCGCCGGGACAAAACTCCCCGCCTGGGCCATGATAACGATCAGGGCCGCCGCCCTCATGTAAGTGGACTTCCCTGACATGTTTGCGCCGGTAATGATCAGGACCTGGTCCCTTTCTCCCGACATCTCGAGGTCGTTGGGCACGAACTTCCCCTGCATTCCCTCTTCCACAACGGGATGGCGCCCTCCCCTGATCAGGAGGTGTGTAGAGTTGTCGACCACCGGCCTGCAGTAATTGTTGGACACGGCAACGCTGGCAAGTGAACAAATCACGTCGAGGAGGGCAAGACCGCGTGCCGTGGACTGGAGATCCGGGACAGCTGCCTGGAGTTGCCTGACAAGGTCCTGGTAGACCTCCTGTTCGAGAGTCAGGCGCCGTTCATCGGCGGAGGATATGAGTGCCTCCTTCTCGGCAAGTTCCGGGATCGTGAAACGTTCCCCGGAAGATGTCGTCTGTTTCCTCTGGTAATGGGGAGGCACGAGGTGGAGGTTTGGCCTGGTAACCTCGATGTAATATCCAAACACCGAGTTATACCCGATTTTCAGGGAACGAATCCCCGTCCTCTCCCTTTCACGCTGTTGCAAATCCGCAATCCAGTCCCTTCCCGAAGAGGAGATATCCCGGAGCGAATCCAGTTCGGGACAGAAACCGGGACGGATGACCCCCCCATTCCTCACGCCGGCAGGGGGATCTTCGACAATCGCCCGCCCGATCAGGTCCTTTACCCAGGCAAGATCAGGAATCATCCGGCAGGCAGCGGCAATGAGATCGGGAGTCCCTTCACCTGCCCCGATGCCGAGGATTTCCGGGATGCGCGGAATGATTTCGAGGGCTTCTGCGGCACTTTTCAGGTCCCGGGGGCCGACATTTCCAAAGGCAATCCTGCCGGAGATTCTCCCAAGGTCCCCGCAGCGTTTGAGAACCCGGGCAAGTTCCATCCTCGCTGCCGCATTCCTGACCATGAACTCCACGGCATCCAGGCGTTCATTGATTGCCTCGCAGGAGAGCAGGGGTGCACACAGCCACTCTCTCATCAGCCGGCTGCCCATCGGTGTGGCCGTCCTGTCGAGAACGGATATGAGTGTCCCTTCCTTTCCCGTCCCCCTAATCCCGCGGAGGATCTCAAGATTCCTTTGCGTGACGGCATCGAGGAGACAGAAATCACGGGAATGCCGGACCAAAAGGGATGTCACCTGCTTCAGATCCTGCTTCTGCGTCTCCTTTGCATACATGAGGGCAGCTGCCGCTGCAATGACTGCACCGTCCATCCCAGCAAGACCGAACCCCTCGAGGCTCGAGACTCTCAGGTGATTGCAGAGAAACACCCGTGCGCCTTCAAGATCGAACCATGAGCCCGGTACCCGCGTGACGGTCAGTCCCGTCCCGGAGAGATGTTCGAGGAGTTCCGGCCGGAGGTTCTCGGGAACGATGCATTCCCGCGGAGCGTAGCGGGCGATTTCATCAGAGACGGCAGGAATCTCGTTTTCAACCGGGAGGGGCATGCAGAAGAACTCCCCCGTGGTTATATCGAGAAACGCCATTCCGCCGGCCCTCTTCTTTTCCTTCGGCGCGATGGCCGCAAGATAATTGGCCGCCGGGGATTCGAGGAGTGTTTCGTCCATCACCATGCCCGGGGTGATGACGCGGACCACCTCCCTTTTGACGATACCCTTCGCTTCGCGGGGATCTTCGACCTGGTCGGCAACGGCAACACGGTAGCCCTTTGCAATCAGCCGCGCGATGTATCCCTCGACAGCATGGCAGGGAACTCCCGCAAGGGGAACCGGGTTTTTTTCCCTGTCCCTTGACCGGGACGTAAGAACGATATCGAGCTCGCGGGACAGTGTCCGGGCATCCTCGCCAAAAGTTTCGTAAAAGTCGCCGATATGGAAGAGGAGGATCGTATCAGGGTACCGCGCCTTCAGTTCCTGGTACTGGGCCATCGCCGGTGTCAGCCGTGTACCGGATGTCTGACCGGGAGACTGATCATCCCTGCTCATTACCCATAACTCTCCACGGGCTGGAATGTTATGTGTAACGGTTCCTGAACCCCGGTGACCCGGCGGGTATCCTCCACCATCCGTTTTAACTCATTGACCCTCCAATCTCCCCGTGTGCGGGTGTGACACAAAAAGACATGGCAGAAGGAAAAAACCGCAGTCGGGGGGATCCGGCACCGAACCGGCTCATCAAAGAGGCCTCGCCCTACCTCCGGCAGCATGCCTATGACCCGGTTGACTGGTATCCATGGGGCGACGAGGCATTTTTCCGTGCGAGGGAAGAAGATAGACCCATTTTTCTCTCTATCGGATACGCCACGTGTCACTGGTGCCACGTGATGCAGAAGGAATCTTTCTCGGATCCTGAAGTTGGAAGGTTCCTGAACGAAAACTTCGTCTGTATCAAGCTCGACCGCGAGGAGAGACCTGACCTCGACCAGTACTACATGGACGCGTGCATCGCGTTCACCGGAAGAGGGGGCTGGCCGCTCTCCCTCTTTCTTACGCCCGAAGGAGTCCCTTTTTTTGCCACCAGTTTCATCCCGAGGACCCGGATGGCCGGGAGTTACGGCATTTTCGAGGTACTTGCAGCGATCGCTGCATACTGGAAAGAACACCACGATGATGCACTTGCCCTCGCGCGCGACATTTCAGCAAATATCGCGCATGCAAGGGACCATGCATGCACGGGACCGCTCCCTGCGGATGCAGCAGACACGGTCTATAACCACCTCGTCTCCATTCATGACAGCAGAAACGGAGGATTCGGTCCTCCTCCCCGGTTCCCCATGTTCCCGGTGCACCTCTTCCTCCTCCGCTACGGCACCGTTCTCCGCCGGACCGGACCCATCAGGCTCTCCTGCCAAACCCTTCTGTCCATGGCCCGCGGCGGGGTATACGACCAGCTGGGCGGGGGTTTTCACCGGTATGCAACAGACGAACGCTGGCTCGTGCCCCATTTTGAAAAGATGCTCTATGATCAGGCCCTCGCAGCTCTTGCATACTCTGAAGCGTTTTCCCTCACCGGAAACGCCGCACTCGGGCGGGTTGCACGCGGGTGCATGAAGTATATCTGCAGAAACCTGCAGGCCCCCGGAGGGGGCTTTTATGCCGGTGAAGATGCAGACAGCGGTGGCGGGGAGGGATTGTTCTATGTGTGGACCAGGGACGAGATCGAATCTCTCCTCTCCCCGGAAGAAAAGGAAATTGCATCTCTTGTCTTCTCGCTGGACGGGGAAGAATCGCCAGGGCCTGCCGGCATCAGGAATTCCCGCAAAGCAGGGGTTCTCTCACTGTCACGGCAGCCGCCAGAAGCGGCCCGGATCCTTGGCATGGCTGCCGGAGACGTGGAGAGAGTCCTTGAAACACTGAAAGAAAAGTTACTCTCTGCAAGAAACAAAAAGCCACATCCTCCCCGCGACACCCTCGTTCTGGCCGACTGGAACGGGCTCGCGATATCGGCCCTTTCCGTGACTTCCCGGGCCCTTGGAGACACGGAATTTCTCGCCGCTGCCCGGAGGGCCGCAGAGTTGGTGCTCGGGCCGTTGCGCTCGCCGGACGGGGGCATTTATCACCGGTGGACGGCAGGGGATGTTGCAATCCCGGGAATGTCGGCAGATTATGCATCGATGACCATGGGTCTCCTGGATCTCTTCCTGGCTTCCCGCGAACCACGCTTTCTTTCGGCAGCAATCGACTTCGAGGAGTACCATTTCCAGAACTTCTGGGATAAGGAGAAAGGGGGTTACTTCCGGACCCGTGAGGACCAGAGAGACGTTCCTGTTCGACAGAAGGACTTCCTCGACAATTCCATACCTTCCTCGAACTCGCTCTCCTTCTCTGCCCTTGTCCGTCTCCATATCCTGACCGGGGATGACTCCTATCTCGGGCGGGCCGGGCAGATAGCCGGTTACTATCCGCCTCTGGTCAGGCAGTATCCCTCATCCTGCACGATGTTTCTTGCAGGTCATCTGGTCGCAGAGGGGCAGTCCGGGACGGTCGTGGTTACAGGGGATGAAACTGACCCTCTCTACGTCCGGATGCTGGAGGTTCTTGACAGGAATTACACGCCATTCGTCCTCCCTGTAGCACAGGGCAGGGAGCATGGTGCAGGAGAGATCTGCCGGTTGCTGCCCTGGTGTGCGATTTTTGCGGGGGAAAACAGGGCTCCACGGGCACACGTCTGCCTCGGGAAGTCGTGCCAGAATCCAAGGACAGATGCAGGCAGCCTTGAGTCATTCCTGAAAGGCTACATGCCCGGAAAGCAGTGAAGGAAAAAAGATTGAATATGTGATTTTCACAGGTTTTTCAGTGCGACCATGTCCTTGACACCTGTCAGTTTCCAGACAAGGGATCGCTCCTCCTTTGCTATTGCCTCGGGCGGATCCTGGGGAGAGTGCCCGAGGGCTGCAAGGATGTTATTGGAGAGGCGGCGTTCCTTGATGAGATCCACGAACTGCTTCCGGATGACTTTCTTGTCGATCGAATCCGTGACCTCCTCCAGGTATCCCTGCATGCTCACGAACGTGTAGCTGGAAAGGTCCCTGGTATATTTTTCCACCTCGACTGCAACATAGGGACTCTTCCTGAAATATTCCAGTTTCTTGCCGTATTTGGTGGAAAGGAAGTAGAGGAATCTGCCATCGAATACGTAGAGGAACGGGGCAATGTAGGGATATTTCTCGCCCTGGAACGCGATGCGGCAGATATAACCCTTCCCGATAAGGGTATCGTATTCCTTCTTCTCCATGCGGGGTATCTTCACTATCTCCATACCTCACCGCATTCAGGATTGATACGTCTCTTTATTAAACGTTGTGAATTTTCCGGGAGGCCCCAGTCCCATTCAGGCATTTTTTCTCTCCGCGGGATACCCGGCAGCCTTCCATCCCGAAAAACCACCGAGTATGTTGACGACGTTTTCGAACCCGGCTGCAAGGAGCAGGCTTGCGGCAAGGCTCCCCTTGAACCCTGAATCGCAGTATATAACGACCTTCTGGTTCCTTGGGATCTCGGCCAGGCGATGGAGGACTTCTCCGACGTAAATGTGCCGGGACCCCATGATAAAGCCCATCGTTTCCCGGTTTTTCCTGTCCCTGACGTCGAGCAGGATGAAACGCTCCTTCTCAAGAGCTTTTTGGAGCATGGCAGAAGACCATGTCTCCAGCCTCCGGATTTCCCTTCCCGAGCGTGCCCATGCAGCAAAACCACCGGCCAGGTATCCCCCGATAGCGTCATAGCCCAGCCTGACGAGACGCCTTATTGCGGAATCCAGCCCGTCCGGGCAGTCATCCACGATGACGACCGGGTGGTCATACGAGAGAACCCATCCGGCAAAGGACGGAATACCGTCACGCCAGAGCGAGATGCTTCCCGGGATATGCCCCCCGCCAAATGCCTCCGGTGACCTCGTATCCAGGATCTGGGCACCGGCCTTCATCATCTCCCCGAGTACCTGCGGGTCGATGGGAACAGGACTCGGGAGGTGGGAAAGGAGGGGTGGTCCGGACCTGTTCACCTTCTCCATCACTGAGAAGTAAGGGGGCCTGTAATGGTGCTCGGCCTTTTTCCTTGCAATAAATCCCTCCCGGTCGAGCAGGAAACAGGGGTTGTGGGTCCGCTCAAAACCGATGGTCGAGTATTCGAGGTCAGCGATGTCTCCACCGCAGACGGAGCCGGCGCCATGGGCCGGAAAGATGACAACACCGTCCCCGAGAGGCAGGATCTTTTCGTGGAGCGCGTCGTAGAGCGTCCCTGCTGCCCATTCAGCCTTTTTTGGCCCAAAGAGGTCCGTCCTTCCCACGTCTCCGGCAAAGAGGGCGTCTCCTGTAAAGACCATTAAGGGATCGTCCGAGATGGAGAGATCCCGCAGTACGATGGAAATGCTCTCGACTGTGTGGCCCGGTGTGTCAAGTATCGCCAGTTCCAGTCTTCCGATGCGGAACCTGTCACCCTCTCTGACGGGTCTGCCGAAGGAGAAATCGAGTGCTGCGCCATGGTAAACAGCGGCACCGGTCCTTTCTGCAAGTTCACGAGAGCCGGAGACATAGTCTTCATTCCTGTGCGTCTCGAATATATGGGTTATCCGGGACGCTGTGGATGAGGCAAGGTCTAAGTACACCTGGCAGTCCCTTCGCGGGTCAATAACGGCGGCCTTTCCACCATCTGCAACGAAGTATGAATTGTGTGAGAGCCCTTCAGATTGTATCTTCTGGAGAAACATTCTGCTGTTCAACCCCTCGCAGGAGGGATATGTGTTGCAGGACATATTGACCGTTTCCACGGAGGAATCAGGAGAGGATCTCCCAAACAATACTTCCATAAGGAGCAAAGAGAGATTGTGTAATAAGATGAGCGCAGGGACATGCGGGAACCGGGTCAGGGCAGTAATCCTCGATATGGACAATACCCTCTTTGACCTTGTAGGAGCCAAGTATGCCGCCTGCATGGCAATTGCACGCGAGGCGGGGTGTGGAAATGCAGAAGACATCTTCTCCTATTTCCTCCGCGGTGAGAGAGGGTTTGAAGATCCATTGAATATTCGCGATTTCCTCGAGGACCATGGAATGCCTGATTCCGGTCTCATCGCACGCTGCACCCGAATGTACCAGGAGGTGAAACTTGCCCGGATTCACCCCTACCCCGAAGTGCAAAATACCCTCCGTGCACTCCGGGAGCAGGGGTATCCCCTTGCACTCGTCACCGATGCACACCGGCCGGAAGCCGTGTCACGGCTCGAAAAAACGGATCTCATCGGGCTGTTCGACCATATCGTGACACACGAGGCAACATGGCAGAAAAAGCCAAGCCCGGTCCCCTTCCAGTACGCCCTGAAACTGCTCGGAGTGCCACCCCGCGAGGTTATTGCAGTGGGAGACAGCCCGCGGAGGGATATTGCCCCCTGCAGGCAGATGGGGATGATAACGGTCTATGCACGCTACGGTGACCGGTTTTCGCAAAGAGGTGACAGAGGGGGGGCTCATTTCGCGATAGACTCCCTCGGACAGATACTCACAATCATTAACGGCGTTGGGATACGGGAAAGGACGCAGGGATATCCATGTGCGGCAGATTCACGCTTGCCCTGACAATCGGGCTCGGAGAACGCTTCGGCGTGGACGATACAGGTCTCTCCCTCTCACCGCGGTTCAACATCGCGCCCTCCCAGCAGGTCCCGATCATTTACGCGACCCACACGGGGGAAAGGGCCATCAGAATGATGACCTGGGGACTGGTCCCCTCCTGGACAAGGGACCTGACAGGTGCCCGTCCCATTATCAATGCACGTGCCGACACGCTCGCGGAGCGGCCGTCGTTTTACGGTCCCCTGGCACGTCACCGGTGCCTCGTGCCCGCCACCGGTTTCTACGAGTGGCAGAAGTCCGGAACGCAGAAAGTTCCGGTCTACATCAGGAGGAAGGACCAGGGACTCTTTGCATTTGCCGGACTCTTCGATATCCTGAAGGGGAGGGATCCTCCCCTGTGGACCTTTACGATCATTACGACGGAGCCCAATGCCCTCGTGGCCCGGTTCCACGACAGGATGCCCGCGATTCTGCAGCCACGGGATGAGGCCCGCTGGATTGCTCCGGGACCCATCGGCGGGGAGGAACGAAAGGCAATCCTTTCACCATGCCCGGATGACATCCTCGAGGCCTACCAGGTCTCGAAAGCCGTCAATGACCCCCACCAGGACGGCCCCCACCTCATCCAGCGGACCGGTGACAGAACCCTTGACTTTTAAAAAAATCACGAAATTCTCATGGCGATGCAAGGCATATCGCATTCGTGGATACAGCAAGTGCATCCTGATTGAATAGATCCCTTTTTCCCAGGCAGTACTTTTCTTCAGTCTTTTTGGAGGGCAGCACCGACTGCGCCCCTGACTCTCGTTTCCAGCCCGGGAATAACGCGGATGTCCCGGGTCTCGTCCATTCCGTCAATGAACACGGGTTCCTCCGCACCGATTCCAACGAGTGAGAAAAATGCACCGATAACGCGCGACACGCATGTGAAATTTTCCGGTCCCTTCCGCCCGGCAACCGACAACAGAAGGCCCCTCGTCCTGTGGAAAGGTCGTCGATCGAGGGTTCTTGACGCGTGGAGGGACTGGAAACGGTCGAGGAGTGCCTTTGTCCCGGCCGGGACCGTATTCGTATAGACGGGAGTGCAGACAACGAGCAGGCGGCACCTTTCCACGGCAGGAATAATGGAGTTCATGTCATCCGCGTAGACGCACGTGCCCGTGTTGTAGCACTGGTAGCACCCGATGCAGGGGTGAATGTCCAGGTCGTGCGGATAGACCACATGAACATCCTTTCCAAGCCTCTGTGCCTCGCCTGCGACCCACGAGGCGAGGATGGAACAGTTACCCCCCGGCCGGGGACTGCCCTGGATAACGACAACATCAGGAGAACCGGAAGAGGGCTGATGCGTGACGGGTTCCCTTTCGGGGACACCATCCAGGAAACACTGCATGTCGCCGGCAAGATCCCTTTCCCACCTCGTAAACACCCTTTCCGCGGCTTCTCTTGCGCCATAGGTCATGGTGGGGGCATATTCAAAGGAATTCGTGCGGAAGACGGTGACCAGATTCTCCTTTTCCCATAGTTCAACAGAAAAGCGCACCATCCCGGGGTAAATATCGCCGAGATCCTCCTCCTCCATGCGGAGAGAGAACGTCCTCCCTCCCATGGTCGTTTCCTTAACCTGGTGGAGGGCCTTTTTCATGTTCACAACCGTTGAGGTTTGGATCCCACTTCGTTATCTGCGTTTCGCAGGGAGACGATACCTTTTTGGTCAGGACTAAAAAATAGTGTTTTCACCGGAGATTCCGATGAATGCGAGACTCGACGGGGAGATCGCGACACTCACCCGCCTTGCAGGGGAGAAGGGTGCTCTTGCCCGCCCTATCCAGTCCGGGGATATTGTCGTCGCGGAGTGGGTGAGGTTCAAGTGCCGGTTCGGGTGCAAGGGATATGGAAAGCACATGAGCTGCCCCCCCTACGCACCGGCACCCGCGGAGACACGGAAGATGATCGAAGAATATTCGACCGGACTTCTCCTCCGGTTCGATGGCATTCCGGGACACCCTGCCATCTCTCCCGACCAGATTCCAAAAGATTTTCATCCATTCTTCCGCGACCTTATCCTCTGGGTCAACGGCACCGTCCACTTCCTCGAGAAGACTGCCTTTTACCACGACTTTCCAAAGGCATTCGGCTTTGGAGCATATCCCTGCATCTACTGCGAGCACCAGCACTGCGTGGCAGAGGAGCAGCCCGGCATCGTGGATGAGAGCATCCGCCGCATGTGCAGGCACATGGACCTTGTCCGGCCAAGCATGGAGGCGGCAGGCATCGACGTCTTTTCAACTGCAAGGAATGCGGGCTGGGAACTCCATGTCGTTCCCTGCCGGAACCTCGAATACGGGATGATCGAGCACGGGAACATCACATCTGTCGGGCTTGTCATGCTCGAATGAGGGCATCCCGGCCATTGGATCCAAAAAAAATTTAGTGTCTTCACTTCCCCTTCCGGAAGAAACCATGCGGGTCCCTCCAGTTTATGTGAATGCCTCCCCGGCCGCGGGGGAATATCCCTTCCTTCACGGTCCTGACCTCTTCGACCGTGTAAAAAGAGGACGGGTGGTAACGATTGATGCAGGAGAGGACCCGTGGGAGGTCCTGCCTGCGGCAGACCGAGAGGAGAATGGTAACCGGCCCCGTCGCGCCCGCGGCATCCAGGGTCGTGACCCCGACGTCCATCTTCCGCAATGCTTCGGCGAGCTGGCCCGCATCCTTCTGCGTGATGACGCGGATGACCACGTTGCCCAGGGAGAGCCTCTCCTCGACTGCCATACCCACGTAGGTCCCGGCAGCAAACCCCCCTCCGTACGCGATGTACGAGGCGACGTTCCCCACGTTCTGCATCACCTGGCCGATGGCAAGGAGCCAGATAATTACTTCGAAGAACCCGACGAAGGGGGCGACCCGCTTAAAACCCCGTGAGATGAAGATGACGCGGAGCGTTCCAAGGCTCACATCACAGATCCGTGCCAGGAAGATGAGGGAGGGCAGTACCACCCATGCAAAGAGGTCACCGGAGACCGCAAATTCCCACATGAAGCAGACCATTCATGAGGTCTTCTCCGGATGCATTAATAGTCTCGTCTGCCCGCAGGCAAAAGGAACAGGCATACATATATGGAAATAGAACAAGCCCGGCCCGAAGAAAAAGAGTGTATGACTGCGTCTCTTTTTTTTTAGTCACGTTTCAGCGCTCTCAGGCCCACCCCCTCAACTTCATCGCACTTGCAACCCGTCCGACCGCAATGGTATAGGCTGCCTTCCGGAGAGAGACGCCGTTGTTCTTTGCAAGGACGCTGACAGCATTGAAAGTTCTTTCCATCTTTTCCCCGAGTTTCCCAAAAACCTTGTCCCTGTCCCAGTGGTCCATGGAAAGATTCTGGATCATCTCGAAATGGGAGACAATCACACCTCCTGCATTCACGAGGATATCGGGGAGAATAGTGATGCCCGATCCGAAAAGGATCTCATCAGCCTCGTGGCTGGTGGGACCGTTTGCGAATTCGGCCACGATCCCCGCTCTCACATGGTGGGCATTTTCCGAAGTTATCGTATTTTCAAGTGCCGCCGGGATGAGGACATCAACGGGCAGAGAAAGAAGCTCTCCGCTTGAAATGTTCGTTGCCCCCGGGAACCTGATGACACTCCCGGTCTTTTTCTTGTGTTCCAACAGGTCCCGGACCTGCAGGCCGTCCGGGTTGTAGATTGCGCCCCTGCTGTCGCTGACTGCCATTACCCTTGCCCCGAATGTTTCCTGCCCGAGGAGGGCTGCATGGGCCCCGACATTTCCAAATCCCTGGACAGCAACCGTGGTATCTGCAAAGTCCCTTTCCCGCCGGTGCATTGCCTCCCGGATGGCATACCAGCCTCCCAGGGCCGTTGCTTCCCCCCTTCCTTCCGACCCGCCCAGGAGAACAGGTTTCCCGGTGAATGATCCAAAAGTTGTCTTTCCCGCTATCCGGGAATATTCGTCCATCATCCATGCCATGACCCTTGCATCAGTGTAGACATCGGGGGCAGGTATGTCACGGTCAGGACCGATATACGGAAACATCTCCTGGACGTAAGACCTGCTCATCCGCTCCAGTTCCCGTTCTGACAGGGCTTTCGGGTTACAGATGACCCCGCCCTTTGCGCCCCCCAGGGGAAGATCGTGAAGTGCACACTTCCATGTCATGATTGCCGCAAGGCCCCTGATGGTATCTATCGTCTCATCCGGGTGGTAGCGTATTCCCCCCTTCATCGGTCCCAGGGCGTCGTTGTACTGCACACGAAAAGACTGGAAAACCTGGATCTTACCCGTGTCCATCCGTACCGGAATTGCCACCGATATCTCCCGCCGGGGAGTCTTGAGAAGTGCCTCAATATTCTCATCGAGGGCGAGGTCTGCAGAACAGGAGCAGAGGTTTTTCTTGACTGATTCAAAGAGGTTTGACTCACCCATGAGACTCATCCATCCACACGGTTTTCCTTACCATTCTTCATAGACAATTCCTTTTCCAGCAGGTCCTCATTTCCGTTCCTCCAGGATCCTTTCGATGATCTCATGAGTGGTCCCCTCCTTTTTTTCGGAAACCCCCAGTCTTTCCTCGAGTGTCGGGCGCGCCACCCTGTAAAAAGTCCCGGTTGCAATCGGAGAATCGCTGTTATAGTCCCATTCCCGGGCTTTCCTGCACGCAGCATCAAAGTCACCCGCGTCATGCCCTTCCAGGCTGTACACGGACCTGTCATACACCTCCGTCTGGTTGAAGTACGATGCACAGACCTGCAGCACGTCGATGAAGGAAAAACCCCTGTGCCTGATTCCCTGCCCGATAACCTCTTCAAGTTCTCTCTTCTTCCTCGTGCAACCCCGTGCAACGAAGGTTGCCCCTGACGCGAGCATGATTTCGAGGGGATTGAAAGGTTCCTCCTTCGTCCCCCCGGGCGTGGAGCGTCCCCGGAACCCGCTCGGCGAGGTTGGAGTATACTGCCCGGTCGTAAGGCCGTAGACCCTGTTATTATGGACTATCACGGTGATGTCGCTGTTCCGCTTGGCGGCAAAGACCAGGTGGTCGAGACCCTCGGCATAGGCATCCCCGTCACCCGCGCAGCAAATGACTGTGAGATCCGGGTTGGCCATTTTGATTGCCGTCGCAACTGGGATAGTCCGGCCGTGAATCGAGTAAAAGCTGTTGATGTTGAGGTAATCGGCCATCTTTGCATGGCACCCTATCCCTGTTACAAGGACGATGGAATCAGGGTCCAAACCTCCTTCAACGGCCGACCGGATGGCATCGCGCAGCGCAAACTGGATGACGAAATTCCCGCATCCCGGGCACCACGTGTTCTGTGCATCCGTGATGAAGTCCTTTCCGCTCATGACACAACCTCCGCAAGACGCGCCCTGAGTTCTTCGACAGTAAAGGGCCGCCCGTCGTACTTCCGGACGGATGCATCGGCCCTGACTCCGAACCGGCAGAGGAGCATCCCGAGCTGGCCGTACGCGTTCTCTTCCACAATGACCATCTTATTCGTTCCCCGGATGGCCTGGATGAACTTTTCTGCCGGGAAAGGTGAAAGGACGACCGGCTGGATGACCCTGAATCCGAGTTCCTGCCCCACCTCGCTGCAGACACCGGCAGTGGATCCCCAGCAGACAAGGGTTTTACCGGATCTCATGTCACCTGACTGCGCGATCACCGGCAGGGCTGACAAACCGTTCTCGAGGGCTTTCCCCTTCTTCACCCTCTTTTCCGTCATCAGGGACGCAATATCGGCCCTCTCCGTCGTGATTCCGGCCTCGTCGTGGGTATAACTGTTCACCTTGACAACGGTTCCGGGACTACCGGGGAAGAGGAGGGGGCTCACCCCGTCATCTGTCAGGAGGTACCGCCTGTAGGAAGGCCCGGGGGTTCCTGCCGGGGCGTCGTCAATATGCGGGACGGATGCTGCAGGAGAGGAAAAGCTGTAGTATCCCTCGCAGAGGGTCTTGTCGCAGAGGATGAGTGCAGGAACCTGGTACCTCCAGGCAAGGCGGAGTGCAAGGGAACTCCATGTGAAAGCCTGGCGGGGATCTCCCGGGGCCACGACCAGGCGCGGAAACTCTCCCTGGCCGGCATGGAGCGCAAAGTGGAGGTCGGACTGGGCCGTGTAAGTCGGCATACCGGTGCTCGGGCCGGCACGCTGGCCAAGGACGATCACGACCGGTACCTCGTTTGCCCCGGCAAGGGAGAGCCCTTCTGTCATCAGGCAAAACCCGCCCCCCGAAGTCCCGACAGCTGTCTTTTTCCCGGAATAACCGAGCCCCAATGCCATCAGTATCACTGCAACCTCGTTCTCCGGATGGAAAACGAGGAGCCCTGCCCGGTCTGCAATCTCCGCCAGAAAGTGGAGGAGGTTTGAGGTCGGAGTCATCGGGTAGGCCACATAGGCATCAAGACCGCCGTGAAGGAGTCCCAGGCCAATCGCCTCGTTTCCCGACAGGATGGGGAGAGACCGTGAATCGCCGGCAGGGATGACCGAATGGTCACCGGCCATCCCGTAACCCCTCCGGGCAACTTTCAGGTTCAGTTCGAGACCTTTCCTGAGATGACGGGAGAACACCTCTTCGAGTACTTCCCACGGGATACCTGCGGCCCGGGTAAAAGCACCGATGATACACGAATTACCCATGACAGGCGGTGCCCCCTCCTCTTTGAGGATATCGGGGATCGGGATGCATATACCTGCGGCCGTGACCCGGGTACTGTCACATATCACGATTGTCCTGTCCCGGACAAGATCCCTGTGCAGGTCAAGGGTATCCTGGTTGAGTGCCAGGATGAAATCAACTTCATTGCGGCACGCTCCCTTCATTTCCGGGGATGCCCGGACGATGGTAAAATTGTGCCCCCCCTTGATCAGGGAAGGGTAATCGAAGTACATGTATATCCTGTATCCGATTCGGGAAAGCAGGTGGGCGATTATGAGACCTGCACTATTAATTCCGTCTCCTGCTCTTCCTCCTATGAGCACTGATATCTCGGCCATGGCTCATCACTGAATGGTATGATCCTCCCGCGCAGGGGTGATATACCTTCTTGGAGAGGCAGTGCAGGGAGTGAATGCAGGGGGAATTGGTTCTCCCGGAAACCCTGCCCTGCCTATTTTTTCAAAAGGGATCGTATCCTTGCAGCTTCTTCCGGGTTCTCCGTTCTCAGGAGGAACGTCCCGTAACAGGGTTTTGTATAAGGAAAGGTGATCGAATCTCCATCAAGTCCAAGAAGGATGGGGGGGACTCCGATCACGGGTTTTTCAAAGAGTGCAAAACCGGGATCAACCGTTACGTGTTCCCTGCAGTTTTTCCTGATATATTCCCTGCATTCGGAAAACGTGGCATTCCGGAGGATGATTTCGTACTTCAGAGATTCGATACAAGCCACGGGAGCACCTCGTCGATCTTCTTTTTCATGGGCATCGGGTTATGGACCGCCTTTGCCACTATCTTCTCGGCGGGAAAGTTCACACTGTCCGCGATAGCCTTGAAATTTTCCCCGTAGATTATCATGATCACCTTCTTTCCCGATATGGACTGGACTGTTGCAGCATATGAAACTCCCGCGTCGTTGTGCGCAAAGACGATGTAATAGTCATACTTCCTCCTTCCGGCTGCCATGTCGGCGATGCACGTATCGAGATCGACCATCTCGCCCGCATAGTGGTGGAGGGGATCTGAGACGTCAACCAGCATTCTTGCCGCAGGGTTTCCGGCTACGATCGGCCGGACACCAAGCCTTCGCAGGCCGTGCATGAGATACAGGGCCACAGCGGTTTGGACAGGAACCTGCGGGCAGCCGAGAACAAGAACAGCCTTTTTTTCCTCATTCTGTCCTGTGATAGAGACCACTTCCCTCTCCTGATGACTGATGGAACCAGACCACTTATCTGTTTTCCTGCCGGGGAATGTCACCTGCCCGGGAAGGTGGCGACAGGACCATCCCACTGAGTTCATGGATTCGTTCGGGGTGCGAATAGACCGTGAACCTGCCTTTCCGCGAGAAGCAGACAAGCGTGATCCCGGCTTCCCACGCGGCTTCTATCCCTTGTTTCGTTGACGCTGCCCTCGAGATGACTATGGGGATACCCGCATGGGCCGCCTTCGTGACCATGTCCCGTGGCTGCCTCCCCGTGCATCCGAGGACACACTGCGACCTGTCCAGGTGGTTAAGGACGGCGTGGCCGATGACCTTGTCAACGGTATTGTGCCTGCCGATGTCACTGGAACGTGCCACTATCCGGCCCCCCGAATAGAGCACGGAACAGTGGACTGCACCTGTCTGGTGCCATACCTCCGTCTCGATCTCCTCCGTGATGGCATACACATCCCGCGTGGCCAGGGTAAGCGGCGAGACGACCTTTTCGAAAGGGCGAGAGAGACCGATTGCACCGGTCGATATCACCTCCCTGCCACCACCGTCTGCAACAGAAGCCCGGACATCTATCTCGTCGCCTTTCACGATCACATCCTCGACCTCCTTTGCGAGTCCCTGGGAAACCACGAACCCTGCACCGAGTTCCCTCAGCTGGTCCATGCTTGCCACGATGCGGGCATAGAACTCACCGTTGATGCAAAGGGAAAATCGTTCTTCCTGGATGACCGGATCGTCTATCCCGATCGCCCTGCCTTCCCTGACCTGGATTCCCCTGACGGTGGTCACGGTCATGGTGCGGTCTCCTCTCTCACCCATGCGAGGTAGGGCAAATAACCCCCTTCCACCGGAAGGACAATCATCTCCGGGAGTTCGTATGGATGAACGGCCCTTATCTCCTCCATGGTGTCGTGAACCCGGGAAAGGGTCGTCTTGATGACGAGGAGGACTTCCTGGTCGCAGCAGAACTCACCCTTCCACCGGTAATATGACGTTACATCCGCTGTATTGACGCATGCTGCAAGCCGCTTTTCGACGAGGTGCCGCGCGATCTTGGGTCCATTATCCCTGCCTGCCGTCGTTAGTATGACCCTGACGGGATCTGCTTCATCCAGACTCATGAAAGACACTTCCGTCCGACCGGGCAGAAAAATACCCGTGCTATGCCGTGGGTAGGCTGGTCTCTTATAGGTTCTTTACCTGGTCTTTACCCGGGCAGGTGACGGCTGGTGCGGGATCGGAGGAATCGCAAGAGTGCATTTCCCATCCGTGCGAAAGACCGCCGGGATCTCCCTGCCGTCCACGTAATCCTTAATGAGCGGGCAGGGCCAATATTTCCCCGCATGTACGCGGAACGCATGGGAAAACTCCCTCCCTACCTTTTCGCCCGTATCGATGAACTCAAAGCGAAAAAGATACGGGAAGGATGTGACGTGATTGATCTGGGAGTGGGTGATCCTGACCTTGCAACGCCCCCCCACGTGGTCGAGGAACTTTGCAGGGCGGCAAGGGACCCTGCAAATCACCACTATCCGTCGTACGCGGGGATGCCTGAGTTCCGGCAGGCGGTCGCCCGTTGGTATGGTGACCGTTTCGGTGTCACTCTCGATCCGGCAACAGAGGTCCTTGCACTGATGGGATCGAAGGATGGTATTGCCCACATCCCGGAAGCTTTCGTGGACCCCGGCAGCTACGTCCTTGTCCCAAGCCCGGGGTATCCCGTCTACCGGACTTCCACGCTCTTTGCAGAGGGCAGGGTCCACGAGATGCCGCTCCGCGCAGAAAATGGCTTCATACCGGATCTCGATGCTATCCCCGGGGATATTGCGGATGCTGCGAGGATCATGTTCCTCAACTATCCCAACAACCCCACCGCGGCAGTCACAATCCCCGGGTTCTTCGAGAGAGCTGTCGAATTTGCAAGGGAACACGACATCATCATCGTCCATGACAATGCCTACTCGGAGATCTCCTACGATGGATACCGTGCTCCCTCTTTCCTTGCAACAGAAGGCGCAATGGACGTGGCAATCGAGATGCATTCCCTCTCAAAAACCTTCAACATGACCGGCTGGCGGATTGGGATGGCGGTCGGGAACAGGGAGATCCTTGCGGGACTGGGGCGGGTCAAGACAAATGTGGACTCCGGGGTCTTTGACGCGGTCCAGAGGGCAGCCATCGCGGCACTCTCGGGCCCTTCGGACTGTGTTGCACAGGCCTGCAGCATCTACAGGGAACGCAGGGACACGCTCGTAAAGGGACTGCGGGCACTCGGGTTTTCCGTGGAACCACCCAAAGCGACCTTCTATGTCTGGATGCCCGTCGGTGACTGCATGGCATTTGCAACGCGGATGCTCGACGAGGCAGGGATAGTCGTCACTCCCGGAATAGGATTTGGATCAGGCGGGGACGGGTACGTCAGGTTTGCCCTCACGCGATCCACCGGACGCATCCGCGAAGCACTGGAGAGGATGGAGGATATGGGATTATGAACCTGCCACCCCATCTCACGATCAGGGAAGGGCGGCTCGCAATCGGCGGGATTGACTGTGCAACACTTGCAAGCCGCTACGGGACACCCCTTTACGTGACCGACCAGGACCGTATCGTCTCCCTTTTTCGATCTTTCCGGGGTGAACTTGCATCCCGTTACCCCCGGGTGAAAGTCCTGTATGCGGCCAAGGCTAACGGGAATCTCGCCATCCTGCGTGCACTCGCCCGCGAGGGTGCAGGTGCGGATGTCTTTTCCCCGGGGGAACTCAAGCTCGCCCTCTCGGCAGGCATGGCACCCGGTGACCTGCTCTTCAACGGGAGTTCGAAGAGCGGCGATGACCTTTCCCTTGCAGTCGAATCGGGTGTGACGGTCTCCGTTGACTCCCTTGACGAGCTCCACCAGCTTGACCGTATATCGGAAAAAAAGGGGAAGGAAACCCGGATCGCGTTCCGTGTCAACCCGGCCATCGATGTCCCGACGCACAGGAAGATTGCGACGGGGCTTGCGACGAGCAAGTTCGGCATCCCCCACGACAGGATCCGCGATGCTTACAGGGAAGCCCTGGACTGCAGGGGTGTAAAGCCCGTTGGTATCCACTGCCATATCGGCTCTCAAATTCTTGCACTGGAGCCATTTGAACAGACTGCACGGGTTATGGCAGAGATCGTCCGCGACCTTGTCAGGATGGGGGTCACCATTGAGTTCATCGACCTCGGAGGGGGACTGGGTATTGCCTACCACCACCACGGGGAAGAGCAGGCCCCGACACCTGCTGACTATGCTTCTGCCATTGTCCCCCCGATACGGGACGTTTCCACTGAACTGGGCATTGATCCCGCGATCTGGGTCGAACCCGGGCGGTATCTCGTTGCAGATTCAACCATCCTCCTGGTAAGGGTCAACTCTGTCAAGAGGGCACACAAGAACTTCGTCAACGTCGATGCAGGTTTCAATCTCCTCATCAGGCCGGCCATGTATGATTCCTACCACGAGGTCGTGGTCACCGGCAGGGCAGACATGCCACCGTCCGAGACGTATACCGTCACGGGTCCCATCTGTGAGAGCGGGGACATCCTTGCCCCGGACCGCAGGCTTCCGACCATCGGGGCCGGTGACCTGCTTGCCATCCTGGACACCGGGGCATACGGGTTCTCCATGTCGTCCCAGTACAACTGTCGTCCCCGGTGTGCCGAAGTCCTCATACACGGGGGCGAAGCGGCGCTGATGCGGAGGGCAGAGACGATCGACGACCTGACGGCAACGATGCTGACGCCGCCGTGGCAGAAGGAATGAGGTGAAAAGGATTTCGTGCAGTTCCACTATGCGCTCGTGGATGACCTGCTCTCCCGGGAAGAATTCGAGCGGAGGGTAGAGGAGAAGATGGAGGCATGCGGTGACCTTGTCGACGAGGTAACCGCTGCCATGATGGTCGTTCAGGACCTCGGCCGCCATCACGTCAAGATTGCGCGGTTGGGGGGAAAGCAGAGCCTTTTCTCCTTTTTCGGGAAGGTCATCGCCAGGAACCCGGTCCGGGAATTTGAACGACCGGACGGCGAGAAAGGGCTTGTCGCAAGCCTCATCCTCGGGGACGAGACCGGCCAGGTGCGGGCAATCCTCTGGGACGAGAAGGCGGCAGCAAGCCACGGTATCGAGATCGGCGACGTCCTCGAGGTCATCGGGAGGCATGCCGGCAGAAACCCGGGCGAGATAACCGTAATGGCGATGAGACCAGCCCCCGTCGAGATTTCGGGACCGTCCGAGGTAGCACCGTACCTCGCCCCGCCCAGAAGAAAGGACATCACCATCTGCATCCTCGCCATCGGCGAAGCCCGGAAGGTCGCCCGGAAAGACGGGAGCGAGGCAGAGATGGTGGAGATGGTGGTCAGTGACGGAAAATGTATCTCCCGCATGGTCTGCTGGGTGCCCGAACTCATGGGTGACATGGTGGAGGGAGCCTCCTTCAGGATCCGGGGTGCCCTGGAGAAATACCGGAAGAACGGGCCTGAATACAGTATCGACGAGAAGAGCACCGTTGAACCGGTAGGAGGGGAGATGGCTGCCTCTCCTGACCCCCTTGGCAGCATTGCGGGAAAGGAGACCTGTTCCGTGACCGGGACTGTCAGATCGTGCCCGCCGGCACGGTCTTTTGTAACCCGGGACGGCAGGACGTCATCTGTCCGCACAATTACCATCACGGACGGGACAGTCGATGCACGGGTTGTTTTGTGGGGAGATCATGCAAAAATCCCCCTTCTCCCGGGAGAGCAGGTGACCCTCTACCTCTGTTCCGTCCGGCAGGCAAAGACGGGGGAATGGGAGGTCCATGCCGGCAGGGGAGGCCTGATCAGGGTGTCCATCCCTTCACCGGTGGCAGAAGAGGAGATATGCGGGGATGTCATTGTTACGGGTGGTTCCACCTACCTCGACACCGGGTCCGACTGCTTCCTCGTCACCGGCAGGGATCTTCCCCATGGCCACGCGGTAAAGGCACGGATCCTCCGCATGGGAAAAAGGGTCAGCGTCCTTTCCTGGGACGAGCTTGTCCCGGACAGGGAAGGGCTGCTGAAGAGGTGCGAGAGGTTCATCGGCCCCGTCCCGGAGACTGACACTTTCACCCCGCACGGCTATGAAGATATATGCACGTGAGTGAAATCCTCTCTCCATAAAAGGTGAATGACCGATGAGTTCCGGATCCCTTGAAATTGAAGACCTCCCCGGCGTGGGACCCAGTACCGCCGAGAAACTGCGTGAAGCAGGATTCCTCACCGTGGAGAGCATCGCTACGGCATCGCCCCAGGAACTTGCCGAGACTGCCGAGATAGGTGAATCCACGGCCAAAAAGATGATCAAGGCAGCCAGGGAAATGGTTGACCTCGGCGGGTTCCGGACGGGGAAAGATGTCTTCGAACAGAGGAAAGAGGTAAGGAAACTGAAAATGCGCGTTCCCGAGCTCGATGCACTTCTCGGCGGAGGGCTCGAGACCCAGGCAATAACCGAGCTGTACGGTGAGTTCGGTTCCGGGAAGAGCCAGGTGGCGCACCAGGCTGCAGTCAACGTCCAGCTCCCCGAGGACGAGGGGGGTCTCATGGGATCTGCGATCTTCATCGACACCGAGAACACCTTCCGCCCGGAGCGTATCGAGCAGATGGTCCTTGGTCTTGGTCTCGACGCCGATCCCGAAGAGTTCCTGGAGAACATCCATGTCGCCCGGGCGCACACTTCCGATCACCAGATGCTCATGATGGACAGCGCCCGGGAAAAGGCACAGGAACTCAAGGATTCTGAAAGGCCGGTCAGGCTGATCATCATCGACTCCCTCACGGCCCATTTCAGGGCCGAGTATGCAGGACGCGGTACCCTTGCCGCACGCCAGCAGAAACTCAACCGCCACCTCCATGATCTCTTTAAGATCGTAGACGAGCACAACGCTGTGGGGCTGGTGACAAACCAGGTCCTCTCGAACCCCGCGGTCTTCTTCGGCGATCCGACGAAACCCATCGGAGGTAACATCGTGGGCCACACGGCCACGTTCCGGATATACCTGCGCAAGAGCAAGGGCGGGAAGCGTATCGCCCGCCTCGTCGACAGTCCCAACCTCCCCGAGGGAGAGGCTGCGTTCATGGTCGAAGAATCGGGCCTCAAAGAGGCCTGATCGCCCTATTTTTCAGGCATCCCCGCACATTCCGGCGGGGGCAATTCCAGGCCCGCCCGAATGCCCGGTTAGTGTCCGTGCAGATACCGCCTTTTTCTCCCGGGCAAAAGGCATAATGATCCAGGGGGAGTACCTTCTTGCAGGTGTGGCATTCATGACCGGTCCGCGTCGGTTGAGGGGACTTATCACCGATATCGACGGGACAATCACCGATGACCGGCGCCGGGTTCACACCGGGGCAATCGGGTCAATGCGCACTCTCGTTGATGCAGGTGTCTGCGTCGTGCTCGCGAGCGGGAATACAGCGTGTTTCATGGACGCGTTCTCCAAGATGACAGGAACGGGTGGTCTCTACATCGGCGAGAACGGGGGAATAATCAGGCCCGGGTGGAACCATGGTCTTTGCGCGCTTGCCGATGGAACGGCACCCCGTGTCGCGCTCTGGGACCTGGTCTCCGCCTGCAGGAAAAGGGGTATCGGGATCGAACACTACAGTCTCCCCTACAGGTTCGTGGATGTTGCATTTGCCCGGACGCTCCCTGTCTCCCTCGTGGAGGAGATCCTCCGCGACCATCCCGTCGTGGTCCTTGATACGGGTTTTGCTATCCATATCCACCCCCCGGGCGTGAGTAAGGGTGCTGCGTTTACAAAGCTGGCAGGATTGCTGGGCATGGAGACCCGGGATTTCCTTGCAATCGGTGATGGACAGAACGATATCGACATGCTTGAGCGGGCGGGGGCAGGAATCGCTGTTGCAAATGCCCACCCAAAATTAAAAGAACATGCCGACGAAGTGACGGAAAAGGAATACGGGGATGGTTTTGTGGAGGCCCTGGACCGGTATTTTTCTCATTTCCTCGACAGGTAGCGATCGACAACGATATAATCCTTGATGTCCTTGACGGCCTCGAAAGGTATGTAGAGGCGGTCACCCTCGGTACGGTACCCGCTCGTGTCAAAGGACGCATCCGGGTAGATGACAAGGTCGACCACCTGTCCTGTCTCGAAGTCCACAACAAGGTTCTTCAGTGTGCCAATGACTTTTCCCTCGTTGGTCACGATCTTTTTCTTGGAAAGGCTCCGGGCCAGAACTCTCGACATAAAAGAGGGTGTAGCCCTATTCATATATAAACCTGTTTAAAAACCCCGGATTGAGACAGGGAAACATCCTGCGAGGCAAAAAACAAGGCCACCGGCCACCGGGTTTCTGGTCCTGCATACCCTCACAGAGAGGGGAATACCTTGATAATATCAGACTGGGTGAGTATCCCGACGGGTTTTTGCCCTTCCATCACGATCAGCCTGCCGATGTCCCTCTCCTTGAAGCTCCGGATGACCTCGAAGAGCTGGACCGTGGAGGGTGCTTTCACCACATCGGTTGTCATGACACTGGACACGGGCGTCGTCATGGGAACGCCGAGCTCGATTGCACGGGCAACATCGCTCATGGTCACGATCCCGTAGAGGGTATCATCCTCGATCACTGGGGCTCCGCGGATGCGATGGGCATTGAAAACGTGGAGGGCATCGCCCAGTGCATCTGTTCTCTTCAACGAGATCAGCGGGCTGCTCATGTAATACCTGATGGGTTTCTTGGGCAGGGAGATCATCTCGTAGATGGACACGAGGAGCGTCTGGGAGACCTCGTCCCTGCCATAAACCTCCCCCCTGATCAGGAGCTTGTTGACGGGTGTCGGCCCGATCGTGATCTGGTCCCCGATCTCAAAAGCCTTGACGGAACCCCGTATGGTGGCGTTTGCCCGGCAGATATCGGGGTGACAGAGCGTGGTGAATGCGATCTCCACGACTTTGACACCCGGTACATCCTCGCCGTTGCGGGATATCCGGACGTCGTATTCTTTCTCGGAAATGTCAAGGTTCAATGCCCTGTATGCCTGTGCAGTGGGGTTATACCCGCCTCTCGGACCAGGTATCCCGTCAACCAGTCCAATCGCTTTGAGGGCCTGCATCTGGTTCCGGACAGTCCCCGGGTTCCTGCGAATCACTTCTGCAATCTCTTCTCCCTTAACGGGATGAGAATGCTTGTGATAGAGCGAAATGAGTGTGATTAAAATGTCTTTTTGGATCAGGGACAAATCCATAATGGTTTATCATCTGCATGGGCATATATAGGTTAGGTAGAGCCAAAGTGGAATTCGAGAGCATTCCCACGGTGCCCACCGCCGACGAGATACTCGACAGGAGCTTCCGCCGGGCTGCATCCCGGATGAAGCTCAAGAAGAACAAGGACAGAGCAAACGAGGAGTTTGTCCGGGCTGTCTCCCAGGCCATCCATGACCGCCTCGTCAGGGTCATGCAGTCATTCCCTGACTTGGATTCCGTCCCCGCATTTTACAGGGACATCGTCGATATCATGTGGGGTATCGGGAAGGTCAGGAAAGCCCTCGGATCCGTCGGATGGGCAGCCCGGTGGGCACGGACGCACGGTCCGGGCCTTGCATACCAGACGAGAAAATCCGAGTTCCCGGCACGAATCCGGAAGAGGGCAGTGGCAAGGCTTGCATCGGTGGTCCACCAGGTGGAAGATGACCTTGTCTTCCTCAACGAAGTGAGGAACATCCTGCGGGCACTTCCCCATGTGAGCGACGAGTTCACCGTCGTTGTGGCAGGATACCCGAACGTGGGGAAATCATCATTCATCCGTCTCGTCTCATCGGCAACACCGGAAGTTGCTGCATATCCCTTCACGACCAGGGGCATCATCGTCGGGCACCGCCAGATCAACCGGGAACGTGTCCAGTTCATCGATACTCCCGGGGTACTCGATCGCCCTGCGGAAGAACGGAGCGCGATCGAACGGCAGGCCCTGACAGCGATGGTCAACCTCGCCTCCGTCATCCTCGTCATCCTCGACGCCAGCGAACAATGCGGGTATCCACTCGAGGACCAGTTCAGGCTCCTCCACGAGATAGAGGAGATGGTCTCCGTCCCGGTTGTCCCGGTTGTTAACAAGGCGGATATCGCGTATTTCGACGGCTATATCAACATGTCAACAGAGACCGGGGAGGGTGTCACGGAGGTGCTTGAACACCTCCTCGCATTCCGGAAAAGGTCACACGAGAAGGGATGCGAGGTACCCGAGTAGGAACCCTGCCAGTGCGCCGCCGTTGATGGGCGGGAGACCTGCCTGCGGGCGACCCCTTTTCACGAAGACGAGGAGGAGGCACAGCCCGGCGACCGAGCCTGCCATCGCACCCAGGGCCGGGATGGTGACCGGACCGATCCTTGCCGCCGTTGCGAGGAAGACGTTTGCCGAGACGACGAGAATGGATGGCATGATCATGTCACCCATCCCGATGATGAATGCCCCCCTCTCTCCTTCTCCAATGGGCCCGATCCCCTCCTTCCGGTAACTGTAACCCTTTTTCCTGGGAATAACAAAGAGGATCGGGCTTTTCGTCTCCAGGACTCCTTCGGCAAGGGAGATCATGTGCTTCGTCTTGTAAACCGAGACGGCATCGTATACCGCGAGGATGACGAGGAGGATGACAACAGGGATGATCTCGAGAGATATCCCGAATATGGATGCCGCACCTGAAGCAATGAGGATCCCGAGGCAATCGATGACATACCATTCGGGATACAGGTAGAGAACTACCGTCGCAACCCCTGAAAGGAGGAGACTACCCCCGAGAACGAGGAGGGCATCCGGGAATACGAGTGCGAGGACTGCCCCGAAGATGTAGACAAACGTGAAGAATATGGAAATTCCGATTATTCCACCGATGATCCTCCGGAATCCGAACCTGATGAGGAACAGGAGGAATCCCGTAAAGACCAGGAGTATGAAGATGAAGATGAAGGGATTGGCAACCGAGGACGGATCTTCGAATGCCGCGAGTCCCGCCTCCTGGAGGGGAAGCGAGAGGAGCAGCGCCCCTATCTCGATGATTACCAGCATCACGGGCATCACGGCGAGGGGAAGTACGTCTTTCACGGTCATTGACGGTCTCCGGAAATCCGGGTTAGTTTTAAGCATGGTCGTTTTCCATGTAACTCTATGGACACGCAGGAATACGTCGTCGATGCTCTCCTCCTTGTCGTGCTCGTGATCTCCACCCTGATCCTGGTATTCAGTCTGAATTTTGACCTTATCAAATCGCTTGCTGCAGCCCTGATGATGATATCGCTGGGAGGCCTGATCTTCCTCGTGCATTGGAAGGTCAGGCGGATCGAGAAAGCCCTTTCCCAGAGGGAGCGCATGATCCGGATGAACATGGAGGAGATTGCCACCATGATGTCACAGAAATACGAGAACCACGTCTCCCACATCGATGCCATTATAGAAGAAATCACGAAGAGGGTATACAGGTAAATTCTGGTCGGGTTCGATTCGGGAGAGTTACATGGGCGTTGCACTGCGGGACATCCTGGCTGATTACAAGGATCCTGTGACGTGGCAGGACCTTTCCGGAATAGCGGCGGTTGATGCCCACAACGCACTTTACCAGTTTTTAAGCATCATCAGGCAGCCTGACGGGACACCCCTGATGGACCAGCGGGGCCGGGTGACGTCGCACCTCTCGGGCATACTCTTCCGCACGGCAAACATGCTCGAAAAAGGCGTACGAACCGTCTGGATCTACGACGGGGCCCCTCCATCCTTCAAGCAGGACACGGTTGCAGAGAGAAGGGCCGTCCGGGAGAAAGCCGGGGAAAAGTGGAAGGAGGCACTTTTGCGGGGTGATATGGAGGAAGCCTACAAGCAGGCACGTTCATCGTCGAGGATTGACGAGGAGATCATCGCGACATCGCGCCAGCTCATCACTCTGCTCGGTCTCCCGTGGATCCAGGCCCCGAGCGAAGGGGAGGCCCAGGCGGCATACATGGTCACGCGGGGAGACGCCCGCTACGTCGTCTCCCAGGACTACGACACGCTCCTCTTTGGAGCACCGATCCTCGTGCGGAACCTTACGGTGAGCGGGAAGAGGAAGGTCCGTGGACGGACCCTTGCGATATTGCCGGAGAGAATAATCCTTTCCAGCGTTCTTACAGGCCTGAAGATCTCCCGGGAAGACCTGATCCGGGTCGGGCTCCTCGTGGGGACGGATTTCAACCCGGGGATCCGGGGGGTCGGCGCAAAGACAGCCCTCCGGATGGTCAGGAACGGCGAGTTCGAGCGGGTCATGAGGGAGAAACAGCCGGATGTCGATTGGGAAGAGATCTTCCGTTTCTTCGAGAAGCCGCCGGTGACGCAGGACTACACCCTGAATTGGAGACCTCCCGACAGGGAGGGGATACTCAGGATGCTCTGCGACGGTTTCGACTTCTCGCCGGAACGTGTCGAAAACGCCCTCGGCGAGGTGAAAATTGCTTCCGGGCAGAAGACACTTGATTCCTGGTTCTGACCCGGTACGTTTTCCTCTCTGCTCCTTTTTTGGCACATATGTCAGGGCATCTTTCGCCAGACGTACAGGAAACGCTGGAGTGCAGTGACGTGACCCATCACACCGAAGCCGAGCAGGAGCCACCCGAGGATGGAGAGTGAGAATACCTTTCCCGGGAAAACGAGCGTGAGAAGTCCGGCACAGATGATCAGGACCAGGCGGTCAGCCCTGCCAAGCACCCCGCCGTAGAACCTTCCCATTCCGACTGCCTGCGACTGTGTCCCCAGGTAAGAGGACATGAGAACTCCCGTCAGTGCGAGAACACCGACCTCCCACCCTGCTGCACCCCCGGCGAAGATGCCGGTGATGATGAGGATGTCGGCATACCTGTCGGTGACATGGTCGAGAAAATCCCCGCGGATACTCTCTTTCTTCTCCGCCCGTGCAAGTGCCCCGTCGAGCCCGTCGAAGAGGGCATTGAGGGCCACAAATAGTGTCCCGAAGAGGATACGGCCAGACCAGTAGAAGATTCCCGCACATGCCGAAGTCAAGAGGGCAAGGACCGTCAGGGTATTGGGGGAGATCCCTGCCTTCCTCGAGACGGTGATGAACGGGCCCATGATACGGGACATGTGGGGACGGAGAAACTCAAGTGTCATACCTCTTCTCCCAGGTATCCTGACCAGTCAATGCATCCCGAGCACGGCGGGATCTCCCCTTTTACGAACCGTTCGATCCTTTCTGCACAGGCCACGGGATCCATGTGAGTCGTATCGATCTCAAGGACCCTGTCGGCAGGATGGTTCCCAAGTGTCTCGACGAGAACGACATCGAGGGCCTCTGCCTCGCAGTTCTCGCGTATCTTGGCATCCTTGTATCCCCTCGTGCGGAGACGTTCCTTCAGGACCGGCGGTTCGCACCGCAGGACGACGAAGCGATCACACGGAAGGAGATGGGAAAGGTGACCCACAACGAACCCCTCGACATGCGGGAACTCCGCAGCCCACCGTTCCTCGTCGATGACAAGGGTGTCGCGTGCCTCGTCACGTTCAATGACATATCCGGCGACGGTATCGGCAATCTCCGTGACGCGGTGACCACGGGCAGAGAGGATCCTTCCTACTGAAGACTTCCCTGTCCCCGGTGTCCCTGTTATTCCCGTCATCATAGGCAGTTGATCTCTTCGAGGAACCGTTCCATCTCCCATTCTTCCCCTATGCTTACACGGATGTAGTGATCACCAAGCCCGGGAAAACTCTCGCAGGACCGCACGATGACACCCCGTCCGGCGAGCCGGGCGGCAACATCGCATCCTTTGTGGGGCGCGACATCGACAAGAACGAAGTTTGCACCGGACGGGTGGACGGGGAACCTGCACTCCCGGTACACGAGGGCACGAAGCCTCGCCACCCTATCCCTTGCCCTCGTCACGTGGTCGGGATCTTCCAGTGCGCCGATTGCGGCAGAAGCAGAGACCGAGTTGAGGGAGAAAGGCGTCATTGCCCGCGTGTAGCACGGAACCATCCATTCCGGAACGAAAGCATACCCCACGCGGAGGCCTGCAAGGGAGAATGCCTTTGACATCGTCCGTCCGATGACGAGGTTTTCGTATTTTTTCAGGAGCGGACGGTAATCCTCGTTGCAGAACTCCACGTAGGCGTTATCGAGGAAGAGGAGACCGGACAGCCCTTCCAGTATCCCGGCGACGTCGGACGCGGGGGTCACGGTCCCGGTGGGATTGTTCGGAGAACAGAGGAACGAGACTTTTGCGTCCCCTGCATCGCGGATAAAACGCGTGGGATCGACAGAGAAATCGCTCTCCCTAGGCACCGTGATGACATCTGCTCCCTGGCCCATCGCCGCAAGTCCATAGAATGAAAACGTCGGCGTGGCTATCGCGACCCTGTCCCCCGCTCCCACGAAGGTCCTGATAACGGTCTCGATGACACCATCCATTCCCACGCCGGTGACGAAATGGTAGGGGCCGTGGTACTTCTGCAACGCGCGGACGAGCCCGCTCACCTGGTCACCGGGATAGCGGTTTGCATCAGAGAGTGCAGCCTTTCCCATCTCGATGGCACGCGGTGAAGGGGGATCGGGGTTTTCGTTGCTCGCGAGCCGGGCAATCCGGGTGACACCAGTTTTTCCCGTGACATCCCCGGGACGGGCAGCATACACGTACCCGCCGCTCCGGTAGCAGTCCCGGACCAGTGAATCGTAGCAAAAACCCTGCTTTCCTGTCATTTTGCCCTTCACCTCTGTCCTTCCAGTATAAGCTCTTCCAGCTTAAAAGCGCAGTGCAGAAAATGCAGGGGTTTCCGGTTTTTTCCTCTTTCCTGTCCCGTGACCGCCCGGTAAGCATACGTTGGCCCGTATCCGGATGACCCCCGGCGGACTGGTATGACAGGAAGGGAACGACTTTATATTACCATTCAGAAGAACTATCCCTTGTAAGGGGTTGAAAAAATGGATCAGAACCGTCTCTATACACTTCCTGCACTGCCCTACGATTACCGCGATCTTGCCCCGGCTATCTCGGAGGAGCAACTGCGTATCCACCACACGAAGCACCACCAGGCGTACGTCAACGGTGCAAATTCTGTGTTCGAGAAACTGGAGAAGTCGCGGAAAGAGGGCAGTGACCTTGACCAGAAGGCAGTGGCAAAGGAACTCTCGTTCCATATCGGAGGGTTCCTTCTCCATGTCCTCTACTGGGAAAACCTCGCCCCGGCCGGAAAGGGCGGGGGAGGCAGTCCCGGCGGCGAACTTGCAAAGCATATAGAAAAAGACTTCGGATCTTTCGAAAGGTTCAAAAAAGAGTTCATCGCAGCCACAAACAGCGTGGAAGGGTCGGGATGGGGAGCGCTCTCTTACTGTAAAAAGACGGGACGGCTCCTTGTCATGCAGATCGAAAAACACAACGTGAACGTCTTTCCCACGTTCCCCCTCCTGCTGGTGGTGGATGCATGGGAACACGCCTATTACATTGACTACAGGAACGACCGGGCAAAATACCTGGAAAACATCTGGAATATCATAAACTGGAAGACAGTCGGTTCCCGGTTCGAAAGCGCAAGGAAAGCCTGAAAAAAAGGGAGCCCTTCAGTTCTCCCCCATCCCATTTCGAAAATTCCTTTTTAACCACTCACTGCAGGGAATTATTTTAGGGGTTATCACAGGGTTGCAAGGGGCTTATTCTTTGCAGTCAGTACCTCGGCAAGGATCCTGCAGGCCGTCTGTATCTCTCCCGGCGTGATGACGAGGGGCGGGACGATACGGAGGTTCCCGTCGGCTGCACAGTTGACGAGCAATCCCCTCTCTGCACAGGCTTTCTGGACATCCCCGCATTTGTCACCGACTGAAATACCGATCATCAGTCCTCTCACCCGCGGGTTGAATCGTGCAAGGCCTGTCCTGAAGAGCTCCGCCTTTGCCGGGATTGAGGGCATGACCTCCTCGATGACCCTGATCGTTGCCAGCGCCGCGGCACATGCCAGGGGCCCGCCTGCAAACGTGCTCCCGTGCTCTCCGCGGTGGAACTCGAGCCCCTCCCGGGCAAGAAGCGCCCCCATGGGAAAACCGCTCGCTATTCCCTTGGCGAGAGTCACGATATCGGGACGGACACCCGTATGCTGGATTGCAAGCCATTTTCCCGTTCGTCCCATCCCGGTCTGGACTTCGTCCACGATCATCAGGGCCCCATGCCTGTCGCAGAGGTCACGGATCCCCTCGAGGAAACCATCCGGCGGGGTGATAACACCTGCCTCCCCCTGGATGGGTTCCACGAACACGCCGGCGATGTCACTGCCCATTGCCGCCCGGAGTGCATCGAGGTTGCCATACTCAACGAACGTGCACTGGGGTTCGAGGGGGAGAAAAGGCTCGCGGATGGGGGGCTTGTGTGTCACAGCTAGAGACCCCATCGTTCTGCCGTGAAAACCGTGCGTGAACGCAATGAACTTCTTTCTCCCTGTCGCGAGCCGGGCCAGTTTTATTGCACCTTCGTTTGCTTCTGCCCCCGAGTTCGAGAAGAAGGCCTTTGCCATTCCCGTCAGGAGGACGAGCTTCTCGGCAAGTTCCGCCTGCCCGGGTACATAGTACAGGTTCGAGCAGTGAATGAGCTTTTTTGCCTGTTCACAGATCGCTCCTGTCACCCCGGGGTGACAGTGACCTGTACTGCAAACTGCTATTCCTGCCACGCAATCGATGTATTCTCTACCCGAGGAGTCCCAGACCCGGGAACCCTGTCCCCTGACGATCATGATCTCCCTGCCAAACGCCGGCATGTAATACCGGGCGTCGAGTTCCCGAAAATCTCCGTGATTCTCCATTGTATCAGGTTCTTTTTCCTTCACTTGTTCTATACCTTTGAATCTCTTTACTATTCGTACTCGATTGTGGCCGGTGGCTTGGGGGTGATATCGTACACGACCCGTGCGACAGCGGGTATCTCAGAGGTGATGCGCTGTGCCACCCTCTCGAGTACCTCCCAGGGGAGCCTGATCGGGTCGGCGGTCATACCGTCCCGCGAGTTCACTGCTCTCACTGCAACGATCCACCCATGGACCCTGTTATCGCCCTTTACTCCCGTCCCGAGACCGACAAGAGCAGCAAAGCACTGCCAGGGCTTGAACTGGTCGACAATCTCGCTCTCGACGATCCAGTTTGCCTCCCGAACCACCTCTATCCGTTCCCTCGTGACCTCGCCGATCACCCTGACCGCAAGGCCGGGTCCCGGGAACGGCATGCGGTGCTGGATCTCCGGCGGGAGGCCAAGGGCTCCGGCAATCTCCCTGACCTCATCCTTGTACAGGTCCCGGAGAGGTTCGATAACCTTGTCAAACGCAATCTCGAGGGGCATTCCCCCGACGTTGTGATGGCTCTTTATGCCGCCCTCGCTCTCGATCCTGTCCGGGTAAATCGTTCCCTGGAGGAGAGCGCTTGCACCTGTTCTCCGTGCTTCCCTCTCGAAGATGCGGATGAACCGTTCGCCGATTATTTTTCGTTTCTCCTCGGGGTCCACCACCCCTTTGAGGGCTGCAAAGAACTCGTCGGCTGCAGGGACGACGTGGAGCCGCAGGTTCCCGAAGACCTGCACGATGCGTTCTGTCTCCCCCTTCCTCATCAGCCCCGTGTCGACGTAAATCGGTTCGAGCCGGTCCCCGATTGCACGGGCTGCAAGGGCGGCACAGACGGAACTGTCGACACCGCCGGAAAGGGCCATGACCACCCTGCGGTCTTTTGCCTCCCTCCTTATCTCCTCCACTGCCTGGTCGATGAATTTCACGGGGTCCATCACTTCTTCACCTCTCCAACCGCTGGTTTTCCGTTTTTTGCCGCACATGCACGGACAAAGCCCAGGAACGGGGGCGATGGCCGGGTGGGTCGCGACCTGAACTCGGGATGGAACTGGGTCGCAAGGAAGAAGGGATGGTCAGGCAGCTCCAGGACTTCCATGCGGTTCCCGCTGAACCCCGAAAAGACAAGACCTGCCTTCTCGAGGTCTGGAATGAAGCGGGGGTTGACCTCGTACCGATGACGGTGCCTCTCCGTTATCTCCCGTTTCCCATAGATCCTTTCTGCGAGCGTACCGCTTTTCAGCGTTATCAGCGCATCTCCCAGGCGCATTGTCCCTCCAAGCCCCGTCACCTCCTGCTGTTCGGGCAGTATCGCTATCACGTGCCTGCCCTCGCCAATCTCTGCGCTCGTCGCATCTTCCCACCCGAGCACGGTGCGGGCATATTCCACAACCGCCATCTGGAAGCCGAGGCACAGGCCGAGGAACGGTGTCCTGTTCATCCTTGCCCACGATATTGCTCCTATCTTCCCTTCGATCCCCCGTTTCCCAAATCCACCGGGCACGAGAATCCCATCGAAGTCAGAGAGCTGCCTTTGCTCGTACCTCTCCGCGTCCAGCCACGTGATGACGACCTCGGTCGAGAGGGACCGTCCTGCGTGTTTCAATGCCTCCTTGATGCTCAGGTAGACATCCTCTATGCCATACTTGCTCACTATCGCAACGCTCACCCTGTGGGTGTATTCCCTGCTCACGATGCGGTACCATTCCGTGTCCGCCGGCCTCTTCCCGAGGCCAAGGTGCTCTGTGAGGGCATCGGCAAGTCCCTCTTTTTCAAGCTCCATCGGGACCTGGTAGATGTCAGGGACGGTTGCCGCACTGATGACACAATTGATGGGGAGGTCGCAAAATGCCGAAATCTTTCGCTTCGTGTGCGTTCCGATGGGCCGCTCACTCCTGCCCACGATGATGTCGGCATGGAGCCCGAGCTCGCGAAGGGCCTTGACCGAGTGCTGCGTCGGTTTGGTCTTCAGATCGCCCATGGTGTCCTCCGGGATGAGAGTCACGTGGATGATGACAGTGTCCTGGGGCGGCAGTTCTCCCCGCATCTGCCTCACTGCCTCGAGGAACGGCATGCTCTCGATATCTCCCACCGTCCCCCCGATTTCCACGAGGCATATCTCCGCAGGAGGCTGTCCGGGTATCTGCCTTGTCGCGGCTGTCCTGATGCAGGACTTTATCTCGTCAGTGATGTGCGGGATGATCTGGACAGTCTCTCCCAGGAAATCTCCACGCCTTTCCTTCTCGATGACACTCCGGTATACCTTTCCCGTGGTGATGTTGTGGGCGGAAGTAAGATCGATGTCGAGAAAGCGCTCGTAGTTGCCCAGGTCGAGATCGACTTCGCTCCCGTCCGAAAGGACAAATACCTCCCCATGCTGACCGGGGTTCATCGTCCCGGCATCGATGTTCAGGTACGGGTCAATCTTGACCGCTGTAACCGCATATCCCCTGTTCTTGAGAATCCGTCCGACAGATGCGGCAGTGATCCCCTTTCCAAGACCACTCATGACCCCCCCCGTGATAAATATAAATTTCATCGGTCCCCTCTCCCGGCCTTTTCTGCGGGTTTTCCCTCAAGGGACGAAGAATCATGCCGGTTTCCTGCGGTTCCGCTGCTTTGCACTGCGCTGATCCGGTTTGAAACCCCCCTTCCTTCAGGGAGTCCCCGCCTGTCAGTATAGTATCACTTCCCGGGAAGAAAAAGTAGTATGCGCTCTCCAATCCGGGAGGAGGAAAGAAGCCATCCACAATAGCCGGACGGGGGAGGATATCCCCCGGGACCATGATTCACCGTTTGGAAAACGGCCGGACGGTTCCCGGATACAGTCCCTGTTTCCGTCACGGCAGGAGTCCGTTTCGTTACCCGGCCGTTTCACTGCTTACGTGCCCGGTTTATGATGAATGTCGCGATGCTGCGCGAGAGGACCGGACCTTCGGGGCTCATGCTCCTGACCTCTCCCTCGGCAAAAACGACCCTGCTGCCTTTCCTGACCACCCTGCCCAGGCCAAAGAGGACGCCCTCCCGTGTGCCTCCAAGGAACGTTGTCGTCTCCGTGATGGTGGCAATCGTGTCGCCGGGAGAGAGCATCGGGTATATGGCAAGGACCATTGCTTCATCCGCAAGCGCGCAAAAAATCCCGCCCTGGAGCCAGCCCTCACCGTTCATCATGTCAGGCCGGACCGGCATGCGGAGCACTGCGCTTCCTGATCCGACTTCTTCCACGTCGATACCCATGAGAGCGAAGAATGGATTTGCAGCCCTCCCTTCCCTTCTTACCCGTTCGAGGTAGCTCATGCTCCACACTATCTGCACCCCCTGCCAAGATACTTGGTGATCTGGTGCGAATACTCCCGCCATGATTATTCAGTCATGGCACCAACCTTTCCTGCATGGATAAGGAAGAGAAGGAGATGCTTGCAGACCTCATCTGGCTGCAGGCCGTGATTGCAACCGAGCTCATCCAGATAACGGAAAATACCTCCTCGATTCTGCGCAAATCCCCCCCGCCCCGGACGTGCATCGAGGACCACCGGCGTCTCCGGGAATACGCAGTCGCGATTGCAGAACGTTACCGGCCGGACTCGGGCCTGAAAGAACACCTTGCCGGGCATGCATGAAGATCAGCAAAAACCCTGACCGGAAGGGAAGTCCGGGCACAGTTCCCCGGGTATGGAGATGCCGGACTTGAGCGGGAAGACGACGCGTCCTCCGTCACCTCCATTCACGCTGGTCATTCCCGCATACAACGAAGCAGAAAGGATTCCCCGGCTTCTTTTGCAGATAGCGGGAGCAGAGGGTGAATTCATATTTGTCTGCGAGGGAAACGATGAGACCCCACGACTCGTCCTCGATTTTGCAGGGGCACATCCGGAAATGACCGTCCGGTGCCTGTACCGGTCCGGGCGGATGGGAAAGGGCGGCGCCATCAGGGAGGGGGTGACCCTGGCTTCGGCACCCCTCGTGGGTTACATGGACGCTGACGCCTCGACGTCCTTTTCACAGATGCGGGACCTTTTCTCCCTCATCGATGGCGCAGACGGCGTGATAGGGTCACGCTGGGTGAGGGGAGCAGTCCTCGAGAAACCCCAGGGGCTTTCGCGCAGGATCGAGAGCCGCATCTTCAACTGTATTGTGAGGCTCCTTTTCGGTCTGCCCTTCAGGGATACGCAGTGCGGTGCAAAAGTATTTAAAAAATCAGCAATTGACGCAGTTATCAGGGAAATGACCTCATCGGGCTTCGAATTCGATGTGGAACTCCTCTGGCGCCTGAAAACCAGGGGGTTTCGCATCAGGGAACATCCCATAGTGTGGCGCGATACGAGCAGTTCCAACGTCAGGAGATCGGACGGGATCAGGATGCTCGCGAACCTTATCCGCCTCAGGCTGGGAGGGTGATACATCCTTGATCTCGTCTGCTCCTGAAGACCAAAAAAAGGCTGCCTTTACCCTTTTCGAGAGAGGAGAGTATGAACAGTCGTATGCCCTGTGCAGGGAACTCAGGCAGCTTGATAATGACCCTTCGATCTCCGTTCTGTGCGCGGCAAACCTCTTTCACATGGGCAGGCTCGAGGAGGCAGAGGCGTTCTTCCGCGACCTTTCCCATTCCCTCCCGGGGACATCGCACGTGCACAGCTACCTGGGCCGCATCCTTGAACTGAAGGGCGACGACGGTGCACTTGCCGAGTATGCCCGGGCCGTTGCGCTCGATCCCGGAAACCTCGAAGCTTTGCGGAGTTTTGCGTCATTTGTCCTGAAATCGGGGGATCCGAAAAAAGCGGTACCTGTTTTTTCCCACCTCTATTCGCATTCCCGCAGGGCAGACGATGCGCGGCTCCTTGCCCGGGCACTCCTTTTGTCCGGCCGTCCATCGGAGGCGCTCGAGGTATGGGAGCATGTCCCGGGCGGACGGCTGGATGCAGACGAGGACTACATTGCGATCCTTTCTGCCTGCGGCAGGTTCGGACAGGTTGCAGAATCCGCCATGCAGTTATTCGGGAAGACAAAAAACCCGCTCTTCGCACGCAGGTACCTGGAGGCCCTCTCCCGTGTCGACCGGCAGAGAGCAAGGGAGGAATACCCCCGTCTCATGGAATTAACAGGAGACCGCGAGATACGGTATGGCTATGTCCTCTTCCAGAAAGAAGAGGGTAACTTCAGCCAGGCACTCGCCGGACTCTCCCCTCTCCTTTCCGGGGAGAGGACGGAAGGGAAATACTTTCTCCTGGAATGCGAACTCCTGAGCCTTCTGCAGAGAAAGGAGGATGCGGCAGAGCGTTATCGCGATCTCCTTGACCGCGAACTCGACTCTATGGCCGACCCGGCTTTCATCCAGGAACTCCTTTCCCGGTTCAGGACTTTTTTACAGACCCACTACCCTTTCCGGGAGGCAGAATCCATCCTCCTTGCATCCCTGTCCGCCCGGACCGACCCTTTCTCCCTTCTTGCCGTTGCCCGCTTCTACGAGGATGCAGGAGACCGGGGGGAGGCACGTTCGTGGTATTACCGGGCATACAGGAGTGATTCGATGCAGGGAGGCCCTCCGTATGCCTGGTTCTGTTACCGGAACGGGGATATGCGGGAGTGCGAGAAGGTCATGATCTACGTGGTCGGGTCTGCCCGGAAAGTCCAGGACCTGCTCCGTGTCGCAGATTCCTTCCTCCAGGATAAGGAGGCTCTTTTCCGGATGCCCAGGCTGCTCGAGAGGCTGAAGGCCAGGCTCGAAGAGGTCTCGGAGATCCTCCCGTCCAGGGGAATGGAAATCCTTGCGGCGGTATACCTCCTGTGGGGAGCCGTCTCCCTCGAAAAAGGGGACTCTCTGTCCTGCAAGCGGTCATGCCTTGCAGGACTGGACGTAATCCCCCAGGATGCAGGAAGTATCAGGGCCGGGGATTTCCTCGCTCTCCTCGAGAAATGCAAGAAAATGTCACTTTCGGAAATTCCCGTTCTTTTTCGCCCGGAGAGGGGCGGACCTGGTCTGCCGGAACCACATGATACATCGCTCCTTGATCTGGATTTGGATGAGAACGAGAGAAAAGTCCTTGAATTGTTAAGGACCCGCCACCAGGCAACCGAGATGGAGCTCAGGACCCTGCTCGGTTCGCGGCGGGTGGCAGGGATAATCAACCGTATCATGCAGAAAGCGTCAAGTAAAGGCCTGGTAGTGATAGAAAAAAAGGGGGTGGGAAAAGATGGAGAGATCTATGCCTACCGGAACACCTGATATCCCGGGACCGCGTAAACTGGAGAGCCAGAACATCATCAATGCCCTGCGGAGGGGGACGGTACCGGCGAGCGGACTTGAGCGGATTGCAGTCGGACTGGAGATGGAAGAGGGTGTCATCAGGGCACAGCTGGACTACGTCGCGCAGGGAGGAGGGGACATCAAGTTCATCCGCGGCGATTATGGCAGCGGGAAGACGTTCCTCGTGGCACGTGCCCTCGAGATCGCGAGGGAGAAGGGTTTTGTAACCGCCCACGTTGTTGTCTCTCCATCCGCACCACTGCACAAGCAAAAGGAACTGTACCGCCAGATCTGTGCGACACTCCGGACCCGTGAGGAAGAACATGCCCCGAAATCAATCATCGACACCTGGCTCTTTGGAATCGAGGAACGGATCCTCAAAGTGAGCGACCAGACCCTCCCCGAGGACGTCCTCGAAAAGGCCACCCTCGCCGAGATAGAGAGCGCTCTTGCGGGAATATCGGAACTGAACAGCTCCCTTGCAGCCGCACTCCGGACATATTACCGGTCAAGCAATGCGGGTGATTTCCAGACGGCCCAGTCTGCCATCGGGTGGATCTGCGCAGAGTCCAACGTTGGCCGGGACTTCAAGCAGAAGGCAGGGATACGGGGTGATATCGACGAGGCATCGGCCTTCATATTCCTCCGCGGGCTGGTCCGGATCATCGTGAGCGCAGGGTACAGGGGTCTTGCTGTCGCCGTTGACGAGGTCGAGACGACCCAGTCACTTCCCCGCAACCAGCGGGAGAAGAGCTATCATACCCTCCAGATGATCGTCGAATCCCTCGACAGGGGAGACCTCTCGCATTCCTACTTCCTCTTCACCGGGACACCTGCGTTCTTCGACGGTCCCCGGGGGATTCGGACCCTCCCGCCGCTCTATGACCGGATCAGCGTTGTGCAGCCTGAGGAAGGGTTCAAAAACCCGCGCCAGCCACAGATTGCACTCGCGAGGTTCGATGCCAGGAAACTCGAGCAGGTCGCCCTGAAAGTGATCGAGATATACCGTGAGGCCTACGCGGATGTGGATCGAAGCAGGGTCTCGCACCGGTTTATCCGCGCCATGATATCCCGCGTAACGAAGAAATTCGGGGGCAGGGTGGATGTCATCCCGAGGATCTTCCTCAAGGAATTCATCGATGTCCTCGACAAGTGCGAGCTCTACGACGACTACGATCCCTGGGAACAGTACCACTTCGACGCGGAACATCTCAGGGGAGAATTAAAGGATGAAGAGGAGGCCGTCATGGTAGTCGAGTTCTGACCCGTCGGCCTCCCTCCTGCCCCCACCAGAATACTCATGGGAATTCCTGACCAATACGATCCTGGATATATGGGGCTTCGGACAGTTCTTCCCCTCCTCGTATTTTTGCTCGTGGCGACAGGAGCTGCAGCCGGCGCCATCTCGATCGATGCCACTCCCCACGATGCGTATATCGGGGACCGGGTGCATATCAACGGGACGACCGATGGAAAGAACCTGATAGCCGTCTTTCTCTTCGTCACAGGGCCGGGGCTCGACAGGGCGGGAGTCACGCTTGAAAACATGCACCTCAGGGCAGGGACAGGCTATTTTACGTCAGCCTATGTCAACCCGGACGGAACGTTTGCCTACGAATGGGACACCTCGTTCATCGTCGGAAACCTCGTTCCCGGAAAATACAGGATTTACGCCGTGAACGTCCCCCTCAACCTTGCCCGCCTGACTGATACGGACAGCATCTCGGTCTCTTCAACCGAGATAACATTCAGGAGACCTCCCCCCCGCTCACTCCCCGGTTTTGGTCCCGAAGTCCTTTTCCCGTTCTTCCTGATAATCGCATTCCTCTGCGTATACCGGAGAGAAAGGGTCGGCCCGTAAAATGATTTTTCAAAGCGGCTCTTCGTAACCTGAGTGGGTAGTGAGAAACGAATGCGGTGTCTGCCCCACTCCCACGCTCCCCCGTGAGGATGGTCCCGCCGCTCCCTGAAGGTGCCCCCGGCGGCGGTTTCATGATGGTTTTGCAGAGAAAATCACCATTTCATCTTTTCGAGAAACCCATTATAATCCAAAAAAGGATGTCATGCACACATGCCACTTACCCCATCCAAAATGGTGAGAGGACTCACTCATCCACTTCAAATGACGAAGAGGGTAAAAAGAATCCCTCCGGAATGAAGGGCTCCGGATTAAAAATTCAGTTTTTCCTTTCCCCGGATCTCCTGATGCGGACAGACCGTGCGTGGCCCTCCAGTCCCTCGGCATATGCAAGCCTCTCCACCATATCGGCAATCCTCCCGAGACCTTCCCGGTCTACCATCTGGATCGTGGAACGCGTGCAGAAGTGCATCACGTCGAGGCCGGAATGCGTGCTGGCATAACCTGCCGTCGGGAGGACGTGGTTAGTCCCGGACCCATAGTCACCGCAGGCAACAGCCGAGTAGGAACCCACGAAGACTGAACCGGCATACCGTGCCTTCATGAGGACGTGGAGGGGATCGCTCACCTGGAGGGACAGGTGCTCCGGCGCTGCCTTGTTGATGAGGGTTATCGCCTCCTCAAGCGAGGCTGCAAGGGTATACCCTGTATTTTCAAGTGCTTTTCTGAGAATCTCTTTCCGTGGGGACTCCCCCACCTGCAACCCGATCTCGCGTGTGACTTTTCCGGGTAGCGAAGGGTCCAGTGCAACGAGGTAGCACGCGGCTTTCGGATCGTGTTCGGCCTGGGCTATGATATCTGCTGCAATGAAATCCGGCCTTGCAGATCCGTCAGCAAGGATGACGATTTCGGACGGACCTGCAGGAAAATCAATCTCCACGACATCGCGCAAAACCATCTTGGCCGTCGTGACATAGACGTTTCCCGGCCCGACTATCTTTTGGACGGGTCGTATCGATTCCGTCCCAAGGGCCATTGCAGCAACCGCCTGTGCCCCGCCGACTGCAAACACCTCGTCTGCCCCTGCAATATCCATTGCAACGAGGCTCAATGGGGCGATGGGCGGGGGGCTGCAGCAGCAGACCGACCCAACACCAGCGACACGCGCCGGGATGACTGTCATAAGAGCCGTCGACGCATACGCAGCCCGCCCCCCAGGCACGTATGCACCGATACGGTCGAGCGGGACCGTCCGCATCCCGAGGAAGACGCCCGGTTCGATCTCCTCGAGCCAGAGATTCCTCTGTCTCTGCATCTCGTGGAACCTTGTGATCCTCGATCGGGCATCCTCGAGGCTTTCAATGAGTCTGTCGTCAACGCAGGAGTAGGCATTTTCGATCTCATCACGGGTGACCCTGACATTCTTCCGGAAAACACCATCGAACTTCTGCGTGAGTTCCCGGAGTGCTGCATCGCCCCCCTCCCTGACCCGTGCGATGATCTCTTCCACGGCGGGCTTAACAGAGCTCAGCCCTGCAGAACGGTTCGCGATCCACTCCTCCAGGGGTATTTCCCCTAACATGGCAGAACACTTTGACCCTGTGGTTTTTAAAGGTTCCACCCGGTAAAACTGCCAATAACAAAAATTGTTAATGGAATGTTATTGAATATTCACGAATGTAAAATAGAAATACTTATTTTCTCCATTATCCCATCTAAAGCCATGAACATGCATTTTCTCTCTCCGGGGCACCGTGGCATGGTCATGTTTCTCGTAACCCTTGTTCTCGGTGCAATTCTCATCTCCGGATGCACGACAACGAACCCGGGACAGGGTGGAGCACAGATACCCCCGACAACACAGAGTCCTTCTCTCCCTCCTCATAACGGGCAGAAACTTATCCTCGCTACCACTACAAGTCTCTACGATACCGGCCTCCTCGACTACCTGGAACCGCTGTTCGAGGAAAAATACGGTGTCGACCTCCTGATCACATCCCAGGGAACGGGAAAGGCCCTGGAAATCGCAAAGAGGGGCGACTGTGATATCCTCGCAGTTCATTCCCCTGATCAGGAAAAAGCCTTCATGGACGGTGGATACGGGATAAACCGCCGTTGTTTTGCCTACAATTACTTCATCGTTGTGGGCCCGGCAGGTGACCCGGCAGGAATACGGGGAATGGCTCCGCAAGAGGCGTTCAGGACGATCCTGGGTAAAGGAAAAGCCGGGAACCCCGGAATTTTCTTTGTCTCGCGCGGTGACAACTCCGGGACGCATTCGGCAGAGAAAAACATCTGGAAGGCATCCGGATACAATTATACGTCAGAAGTCCAGAGATCAGGGGCATGGTACATCGAGGCAGGGAAAGGTATGGGAGAGACCCTCCAGCTTGCCTCCGAGAAAGGTGCATACACCCTGACAGACGAGGGAACGTACCTCGCTTACAGGGGGAAACTCAACCTCGTCCCCATCATCGAAGAAGGGGATCTCCTGCTCAATGTCTACAGTGTTATCACGGTGTATGCAAAAAACCAGCCCGTTGAAAAGATAACAATGGCAAACAATTTTGTCAACTTCCTCATATCACCCGGGATACAGGCAAAGATAGGCGAATATGGGAAAGAAAAGTACGGAAAGGGCCTCTTTATCCCAATGAACGGAGGATGCATGCGTTTTGAGTGCGACTGCACAACGCCCGCATCCGAAACGACGCCTTCATCCTCCTTCCCTTCATTATCCTCCAGGTAGGAGTCTCTTCGCAGGAGGGGCATGAACGAGATCATCGACGGCTTTGTCCAGGCATTCCAGCTGATCATCAGCCTTGACCCCGAAGTGATCGAGATCACGGCCCGTTCCCTCCTCATCTCGCTTGCAGCCACCGCAGTTGCCTCCCTCGTTGCAATCCCTCTCGGCGGGCTGATCCATTTCAGGGAATTCGGGGGAAAACGCGGTCTCATCACGATCATTCAGACGCTCTATGCTCTCCCAACGGTCGTGGCCGGCCTTTTTGTCTTCCTTCTCCTTTCCCGCGCCGGACCGCTGGGTTTTCTCGGGCTCCTCTTCACCCCGACGGGAATGGTCATCGGCCAGGCGGTCCTTATCATCCCCGTTCTGGCTGGCATGACACTTGTCGCACTTTCGGGTGTGAAAAAGACCATATCCGACGAGATCGTGGCACTGGGAGCCACCCAGACGCAGGCAATCCTGACCATCATAAAGGAAGCCCGGTTCGCAATCATCGGCGGCATCATCCTCGGTTTCGGGAGGGCCATCTCGGAAGTGGGGGCCGCCATGATCATCGGGGGGAACATCCGCGGGTATACCCGGGTTCTTACGACTGCAATCGCCCTTGAGACATCCATGGGAAACATTGCATTATCGATTGCACTGGGAATAATCCTCCTTGGAATTGCAATGGTTGTGACTGTTGCACTCTTCCTCGTCCAGGAGCGGTAGCATGATCCGGTTTGACCATGTCTCCAGGAGTTACGGTGAAAAGGAGGTCCTGTGCGATATTTCCTTCGAGGTCAGGGAGGGCGAAATATTTACCTTGGTGGGCCCGAGCGGAACGGGAAAGACGACCATTCTCCGGATCATTGCCATGCTTGAAGACCCCGGCGCGGGGACGGTGGCTGTCATGGGTACGGACACGCGCATCTCTGAGACCCGTCGTGTGGCACTCCGGCGACAGATGGGCATGGTCTTCCAGAAACCTGCAGCCCTGCGGGGAAGCGTTGCTGAAAATGTTGCCCTGGGCCTGAAATTCAGGAAGTTTCCTCCGGACGATATCTCCCGCAGGGTGTCGGAAGTCCTTGACCTCGTGGGTCTTTCCGGTTACGAAGGGAGAAAGACAAGTACCCTCTCCGGGGGTGAACTCCAGCGTGTTGCAATCGCACGGGCACTTGCACCAGGGCCACGGCTCCTCCTCCTTGATGAACCGACCGCAAATCTCGATCCGGTCGCAACCGAAAAAATTGAGAACCTCATCCTCTCGCTGAACGAAGAGAGCGGAATCACCATCGTCCTCTCGACCCATGACATGGCCCAGGCGCAGAGGCTCGCCTCCCGAATCGCGGTGGTTCTCGACCGGAAAATATGCCAGCTTGGAAACCCCTTCCAGATCTTTTACCAGCCCGGTTCCCGGGAAGTCGCCCGGATGGTGGGAATCGACAATATCCTTGCAGGTGAAATCGTCGCCAATGAAGGGGGTCTTGCTTTTATCGACGTCTCGGGAGTGATCCTGCACGCCCCCTGTTCCCTGGATCCCGGGACCAGAGTCACTCTCTTTGTACGCCCCGAAGACCTCTTTATCGGGACAGGTGCAATAACAGCCCACAGCAGCCCGCGAAACGTGCTCCCTGCGACCATCCTCCGCCTCATCCCCCAGGGTCCCAACACGAGGATCACCGTGGATGCGGGGGTGCGCCTCACCGCGGTCATCACCCGGCAATCCTGCGAGGAACTCGGCCTTTCTCCGGGCATGCCCGTCTCCGTTTCCTTCAAGGCAAATGCCGTCCATGTGGTGCCGGTCGAAAAGGCCGGTTGAAACAGCGGGATCCTGTCCGGTTCCGTTCTTTTGCAACATGCCAGACCCTCATCACCATGCCTTTTAAGGTCAATGCACAATACTGATGCAATGAGGTGCATCTCTCTTGCGAGCGGGAGTAAGGGGAACTGCCTGTTTATCGAAGGAGATTCGTCTTCTCTCCTCGTCGATGCAGGTCTTACCCGCCGGGAAATTCTCTCACGCCTCTATGCTGCAGGGAAGACCACCGAAAGCCTCGCTGCCATACTCGTCACCCACGAACACATCGACCATATCGCTGCCGTCATGCCCCTTGCCCGCCACCTTTCCATCCCGGTGTATGCGACCGGCGGGACCCTCGTCGATCTCCTCGATTCGGGAGGCATGCACAGAAAGCCTGTCAGGGCGATAAGAATTGACTGTGACGAGGAGTTCCGCGTCGGGGAATTTTCCGTCAGGGCCTTTGCAGTATCCCACGACGCACGGGAACCCTGCGGCTTTACCATCCGGAATGGAGACCAGACTCTCGGGTGCTGCACTGACACCGGAATGGTCACCGATCACATGATCGGGTACCTCTCCCGCTGCGACGGTCTCGTCCTCGAGAGTAACCACTGTCCCCATATGCTCAAGGAAGGACCCTATCCCGAGTCCCTCAAGCGGCGGATAAGGTCACGCAGAGGCCATCTCTCGAACAATGCCGCCGCAGAGTGCATCAACAGGCTCTGCACGCAGGTGCACTCCGTCCTGCTTGCGCATCTAAGCGAGGTGAACAACACCCCGGAAAAGGCACTTGCATGTGCCAGGGAAGCTGCCGGGCTCTTTTATTCAGACCTTGAGATCAGGGTTGCAACGAACGCGGGGTCAGATGCGGGATGGCCCCATGGTATTTTCCTCTGATGCGTCTAAAATTAGGTTTGAACACCCCGGATTGATTTTTTTCCAAAAAGGGGGGTTTTAGTCTTCCTTCATCTTTATGAGTTTCAGACAGTACTGGTCGATCGAGTCCATGAATGTCTTTCTTGCCAGTTTTGACCGTTTTTCGTCCTCGGAGAAGATATCCTGCATGAGGTAATTGAGAACCTCGAGGTAATAACCAAGGGCCGGGAGTTTTTTCTCCATGTCCTCGTACATCACTTCTGCATCCGTCTTCCTCCCGCTGATGAGGAAAAATGCGAGGTCGAGCAGGAGGATGATATGGGCGGGCATCTTTTTCGCGATGGCAGTGCTCCGGAACTTCTGGTAGGCAGAATCCTGCGAGGACATGATCGCGAGCTGCAGCCCGTAATAGAGGGGTTCGAGTTCGTCCGGGTGCTGCTGCATCATCTGCCTTACCACCGCTGTCGCCCCACCGGCATCCCTTGCTTCCAGCTTGAAATGGTAAAGGTCGCGCAGGAAGAACATGTCGCTGTAATACCGCTCTGCCGCTATCTTGAGGAGTTCTCCCCTCATATCCCTGTTCTGATCCTTTTTTGCCTTCTCGAGCCCGATCTTTAAATAAACGGGCTGGTCCGGGAACCAGTCTATTGCAAGTTTTATCATGAACCAGAAGATCTTGTTCACACGCAGTTCCTGGATAACCTGGGGGAACCGCAGCCTGTTGACCGGTGGCTGAAGCCGTGCAAGCTCGATCATCTGCTCCCGGGCGGAAAGAGCCATGCTGCTCGTGGTGCTCTTGTCCGGTCTCTGGTCAGGGGGCAGTTCGAGGGCGGACAGCTCGTAGTAACAGAATGCAATTGCCGTGCAGACGATAGCGTCAACGGTCCGGTACTTCATCAGGATGTCGATGGCATCCTTGTATTTTCC